>NZ_CP009505.1:0-601638 GCF_000970045.1 Methanosarcina sp. MTP4
TCCATTGGAAACGGGGGGGTCTTCACCATAACTATTAATAAGGTTTACTTCCATTGCATCTACTGCAAATGTGGTCCTATGTCGGTTATTTATATACCGATATCACCTTAAATTTTGGTCAAAGAGGAGGGAAGGGTACAGGAAGTTATCAGGATTTGAGGTTCCTGAAGACTTATGTCCCCAAATCGGTTATGGTGCAAAGACTGCGGAATCCCTATTGTTGAACTCCGATTGCCAGGTCTTTGTCTATAATCGAAACTTCATTTCCATTCACAGGGTCCTTTTTGCCAAATTTCAATCAGGAGTGAATGGTTAAAAAATGGATCTTCCGATTCAAAAAACTTACAAATAACACTTTAATACAATGCTTGGTATCTCTCTCCACTATTCCATTGGTAAGGAAGTTAATTCGGAGGAGCAGGAGATGGGATCAGGCATGGAAAAACCGTGGAAATGAATTAGATCTTACATCGGGTCTGGTTTTTATGACCCCCCCGTGAAAAAACTCTACTTACCTGTCACTCCCAGGGTATGAAGATTGCCTGATTCAAAGGGCTCCGTTTCCGGGGTCCTCAAGATTCAGAACCCGTAATTACAGAATCCCGGGATGACATATTCTGCAATCCGATGCTTCCGGATATCATAATACATCGAATCATAATACATCGAATCATAATACATCGAATCATAATACATCGAATCATAATACATCGAATCATAATACATCGAAATTTGCATGTAATTCCTGCGTTCACGACTAAATTAACCCCAACGACTAACTTGATCTCCGGATCCAGAAAGCTGTAGATTTAAACGGCAGGTTTCAAGTTTAAAGCTGCTAAATTAAATCGTTTGAAAATGAAGTTGTAAAATGCTCGTAGTGGTTTAAAATTGTGCGAATTCACTCCTAATACATTCCAGTTGTTTGCGATTAATTTGTTGCAAGAAGAGGGTCATTCATGATGAAAGCTCAATCATTAGACGGGCTGTTCGAAAAATTACTTGACGGACAGTCAATTTTCAAAAACAAAGAGGTCCTTCGACCTTCATACACTCCGGACCTGTTACTCCACCGGAATGAACAGATCAATAGCCTTGCAACCATTCTGGTCTCTGCGTTGAGGGGTGAGACTCCTTCCAACGTGCTGATCTACGGAAAAACAGGGACTGGAAAAACTGCCGTGACCCGCTATGTGGGAAAAGAACTGGAAAGGGTGAGTGAAGACAAGTCGATCTTTTGCTCGGTGGTCTACATCAACTGTGAGGTCATCGACACGCAGTACCGGCTTCTTGCAAACCTTGCCCGGCATTTCGAGGAAGAGGTCCCTATGACCGGGTGGCCCACGGATCAGGTCTTTATGAAGTTCAAGGAGGCGATTGATTCCAGGGACCAGGTCATTATCATAATTCTGGACGAGATTGATAAGCTGATCAAGAAAGGGGACGATGTCCTCTACAACCTCTCCCGGATCAACACGGACCTGCGCAAGGCCAAGGTCAGCATGATCGGGGTGTCCAACGACCTGAAGTTTACGGAGTTTCTGGACCCGAGAGTCAAGAGTTCCCTGGGAGAGGAAGAACTGATCTTCCCGCCCTACGACGCCGAGCAGATCAGCGATATCCTGAAGCAGAGGGCTAAGATGGCCTATAACGACGGGGTCCTGGGCGAGATGGTAATCCCTCTATGTTCTGCCTTTGCTGCTCAGGAACACGGGGATGCCCGGAGAGCTCTTGACCTCCTGAGAGTTTCAGGGGAAATTACCGAGCGGGAAAATCATCCCCAGGTCCTTGAAGAGCACGTGCGCCGCGCCCAGGAAAAGATCGAAGTCGACCGCGTGGTGGAAGTGGTGAGGACTCTTCCTACCCAATCCAAGCTCGTACTCTACAGCATCATCCTGCTCCGGAACCGGGGTAAGGAAGGTAAGAACATCACCACAGGGGAAATGTATAACGTCTACAGGCAGCTCTGTCACCACATCGACGTGGATATCCTGACTCAGCGCAGGGTAACGGACCTCATGTCCGAACTCGACATGCTGGGCATCGTAAACGCAGTTGTGGTAAGCAAAGGCCGCTACGGCCGGACCAAGGAAATTTCCCTCAGCGTTCCTGTGGAAAACACTCGCAAGGTGCTCCTTGAGGACTACCGCTTAAAGCCTCTTGTTGACTTCAAGACCTCCGTCTTTAACAAGATGTTCTCATGAAAGAGGTTTATAATTTATAATTGGGCATGGGATGGGTTCTTTCTTCCTTCCTTTGTAACAATTCACGTTTTAGAAGATTTCCAGATTAATTTTTAAACTTTGTTCAAAGGTCCGCAACTAAAAAATAATATTTTCAAAACATTTTTTTACTTTGAAAAATATATTAGCCATTCAATGAAGAACGTTCCTCAAGATGAAACAAAAAACATGAAGGAACAAGTAAGTGATTTGGAACAAAAAATCACACAATTAAAGGAAGAACTCGAAAAAGAGCGTAACGAGAAGCAAAGCAGTTTGCAGCACGTAGAAAAGCTCAAAACAGAGAATGACAACCTCACAAAGCAAACTGAACGCTTCAAAGAGCGTGCAAAAAACCTCAGAAATGAAAATAAATATCTCAAAAAACAACTTGCTCAATTTTAGGGTTCTGCACCTGTTCTCGCATCATCTGACAAGACTTCTGAAGCAGGTGGTGTTCCATCATCTAAAACTTATTACCGGCGAAATAGACAGGAAGGGCCGAAAAAAGCCAGAGGTGGTCAGCCTGGACATGTTGGACACGGGCGAAAAACACCAATTCCCAACTCTCCTCCTATATATATCAAAACGGAAGAATGTCCATGTTGCGGCACTCCTCTGGGCAAACCTGTTAAAGGTGCCAAAGAAACCCGTACCATCACTGAAATCCCAGTTCCAAAACCTACTATCTTTGAAATTATTTATCAAAGATATTGGTGCAAAAAGTGCAAAAAGATGGTTCGTGGAGAAGTTTCATGGATACCACCAAACCAGGAGTTTGGACCTTCTATAGCTTCATGGGTTGCTTATCAGCGAATGTTAGGATTGAGTATAGAAAAGATTCAATCCAGCTTGTATGAGACATATAATATCAAGATTAGTAGAGCCACTGTGCTTAAACTGGAAAAATGGGTGGCAGATACACTTCAGGAAGACTATGAGAAACTCCATAAAGAAATAGTAAGATCAAAGGCTGTCAATGGCGACGAAACGGGATTTAGGATAAACGGTAAGAATAGCTGGTTATGGGGTTTTACTTCTTTATTAGGTACTTACTATAAAGTTTCTCCAACTCGTGGTCACATAGTACCGGAAAGAATACTTGAAGGATTTAAAGGTGTTCTGGGAAGAGATGCCTGGAAACCGTATGATGTAGTAAAATGTGCGGGACATCAGCTTGACCTTCTTCATGTGAATAGGTGGTTGGAAAGAGCTGAAATTAAACACAAGATAGAACCTCGAAGTCTTTTAACATCCAAGCCTGCAAAAAGGACAAAACCTGGAAGACCACCTAAAAAGTTCATAGAATTCGTTGATGGTGTTCGATCAATTCTGAAAAGAGCAATTGAGTTCACGCAGAAAGATCCGCCTCCATCAATGGAAAAACGTAAAAATGCTTGTAAAGAGTTCCAAAAAGAGATGAAGGCTCTACTCAATAGACAATGGACTGATGTGGATGTCATCAGAATATCAAAAGAGCTTCGAAAGAGACAGTCCATGCTATTTACGTTCATGGAATTTGAGGGAGTACCCTGGCACAATAATGACGCAGAGCGTGCGATGCGTAAAGGAGTATTGCATAGGAAAATTAGTGGTGGGAGAAGGACATGGTACGGTGCTGGAGTATTTGAAGTGCTTCTGAGTATTTATGAGACGTCAAAGATGAGGGGGAAAAGATTTATGGAAATGTTGAAGGAAAAATTTGAGATACCTCCGAATGAAAGGAGTAGAAATACCTCAGCTTCTTAAACGTGAATTGTTACCTTCCTTTCTTCCTTCCTTTTTCACTTCCCTTCAGGAAAAACCCACCAGAGTCCTTTACCGGCTCTGCTAGAATTTTTGTGAGTTGTTTTCTTCTTTTCTTCATTTTTTTATTAGCTTTCACCTTTTTTTTCGTTCGTTCAGGAAATAATATATATGATCCTGTGGTTTGACTACGATCATGTTATAAACTTTATAAATCGGCCTCTACGTTTCACGATTCAAATTAAAAGGTTCAATTAAAAGGTTCAATTAAAAGGTTCAATTAAAAGGTTCAATTAAAAGGTTCAAATTAAAGGATAATTTATAATGAAGATCATAGCGTTCGTAGGCATGCCTGCCTCAGGAAAATCCGAAGCTGCCAGGACTGCCGTTGAAATGGGCATTCCCGTGGTTAACATGGGGGACGTGATCCGAAAGGAAGTGCTGAGACGGGGGCTTGAGCCCAGTGACGCCAACACCGGGATGGTTGCAACGGATCTCCGGAAATGTGAAGGCATGGACGCCGTTGCCAAACGTTGCATTTCCCAGATCCAGGAGACAGACTCGGAACTCCTGGTCGTGGACGGGGTTCGCGGGATTGCCGAACTTGAATGCTTCAGGCGGGAATTTGGAAAAAAGTTTGTCCTGGTTGCCATCTACGCTCCCCTTGATACCCGTTTTGATAGGGTTCAGAATCGGGGCAGAAGTGATGACATGGACAGTATTGATGGCCTCCGCAACAGGGACGAGCGTGAACTTGGTTGGGGCATGGGAGACGCCATCATAGCTTCCAATGCCGAAATCGAAAACGATTCCACTCTTGAAGTCTTCAAAGAGAAAGTTATTGCAGTCCTGAAAAACTATTCCGGAGAAAATCCGGTAGAGTAATTCATTTAATAACCCTGCTCATGTAAACCATTAGTATGAACCCACGGATCAGGTCTATCAGCTAAATCCATGTAGTAATTCTATCAGCCAAATCCACGGAGTAATTCTATCAGTTAAGGAGTTAATTCATGATACACGTCGAGGTTTCAGCAGCCGTATATCCCACAGAAGATCCTGAAAAGGTTTCCGGGGCAATCTTGAAGCTTTTTTCAGGTATTGAAATTGAAAGGATAGCTTCCGAAGCCGAAAAATCCGAATCAGGAGATGCCGGGTCTTTACCTTCCTTTTACCTCTTAGGGGAGGGAGGTTTTGACCTCCTGTTTACCCTGCACGGGCTCATCCGCAGGGAATTTATCATAGACAGCATGCGCAATAAAGCCTTCAATAAAGGTCTCTCCTCTGACGGCCTCTCTGTTAACTTTTTGCTCAACAAGCAGGCGGCTTTTGTGGGGGTCCCCAGCGTTCCTGCAGAAAAAGAGCCTATAGGGTCAATTGAGGTCAGCGTCAGGGCAGACTCTCCCGAGGAAATGGAGCGGCTTTTTGAGTGGCTCCTGCCTCTTACCGAAGACGGGAAACCGGTTGTTGAAGTGGGAATGGACTACGTGGAAAGGGACTGAAAAGTTAATTATATCTGACTTCCCGCCAACATCTTTACGTCCCATATCTTTACGTCCTACATCTTTACGTCCCATATCTTTACGTCCTACATCTTTACGTCCTACATCTTTACGTCCTACATCTTTACGTCCTACATCTTTACGTCCCGCACTTCTATGCAAATCAATGGAAAAGGAATGAATTGTCGTCATGCAGCTTCATCGAATCAGTTTTTCTTCGCGGTCGGTTGTTGAAGACCCCTTCAAATGGGCCTACACGCTTGAAGACCACGGGTATACGGGCTGGGAGATAGTGCAGGAAGGTTCCCAGTGCCTGAACAGTAAGACCATCCAGAACGTGCAAAACATTCATGAGACCACAAACCTGGAGCTGACCCTGCACCTGCCCTTCTCGGACATGAACCTGGCAGGTTTGAACGATTCCATCCGGGGGGAGGTCATCCGTCAGATGAAGCACTACCTGACCCTGGCCTCGAACTACGTTAACCTGGCAGTGGTCCACCCCGGCTACCTCTCTCCCTACGGGGCACAGGTCCCGTACGAGGCCTACCAGACAAACCTTGCCTCCCTTACGGAGATCTGTGACTTTGCCGCGGATTTCGGGATCTTGGTAGCCGTTGAAAACATGCCCGATTTCCCCAAAATCTTTGGGAAATACCCGGATGAAATGCACGAGATGCTCGATGCCGTCGGAAGCCATAACGTGGGTTTCACCTTTGACGTGGGGCATGCCAACACCGTGAGGCTTATAGACGAGTTCCTGGACCAGTTAGGGGGCCGGATTTCCCACGTGCACATCCACGACAACATGGGAGAAAAAGACGAGCACCTCCCCCTGGGGGAAGGCACTGTGGACTGGAAATCAGTCATGGAAAAACTCTCGGATTATAAAGGGATCTTCGTAACGGAAATGGCTTCTGTAGAAGAAGGGGTCAAAAGCCTTGAATTTTTAAGGAATCTGTAAGGTAATGAAGAAGATTATGAAGAAGGTTATCAAGATTATCAAGAAATTGTAATGTAAATTACTCACTCGTCTTCTTTCTTCTTCAACTTTCTTCTTTTCCTTTCAGGTACTCGACCCAGTCCCCGCTCTCAACCTTTTCAGTCCCGGTTTTATCATCGTAAACGTAAATGATGGCCCTTAATTTCTGTCCCCCTATTTCCAGACTCACGTATTCCCTGTGGTAGCCCCCGAAAAGTTCCATGTAATCAATGGATTTTGCAATTTCAAGCTGCTGTTTTCCTGAAAACTTCCGGACTTCGGCGAGTACGGAGTCTCCTTCCGAGGGGTAGACGGCAGGGTAGGGGCCAAGGGAGTAGAGAGCGTACCCTTTTATTCTGGCGGTCCCCAGGAATTCCGACCTGCCTGACAGGTCAAAGCGCCTGCTGTTGTAGAGTCCTTCTCGGAGGGAGCCGTAAAGGGCCATTATCATTTCTTTTTCTTCCGGCCTCTCGTAGGAGCGCTGCCAGCAGATATTTTTATGAAAGACGTTTCCGAAGAGACCCTTCTCCCTTTCCGGGGCTTTTTCCTGGCTTGAATCGTTTTCCATGAAGAATTCCCTTTGAAGAATTCCCTTATCTCATTTTGAGAAACCGTAGCCTGCAAAGCGCTGGGTCAGGTCCAGGTTTGCCAGCAGGAAGCGGTCCTCTTTGCTGTAGGCGACCTTCTTGTTTCCTGAGAGTTCCAGAACGCAGGTACTTCCGGGCAGGGCTTCTTTTGCTTCTTCCCCGTCCACTAGGATCTTTTCCACGCGCACGGGTTCGGACTGCAGGCCCACGAAGAGGTGAAGCACGCTTGCGAGTTCGACTTTTTTGGTGAACTTCGAGAAGGTGCACTCCAGGATGTAGTCAGTAGTAACGGTCTCCTTATCCGAGATGATAAAGCCCCTCTCGATATCCTTTGCCTGGACGTTTTTCAGGCGCATCCCTACTCTGGTGCCGGTGGGGGCTTCGGTGATGTCTACGTCGTGGCTCTGGATGGAGCGGATTTCGATGTCCCTGTCCAGGGGGAAGATTTTGGTTTTGTCCTTGTCCTTTGAGATGCCCTGTTTGGTAACCCCGAGCACTACACAGCCTTTCCCGGTAACATTAAAGGCGTGGTCTATGAATACGCGGGCAGGCAGGTCATTCAATTTTACCTGTTCTGCTTCAATTTCTGTTGCCATGGAGTTGATTAAGGCTTTGAGCTCGTCCACTCCTTCAAAGGGGTTCTTTGCGCTCCTGTTCGTGTTAATGGCGATGCAGTCCCAGCCCTCCAGTGCGGTACCTGCGGTGATCTGTTTGATCTTTGCCTTGAGTTCGTCAATGGCGAACATGTGGGTGGTATCGGACATTGTCAGGGCAATGATCCCATGCTTGAAACCCAGCAGGTCCATGGCGATGATGCATTCTCCCGTATGGGCGTCCATGCCTGTTGAGGGGATACAGAGGACTGCCATGTCTGAAATGTTCAGCGCCGTGATCAGGGATTTCAGGGTTTTCGGATAACTGTGGGGGTCGATAAAGGCAAGTTTAGGGGTTTCTTTGTCGTTGTTGTACAGGGTGATGTCCGAATGCGTTCCTTTTTTCCCGAGGTTTGCGGCAAGGGTGGTCCTTCCGCTCTGTTCTGTCCCGATAATTGCGATATTTGCCATGGTGGGTCCCTTTCAGGTGTTGTGTGAATAGATAGTTCTGTGAATGGATTTGTGTGAACTTGGATAGTTCTGTGGATGGATTTCTGTGAATGATAACTCTGTAAATATCCTGTGAATAGGTAGGGATACGTAAATAGAAGGTTTTGTTTCTGCCACTGGTATTAATATACTGCAATATATTTCTTTGCGAAATTTTCCGGGGAAAAGTCATCAGGACGTCATCATGGCTAGCATTCACGGAAAAAAAGGATTTTGGGTAATTTTCCCCTAACAAAGTTACCACAGTTCCCCTTTCCAGATTGCCTCGGTTTTGTCGTTCGTGCTCTTGTTTACTTTTTTGATGGTTATCCGGTACTCGTCCCCTACAGGCTCAGGGTTCTCGAAGATGGAATCTACTCCGAGCCTTTTCAGGTAGTCTTCGAATTCTACGGCGGTTTTCAGGTCCTTTACCCTGATCCGGACCTCGTCGTAGAGGCGCTTCCGTTCTTTGACGCTTTGCACGGAATCCCGGAGAGGGGTCAGGATGCTTTCCCCAAGCTGCATGCAGCGTTTCTTGAACTCGGCTTCGCTTTCTCCCCATTCCACTGCCTGGAATCCTTCCCTGACGATCCGGGAAAGCATGTAGTCCCTTCCGGACTCGTTGTAGAACTTGAAGGCATGCCTGAGGTCAGAGCAGTTGCTCCGGGAAGAGGTGTACTTCACAGAGGGCAGGACCATTGCCGGGTCTTTAATAACCACTCCTTCGTGCTCGATTTGGCCAAGGTTCCGGATTATTTTTGCAATTTCCCCGGGAGCCGTTTCCAGGGAAATTTCCCCGAAAGACTTCACCTGCAAAAAGCCATATTTTTCCAGGATTTCCCGCCTTCGGGCTGCAGGGAGGGGATCTCCAGTATTTTTTTTCCGGACGTCGAAGATGTAAAACTCTACGGACTCGACATCGTAGATTTCTTTGGGGACGTAAGGGTTGTCCGGCCCCACCATTTCCCCGTAGAGCACCAGGTCCGGATAGTCGTTGAAGAAATCCGGGTTTAATTTCGCCCTGGCCTTTTCCGTTGTATAGGGACAGATATATCCGCTCCTGGTAATTGCAAGGACCTCTCCGTTCACTCCGGTAACACGGACGTTGTAACCGTTCATCTTCTCTTCCACGACAACGCTCCGGAGACCGTCGAACTGCTTTTCGAGGGTTGGATAAAGTACCATAGCCCTCCGTATTTTCGGGAAACCCAGAACCATTTCGAAACTGTCATCTTTCTCATAAAACAATGTGCCCCTCTCAATATGGGAAATCTCCTTGTCGAAACGAAAAAGGTGCTCGTGCTCTCCCCAGTTCCGGGCAAGGTATTTTTTTTCGAAAAGGTGGCGTATTTTTTCTTCTTCAAACCCGAGATATCCGGCCAGCTTTCCGACAAACCCGGCATCAACAGTTTCACTACTCCCCGCAGTGTGCATAAGTATATCTATCTGCTTTCGGGCTTGAAATATGTTGTCCCTTAGCATCGTTTCTCTCGGGGAACGATGTGTTTTTCCTGGGGGAATTATGCTTTTTCTTTGGAGACTATGTGTTTTCCCTTAGGGAATTATGCTTTTTCTTTGGAGACTATGTGCATTCTCTGGGGTAACTATGTGTTTTCCCTAGGGAATTATGCTTTTTCTTTGGAGACTATATGTTTTCCCTTAGGGAATTATGCTTTTTCTTTGAGACTATGTGCATTCTCTGGGGTAACTATGTGTTTTCCCTAGGGAATTATGCTTTTTCTCTTTGGAGACTATGTGTATTCTCTGGGGTAACTATGTGGCATAAATAGATATGTCAAGAATCTTTTTAAGTCTTGACACTATAATTTTTAACGAAATTTAAATTTACAGTAATGAAGTTTAAACCTGTGGCAAAAAATATCTGGTGAAAGTAGAAGAAAAAATAGCTGGGAGAAAGAGATAGCAAAAAGGAGACATCAAAATGGCAGATGAAATTGATTATCAGATCATAGGCGATGACCTGCAGATTGTGGAAGTTGAACTTGACCCGGGAGAGGCTGTCCAGGCAGAAGCCGGAGCAATGATGTACATGGGCCCCGGAGTCCAGATGCAGACCAGTATGGGTGGTGAGAGCAAGGGGCTCCTGGGAGGCCTGAAAAAGGGTCTGAAGCGGGCTCTTACAGGAGAGAGTTTTTTCATCACAAACTTTACCCACCAGGGTCAGGGCAAAGGCCATGTGGCTTTTGGGGCTCCTTTTCCGGGGAAGGTTATCCCCCTGGATCTTGCCTCAATGGGAGGGAGTATGCTTTGCCAGAAAGATGCCTTCCTCTGTGCTGCAAGGGGTGTGGAAGTGGAAGTCGCCTTTACCCGCAAACTCGGGGCCGGGCTCTTCGGAGGTGAAGGTTTCATCCTGCAGAGGCTCCGGGGTAATGGCATGGCCTTCATCCATGTTGGCGGCACGATTGTCAAGAAGGAACTTGCGCCCGGAGAAACCTACCATGTGGACACAGGTTGCGTGGCAGCTTTTACCGAAAACGTAAGTTATGACATCACCTGGTCTCGGGACTTCAAAAACGCCCTTTTCGGTGGAGAAGGAGTCGTGCTTGCAACTCTAACAGGGCCAGGAACCGTGTACATGCAGAGCCTTCCTTTCTCCCGGCTTGCCGACAGGATTTTTGCGGCAGCCAGTTACCAGCAGAACAGGGGAGAAAGGCGTGGGGTTGCAGGTGCCGGCGACGATCTTCTTGGCGGGTTGCTCGGAGGGGACCGTTCTTTCTGAGCCGACAAACTAGGAAAATTCAAAAAATAGGAAAATTCAATTAAACATCGAAAATTTAGTTAAAAATAAGAATAATTAAACCTCGAAATTTAGTTAAAAACAGAAAAAGTCCTGCCCCAGAGGGGAAAGGACTTTTTTTCACCGTTTTCTTCTCTTTTCGCATTGAACTTTTCGCATTGAACTTTTCGCATTGAACTTTTCGCAATGTGCTCATTCTGCAATTGCGTTTATAACGTTCCTTCGTGTAAGGAAACCTACAAGTTCCTCTTCCAGGTTGAGGACCGGGACTCCTCCGAAGTCGTTTTCCAGCATGGTCTTGACAACTTCTGAAAGCAGAGTGTTGGTATAGACACTGGTCACGCTACGGGTCATGATATCCCCTACCAGGAGGTTCTTGATTCTGGAATCTTGCTGGTTGCCTGCCACCAGATCCCTGAAGGCGCGCATTGCTGCGACAATGTCTTCTTCTGCGACAAGCCCTACGAGTTTGCCATTTTCGACCACAGGCAGTCTGCCCACGTTGTTGTCGAGGATCAGGTGCCTGGCGTGGCTGACCCGGTCGGAGGGGCTGACATTGATCGGGTTTCTTTCCATGATTTCCCCGGCGTAGCCCGTAAAGCGGTTTGCTTCCATAAGTTCTTTCGGGGTGACCCAGCCCAGGATGTCCCCGTTGTTGGTAACGACGATCACTCCTCCTTTTTTCTTCATCAGGGTGAGGGCGTCGCTGAGGTCGGTGTCCGGCAGGACCTTTACAAAGTTGTCGGATACGGCTGTTGCAACATGCAGAGAGGATGCGGGTTTGCTCAGTTTCTTACGAGTTCCGAGCTCCTTGGTCAGACTTCTCATGGTCAGTACACCGAGCATCTGGTCGTTGTGGACTACCATTAGACGCTTTGTGTCCTTTTTCTCCATGAGATCAAGGGCGTGGGATATGGTGTCTGACTTATCGATCTTGTGTGGCTGTACCATTATATCTTTAACTTGCATGCAATTCACCTCATGCGTATCCAGAATTTTTTAATTGTTGTTTTCTGCTAGTTTGCGTTTTTACATCGTTTCTTGCTGCCGTTTTCAGTGTTCTTATTCTTTTCATCCTGTTTCACTGTGGGCAGCTTCACGGTTTTCCGTTGCCTGTTATGGTTCCGGTTATTCAGGCCACGACGCTTAGCTCATATCGCTTTTTTGTCGCCTTCTTATTGCCTTTTACATCACCGCTTTCATGATATCGGTCCTGCTGATTATTCCCACTATTTCCTCGCCGTTTGTAATGGGTAGGGCTGTAACATCTTCTTCAATCATCTTTTTTGCGGCTTCTTTTGCGCTTTCATTTACATCCAACATAACCACCGGGGAGGACATGATATCTTCCGCAGTCAGGGGTACTTCTTTTATGTACCTGTAGGTTTTCTGGCCTGCCGGGGAGGATTTCCTGGCCATCTTGATATTTTTTGTGGAAAGTTTGCCTTCACTGTCGGTGATATAGTTTAAGGCAAGGTTTCTTCGGGAAATGATCCCTGCAGGCTTTCCAAGGTCGTTCTTGACAATCACTCTTTCGATTTCGTTCTTGTTCATCTCATCGAGAACGTGGTTGATGGTGTGATGCTTGTGGACAGAAACAACATCTTCTGTCATCAGCCTGGAAACCTTCGTGTCCAGGTTTTCTTCTGTTCTGGCAACTTGGCGCACGATGTCGGTCCTTGTAACAATTCCGACAACGTCATTCTTTACCACGGGTATATCATGGACTCCATTTTCAAGCATCAGGGCGGCTGCCTGGGATATAGAGGCTTCGGGATAGATGGTGATTACCGATTCTGTCATCATCAGCTTGATAGGGATCTGGTCTATGGGTCTTCTCCTCCAGAGCGGTTCTGCCTGAGCCAGACGGTTGCTGATATCGGATTTAGTGACTATTCCCACCATCTTGCCTTCATTCAGGACAAGCAGCGTACTGATCTTGTGTCTTAACATCAGATTTCTTGCATGAGACACGGGTTCATCTGATTCTATAACATATACAGGTGAACTCATTATGTCCGCCACATTCATGAAATACCTCCTTCATTTTTATAATGTATAAGCATCAATAATTATAGTTTTTGAGTCAAATGTGAACTTTTTAATTTTTGGTTGTAACCTTCTCAATTTTCATTCGTGGTTTGTCTAATTTTTGTAAAAGCAAAGTTCGCATAGCATCAAGTTTATATTATTTAGAACCAGCTGCGCCCTGAGCGGCACTCCTGAACAACCCTTGGACAACCCCTGAACAACTCCTGAGCGGCACTCCTGAACAACCCTTAGACAACTCCTGAACAACTCCTGAGCGGAACTCCTGAGCGGAACTCCTGAGCGGAACTCCTGAGCGGCACTCCTGAACCAACCCCTGAACATTCCTGATGCTCCTATCTTTCCGATTCTGAATGTTCCTCTTAAGGCTTTTTTATCTAAAGTCCTTCTGCCAATAATTCTGAATCCAGGCCGGAAGTGCCGACCCGGGAGTTTCAGCGTAGTATTGATTCAGTGCTGATTTGGCACTGGTTCTATAGGTTAAGATTGGGATTTATTCAGTTGGGTATTTGTTTTGGAGTTCAGGCACCTGGTCTTAATTAAGAGTCCAGTTCAAACTTACAGAGCTCTCAGGAAATCGCGCTCCGTAATGATGCCGCGGATGAGTCCGTCTTCCAGGATCGGAAGGGATCCTATTCTTTTCCCGAGTATGATTTCCAGGGCTTTTCCCATGTCCGTCTCAGGTCCTGTCCAGATCAGTTCCTTTGAAACTATCGAGCCTACAGGCTGGTCGAGGGCTTCGTGGATGTTTCCGGTTACCAGTTTGTGGAAGGCATCTCCCCTTCCAAGGAAATGAACAATGTCCGAGGCTGTGACCATTCCCGCAAAGATCCCGTCTTTGACCACAGGAAGTCTTCGGAATTCGTTTTCAACCATGATCTTTGCCGCTTGTCCGATGGGCGTGTCCGTGGATACCATTGTTACTTTTTTGCTCATGTATTCCCGGACACCAATGTTTGTCACAAGTCCGCTCATCAGCTCTACAGCGTTTCGTTCGGTGAAAATTGCCACGACCCGCATCTCGTTATCCACAACCGGGAGCCCTCCGGTCTTTCTATCGAGCATCATTGAAACGGCATCGTCGAAGTTTGCATGCTCATTGATGCAGGCAACGTCAGTTTCCATGATCTGCCTTACTTCCTCATTTACTGCAGCCAGCAGGTTGCCCTTGTAGCGGTTTTCAACAAGCAGGTTCCTGCTTCCGCCTCCCAGGAAATCGATGATATCCACGGAAGTGACGATCCCTTCGATCCTCCCTGTCCCGGGATCCGTAACTGGAATGCGTCTGAATCTCTTTTCAGTCATGATCTTGACCGCTTCCATTATGGTTGCGGTGGGAGGAAGGGTGACTACATCCTTTGTCCCCAGGGCAAGGATTATCCCCTCATGTTTCGAGATCCTGGATTTGAAATCCACAGGCCCTGTATCCATTGTGCCTGTGCTGCTAATCATTCTAGGATCTTTCCTCTGTACTCCTCTGTCCACTTTGTTCAGTCTGGCCTGAACTTTCGTTTTTTCGGCTGACGCTAGTGTCTTATTTTTGTTCAATTAGATCACCGAATTCGAGTTGCCGTTAGTGGTTTTTCATACACCGTTTTTCTCTTCCCGCACTTTTGCAGGATTTCCCCTGAAACATTCGATTTTTCCCGGTTCAGCAGTTTTCCCGGGCTTTTTTTCAAAAATAAAAATTTTTGGCCAATTTTTTTGGAAAACACCTCTCCAAAACTCTTCCTCTTTTCTTAATCTATAACCATTATTAATTATAATCTTTGAGCGTTATAATCTTTTTGCGTGAAAAGCTCCGATGGTTATCCGGAAACACCACTGACGAAGGCTTCCAGGAGGTCTTGCCTGTCAACTATCCCCACCACTTTGGTTCCGTTTACCACTGTGACCCTGCCGATGTCATAGTGTATGATCATCTCCCTGGTCCTTTCGATGGAGTCCTCCTCGGCAAGGGTATAAGCTGGAGTGGACATGATCTTCTCGACCTTTGCCGTCTCGCTCGTCCTCGTGCCCCGGCTGTCTTCGGACCCTATCCGGACAGCTCCGGATTTCAGGACATCCCTGCGCGTGATCATCCCCTGGATTTCCCCCTTTTCCGAAACTACGGGAATTCCCGTGTAACCGGCTTCGAGCATGTGAGCCCAGACTTTTGTGACCCTTTCATCGGGGTGGCAGGTTTCTACCTTCCGGGTCATGATCTTTCCAACGTTCTCGGGAGCTCCCTTCGGAAGCTTCATGTTTTTCAGGAGATCGGAGTTGCTCAGGACTCCAAGCACCGTCCGGTCCGTGGTAGAAGCAACTACAGGTACTCTGTTCATTTTAGCTTCCAGCATAAGCTTTGCCGCTTTCTGGATCTCCATATCCGGAGTGACTGTAGGGCATTCCCTGGCATAACCCCGGACCGTGACATTGGAACGTGTTGAAGTGACCCTCAGGATGTCCTGGTCGGTCAGCATCCCCACAAGTTTATTCCCTTCATCAACGACGACAAGGCCGCGCAGAAAATAGTCACGCATCATCTGACGGGCGTGAGTTACAAAATCCCCCTCTTTCACACAGATAGGCCCTTCTGACATAATTTCGCTGACTTTCATCTGTTTACCCTTTCTCTGCTTTTTTGTGTTACGTTTTCAGCATCACCGGCTAGATTCCCGGTCCGATAGGTATCGTATATCCGGCAGATATCGTACATCTGATCGTGAATTCGATCGTGTATCTCCAATACCGTCAGCTTTGATACTTTTCGATACGGTTGACTTAAGATATGGTTGGCTTAAGGTACTGTTAATTAGGTATCTTTTCTATTGGTTTGATACTCTCGGACCTTCAGGCCCGGTAAGTGGTAAAATTCGAGAACCAATCATCAAACTCAATCGTAACAATCTCAATCGTGATAGGTAACGATCTCAATCGTCAATCTCAATCGTGATAGGTAACGATCTCAATCGTCGATCTCAATCGTCGATCTCAATCGTAATAGTCTTCTTCGACATCCCGGCAGTCCCTGCACAGCAGTCGGCCGTTTACCATTTCCACGTCTTCGGAATAATAGCCGCAGGACTCGCAGATCCCGCTGTTGAACTCAGGACCTTCTCCTTCTCCCGTGGTCAAGAGTGGTTCGCGGTTCATCTCGATGAGATCCTTGAGGATGGTGCTGAGTCCCGGTGTCACCATGAGCATGTCCGTATTCGAAACTATTCCCACTATATCACCGTTTTCCATGATCGGAAGCCTTTTTATGTCGGATTTGAGCATTATCTCCGAAGCTTCTATGACACTGGTTGTCGGTTTCACGGTGACCAGCGGAGTAGAGACGATTTTGCTTGCATGCATCCGGCTCGGCTTTTTATCCTTTGTGACGATGTCCCTTACAAGATCCCTTTCCGTGATGATCCCCATTGCTTGTTCATTCTCGGTGATGATCACACTTCCGACATTGTACCTGACCATCTCCCTTGCAATAACAGGGATATCCGTGTTGATGTCCAGCGTGACCACGGTTTTGTTCATGACTTCCGAAACCGACATCTCCTTTTCAATTTCCTTGATCTGGATATCGGTCTCAATTTCTTTTCTGCGGTCAAACACCATTGATTGCCGTTCCCCCTTTTCTTTCTCCGGATCGCAAAAACCAGATAAAATTCGTTTCCCAATCAATTCTACCGGCTTTCAGGCTTCCTTTCAAAAAAACCTGTCAAATTCCTCCAGTTCCCCTTAATTCAGGTTTTTCTCTGCAATCGGTCAAAACCCGGGCCATGCCCATGGAAAAATATCTTTCCCCGGATATGCCCAATCCTTCACCCCCGAGAAGATCCTTCCCGCACTTCCCGAGTGCTTTTATAACACTTAATATATACGGGTCACTGGTACATAATGATAACGGCATTTCTTTCCTTTGTTGGTGGCTCATGTTTACGTAAATCCATTGCAGTATCCTTATTTCTTATTAAATAATTCCGTTTTTCCAGGGTAAAAGTTCTCACAAATACGGAAAATAATTTTTTTAGAACCCCCCCATTTCGACTGGAGATTTTTGCTAAGACTGAAAAAATATAAAGTGTTTATGGGGGAGAGCCGAAGGGAAGGTAAAAGGTTTTGGAGAAAGCCCCGGAACAAGGAAAAAGAAGCAATTATATTTCTTATGCCAGCGCTTTTTCTAGGAGGAAAATTTTCAGAACCCCCACGTTTCCACTGGAACGATGGATCTTTAAATTTTTCACATATTTTTTCCGGAAATTTGAATGTTTTTCGAACA
Source organism: Methanosarcina sp. MTP4 (assembly GCF_000970045.1). NCBI lineage: Archaea > Methanobacteriati > Methanobacteriota > Methanomicrobia > Methanosarcinales > Methanosarcinaceae > Methanosarcina > Methanosarcina sp. MTP4. The sequence continues at coordinate 17,190 of NZ_CP009505.1, forward strand.
TTTTTTGAATGTGATTCGACTTCAAGCAATCACAAAAAACATCGAGTAAAATTAACAAACGTAGAATAGGGTGTTGAATATGTTTGAAAAAAATAGACCGAGTCGTCGAGTATAATTGACAGAAACTAAGAAAATTATCGTCTAATCGATAAAACCCGGTAATCTATAACAATCTGGTAATCAATAAAATCCGGTAAAATTGGCGAATTGGTAAGGAAGGAAGAAAAAAGGATACAGAAAAGGGAAAAATCACAGAATGATTGCCCTACTCCGGTTTCCAACGCTCAGTTCGATTTCTTCGTTCAGGCCGTACCTTGCGTATGCGTCTATGATCTGGAGTTCGGAGTCGATGTCCAGGTCTTCAAGCACGTATGCCTGTTCGCCCCAGAGGGTTATGCGGATGCTTCCGGTTTCGTCCGTGAGTTCAAGGCCTGCCACAACACTCTCGGTCCCGTCTTCCCGTTCGAATTCGCGGAGTTCCCCCAGGTCCGAGACCTTTCCCTGGACGGAATAGCTCTCTCCCGGGATGATGTCGGAAATATCCGTGAACTTCTCCCTATATTCGACTGTTTTCTCGCTTTTCCGAATGAGGCCGTGGTTTCCAATCTGCAGTTCAACCTGCTGGCTGAAGTTGTTTTCCCGGGCGTAGGCATGGATGACCTCGATGGTTTCGTCAAATTCCACTTCATCCAGAAAATCGGTTTTTTCGTCCCAGAGTGTGACCCTGATTTTTCCTGTCTCGTCCCCTACCAGAAGGTTTCCGACCCTTCCGGGGGACCCGTCCCTTTTCTCAAAAGTGCGGACTTCCGAGATGTCGAGGACCCTTCCCGAGATGTTCACGTCGCTAGCATCTGCAACAATGTTTCCTATGGGGATGAATTCCTCTTCGTACTCTATCTCCGTCTCGCTTTTCCGAATGAGGCCGCGGTTTCCGATCTGCAATTCAACTTTCTGGCTGAAGGCGTTTTCCCGGGCATAGGCGTTTATGATCTCCAGGGTATCTCCGTATTCAACTTCGTTTAAAAAGTCGGTTTTTTCGTCCCAGAGGGTTACGCGGATTGACCCTGTGCCGTCCCCGATCATCAGGTTCCCGACCTTTCCTTCGGTGCCGTCTTTGCGCTGGAAGGTCCTGACATCGGAAGTTTCCAGGACTTTTCCGGTGAGGTTCAGATCGCCCATACCGTCCTTGATATCCTTGATCTGCTGGGCATTCGCAGCCACTTCCACCTCTTCGTCGCTTTCGGCCAGGACGCCGTTGTTCCCGATATTAACCTCAACCCCGGAATAGCCCTGCTTCGTGTACCCGCTGACCTGCACGCTCTCCCCTGCCTGTACTTTCCCGGTCTTTAGCAGGTCCGCCATATTGTCCCAGAGGGTCACCTTGATTCTCCCGGTTTCATCTCCCACTATCAGGTTTCCGACTCTCCCGATGGTCCCGTCGTTTCGGGTAAATTCCTTTGGCTCGAAGACTGAAATGATTCTGGCAACAAAATTCACGGTCCCGCTCTCGGCTGTGATGTCGGCAATTTTCACGCTGTCCCGGCCCACATCCGAGAAGCCCAGTTCGTTGGCAACGAGCATGGCAGCCATTGCTTCGTCGCAGAGCCCTCCCATGTTTTCAACTTTTTCCTTGATGCGCTGCAGGAAATCCTCTTTGCTGATGACGTGGCTGAGCTTTTCATAGATCGCGTCGATATCGGTCATGGTGTTCCCTTCAAATGTTTCCCTTTAATGTTTGCTGTTAATTTGACCCTTACTTCTATTCACGTATTCCCTGAAAATGCAGTACATCTTCCAGGAATTCATGGAATAATATAGATCACTATGGATCAATATGGATTAACATGGATCTGAAATATGTGGAATTTATGCACCTGTACATAAATGGAATTTGGAATTCATGCACCTGCATATACATGGAATTTGGAATTCATGCACCTGCATATACATGGAATTATCTAATTTCTGCACCTGCATATGAATGAAATTATCAATGTATTTTTTGATAGTATAATATGAATGGTCATGTAAATTAAATATTATTTGGTAAGTCTCCTTTTTTGACATGAAGTCCTGCTACGGTATGCGGGATGTCCTACTAAAAATTACCGCATGCTGGGTGAAACTATTCCTGGGCACGGTCATTCTTTAGACTGTCCTGGGAGAACTACTACTTGTGATTGTTTTGAGACTCTCTTTTCCCCTCTTGCATCTCCTGACCCTTTTCCTAACTCTCCTGACTCTCCTAACTCTCTTGACTCTCTTACTCTGCTCAAACAAAATAGCATATCGGAAAAAATATATTTAAATAAGCCCATGCTTTTCTGGGTGCGGATCGGCTTGATACGAATCAATAACATACAGTTCCTGGCGAACATGGCAAATGTTCTCTCTCTTCTTTTCATTCCAGTATTTGCCGAGTCCCTTGGTGCAACTTATCTGGAGATCGGGTTTATCGTGGGGATTTTTTCCGCTTCCACCCTGCTCTCGTCCTTTATTTTCGGGAGGGTTGCTGACCTTCACCACCTGCGCAGCGTGCTCCTCTTCGGATTTGGAATCGCAGCAGCTTCCTTTTTCCTCCAGGTTTTTGCCAGGGACCCTTCTTCTCTCATGCTGGCAAGGGCCCTTGCAGGTTTCAGCGTAGGCATCTACCCCGGAGCCCTGATAGCCTACGTGCACTACCGGAAGCAGAGCCTGGGAAGGTTCATTTCCCTGGGCTCCTTGGGCTGGATGGTGGGCTTTTTCGCGGCAGGGCTCATCGGGGAAAATATGAACAGGCTTTTCCTGCTCTCTTCCTTTTTCTACCTCATATGTTTCCTGCTAGCCTTCAGGCTCCGGGATATTGAAAAACCCCAGGTGAACCTTTCCTACTTTTCCTTGGATACCCTGCTGAAGAATGCAGGGCCCTATTTCGCCCTCTTCCTGAGGCATACGGGGGCTGTCGGGGTCTGGACGATTTTTCCCCTCTATCTCCTGCAGCTCGGGGCAACTGATTTCTGGATTGGGCTTATCTACGCCGTCAATCCGGCGGTCCAGTTCCTGGTCATGCGCAGGCTTGACAGGCTTGGAAACGAAAGGTTGATCCATATCGGCTACTCCCTCTCAGCTGTCGGCTTTGTAAGCCTCATCCTGGCCCCTTCCTACCTCTACATCATTCCCGGGATGATCATTATTGCCTGTTCCTGGTCTTTTCTCTATGTGGGTTCCACGCGGCTGGTTGTCGAAAGGAACCCTGACAAGGCCACATCCGCAGGGCTCATCAACTCCATGATCGGGGCTGCCGGGGTTGTTGGGGCTCTCCTGGGAGGGCTTTTTTCCCAGGTTTTCGGTTTCAGGTCAACAATGTTTGCTGCTGTCTTCTTTTGTCTTGCCGGTTTCTTGCTCTTCAAAGTGCTTGAAAGGCAAAGTGCTTGAAAGAACTTCTTCCCCTGAAAGGTCTTCTTCCGGGGAATGCTTTTAACAAAGTATATTTATGTTAAAGTGTCATAATGTACCGGATACCATGATTCGGAAATGCACTGAGCACGGCTATTTCAGAGGAGCTACATGTCCGCAGTGTAAACATCCTGGCAGGTTCCTGATGGACGACAAGCGGGAAGAGAAGCTCGGAAGGTTTGTCTCGGGGGCTCTGCGGCACTTCCCGGAATCGGCAGGTGTTGAAATGGATGAATGCGGCTGGGTTAACCTGAACGCCCTCTACGAAATTATGATGCGGCGGTACAGGTGGCTGAAAAAAGAGCACCTCTATGCCCTTGTGGAATCCGATGAAAAGGGACGGTATGAGATCAGCGAGGGCTGGGTCCGGGCTCGCTACGGGCATTCCGTTAATGTTGACCTGGATTATGAGGAAAGTGACTCTCCGTACGTCTACTATGGAGCAAGCCCCGAAGAGGTTGATGTCCTGATGGAAAACGGGATTTTCCCGATCAAGCAGCGCTATGTCCACCTGAGCACTTCTCTGGAAAAAGCAACTGAAGTGGCTCTCGTACATACTGAAAGCCCTGTAATCCTGCAAGTTGATGCCAGAGAGGCCCGGAAAGACGGAATTTCCTTAAAGGTTGCAACCGATTACATTGTGCTTGCAGAAAGAATACCTCCAGGGTATCTGCTTATTGTGTGAATTTTCTGATATTTTGCTTATTTTTGCTTATTTTTTCCTTCCTTTCCTTTCCTTTCTTTCACTTATTTCTTCCTTCCTTTCCATATTTTTCAGATCTTTTTTCGAGCTTTCCAGGTTTAGGTTTCATTTTTTCCGGGTTTGAAGGTTTTTTCGTTTTTGCCCTTTTCAGTCCACCGAAACTTCAAAAAGTTCGCCTTTTTCTCTGATCCGGAATTTAACGTCCAGAAACTGTTCCGTGACCCAGATATTGGTTTTCGTATGCATGGAAAGTTCCCGGACCGTATAGGAACTGTTTCCTGCCAGGGCCATGTAGGGAATCAGCTGGTCTGCCAGGTGTACATCCACTGCTTCCAGGGACCTGAGTTCCGGAAGGATTTCCCCCGCGGCTTGCCTTCCAACTTTTTCGGCAGGGAGTCCCTTCTTTCCAAGTGCACTGCCCCCGAAAAAACCCGTCCAGAGGGTTATCCCGCTTCCGGTGGAAAAAAGTTCAAAACATTCAGTCCCGATGTCAGGGGAATACCCCTCTTCCAGGAGCAGGGTTTTTGCAGCTTCTGCCTGTCGGGCAACCACATGGGAAGGCAGGTTCGAGGCATGGGAGATTCCCCGTACTTCAAGATTTAATTTGTTCTTTGGGTGTTTGAAATGGAATCCCCGGAGCTTGCAGGGTTCAAACGTGGCCAGGACCGTTCCCCCTCCTTTCGGGTAGTAACCGCGCTCCTGGAGTTTTACCCTGCCCGCATAGCCCATTTTTTCCAGGGCCTGGAGGGTCACATGCCGCAGGTAATCAATGGTAGGGGACCAGGCAACGTCCGTTCCTCCCTTTACCGTAAGTTCGATTTTTTCTTCTGCAAAGGGGAGGGCGGGCATGAGGCACTGCAGGAGAAGGGGTATGCTCCCTGCGGTTCCTATATCAATCCGATATTTTCCCCCCTTTATTTCCATTGGACTAAAGGAAAACTCGGTTGAACCCTGGGAAAGCCCCGAGACCCGGGCGCTGCAGACCATGGCCGCGGTTTCAAGAGCCTTCAGGTGCTGGGGTTTCAGGCCGGGATTCGGGCGGTTTTTCCTGATGTTTGTGATCTTTACCGGCCTTCCTGTGATCGCAGAAAGAGCCACTGCAGTCCTGACAAGCTGTCCTCCCCCCTCCCCATAGGAGCCATCGATTTCCATCATTTTCATTTCCCTGCCCCTTCCATTAAGTTGTTAGTTCCTGGTTTCCACTCCGCTTACCAACCTTCAGGTTATTTGTCTTCAGGTTGCTTGTTATCAGATTATTTGTTTTCAGGTTATTTGTCTTCAGGTTGCTTGTTATCAGATTATTTGTTTTCAGGTTATTTGTCTTCAGGTTGCTTGTTATAAGATTATTTGCCGCCTCCCCTTTAAACTTCCTGCCGTTCCTGATAAAGCTGCCTGCCTTTTCCATTCGAGGTTTCCACTCGAGTCCTCTCGAAACTTATAGGCTTTACTTAAGCTTCATTTTCCTGCATCTTTTTGAAAGCAGCTTTTACTGCCGGATGCAGGGGGTCCACGAGCATGGAGACAGGAGGGGCATAACAGGTCTCCAGGTCCAGAAGTTCCTGAATTGTCGTCTTTTTCCTGATTGCAAGGGCAAGGGCATCTACGCGTTCTTTCACTCCCTCCCCTCCCACAAGCTGGGCTCCGATCAGCTGTTCGTCCCTGAAAAGGAGTTTGATGTAAAGGTCTTTTCTCCCGGGGTAGTAGGATGCCCTGGTACGCCCTCTGGAAAAGCCTGTTACAACCTTTATTCCCTGCTTTTCAGCCTGTTTTGAGCTAAGGCCTACTCCGCCGAACTGCAGCCCGCCGGTAACGGCTACCCAGGGGTCTGTCAGGGGGCCGAAACTGGCTTCTGTACCGGATACGTTGTCCCCGATTACGTCTGCCATCCTGCGGGCTGTGGTACCGAGCTGGCTCAGCCTGGGCTTTCCTGTTATGAAGTCCGTCACTTCAGCACATTCCCCTCCTGCATACACCCCGGGAAGGAATTTTCCGCCTGCCCTGACCTGAAGCCGTTTGTTTACGATTATTCCACCAGCCTTTCCGATATCAATTCCGGCTGCTCGGGCGATGTCAATTTCGGGCTTTGCCCCGCTTGCCAGGAGCACGAGGTCGGCAGGGATTTTTTTCTTTCCACTTTCCCCTTCTTCGCTTTCCTTGTCTGCTGCGTCCCCAAGGTACACGGCTTTTTTCTTCCAGAACCCTTCCGGGAAGAGTACAGTTCGCCCTGAGATCACTTCCACTCCCAGGGTTTCGAGGTATTCCCGGACGATTGCTGCCATATCGGGATCGAACTGTCTGGAAAGGAGGTTTATGCTCCTGCTTACAAGTATAGTACCGATTCCTCTCCCTGCCAGGGCAGCTGCGCATTCGATTCCTATTGTCCCGCCGCCTATGATGCATACTTTTCCTGTCTTTTCTAGGGCTTTTCCGAAGTGTATCCCATCAGCCAGGCTGCGCAGGGTATGGATGCCGTAGGGGAGGACATTTGCACGGCTTTTGCGCGGCACGAAAGGCAGGCTGCCTGTTGCGATAACCAGTTTATCAAAAGGATAGGTCTCATCCCTGGTCCGGACAGTTCCCGATTCCAGGTCTATTTCCCGGACTTCAGTGTTGAGCTGTACGTTAATCCTGTTTTTCCTGAAAAAATCCGGGGGTTTTACCACCAGTTTTTCAAAACTCTCGATTTCCCGGTCGAAAACAAAAGGAATCCCGCAGTGGCTGTAAGCTGTATGGGAATCCCTGGAAAGCACTGTGATTTCGAAATTGCTCTGTCTACGGATCTTGGTTGCGGCTGCCATGCCGCAGGCTCCCCCTCCGATAATAATCACTCTTGCCATGTCTGTTCCCCGGGGTTCCTTTTCGGTCCGGAAGCTTCCCTTTTCACCCGCTATATTTTCATCAATTTTCTAATCGATTTACCTTCAAATTTTTTTAACCGGTTTGCCTTTCACCGATTTTTTGTGCTGAATTTTGTGCCGGACTCAGAACCCAAATCTTCTAACACCTTTAAACATCCCTTTAAACATCCCTTTAAACATCCCTTTAAACATCCCTTTAAACATCCCTTTAGAATGGGACTCAGGTCTATTATAGATTTAGAATTTTACAGGTTTTTTAGATAATAAAAGGGTTTTCGGTCCTCATTTTATGAAAAACTATACTAAAATAATTTTAAAGAAATATACATTTCTCCGAAGTCATTGCGTCATAACATATAAAATATTTTAAAGATTATTTTCATCTCTGTAAGATCAGGATCCAATGACATTCAAACTCTATAGAAGCAGGGGGTGAACGAGCGAGTTTGGGAGTGGGGGGTTAGTGTACAAAAATAGTTTATACGTCTCGCCCGTTCAATTTTTTACAACTCTCATGTTTTATTTATACCTTTCTAAATTAATCGGATTGAAGTTTCCTTTTTCCTCAATTTTCCTGGGTTTTTGGTTTTTAATTTCCAGATTCATGGGGCATGGGGAAAAAGTCCTAATTGGACACTGCAGTTTTAATCACCACAAAGTTCTTAAGTGCTGCAAGCAATAACCATATGAATTTAAAAATATATGACAACAGAAACCAGGTCCGCCGATGTTGCTTTAGAGGTGGGCGAAAACCGTTCTGTTCGGTCATATCATTAATTAACGAGTTCATCCATTCATCATCACGCATTCGTAAAGATAATCAAACACAGCTAAATGCAATATGCAAATTTAATAGAAATCACAGATTTACATAAATTCACCACTCGCAGTAATCCATCATTCAATGTAACTGAAATCAGACATTGCAGCTTCATTAAAGCAGAGGGTAAAGTCAAGCAGGTGCGCGTTTTAATTTGCCTGACATACATGTTCATTTATTGCTTTGCCGCTTATCGCTATAGGAATCTTTATTAATGGGAGTAAGACGCCTGACACCTTTTGGCTGCCTGTGCCGGAGAATCCCCGGCTTCAGGGGGATTTCTGAAAAAATCAGCGCTAGCTTGCATTGAATGATATGCATACATATATACACCTGGCCCGGGGGTTTTGAAACACTGAACTTCGGGGCTTTGAACACAGATTAACACAGATTTGAACACAGCCTGTGTTTCCTTAACAGGGCTTGTCTCAGGGTGAGAGCTTTAAGGCAGGTGCGGAGAGTCACTGGATAAATAACTTTCCATTACCATGCCGGAGCGAGTAACAGCTTTACCGTCCATTATAAGCCAGATCAGGGAGCAGAATTGGCGCTTCTCTGGTTTATACGTTAAGGTAGGAACTCCATCGAGCAGGAGAGGGCCGGAAAGGTCGACCGGACTTCGTGCTCGCATAGGCGAGAGTAGAGAGTTGCAGGTAGGTCCGGGAATATCTTCGCTGGTCTTTAAAAACCTTCAATTTTATAAATCTGCCGTTCTAAGGTGTATTTGTCTGTCCGGGTTTGAAGAATCTGATTTCTACTATTTTTGTATTTTTGCATTGCATGGCACTTTGCGGATCGTCTGGTAGGAGGTTGTGTTATCACCAAATGCCACTCTGTACCAGGGACTTGAGCCTGCAGGTGTTTGTACCTGGATTGCTCGGTGTATTGAAACATTTCCCGATAAAATCGTCCGGTATAAAATCGTCCGGTAAAACTTCTTTCCCGGTTAAGTCATCCGATGAACAAAATCATCCAATACAATTTCTTTCCCGGTAAAGTCGTTCAGTTAAACGTCATTCACTATGAATTCGTTCACATAAGTCAAGGAGAATTCACATGCAAAATACAGATACCACGAAATATATCATTCATTCTAAAATTAACGCCGACGGGGTCATCGAAAGGCCTGATATAGTCGGTGCGATTTTCGGCCAGACCGAGGGGTTGCTTGGGGCCGATCTTGATCTGCGTGATCTGCAAAAAACCGGCAGGATCGGAAGGATCGAGGTAATGGTTACCGCCAAAGGGGGAAAAACCAAAGGGAACATCTTTGTTCCTTCAAGCCTTGATAAGGTCGAGACATCAATTCTTGCCGCTTCGCTGGAAACAATTGACAGGGTAGGGCCCTGCAGTGCCAAGATTGAGGTCTTCCAGATCGAGGACGTCCGGGCTGTAAAGCGAAAGAAAATTATTGACCGGGCAAAACTCATTTTCACAAGGATGTTCGACGAGAGCGTTCCCGAGTCCCAGGAACTGGCCGAAGAAGTCCGGCAGTCGGTGCGCATCGACGAATTGACCTACTACGGAAAGTCCAGGATTCCCTGCGGCCCTAATGTGGTCAACTCGGATGCCATCATTATTGTGGAAGGCAGGGCGGATATCCTTAACTTGCTCCGCTACGGTATCAAGAACACCATCTGCGTGGGTGGAACCAACATCCCTCCCGAGGTGGCCGAGCTTACTAAAAAGAAGACAGTAACCGCATTCACGGATGGAGACCGGGGAGGAGAACTCATTATCCGGGAACTCTTGCAGGTTGCAGACCTTGACTATGTAGCCCGGGCACCGGATGGTAAGGGTGTGGAAGACCTTGTCCAGAAGGAAATTATCCGGACTCTGCGCCGGAAGATACCCGTGGAACAGATCATCGAGAAATACGGGCTTCAGGAGAGGGGTGGAACCAGCTGTGAGCGGGTGGAAAGGCCCTCTAAAAGGAATAGCCTGAGATCTCCGGATGCTATCCCGCGCATTTCGGAAAAGAAGTTGCATAAGAGAGTTAAAGTGCACCGGGTTTCCCCGAAGAAGGATTCTTTTGAGGAAAAAGAGCTTCCTGAAGAAAAAGTGGAAAAGGCGGTTCATGAAAAACCTGCAGTAGCAGTGAAAGTTGAGTCCAAAGCTCCGGCTGCAAAACCTGTTCAGACCAGAGCTACCCGGGTCAAAGCTCCTGTGGAGAGGCCTGCCGCAAGAAGGGTTTTTCCGGCGGAAAGGGCAAAGCCCGTCCCAGCTCCGGCACCTGTTGTTTCTGCAGAGGCCCTCAGGTTCAAGCCCCATGTAGATGCCCTGAAAGGCACCCTGACGGCCAGAATCCTGGATCCCGAGGACAAGGTAATTGAAGAAATCGCTGTCCGTGACCTTGCCAGCAAGCTGAAGACCTGCAGGAACAATGTAAAAAGCGTTGTTTTTGACGGTGTGATCACCCAGAGGCTGGTTGACATCGCTTCCAGCAACTCCATTAAAAAGCTTGTGGGTGTAAAAATCGGGAACCTCGCAAAAGTTCCTACTGATATGGAGGTTTTGACCCCCAGCATGCTGTGAGGTTTTTCCAATCCTCACAGTTTTTGTTTTCTCATTTTTTCATTGTTCTCTTCACTTGTTTTCTCATTTTTTCATTGTTCTCTTCACTTTTTTTCTTTGTTTTTCACTGTTCTCTTCACTTTTCCTCTTTGTTTTTCCCCTTATTGTAAATTATATGTCTGTTCTTTGTTTTATTGTGTACCTATTTATATAAATCATGCAAAATCACTACGATTTGGTATATTTTCACACTATAGAGTCGAAATTCACACTATAATCCATGATTCATCATGATTTATCATATACAATATATGGAAAAGGTTATTATTAATGACTAGGAAGGGGATTTCCTCGGGCAATTCTTTTATTTGATTCAAGGTAATATTTAATTGATCTTGTAAAATTGTAGGTCTGTTCGCTATGCACAAGGAAGAACTCATACAACTGCACACATATATGGCCCAAATGAAAAGGTATTTTGAACGACATGGAGTAACGCAGGAATTCGATGAGTACAAGTCTTTATCGATAAGTCCTGTCCACATTCACCGGAGCAAGGCGGATCATAAGCGAGCAATCTTTATTCTAGGAGGAGAACTCGCAAACCTGATGTCCAGGGACGATTCCATCTTCGAGGAGTCTCCCCAGATGAGAGAATCCGTTAATTCCGCCGTTAAGGTCATGGGTAATAACTGACCGGACCCCGGATTGTGGCAAGGAACCCGTTGCTCGAAAGTCCAGGTTCCATATGCCTTTTTTTTGAGATTAACAGGCGGTAAGGATGAAGGTGCATTTTCATCACCATTCCGTCTTCTCCGTCTGAATAATATTTTTTTTCGGTCCAGCAGGGTATGAACCCTATGGATATGTAAAGTCTTTGCGCTTTTAAGTTACTGTTTCTGACTTCCAGCCTGGCGTATTTAAGCCCGTTTGCAATGAAAAGGTCGCAAATAGCATAAATCAGCTCCGTGCCTATTCCCCTTCCCTGGTATTCCTTTTTGACTCCCAGGGAAAAAATATGCCCCTCGTTTTCCGCAGAACGGTAGCCTACCGCATATCCCACGACTTTCCCGTCTTCTTCTGCAACAAGGAACCCGTCTCCCACCAATTCGTAAAAATTTATGTAGACAAGGGGGTCATGTTCCGAAAAAGCCTCAGTCTCTATATCAATCATTTCCTGGAAATCTTCGGGTGTGAAGCGCCTTATCATAATCTAATATATATCGCTACCTTTTAATTACTTCTTCGTGTCAACTATTTCTGAACTAAAGACTCAAAGCTTAAAGGTAACACTTAAACAGTTCCTATTTGCTATTTCGAAACGAAGATCTTTTTTTGAAATGAATGCCTTTTTTGTTTCTACGGAGTTTCGACTTTTCCTGTTGAAGTTCCTCTTTTGTTGAAGTTTCACTCTTTGAAGGCCTCCTATTATTGAATTTTTTGCTAATCGGAGGCCTTCTAAATAATAAAATATTTTTACTGACTGTCGAGCCTGTTGAAATTTTACTTTTTTTCCTTTTCAGAACTCAGAGTTTTTTAACATGCCTGAGGGCAATGGCTATTCCCCTGCTCGCCTGTTCCATCTCAGGACCACTCATCATAGCCCTTCCCACGCAGAGAGCTCTCTCTCCGAGGACTATCACCTCATCATTCGGGCGAATCCCCGGGTCTGCTCGAATTACGCCGGGGGCAAGGATAGAACCCCGTGGTACAAAATCATCAATTTGTACCACTGATTTGCTACTGTTTACCATTAATTGTGCCCCTTCAAGGGAGAGGGCCAGGGTCCCGTACTGGGGAACCAGGGTAGCCAGCTGTCTTTTTCCTGCAAAAAGCTGGTGTTTCGGAAAGCGGCCTTTTACCTGCACTTTTTCGTCTTTTTTCTGGAAAAGGAGCCCTGCGTCGTCCCCGAACTGATAGTTTGCAATTCCCTTTAAGAGGTCCAGTTTTGCTTTTTCGGCGTTCCGGCTTTTCCTGTTGATATCTTCGGAACTGCAAAGGGTTTCAACAGTGTTCCTGAGCTTCTGGAGAGCAGCCGGGGATGTGAGGCTTTCTCCGGCGCTTGCAGTGTAGGTGATCTCAAGCCCCAATTTCTCTGCTGTCCGTTCGCAGATTTCCCTGTAGGCTCCTTCGACGTGGGCAACGACTGCTGTATACCTGTTTTTTGAGAGGTAAGCCTCCAGGCAGCCGGAAACCCAGGCTTTTTCCTCCTCGTCCCAGTGGCCGGTGACCGCGGTGTCATAATGGGCGGCCGGGTAAGTCAGTTCAAGTTCCCTCGGGACGATTCCCAGTGGGGATGTGATGATTACCTCATGGACAAATTTTTTGTACCTGCCCAGGGCATGGACGAATTTCTGGTGGGATTGGGAGATGGAGTAAGGCTTTTTTGCGGCACAGGGGAGCAGGAGGAGAATTCCGGGTCCATGCGGGGTATACCTTTCCTGTATGCGCCGGGCAAACCTGACCACCTCTACCCTTGAGAGGGATTCGGAGGTATTTGCCAGAAGCTGGTTTTTCCGGAATGTGGGGACTCTTTCTTCCAGATATGTGTATTCGAAGTCGGCAAGGCGGAGCAGAGCCGTTAACCAGGGCCGTACCCGGCACTGTCCTTCCAGGTAATCCCGAAGGGCGCCTCCCCGGACCTTCTCCCTGACAAGGGCCAGTTCGGCTTCCAGGGCGTCCCGGTTGTGGGCTGCCAGGAGTCTGGCTCTATCGGTTTTCGGGAGTGCCAGCAGCTTTTCGGGGGTGTTGGAGGCGCAGACTTTGCACCTGCAGGGAAATTCGGTCAAGGAATCCAGGTGGAATCTGCCGGCTGCGGTCAGGTAGATATCCGAATAGGCTGAGATTTCCGTTCGGGTATCGTCCAGAACGTCAACGCCGAGGTAGACGAGAGTTGCCACATTTTCCGGGAGAGCGAGGTTTGGGGTATAGAGGGCGCTGTCCGGGGGGATCCGGCTTTTCAGGTCAAGGACAGTTTCCAGAAACTTCCGGGCATTGTTCTCTAGGTTCCCTGCCCCTTCCATTACGTAGAGGTCTCTTTTCCCGGGGATTTCTCCTTTCCTGAGGAGAGAACCTGTGGGACCTTCTCCTTTCATCTCCTCGTCCCCGGTTCCGGCAGTTCCTTCGGCGGAGGTCCCGGTGTTTCTTCTAGCGTCGGAAGGGACGGCAGGAGGGTACGCCTGGTGGGGCAGGATTATGAGGGTTTCATCCCCCACTTTTTCACGGATTTCTTTTATGTGTGCTTCCGGTCCCCCGGGCTCTTTCGAGCTCCAGAGGCTTCCCGCATCCACGATGGAACCCGGGGTTTCAAGGTTTCCGAGCTCTGCCGTGTGCAGGACGCACGGGGTGCGAAGTTCCGGGGAAAACAGGAATTTTCCTATCCTTGCGGCTCCGTCTCTTTGTTCTACCTCAAAGTATCGTGTCATTGTTTTCCTCTTATTTTTTTCCTTTTATGTCTGTCCGAATGTAAAGAAATGTGATATATTTGGGAATGGATGATTGATATCATTCTACTTGGGCTTTAAAGGGGAAGAATGATGGTATTATTCTACTTGGGCTTTAAAGGGGGCGGGTGATTTGTATTATTTTACGTGCTTTAAAGGGAAGGATGATGGTATATTCTTATATGCTTTAAAGGGGAAGGATGATGGTATATTTTTATATATTATTAATAGCTTGATAGTGTGCTGCAAAAAATTATCTGTTGCTCACATAAGCAGTTTGCTGCTCACATAAGCAGTTATTCACCCGATCATCATATGTTACGAAAGTCACCTATTTTTTGAGATCCGAATTCTGAAAATTGAAAAACCCGAATTTTAAAAACTTGAGGTCTATAAATGAATATCACTGAAGAGCTTCTAGAGATCGTTGGCGACCGCCTCTCTGTCTCGTCTTCGGAACTTTACTGTTATTCTTCCGATGCATCCCAGGTCAAGGGGGTGCCCGATTACGTTGTACGCCCTGAAAGTACGGAAGAGGTCAGTCGGATTGTCAAACTGGCCTTTGAGCACGAAATCCCGGTAACCGCAAGGGGTGCGGGAACAGGGCTTGCGGGGGGAGCTGTTCCGGTACACGGAGGGATCGTGCTCGACCTGTCAGGCATGAACCGGCTCCTTGAAATCGACCTGGACAACCTGCAGGTCGTTGTGGAACCAGGGGTCATTCAGGATACCCTCAATGATGTGCTAAAACCCCACGGCTTCTTTTTCCCCCCGAACCCTGGGAGTTCTGCCATGTGTACCATCGGGGGCATGATAGCTTACAACGCAAGCGGGATGCGCTGCGTCAAGTACGGGACCACACGGAATTACGTCCGGGACCTGGAAGTGGTTCTGGCAGACGGATCTGTCATCCACACAGGCTCGAAAATGTTGAAGTCGGCGGCAGGGTATGACCTGACCCAGTTGATGATAGGGTCGGAAGGCACCCTCGGGATCGTAACGAAGGCGGGCCTGAAAATAGCCCCTCTTCCGAAAGCCCGGAAACTGGTCATAGCTGCCTTTGAAAATGCCGAACTGGCCGGAAAAGCTGTTATCAAGATCTTTTCAAACGGAGTCGTCCCTTCGGCCTGCGAGATCCTGGACAGGGTTTCCCTGCAGGTCTTGAAGCGCTACGACCCGAACCTGGTTCTCCCTGCGGAAGGGGATGTCATTCTCTTTGAAGTGGACGGGACGGAAACTTCGGCGCGTGAAGCCGCTGAGCAGGTAATGGATGTCTGTTCCCCGCTGGCCCTGACCATCAAGCTTGCGGAAAGCGAAAAAGAAATGGCTGACATCTGGGCTGCCAGGAAACTTGTAGGCGCCGCGGTTTCCCGTCTGGACCCGACCAAGACCCGGATCTATGTGGGAGAAGATGTAGGCGTGCCCATGAAACAGATCCCAAAACTGCTCAGGCGCGTGCAGGAAATCTCCGAGGAGTTCGACCTGCCTGCAATGAAGTACGGGCACATCGGGGATGGAAACCTCCACCTTGCCCTTTTCATCGATGTCCTGAACCAGGATGAGTGGGACCGCCTGAAAAAAGCGGCGGATAAGGTCCACAGGACTGCAATTGAGCTGGGAGGCACGGTCAGTTCCGAGCACGGCGTGGGTGCCGCCAGGGGAATGTACATGGAAGCCCAGTGGGGCCCTGCGTTTGAAGTGATGCGGACGATAAAAAAAGCCCTTGACCCGAAAGGGATCCTGAATCCGGGAAAGCTTGGGTTGTGAGAGCAATGAAAAATGAAAAAACAAAAAATGAAAATGAAGCTTCAGGGGTAAAAAAACAGGCAGAAATGAAAGCCGAAGAAGGAACCGAAGCAAAAACCGAGGCAAAAACCGAGGCAAAAACTGAAGCCGAAAAGGAAAAAACCGAAACAAAGCCTTTTGAGGTTGATCGCAGGTCGGTTTACAAGTGCGTGCAGTGCGGGACCTGCCGCTCGGTCTGCCCGGTCTTTGAAGCCGTAGGCTGGGAGTCTGCCAATACCCGCGGTCGCATGCTGATTATCAAGAGCCTCCTTGAGGGCAGGGTGCCTTCCGAAGACGTCCTCCCGAGCCTTGCAACCTGTACGACCTGCGGGATCTGCGCTGCTAAATGCCCTGCCGGGGCAAACCCTCCGGAAGTCGTGGAAGAGGCCCGTTCCGAACTCGTGCGGCTGGGCATCACAACGGAAGGTCAGGAAAAACTCCGCTCAACAATTACCGGCACAGGCAACTCCTTTGGGGAAAGCAGGGACCGTCTGCACTGGCTGCCTGAGGCCGAACGCTCGAAGCTCCCTGAAAAATCAGATTACGTCTACTTCGTGGGCTGTTTCGATTCCTACCGCTATCCCGAATTTGCGAAGAAGACCTTTGAAGTCCTGCAGCACTTCGGAGTCACCCTTCTCCCGGACGAACACTGCTGTGCCTCTCCTCTTCTCCGCACCGGTTTTAAGCCGGACGCTGAAAAGATCATGGAGCACAACCTGGAGCAGATCAGGAAAGTGGGCGCCCACACGCTCATCACGGGCTGTGCCGGCTGCTACACCACCCTGAAGAACAATTACCCCGGAAACCTCAGGGTCATAAGTCTTCCCGAGTTCCTGGCCGAGCACCTGGGCGACCTGAAGCTCAAGCATCTCGACCTTAAAGTAACCTACCATGACCCCTGCCACCTTGGCAGGCATAACGGCGTCTATGACGCCCCCCGTGAGGTCATCGAAGCTATCTGTGAGTTAAAAGAAATGAAAAACATCCGGGAAAACTCCCGCTGCTGCGGCGGCGGAGGTGGAGTCAGGATCGGCTATCCCGACATCTCCCTTGAACTTGCCAGAAAACGGCTTGAGGACGTGCCCGAGGGCGTGGATTACATCGTCACCTCCTGCCCCCTCTGCGTGCGCAACCTCAGGGACGGAGGCGGAGATATCGAGGTCATCGATATCATCGAACTTGTGGCAATGGCGCTGGAATGAACCTTGGCGGGTTATTAAGCAGCTGATTTCACTGTTCCGGGGTGGCTTTTCTTTCATTCCGGGCGTTTTTACTTTATAATTTAGCTGCATACTTTTTTTATTTTCATATTTGTTTCATTTTTATTGTTTTTCTTCTCCTGTCTGTATCCCTCTTATACAATGAAAGCGAAAAATAAAATGGGAAATCGGCCCGGAAATCGGTTTCAAAATGAAAAGGGGTTCGAAATTAAACTGGTTTCCAGATCGGTTTGAATTATTTGTTCAAATATTTCTGGAAGGAGGAAAGATATATGGGATGCAGACCGGTTACAATTAAAGATGTCACTCCTGAGGTTTTCAACTGTATGAAGAAAAAGCTTCAGGGAGCTGGTATCCATGTCCCGCCGGGTAGGAAAGGAGAGCTTTCAGGGCGTGGTATTGTAGCTGATTATGACTGGGACGGGGATTCAAAGCTTACCGTCACGATCACGGAGAAACCATTCATTATCGGATGTAATGCAGTAGCAGGAAAAATAAAAAATTTCGTGAAGGAATGTCAGAGGAAGTAAGGAAAGCGAAGGGTAATTAAAGAAAGTTGAGAGGAAATTGAAGAAGAGACAAACTTCAAAATTTTATTCCTTAAGTAATTTTCGGATATTTAGAAGTTGAGGGCTTAATTAATTCTTAAGTTTGGTTCATGTATGGAGGAAAAAGATGCAGCAGTCTCTTCCTCTATCCTATCTTACTGTTTTTGCGAAATCCGGCTTTAATTCTAGAATTTTTTTAAAGAACTCCATAAATTTTTTATACTCTCAAGTGTTACATAATTTTGATTATGTTTGCTTGTGCAAAGGACAGGACCCCCGTCCACTGCTGTTAGTACCATTTCCTTTTTGGCAGTGTTCCTTTCTGTTGGGTTCACGGCAAACATCCAACCCCCCAATTTCAAAAAACCAGAATGAAAATCCAACCCTATTAAAACACCAGAAGGAGAAAAAGAATATGGCATGCAGTCCTGTAACGTTTCACCACGTTACACCCGATGTATTCAATTGTATGAAAAAGAAACTCGAAGAAGCCGGTATCCACGTTCCCTCCGGAAACAAGGGCGAACTTTCGGGACACGGTGTGGTAGCCGATTTTGACTGGGATGGTACTTCAAATCTTACCATCACGGTCAAGGAAAAACCTTTCTTCATCAGCTGCGGCACTGCAACAGGAAAAATTCAGGACTTCGTACACCAGTGTCATGGGAATTAAAATGAAAAATCCAGGGCAGGGGATCTTCCCTGTCCTCGCCTCTTTAAAAATACATCTTTTTAAAAATGAATTGTTTTCTAAAAAATGTCTCATCCCGGGTTCTGGATGCGGAAATTTTCTTTTCTCGTATTCCGGGCAATCAGGGTATTTATTCTGTCGTCATTCCGGATGATTAAGGGGAATCTGAATACGCTTGACTCGAAAATTTGTTCCAAAGAAAAGCTACTTTTTAAGCTCTACAGATTTAAGGAATTTTGTTATCTTTTCTTTAAACAGATATCAATGTTCAGTAGCGTTTTTACTTAATTTTGTTTCTCATATTCTTTTCTACATACTTGTATTATTTTATTATGTGTATAAAACGACTATTATAAAACATATAGTCCAGAAGAACATTTTTTTTATTAAATCTGAAGAAAAATGTTTTTACTGGATCTTTTATCCAAAGGGGGTATACTTATAAAAAAGATAAGGTTTGCAGTACCTTTAGCATTATTGCTGGCTTTACTGGTTTCAATACCAGGAGCCTCAGCGTCCTCTGTTGATGTCAAACCGGCCTCATGGCCCAATTCCATCAACGTGTGCAATAACGGAGTCATTCCTGTGGCTTTTGCATGTCCCTACAGGGGTCTTACGGCCGAGGATTTAATAAATGATACCTGTAAGATCCAGGTTGCAATTAAAGTTGAAAATGAAAGCGGCTGGGATGTTGAGTTTTGTGAGAACTTCTCCTCTGATGATTTAAAACTCAACATTGAAGATGTGACAAGCTATGTGAGTTATGTCGTGGACAGAGGAGATCCCGATTATTGTCCCGATGGTTACCCGGACCTCACAATGAAATTCAGGACCCACGACATCTTTGGCGGTATTAATCCCGCTGATTATGAGGAAGGCAAAGCCATTGAATTTGAGATGTGGGGATACGACTGTGACGACAATTTGCTCTTTAATTCATTTGACCGTATTCGCTTCGTGCCGGCAAATTGCGACAAAGTTGACAATCCTATGAAACTAAAACATGAGAAGCTAAAAATGAGAAGCTAAAAATGAGAAGCTAAAAAATGAAAAGCTAAAAAAGATAATTTGGCAGAAAATTGTCACTCCGGACAGGAAAATACAAGTGTGAATTGACTTTCAATGCTTTCCTCATATCATGGAATTACTTACTTTTCCTGCCCTGTCTTTTTTCTTTTCACCGGACATTTTTCAGGCATCTCCTTCAAAATGCTGTTCTTTCATCTGTTTAATCTGTTTTGATTGATTCCAGGCTTTTGAATTTTTTAGAAGTTATAGATTCGATTAATGTCTTAAGTTTGGTTCATATAGCTAGGAAAAAGGTGCAAATGTATTTTCCCGTATTCCATCATACTGTTTTTCCGAAAATTTGGTGTTAATTTTGGAATTGTTCTCAAAAAACCCCTTAATTTTTTATACTGTAAAGTGTTAAATAATTCTGGTATTTTTGAATGTGCAAAGGACCGGCCCCAGTCTACTTTTGTTATGCCCAAATTTTCTTTTCGGCAGTATTCCTTTCCGTTGAGTTGCGCGGCAAACATCCAACCCTCCCAAGTTTTCAAAAAAACAACATGGAAAATCCGGGACATGGAGTCCCCCCATCCTCGCCTCTTAAAAATATATCTTTTTAAAAAATGAACGATTCTCTAAAAACGTCTCATCTTCCAGATCCGGGGGGAAGGTTTTCGGGAAGTTATTTTGCCTCTGATTCAGGATGATCAGGGTATGCGGAACGAAACTGAAAGTGTGGGATAGCCAGGCATGTAACACCTGAAATCGTACCCGAAAATTCGTTCCAAAGAAAATCAGCTTTTTGAACTCTACAGATTCAAAGAATTTTATATTTTTCTTTAAAAAAAATACCAACGTTTAGTAGTATTTTTTATTAATTCTGTTTCTCATATCCTTTTTTACATACCGGTATTATTTTACTATGTGTATAAAACGACTGGTATAAAAAAACAAATCAGATGAACATTTCTTCCACGAATTCTGTAAAAAATGTTTATTCTGGTTCCTATGTCCAAAGGGGGGTATAAATATGAAAGGTAGAAAATTTGCTGTACCTTTAGCATTATTGCTAGCTTTACTGATTGTCATACCAGGCGCCTCAGCCTGTGACGTTGACGTCAAACCGGGTTCATGGCCGAATTCCATTAATGTATGCAACAACGGGGTACTTCCTGTAGCATATGCATGTGAAGATGACCTAGAGGCGGAGTGCTATAAAGAAAATGTTCGTACTATTAAAGTTGTAATTGAGGTTAAGAATGGAAGTTGCTGGTATACTGAATTTGATCAAAATTTCTCGTATCTTGATTTAAAGCTCAATGTTGAAGATGTGACAAGGTATGTAAGTCATGTCTGGGACAGAGGAAATTGCAGTTACATCGGTCCTGACGGTTGCCCGGATCTCACCATGAAATTCAGGACTCAGGATATCTTTGGCTGTATTAATCCTGCTGATTATGAGCAGTGTGAAGCCGTTAATTTCCGGGTTTATGGATACGACGGTTGTGGTAAGGAACTCTTTAACTCATTTGACCGTATCCGTTTCGTGCCTGCAAACTGCAAAGAAACGCCTGCAAACTGCAAAGAAGTAAACAATGAGAAAAAGCCGAAAAAATGATGGATCAGAGGGATTTTTTATTCCGGCAGGAAAATGCAAATATATAATTGATGAGGGGCACTTTCCCTGAAATTATATAATTTGCTTATTTTTCTGCTCTCTTTTTCTTTTCATTGGATTTTATTGTATTCTGCTTAGGGTCAGGTTGAGGTCATTTTTTATAGTCCCAAACGTTAATAAAATTCTATACTATGTTGTAAACGGCAGAAAAACCGGGACAGTTTGTGGAAAACTTAACTTCATTTTGTTTTTAATGCGTCCCTGAATTCACAGCTACCTATGGATAGTCGATTGGAATACTGGAAAATAAGAGAAAACAGGAAGGAAACCGGACATGACCGGAAGGAGATTGGAAGAGGAAGGGTGCCGGGGGATCAGGTTTAAAAATGTGACTCCGGACGTATTTAAGTGCATGAAGAAGAAACTTGAGGAATACGGGCTGGAGGTCTCGCCCGGAAATTCCGGTGTACTTGAAGGAAAAGAGATAGTTGCCCACTTTACCTGGGACGGGGAAGAACATCTGGTAATTGAGGTCAAGGAAAAGCCCTGGCATCTCTACTGCGGAGCATTGAGTGGGCAAATGAGGGCTTTCATGCGTGAGTGCCAGGGGAGATGAAGTAAAAATCCAGAAAAAATCCGGGTTTTGGCTTTCCGGTGCCGTGGAATACGTATCTACGCTAAAATAAAATAGAATGGTCGCCAACTAAGCTTTAATAACTATTAGGGTTTGGAGCCAGCTATGAGACAATTCCTCGTATCTATTACAAAAGAAGACGACTTCTTTATCGCAAGATGTCCCGAGCTTAATGTTACTTCTCAGGGAGAAAGCCTTGAAGAAGCAGAAAAAAATATCAAAGAAGCCATAGAGCTCTACATCGAGAGTTTTGGAGTCGACGATCTTCCGCAAAAAGTGTCCAAGCCTTATATCACTTTTGTGGAAGTTGCCCATGCCTAAACTACCGGTCGTTTCTGGAAAAAACTAGTTACTGCATTGCAAAAAGCAGGATTCGTAATAGTGAGATAGAAAGGAAGTCATGTCTCACTTCAAAAAATCACTCCCGAAAAGGTATATCGAACAGTGGTGCCTTTGCACAAAAGACTTGCTAAAGGCACTCTTCTTGATATTCTTCATCAAACCGGCTTGGACAAAGAGGATCTGAAAAGGTTGCTATAAAATTATATCTTTCCCTAATCTTTCCCTAATCTTTTCCTAACCTTTTCTCCTTTTACCTTTTTCTTCTCCTTATCAAACAGTTCCAGGCATTTCCCACAAGGTCCAGTCTCCCCGTTCTTTCCAGGGCCTCATATACAAGGTCGTAGTTTGCAGGGTTCCTGTAGTGCATAAGGGCTCTCTGCATGGCTTTTTCTTTCTTGCCCCGCGCTACGTAGACCTTTTTGCCGGTGAAGGGGTTGATCCCTGTATAGTACATGCAGGTGGATACCGTCATCGGGGTGGGGGTGAAGTCCTGGACCTGTTCAGTGTACCCGCCGTGGTCCCGCATGTATTCGGCCATCTCGATCATGTCTTCCAGGGTGCAGCCCGGGTGGCTGGACATCAGATAGTTAACTATGTACTGTTCTTTGCCGCATTTTTTGTTGAGGGTCTCGAACTTTTCGGCAAAGCGTTCGTAGATTTCCCTGTCAGGCTTGCACATAGCATCCGTGACCCGTTTTGAGAAATGTTCGGGGGCGACCCTTAGCTGCCCGCTGATGTGGTGGGCGCAGAGTTCTTCCAGATACTCCTCGTTTTTAAGGGCAAGGTCGTAGCGAACGCCGTAGCCGGTAAATACTTTTTTAACTCCGGGAAGTTCCCGCAGGCAGCGCATGAGTTCGAGCAGTTTTTGATGGCTTGTGTCCAGGGCAGGGCAGATGCCGGGGTGCAGGCAGGCTTTGTCCAGGCAGGCGCCTTTTTTCTCCCAGCTTTTGCAGTCCATGCCGTACATATTGGCAGTGGGGCCGCCGACCCCGTTGATTATGCCCTTGAAGCCCGGCTTTTCCGTAAGCTTTTTTGCCTCCCTGAGGACTGACTCGATGCTCCGGCTCGCTATCATGCGTCCCTGGTGCTGGGTGATGGAACAGAAGGAGCAGCCGCCGAAGCAGCCCCTGTGTGTTGTCAGGGAAAACTCGACCATCTCAAGGGCAGGGACGGGTTCTTTGTAGGAGGGGTGGGCTTCTCCTGTGAAAGGCAATTCATAAACGTGGTCCAGTTCTTTTTCGTTCAGGGGGCGCATGGGGCTGTTCTGCACGATCACGGTCTTGGGGTGGGGCTGGACAACGCCTTTTCCCGTGACCGGGTTCTGCTCCAGGAAGTACATACGGAAAGCTTTTGCAAAGGCGGCTTTTTCCTGGGAAACTTCGGTAAAGGAAGGTATTTCAACGTGTTTTTCAGTGAATTTTTCAGCGGGTTCCTCAATGGATCCTTCAGTGGATCCTTCAGTGGATTCTTCAGCGGGTTCCTCAATGGATCCTTCAGTGGATCCTTCAGTGGATTCTTCAGCGGGTTCCTCAATGGATTCTTTAGTGGAAGGATTATTTTCGGCTTTTTTTGCCTTCCATTCCTTAACTTCCATTTTCCAGGCAGTGCCGGGGATGTCCCGGATCTCCCTGACGTTTTCCCCTGCCTGCAGCCTCCTCGCAATCTCGGTGATCTGCAGTTCCCCCATGCCGTAGACCAGCAGGTCGGCGGGGGCATCTGCCAGAATTGACTGCCTGACCTTATCCGATAGATAATCGTAGTGGGCAAAGCGCCGGAGGGATGCCTCAATTCCCCCTAGCACGATCGGGACGTCAGGGCAGGCTTCCTTTATCCTGTTCGAGTAGATAATCACGGCGCGGTTAGGGCGAAGCCCTGGCTTGCCCCCGGGGGAATATGCGTCCTTTGCCCGCGGTTTCAGCCCTGCGGTCAGGTTGCTGACCATGGAATCCGTGTTCCCTGCGCTTACGGAAAAAAAGAGCCTGGGCTTCCCCAGTTTTTTGAAATCCTCGGGGCTGTTCCAGCGGGGCTGGGCAATAATCCCTACCCTGAATCCCGCGTCTTCAAGCACCCTGCCCACAATTGCGGTCCCGAAACTGGAGTGGTCCACGTAGGCATCCCCGGTGACAAGGATTATGTCAAGTTCTTCCCAGCCCCGCACTTTTGCCTCGTCCAGGCTCATGGGGAGGAATTTTGAAACGGGAACATTGTGTATGTTGGGCATAGGAGATTTGGCACCTTTTGCCGCTTTTATCCCGGTTTTTTCTCTGGTTTTTGTCCCGGTTTTTCCCTTCTTTTTTCTTTCATATTCTGCTTTTTTTGCGGCGGAAGGTTCCGGGTTCCTGTAGAATTTTTTCCCTGGATTTTTCATGATCTGTATTACTCTGTTTTCAGGTGTTTCCGGCTTTTAAAATCACTTCTTTAAAAGCCGCCCTGCATCATCTTCAACATCCGGTACGAAGTCATGATCTGCTTGTTCCCGTCCCTGTTAGTGGGTTCCCCATGGCCAGAATACAGGTTTTTCACGTCAAGCTTCGTGAGTTTTTCTATGGAGCCTGCCATTTTTTCAGGCTCACAGCCTTCAAAGTCCGTCCTCCCGAACCCACCTCCAGGAAAAACGGTATCTCCTGAAAAGAGGCTCTTTGAGACGGGTTCGTAGAGGCAGATGCTCCCCCTTGAATGCCCCGGGGTATGGATCACTTCCAGGCATTCACCATTCCCGATGGGGATCTTGTCCCCTTCCTCATAGGTGACGGTGGGTTTGATCGTAGGTGCCCGTTCTCCGAAAAGGATGGACACGCTCAGGTAATCGTCATTTATGCCTTCCAGGTCGGCTTTGTGGATGCCGACTTTGGCCCCACTCTTTTCCGCAATAGTTGCAGCGGCGGCAGCATGGTCGTAGTGGCAGTGGGTCAGGATAATTAGTTCCAGGTCGGTGATTTTGATGTAACTTTCCAGTTCCTTGATGATGAGCTCGCTGCTCATGCCCGTATCGATCAGGACCTTTCTGTTAACGAGGTAGACACTGGAATCATAAGCTGTGGGGCAGATATACTGGACTTCCATGGTTTTCTTCCTTTTCCTCTTTTCAACTATAAAAAAATCTTAGATCTTAAAAACCCTGCGTGCGTTTTCAGTGGCCGCTTTTGCAACTTCCGCCGGTTCTATTTCCCTGATTTTTGCGATTACGGGAACCGAGTCCACGATAAATGCTGGCTCGTTTCTTCCCTTGCGTGGGGACAGGAAAGGGCTGTCGGTTTCCAGAAGCAGGTTTTCAAGGGGAACTTCGGCTGCCAGGGCCTGGTGGTGTTCGGAAAAACAGACAAGGGTTGCCAGGGAAATGTAGTATCCAGCGTCCACGATTTCTTTCATGGTCTCTAGTGGGCCGCTGTAGCAGTGGTAAACCACGGTGTCCACGTCCCGGACCATTTCAAGGGCTTCGGCTTCGGCTTCTCGGGCGTGCACAACAAGGGGTTTTTCGAAGTTTTTTGCAAGTTCGATAACTTTCTCAAAAGAGGCAGCCTGGTATTCTTTTTCGGCATCTGTTTTGCAGTCCTGGTAATCCAGGCCGGCTTCCCCGATCCCTACTGCCTTTTCGATGGTTGCTTCGATCTGTGCCAGGATAGTATTGATTTCTTCTTCGCTTCCTTCCCTTCCGATATCAGGGCTTAAACCGAGGGTTGCGTGGATGTCCTCGTACTTTTCCGCAAGTTCGAGGCTCATGCGGTTGCCTTTCAGGGAAATCCCGGAGTTGACCATCCCCACGACCCCGGCTTCCCGGGCTCTTTCGATAGCTTCGTGCCGGTCGCGGTTAAATTTTGGAAAATCAAGGTGACAGTGAGAATCAATAATTGGATAAGGCATGGGTCCTGTATTCTATTTCATTTTATTTTACTTTTTATGCATTCGGTCCCAGAATATAAACAGTTCCGGAATGCAAACCCTAAAACCTCACAGGATGCCCGGCCTTATCCGGTGTTTTGTCATGAGTTGCTGTTTTTCAGTTCTTCAACTGTTCTTCAGCTGTTTTTCAGCTCATTTTTTTCAGCTTTTATCTTTATACAGCAGGTTCATGGCATTCACGAGGGCTTCCACGGATGCCATGACTATATCCGGGTTTGCGGCCCTGGCAGTTACAATCCTGCCTTTTTCGTTTTCAAGGCCGATATACACGTCAGCAAGGGCGTCTGCTCCCCCTGAGATGGCATCGATCCTGAATTCCTGGAGTTTGAAACGGTTGCGCTCTCCCAGGATATCCCTGACAGCTTTAAGGGCGGCATCCACCGGGCCAAGCCCTGTGTTTGCGGCAATGACTTCTTTGCCGCCGATGCTTGCCTTGACCACGGCAGTGGGTGTCAGGGTGTTCCCTGTCATCACGGAAACTTCTTTGAGTTTGATCAGCTCTTCTTCTGAGCTTGCTTTTCCAAGCACGGCAGAAGTAACTGCAAAAAGGTCGGCATCAGTGATCTGTTTGCCCTTATTTGCAATTTCCTTTATCTTGCACACGATCTCCTCAAGCTGTTTTTCATTGGCTTTTATGCCGGCAGACTCGAGGGACTTCTTGACTGCGTGGGTGCCTGTATGCTTTCCGAGAACAATACGCCGCCTGTGCCCTACCATCTCCGGGGTCATGATACCCGGTTCAAAGGTATCGGACTTTTCAAGGACGCCGTGGCTGTGGATCCCGGATTCGTGGGAAAAGGCGTTTTGCCCGACGACAGGTGTATTTGGCGGGAGCCTGACCCCGGTGTAGTTCTCAATCATTTTTGAAGTTTCAACGAGGTATTCAGTCCTGATATTCGTCTGTGCGCCGTAGATAGCCGTCAGCCCCATCACGGTCTGAGAAAGGTCGGCGTTTCCTGCCCGCTCCCCGATTCCGTTTATTGTGACCTGTACCTGGGATGCCCCTGCTTCTACCGCCATCAGGCTGTTTGCTACCGCAAGCCCGAAGTCGTTATGGCAGTGCACGTCGATGGGGATTCTGATTTCCTTTGCTACGTCTTTTATCATCCTGCACATCGCGGATGGGGACATCACTCCGACAGTATCGGGTACGTTGATGATGTCGCAACCTGCGTCCTGTACCGCCTTGAAAACCTCCAGCATATAACCAGGTTCGGTTCTCGTGGCATCCATGGCAGAAAACATGCATTTCAGCCCGTGGTCCTTGATGTACTCGACGGCTTTCACGGCCAGTTCAACGACTTCTTCCCGGCTCTTTTTTATGGTGTATACTCGCTGTACATCCGATGTCGGGACGAAAGTGTGCACAAGGCCAACGTCGCTTTCAAAACAGGCATCGATATCTTTTGTCAGCACGCGGGAAAGTCCGCAGACTACCGCATCAAGTCCGGCATTAGAAATCGATTTTACGGATTCTTTATCTCCTTCCGAGGAGATCGGGAATCCCGCTTCTATCATGTCAACCCCGAGTTTATCCAGTTGATGGGCAATTTCCAGCTTCTGAGAAGAAGTCAGGGAAACTCCCGGGGTTTGTTCTCCGTCACGCAGTGTAGTGTCAAAAACGCTTATCTTTTTATTCTGCATGGGTTCGATGTAAAAATCGATCCCTTCTTTCAGTTTTTACGTCCATGATAATCAATTACATGGATGTACGTTTCTGGTATATAAATACCACGTTTATCTCGGAAAATTTCTTTCATGTTGACTTTTTCTATATTTTAATCGAAACTTATATATACTAGGTGTGCTATTCTAGGGTTGCTCTCAGGGCGCAATGCGTTCACAGGGAGCGAAAAACGGTATTGGAAAAACGGTTATTAAGGTGCCAAAAAAACGGAAGTTGAAAAACGGTATTGAAGGTGCCTTGTTGAAAAACAATAATTGTTAAAAACGATACTAAAAAAACGATCAATTGAGTAACTTAGAAAGTGCCAGTTTTGCTGGGTTCTTTCACCACTCTTCAAAATTATGTTCAATCTTATGTACTTTCCCCTTCAAAGGGAAAGTTTATATACCAGAAATGCCTTGTATCAATTCCCTCACACGGCTCTGTTGTGTGGGTGGAGCTCATTACATTTCTGTTATCATTTAATGGAGACTGAAGCTTTTTTCAGTCTGACGAGGATTTGTCGGTTCGGTTAATTCTGGTCGGTGGTTTTTACAAACTATCGAGACTCTGGAAATAGCTGAATTGGCTTTTTGTGCAGTTTCAACGACCAATTTCTTTAGAACAAGTGTGCGATACATTAATTCTGGTTGATCCTGCCAGAGGTTACTGCTATCGGTGTTTGCCTTAGCCATGCGAGTCAAATGTTCTTCGTGAACATGGCGTACTGCTCAGTAACACGTGGATAACCTGCCCTCAGGTCTGGCATAACCCCGGGAAACTGGGGATAATTCCGGATAACGCATATGTGCTGGAATGCTTTATGCGTCAAAGGTCCTCCGCCTGAGGATGGGTCTGCGGCCTATCAGGTAGTAGCGGGTGTAATGTACCTGCTAGCCGACGACGGGTACGGGTTGTGAGAGCAAGAGCCCGGAGATGGATTCTGAGACATGAATCCAGGCCCTACGGGGCGCAGCAGGCGCGAAAACTTTACAATGCGGGAAACCGTGATAAGGGGACACCGAGTGCCAGCAACATTTGTTGGCTGTCCACGTGCGTAAAATGCACGTGTTAGCAAGGGCCGGGCAAGACCGGTGCCAGCCGCCGCGGTAACACCGGCGGCCCGAGTGGTGATCGTTATTATTGGGTCTAAAGGGTCCGTAGCCGGTTTGGTCAGTCTTCCGGGAAATCTGTCAGCTCAACTGATAGGCTATCGGGGGATACTGCTAGACTTGGAACCGGGAGAGGTAAGAGGTACTACAGGGGTAGGAGTGAAATCTTGTAATCCCTGTGGGACCACCTGTGGCGAAGGCGTCTTACCAGAACGGGTTCGACGGTGAGGGACGAAAGCTGGGGGCACGAACCGGATTAGATACCCGGGTAGTCCCAGCCGTAAACGATGCTCGCTAGGTGTCATGCATGGTGCGACCGTGTATGGTGCCGTAGGGAAGCCGTGAAGCGAGCCACCTGGGAAGTACGGCCGCAAGGCTGAAACTTAAAGGAATTGGCGGGGGAGCACAACAACGGGTGGAGCCTGCGGTTTAATTGGACTCAACGCCGGAAAACTCACCGGGGGCGACAGCAATATGTGGGCCAAGCTAAAGACTTTGCCTGAATCGCTGAGAGGAGGTGCATGGCCGTCGCCAGTTCGTACTGTGAAGCATCCTGTTAAGTCAGGCAACGAGCGAGACCCGTGCCCACTGTTACCAGCATGTTCTCCGGAACGATGGGTACACTGTGGGGACCGCTGATGTCAAATCAGAGGAAGGTGCGGGCTACGGTAGGTCAGTATGCCCCGAATCTCCCGGGCTACACGCGGGCTACAATGGTCGGGACAATGGGTCCCTTCCCCGAAAGGGGTTGGCAATCTCACAAACCCGTCCCTAGTTCGGATCGAGGGCTGTAACTCGCCCTCGTGAAGCTGGAATCCGTAGTAATCGCGTTTCAATATAGCGCGGTGAATACGTCCCTGCTCCTTGCACACACCGCCCGTCAAACCACCCGAGTGAGGTATGGGTGAGGGCACGGACATCGTGCCGTGTTCGAACCTGAATTTCGCAAGGGGGGTTAAGTCGTAACAAGGTAGCCGTAGGGGAATCTGCGGCTGGATCACCTCCTAAGCTAAAGAAACTGCCACCGGCCAGAGGCCGAAAAACCGACAGATCCTCAGAGGGGGTCCATTTTATGGATCTCCCGTCTCTCTCGGGCTTGTAGATCAGTGGAAGATCGCTGCCTTTGCAAGGCAGAGGCCCTGGGTTCGAATCCCAGCAAGTCCATTTTTAATGCACCCGTCGAATGATATCGCCGGGGAAGGATGGATTGTCTGCTTCCGTAGCTGGAAGCCGGCGTGTGAAGTCATGTATAGGTGCTGTATACTGGACGCTTACTGGATCTGGTTAGGTATAACTGGAGTTATGCCGCCAGGTGGATGGCTCGGCTCAAGAGCTGATGAAGGACGTGCCAAGCTGCGATAAGCCTGGGCTAGGCGCATGGAGCCTATGAACCCGGGATTTCCGAATGAGACCTCTCCTAGTGATCAGTAATGATCGGGAACGCCCCGAATTGAAACATCTTAGTAGGGGCGGGAAAAGAAATCAATTGAGATGCCGTAAGTAACGGCGAGTGAAACCGGCACAGTTCAAACCGAATCCCTTCGGGGACATGTGGTGTTATAGGGCGGTTCTCACGGTTCAGTGATTAAGTCAAACTTGTCTGAAACGGCAGACCATAGAGTGTGATAGTCACGTAGACGTACTCTCACTGAACTTGGACCTGTCCCTGAGTACCGTGCGTTGGATATCGTGCGGGAATTTGGGGGGCACCAACCTCCAAAACTAAATACTCCTTGAGACCGATAGCGAAATAGTAGGGTGACCGAAAGCTGAAAAGTACCCCGAGAAGGGAGGTGCAAAGTGCCTGAAACCTGGTGGCGATAGTACGATACGGCACGCAAGGATCTCTGATGCGAAGGAAACAGCCGTGAGGCTGCAGTACGAGCATCACTGCCGGTGTCGTATCTTACGTTTTGAAGAACGGGCCAGGGAGTGTATCTCGGTGGCAATGGCTAACCTTTTTATCTGGGCAGCCGAAGCGAAAGCAACATGTGCGCAACTCTTCTGAGTGAGGCACGGCGTATACAAGTGCGTGGAGTCACCGGGTTACGACCCGAAGCCGGGCGATCTAGGCGTGGGCAGGTTGAAGCGTGGCGAAAGCTACGTGGAGGACCGCAAGCGGTATTGATCTGCAAATCATTCGTGTGACCTGCGTCTCGGAGTGAAATGCTAATCTAGCCCGGCATCAGCTGGTTCCTTCCGAAACATGTCGTAGCATGACCTGATCTGAGATCGTCGGTGGAGTAGAGCACTGATTGGTGGTCCCGGGGGAGAAATCCCTCAACCGCTTGTCAAACTCCAAACCCACCGTCATCGTAGACGATCGGAGTCCGGACTGCTGGGGTAAGCTTGTAGTCCGTAAGGGAGACAACCCAGCCCGTGGTTAAGGTCCCCAAGTGTCGACTAAGTGTTAACGCTAAAGGGCGTCCTAAGCCCCAGACAGCTGGAAGGTTAGCTCAGAAGCAGCTACCCTTTAAAGAGTGCGTAACAGCTCACCAGTCGAGGTTTGGGGCCCCGAAAATTGACGGGGCTCAAGTCGACCACCGATACCACGGAGTACCGAAAGGTAATCTCGTAGGAAGGCGTTGTGTTCGGGCGGAAGCTGGGCTGTGAAGTCCAGTGGACCGTTCACAAACGAAAATCCTGGTAATAGTAGCAGCATAGCAAGGTGAGAATCCTTGCCGCCGAAGGGGCCAGGTTTCCTCGGCAATGTTCGTCAGCCGAGGGTTAGTCGGTCCTAAGACGTACCGTAATTCGAGTACGCCGAAAGGGAAACAGGTTAATATTCCTGTACCATTTAACACTAAAGCCTGACGTTTTGGGGCAGGTTGAGCGGCGTCGTCGCGCCGTCTAAGCACCTAACCCCGTGGAGAGCCGTAATGGCGAGAAGCGGGCGAATGTGTTATGGCGCAAGTCAGCTTCACCCCGGAACCCGTGAAAAGGGCAGTTAAATGTCCGTACCGAGAACTGACACAGGTGCCCCTAGCTGAAAAGGCTAAGGCGTGTCGGATCAATTCAGTTAAGGGAATTCGGCAAATTAGCTCCGTAACTTCGGGAGAAGGAGTGCCTGCTGTGTAGACAGCAGGTCGCAGTGACCAGGGGGCTCTAACTGTCTAATACCAACATAGGAGATCGCAAACCCGTAAGGGCTAGTACGATCTCTGAATCCTGCTCAGTGCAGGTACCTGAAACCCCGGTTCAACGGGAAGAAGGGCCTGTAAACAGCGGGGGTAACTATGACCCTCTTAAGGTAGCGTAGTACCTTGTCGCTTAATTGGCGACTTGCATGAATGGATCAATGAGAGCCCTACTGTCCCTAACTGGAGTCCGGTGAAGCTTACATTCTAGTGCAAAGTCTAGAGACCTCTAGGGGGAAGTGAAGACCCCATGGAGCTTTACTGCAGCCTGTCGTTGTGTTGTGGTTTTGGATGTACAGTGTAGGTAGGAGACATCGAAGCGGGTGCGCCAGCATCCGTGGAGTCGTCATTGGGACACTACCCTTCTGAGACTATGACCCTAACTCCGCGAGGAGGACCCCGATAGGTGGGCAGTTTGCCTGGGGCGGGACGCCCTTGAAAAGATATCAAGGGCGCGCAATGGTTGACTCAAGTGGGTCGGAAACTCACTGAAGAGTGCAAGAGCATAAGTCAGCCTGACGTTAATCAGCACAGCAGTGGTTGACGAGACGAAAGTCGGTTCTAGCGAACTTTTGAGCCTGCTTGGTGCGGGCCAAAAATGACAGAAAAGTTACCCTGGGGATAATTGTGTCGTTGCCGGCAAGAGTACATATCGACCCGGCAGCTTGCTACCTCGATGTCGGTTCTTTCCATCCTGGCTGTGCAGCAGCAGCCAAGGGTGAGGTTGTTCGCCTATTAAAGGAGATCGTGAGCTGGGTTTAGACCGTCGTGAGACAGGTCGGTTACTATCTACTAGAGGTGTTTGAAGTCTGAGGGTAAGCTGCTTTTAGTACGAGAGGAACAGAGCAGCGGCGCCACTGGTGTACCGGTTGTCCGACAGGGCATGCGCCGGGCAGCTACGCGCTACGGAATAAGAGCTGAATGCATCTAAGCTCGAAATCCCGCCTAAATAAGAGACTTCGTTAAGGTTCCCGGTACAAGACCGGTTTAATAGAAACGGGATGTAAGCACCAAGGCAACGAGGTGTTCAGTCCGCGTTCACTAACCATCCGTTCCGGTTTACCATTTTCCAGATCCAGGCGAAATCCAGTATGCAGCACTGTTATACATGACTATTCATTCACATTTTCCAATCCATTTCACAGGTTGAGTATGGCGGCCATAGCGGCAGGGCAACTCCTGTACCCTTTCCGAACACAGAAGATAAGCCTGCCTGCGTTCCACACTGTACTGAAGTGCGCGAGCCTTCGGGAACTCTGGCACGCTGCCATGCTCACCTTAATCTACTCCCTTTTTCTAATGTTTTTCTAATGTTTTTTTGAAGAGTTTATTCTCTCTTTGTTTTTTCTCAGTTTGTTTTCTTAGCTTAATGCTTTACTTCAAAGCTTCTTTGTTTTCTTAGTTTGCTCTTTTTTTTCACTTTTTAGTCCGGCTTTTGACAGTGAAGCTAATAGAAGGCAGCTAGACTGCTCTGCTTTTTTGATAATCACTTCGATTCTTTCCGGACTCGGGTTTAATCGTGCCTCTTGGAAAATTTACCGGAGGTCCGTCCCCGCCCGCCGAGGCGGGCGGCTATGCCCCAAAGATAAATAAATGAAGAATTTCGAACTGAATCTCATCCTGTTTAATTGGAAAATTCTTTTTTATCTTGGGCTTAAAATTCTTTATTCAAGGCGTTTTTCAATGGATGTGCTGGATGTTAATCTCTAACTTTCCATCTTCTTTTTATAAATTATCTTAAATAATAATCCGGCTTATCTCTATATGGGGTTGTCCTATGGATTATATCGATACATGGAAAAGTGTCATGCAGAGTCCTTCAGAATTTTATCGGAAAATGCCGAAAACCGGAGGATACGCTGACCCTCTTATCTTTGCGGCAATAAACTTTGTAGTATTCGGACTTATGACAGCACTGTTCAACCGTGGAATGTACGGCGGAATTTACAGTGGAAGAGAGTTTGGCTTCTTCATTGTGTTCGGGTCCTTGATCATGACCCCTATCTTTGGGATCATTTCCATCTTTATTGAAGGGGTGATTCTTTACGTCATTTACAGGTTGTTAGGGGGAAGCGGAACTTATGAGGGTACGGTTCGGTTCATATCTTACGCAACTGCCGTACTGCTCCTGTCCTGGATCCCTTTCATCGGCTGGCTCGTGGGGCTTTACGGGATATACCTGTATATCGTAGGAGGTATGTACGTCCATGATGTCGGTATGGGAAGGTCTATAATAGCAGTTATCTTGCCCACCATCCTGTTCATCCTGCTGGTTATTCTGATGGGGGCGTTAGCCTTTTCCCAGTTTTTTATTTGAGGAAAGCCGGTCTCCTTTTCAGGGGATTTTTCTTTTTAATTTTTAGCTGTCTCGACATCGTTAATTTCCTTGAAAAAAAACAGGTTACCCAAGCTAAAAACTTATATATGATTGAGTGCTTAAAGCAGTCTGCATTACCGATATGCCAAGGTGGCGGAGCGGCTACGCAATCGCCTGCAGAGCGATTCCATTCCGGTTCGAATCCGGACCTTGGCTTCTATTCTCTCTTCGGATCAATGTAAAAATTTATAATCTGAATATTTATATATAATGACGTACCTTAAGCACTTCCACAAAGTGCCAAGATGGCGGAGCGGCTACGCAATCGCCTGCAGAGCGATTCCATTCCGGTTCGAATCCGGATCTTGGCTTTTCCTTTTTATTATCTTTTTACCTTTGCTCTTATCGTCGTTTTGCCTTTGTTTTATTATATTTTTTCACCTTTATTTTTTGTCTCAGTTTTTGCCGGACCCTGAGGGTTTATTACGAATAGGGTGCTAAGTTCGGGGCATGGACATCGATGAACTCATGAAGCGGCTTTTCGAACTCTACCCTGAAGGGTATACAAACGGTTCGAGAGACCCTTTTTTCGTACTGATCTCAACTGTTATGTCTCATCGGACCCGGGACGAGGTTACTTATCCGACAGCTGTTAAGCTTTTTGAAACATTTTCAACACCTGAAGAGATGGCAGAGGCTGATGTGGAGGAGATCGAGACTCTGATCAGGGATGTGGGTTTTTACAGGGTCAAAGCCGGTCGGATAAAGGTGATTTCCCGGATCTTGCTTGAGGAGTATGAAGGCCGGGTTCCGGATGATATGGAATCTCTTTTGAAGTTTCCGGGGGTGGGTAGAAAGACAGCAAACTGTGTGCTTGCTCATGCATTTTTCCAGGACGCTCTGGCAGTTGATACCCATGTCTACCGGCTTTCTAACAGGATGGGGCTGGTCCGGACAAAAAGCCCGGAGGAGACCGAAATTGAGCTAAAAAAGGTCTTTCCGCGGTGGTACTGGAAACATATAAATCTCTTGCTCGTAAAGTTAGGGCAAAATATCTGCCGGCCCATTTCTCCCAGGTGTGAAATCTGCACCCTGAATGATATCTGCCCGAAGATCCTCCGGTAATATCGGGTAAATTCTCCTGCAACAGAGGGAAAATTATCCTGCAGTATAAAAGTTTCCGGAAATTTCGGAGTAAAAGATTACACGGAATCGGATTCCTGAGAGCCTGCGAGGGGTCTGAAAAAAATATTAGAGGCGATACGAGATTATTTATATAAAGGCTAGCATTCAAGCAGGCAAAAGGCTGATTCCAATTCCTGAATTCAGCGGCAAATTCATTATCAAAGTACTACATTCTCAGAAAATATTACTTGATTAAAACCCCATCTATTACGGTTATCACATTTACGAGGTCAAATATGTTTCAGATAGGAGAAGCACTTATAGGGCAGGGTTCCGAACTTGCCCACGTTGACTTGATGATTGGAGACAAGACAGGCCCTGTAGGGCAGGCATTTGCGACAGGTCTGACCCAGCTTTCGGCCGGGCACACCCCGCTTCTGTCCGTTATCCGTCCCAACCTGCCTCCCAAACCTTCGACCCTGATCATTCCGAAGGTCACTGTGAAGAATATGGATGAAGCAGCAAAGATTTTCGGGCCTGCCCAGGCAGCGGTTGCCAAGGCAGTTGCCGACGCCGTGGAAGAGGGCATAATTCCAAAGGACCAGACTGAAGATATTGTCGTCGTGGCAAGCGTTTTCATCCACCCTGATGCTACGGACTACAACAAGATCTACAGGTACAATTACGGAGCCACCAAGCTTGCAATCCAGCGTGCAATGACCGGCTTCCCGGACATTGATACCGTGCTTGAGGAAGCTAACAAGTCCACCCACGCCATTATGGGCTTCAAGGTTACCAGGCTCTGGAACCCGCCATACCTGCAGGTTGCCTTTGACAACCCGAACCTCGAATTCGTGCTGGCTGCAATTTCCCAGATCCCGAAGAGCGATCATGTCATCATCGAGGCAGGCACGCCCCTTATCAAACGCTACGGCGTGGACGTTATCTCGAAGATCAGGGATGTCAGGCCCGATGCCTTTATCGTCGCTGACTTAAAGACCCTGGATACCGGGAACCTCGAAGCCAGGATGGTTGCGGATGCTGCAGGGGACGCCATTGTTGTTTCTGCCCTTGCCCCGATAAACACCATCAATAAACTGATCGAGGAAGCCCACAAGACCGGCATCTACGCGGTCATGGACACCCTTAACCAGCCTGACCCGATATCCGTCTTGAAGCAGCTTGAAGTCATGCCTGATGTAATCGAACTTCACCGCGGAATCGACATCGAAGGTACCGAACACGCCTGGGGCAACATTGCCGATATCAAGAAGGTCGCTCCCAAGGCTCTGGTTGCGGTTGCAGGTGGAGTCCGCCTTGACAAGGTACCGGTAGCCCTGAACCAGGGAGCCGATATCCTGGTGGTCGGAAGAGCCATTGCAGGTGCAAGGGATATAAGGGAAGCAGCCGAACAGTTTATCAACGCCCTTAACAAGCCGGAAATCGACCAGTTCAGGGTTATGACGGACTTCTGAGTTCGGATTTTCCAGGATGGAATATTACAGAGTACATAAACAAAAAAACAGCGTGGGTTTCCACGCTTTTTCTTTTTCATTTTCTGTTCATTTTTAAGGAGGGGATATTCCTTGGGTTCTCCATTCATCTTACTGAATTACAAAACCTACCTTCAGGGTACAGGCCAGGGTGCAGTTGAAATTGCAAAAGCCTGCAGGGCCGTGTCCGAAGAATCAGGCATTGAAATAGCAGTAGCTCCCCAGCTTCCGGATATATACAGGGTAGCCTCGGAAGTTGAGCTTCCGGTCTTTTCCCAGCATCTGGACGGAATCGGGGCAGGGAGCTTTACGGGGCATGTTTTCGGGAACTGCATAAAAGAAGCAGGAGCTGTCGGCACTCTTATCAACCACTCCGAGCGCCGCCTTACCCTTGCGGAAATCGAAGCCTCCCTGAGGGCAGCAAAAGAGTCCGGGCTCCGGACCGTGATCTGCACCAACAACGTCCCTACCACAGCCGCGGCTGCAGTCCTCGAACCGGATTACGTTGCAATCGAACCCCCAGAACTGATCGGGACCGGGATCCCCGTTTCAAAAGCTGACCCTGAAGTCGTGAGCGGCTCCGTTGAAGCGGTGGCTGGCCTTAAACCCGGGGTAAAGGTACTTTGCGGCGCTGGGATCTCAAAAGGAGAGGACCTCAAAGCGGCCCTTGATCTCGGTTCTGAAGGGGTACTCCTGGCCTCCGGGATTGTGAAAGCAAAAGACCCGAAAGCTGCACTTGAAGACCTGATCAGCTTGGTCTGAATTTTTTTACATTCTCGTTTTTCGGTCTTCAGTATTTCCCGCCAAGGGAATGGATGAGAGGTTCTAAAGACCTCTCATCCTCAATTTCAATTAACAGCAGGGCAGAGTTTGTTTGAATATCCAGGTTTTCATCGCTCAGGCCCCGTATAAGGGGTTCTACGGAGTCTTTCCCATCTTCAATCAGGGCCTTTGAGGCGCAGTTTCTTACTTTTTTGCTATCATCGCTCAAAGCCCGGACAAGAGTTTCCCTTGCTTTTTCATTCTCTATTTTTCCAAGGGCAGAAGCAGCACAGGCCCGAACTTCTTCACTTTTATCATCCATCGCCAGGCTAAGAGCTTCTGTTGCTTTTGCACTGCCTACTTCTCCAAGCGCTTCTGCAGCAGCACATCGGACTTCCTCTTTTTCATCTTCCAGTGCCTGGCTAAGTCCTTCAAGGGCACCGTTTTCTCCTATCCTTCCAAGAGCCCAGGCTGCAGAGCTCCTGACAGCTTCATTTTCATCATTTAATGCTTGCAGTAAAGCTTCTACTGCTTTCTCATCCCCAATTTCTCCCAGAGCCAGGGCTGCACAACTTCTCACTTCCGGATCTTCATCGGATAAGCTCTGGAGAAGAGGCTCTACAGCTTTCCCATCTCCTATTTCTCCCAGAGCCAGGGCTGCACAGCTCCTCACGTATCCATCTTTTTCATTGAGGGCCTGGCTCAGGGGTTCCACCGTCCTCCTGTCTCTTATTTTCCCAAGAGCAATTGCACTGCATCCTTTCACTCTATCATAATCGTCCATTTTCAGGGCAAGGGTCAGGGGCTCCACGGCTCTTTTGCTTTCGATTTCTCCCAGAGCAAAAGCAGCACAGGCTCTGATTTCGTTGCAATCTTTGTGCAACACTTCAATAAGGGCTCCTGTAGCGCCTTCCTCTTCTATTTCTCCAAGTACGAGGACTGCACTGACTCTCACGTAGCCATTTTCATGCTTCAGAGCCAGCAAAAGATTTTCTCCGGCTTTTTCGTCCCTGATATCCACTCCCGTAATCTTAGCATATTTTTCCAAATCTTGCTCCTCGGCTTCCAGAACCTCAATAAGGTCTTTTGCCTCCGGATCTTCGATTTCTTCCAGGGCTTCTACGAGCCCTTCCCGGAGTTCCAGGTCTTTTGATTCCACTGCTTTCAGGGGGACTTCTTCCCGGTTTTCATCAACTGCCATTCTGGCAAAGACAGAGCCTGTCACCATTTCACAGGTATTTTCATTGAATGATTCAGAGCTCATCTCCGTTTCATCGGTATTTTCATGGAATAGTTCAATAAGTGCTGGAATTGCTCTTTCGTCTCCTATATCAACAAGAGAAAACGCAGCATATTTTCTAACATTTTTATCTTCACTCTCGAGGGCTTCTATCAAAGCAGGGACTGCAGGCTCCCCGAGTTCTCCAAGAGCCCAGGCGCCGCTCATCCTGACGTCTTCACTTTTATCCGATAGGGTTCGGACCAGAGGTTCCGCTGCCCTTTCATCTCCAATTTGCCCGAGAGCCCAGGCTGCAGTACAGCGTACGTATTCATCGTTATCTGAAAGGGCTTCCATCAGGAATTCAACTGCCGGGTTTCCTATTTCAACAAGTATGTCGCCGGCATACCACCTGACATCTTTATTTTTATCTTTCAACGCAATTACAAGCGGTTCTGCACTCCGGTCTCCTGTTTCCACAAGTGTCTCCATTACAAGTTCTCTTACATCCTCATCTGGATCTTTTAACTGCTGGATAAGGGCTTCTATCGCTTTTTCTCCTCCTATTTTCCCGAGAGCTTCTACAGCAAAGCCTCTTACATCCGCATCTTCGTCGGAAAGGACTTTTATTAGGGCTTCTTCGGCTCTTTCGTCTCCTATTTCCCCCAGAGACATGGCTGCAGTGCAGCGCAGGTCCCTGTCTTCATCGGAAAGAGCCTTAATGAGGGCTTCTGTTGCTTCTTCTTCCCGGGCTTCCCCGAGAGACTCAGCAGCTCTCCTTCTCACTTCCCTGTCTTCGTCACCCAATGCCTGTATAAAGACTTCTGTTGCTTCTTTGCTCTCAATCTCTCCAAGGGCTTCAACAGCGCGTATTCTGACTTTTCTATCTTCATCGGAGAGAGCCCGTATCAAAACCTCTTCTACCTTCTTATTTTTGAAGTTCCCGAGAGCTCCTGCAGCGCTTGCCCTGACTTCACGGCTGTCATCTTCGAGAGCCTGGCAGAGGGCTTCAACAATTTTTTCGTCTTCCACGGTCCCTGAAACAAGGTTTTGTTCCCAGCTTTCTCCTGTTGAAAGAGGAGGTTTTTTTTTCTTGATTTCCCCGAGAGCCCAGGCTGCATTGGAACGTACCAGACGATCTTCATCTGAAAGGGCTTCTAAGAGTTCCTTTTTTGCCTTTTCATTTCCGGATTTTCCCAGTGCAAGGGCCGCATTGCTTCTGACTTCCGGGTTTTTGTCCTTTAAAAGTCTGAAAAGGGCTTTTTCTGCCTTCGGACCGCCGAGGTTTCCCAGAGCTAGGGCTGCCTCAGATCTTGCTTTTGGGGTCCCGGAGTCCAGGGTGCCTATTAGAGGACCAATAGCCTCTTCTCCCATTTCTTCCAGGGCAAGCCTTGCTTCCTTCCTATCATATGCGTCGTCGTCTCCCAATGCTTGGATCAGAGACTCTGTTGCCTTTTGATTTTCAGATTCAAAAACATCGGATGCCGGATTATCGGGGTTTTCCTTGCCACCTTCGACCAGAGCGCCGGCAATTCCTGCGGTCAGCAGCATGACCAGTAGAATTACGATTTTTGGCATTGAGTGATTCATAAAGTGTCACCCATTTTTCCTGTTAGTGGGACCAGCTTAATTTTTAATGCAATTTTCAAATAGCAGGGATGATCATCTTTTTCCCTTTATGTTCCAGAACATCCACGTGTATTCCGTATGCTTCTTTTATTTTTTCAGGAGTCATTACCGCTTCAGGTGCTCCCGAAACTACTATATTCTCTACCGAAAAGGTAGTTTCTACCTCTTTTTCGGGTGAAGCTTTGTAGCTATATTCTCCGGAGCCGGAAAATTTCCCTTTTCCTGTGGCTTCCAGTTTTCTCAGCAAAATGATTTCATCCGAAAACAAAAGGGCATGGTTGGGCTCATGCAGGGTCATAAGCACGGTAATGTTCCTGGTCCTGGAAAGGTTGATGATGGTTTTCAGGACATGTATCTGGTTTTTCAGGTCAAGGAAAGAGGTTGGCTCGTCAAGCAGAAGAAAGTCCGGTTCCTGTGCAAGGGCTTTTGCAATCATAACCAGTTGCCTTTCTCCCCCGCTTATCTGGGTATAGGGTTTATGAGCAAAATGTGCTATTCCCATGAATTCCAGGACCCTGTGGGCTTTTTCAATATCTTCTTTTCCGGGTGTTGAAAACATGGAGATATAGGGCATCCGGCCTGTGAGCACAACGTCCAGCACGGAGAAGGGAAAAGAAGATTTGTGCAGCTGGGATACGTGACCTAAAATCTTTGCAAGTTCTCGGTCTGCTATCTCTTCCAGATTTCGGCTGTCGATGTAGACGGTTCCTTCATTCTGCCTGAGAAAGCCGTTTATGATCTTCAGGAGGGTTGTCTTGCCACAGCCATTAGGGCCTACCAGGGTAACTACCGACCCTTTTTTTATTGAAAAGTTGATCCTGTTCAATACAAGTTCCTTTTCATAGCTCAAGCTTATGTCCTGTATGGAGATGCCGCCTTTTTCCTGGAAAACATTTTCAGTCATTCCCAGCCTCCTGCTTTCGTGCTTCTCAGAAGATAGAGGAAAAAGGGTGCCCCAAGGAGAGTAGTAATGATTCCCACCGGAATTTCAAAGCTGAATGCAGATCTTGCCACGTCGTCTACCAGGACCAGGAAGGTTGCTCCAAAAGTTATTGACAGGGGTATGAGTTTCTTATGGTCCGGTCCGAAAATCATTCTCAGCATGTGGGGGACAATCAGGCCTGCAAGCCCTATGATGCCTGCAACAGCCACAGCTGCCGACGCGGCAAGGGATGAAGCTATTATAAATATTGCTTTGTACCGCTCGACGTTCATTCCCACGGCTTTTGCCTCCTCTTCCCCCAGGGCAAGGACGTTGAGTTTCCAGCGCAAAAGAAAGATGACCAGGCAGCCGACTGCAACAAGCGGGAATGAGTCAAAAAACTTGGACCAGCAGGAGGTGTTCAGGCAGCCCATATTCCAGTAGACGATGCTCTGCAGGGCTTTTTCATCAACCGTAAACTGAATTATGGCAAGCAGCGCTCCGAAAATGGATGACGTAATCACTCCTGCGAGCACAAGGGCTACAGTTGAAGTCTGCCTTCCGGTCCGGGCCATTGTGTAGGAAAATCCGAGTGCTACAAGGCTGAATACAAAAGCGCCTACCTGGACAGGGATTTCCGGGATAATGGCTATGGAAAGTGCTGCCCCGAAAGCAGCTCCCGAAGAGAGCCCGAGGATGTAAGGACTTACGAGGGGGTTTCTGAAAATACCCTGAAATGTGGCTCCTGATGTTGAAAGTGCTGCTCCTACCATCATGGCAAGGAGAACTCTCGGGAACCGGATATTGAAGATGACCGTATCATAAACCGACGGATAGCTATATTCATATGCTGTAAAATGGGCCAGAATCACCCTGATTATTTCCGTGGGGCTTAATGGATAGGTCCCGAGAAACATCGAGAAGAAGAACACAGGTACCGGAAGGAGTAAAAAGACTAAAAATGCCAGATTTCTCCATTCTAAAAAGGAGGGGATTTCCGGCCTCCAGGCCGGGTACCCATGATTTTTTTCAGTTTCCGATAGCGTCATGCTCGATCATGTCCCTGATGCAGGTTCGAAGCCCGGATAGTGGACTTCGTATACGTCAACGTAGAACTGGTCAGTTTCTTCCGTGAGGTTCAGGTCTGCGAACCTGTCCGGGTGAAGGTCCTTTGCGATGTGTATCATTGCAAGGGGCAGCCTCGGGGAGTGGAAGTCGTATACGAAGGGGTCCGAGATCTCGTACACTCTTCCGTTTTTGACCGCCTCTATTTCCTGCCAGTCTGCAAAGTTCACGTCATCAATGGTCCTGCCTTCAATGATGTCTTCCGGATCAATCTTTTCATTGTACCACATGTATATGACATCAGGATTCAGTTCCAGGAGGGTCTCGAGGTTCAGTTTCGGGTGTTCTATATTCTCAGTACTTTCTTCCCAGTTATTCAGGACGTTTACTCCGCCTGCCCTTTCCATCAGGTCAGTTGCGGTACTTCCCAGGCCGGCAGTACCGTAGATGTCTCCCCACATCCAGTACACGGTGGGCTTCTCTTCGGCAGGAAGAGAGCCTGTCACATCAGTTACCTTTTCCATGTTTTCATCCATGATCGTGAGGACTTCTGCTCCATGCTCTTCTTTGCCTATGAGCTTGCTGAAGGTCTCCATCTGTCTTTGCAGGTCATCCAGGCTGTCAATAAATACCCCGTAGACCGGCACACCGAGGGTCTCTTCTTTTGACCTTATGGCACTTTCATCCCAGTCTGCTATCCAGAGGAATACGAGTTCAGGGTTCACGCTTGCTATGGTTTCGTCGGTAGGCTGGGTACTTCCTTCAGAAAGCCTTTTTTTGTCGTAGTTCGGGTCAATTGCCCTGAAGAATGGGGCTTTCTCCTCTTCCCACCAGACAGCGCCGATTCCTACAATGTTGTCGGCTCCTCCAACAGCGTACATGGAGTTCATGGCGTTTTCGACCAGGAACACTGCCCTTTCACAGGGGTACGGCACGGTGATTTCCCTACCATTATCATCGGTTACAGTTATTTCAGCCGATTCGTACCCCGGATAATGAACCCCGTACACATCCACGAAAAAGTCATCCGTTTCTTCAGCAAGGTCCAGGTCTTCGTATTTCTCCGGTTGAAGGTCCTTTGCAATATGCATAAGGGTGAGGGGCAGCCTCGGGGAATGGAAGTCGTACACGAAGGGGTCGGAGATCTCGTATACTCTCCCGTTCTGTACTGCTGAGAGTTCCTGCCAATCTTCAAAGTTCACGGGGTTTCCGCCGACGGTGACAGTCTCTCCCGAGAGGATGTCTTCAGGGTCAAGGTTTTCGTTGTACCATATGTATATGACTTCGGGATCAAGCGTGAGCAGGGTCTCGAGGTTCAGGAGGGGGTGTTCCACGTACTTTGTCTCGTTATTCCACTGGTCCAGGACATTTACGCCTCCTCCCATTTCAATAAGGTCGTTGGCCGTGCTATCCACGCCTGCAGTGCCGTAGATATCTCCCCACATCCAGTACACAGTGGGTTTCTCGACGGGGAGAAGCGGGTCAGTTACGTCAGTGACCTTTTCGATGTTATCTTCCATGATTTCAACTACTTCCTCTCCTCTTTCTTCTTCGCCGATTATTTTTCCGAAGACTTCCATCTGCCTTTTGAGGTCTTCCAGGCTGTCAATAAAGGCTCCGTAGACTGGCACGCCAAGGCTTTCTTCGATTGCCTTTGTGTTGGCATCTTCAGGGTCCGCTGACCAGAGCACCACAAGCTCCGGGTCTGCAACTGCCAGGGCTTC
Source organism: Methanosarcina sp. MTP4 (assembly GCF_000970045.1). Classification (NCBI taxonomy): domain Archaea; kingdom Methanobacteriati; phylum Methanobacteriota; class Methanomicrobia; order Methanosarcinales; family Methanosarcinaceae; genus Methanosarcina; species Methanosarcina sp. MTP4. Next base: position 60,883 of record NZ_CP009505.1, read on the forward strand.
AAGGTCTACCATTCCCTCGTTCCGGGAGATCCGGACCATGTCGTCAAAGTCCGGGTCCACTGCCTTGAAGAAAGGAGCTTTCAGGTCTTCTTTCCAGATTCCTCCGATCCCGACAATATTATCAGCACCACCCACGGCGTACATTGAGTTCATAGCATTTTCAACCAGAAACACTGTTCTTTCACAGGGGTAGGGAACCGTTATCTCTCTGCCCCTGTCATCAGTAACCGTTATTGTTACTGTATCGGGTTCACTACTCTTTTTTTCGGAAGAACTTCCACCGCTTCCGGAACTACCGGCAGAAATGACCTTCTTTTCCACAGGAGCGGTTTGTTCAGGGGTTTCTTCACGCACTTCTCTAACTTCTTTTGGAACTATCCTTTTACTCTTATCCTTATCGTCTTCCTTTTCATTGACCGGATTAGCCTTTTCTGTAATCTGGTCAGCATCTGCATTTCCTTCATCTGCTGAATTATCCACACAGCCGCTTAAAACGACTGAGACCATGAATATGATAGTTATGAAGAGAACTTTTATTTTCATGTTCATCATTTCACCTTTTTTGCTGCTTGTGAATATGATCCCTTTTCCGCAGCTCTATTTATTATCTTTTTTACAAAAAATAATAATTAATAATATCTAAAATTAATTAGGTAATATTAATTTGTAAAATAAAAAAAATAAACCTAATTAAATGTTACTTTTTTAGAAAAAAATAATAATTTAACTTACTTAAGCTTGTTGCAATTTCTTAAAATAAATAAATTTATATGCTGTTTCAGATCCTACCGTCTGTTTCTATCGCCCGCGCTTATTTTTTCAGCATTTTTCCCGATCATTACCATGTCTTGCATTTTTCAAATAAGTGCATAATTTTTCATGCTGCTTACCGGTTATAAGGTTCATAAAAAACGGTTTTTTTTCTTTCGAACCATGTTCACTTCTCCAGAGAAGTGAATTTCCCTCAGGTTTTTTCCATTCTCTCCTGAATTTTTCTTGCAATTACCATCCTCATTGGGAGGTTAGCTCCCATGGAAATATCAAGAACCTGTTCCCCGGAAAGCCCCACTTTGTTGAAGAGCTCGAAAAGCGCGGCATTGGTCATGAGGTGCAACCGCCTGTGTCCCGTGATTTTTTCTCTGAGGTCGAGGGTGAGGGTGGGAAGAGGAGAGGTCTCGGAATTGTCCAGGATGAAAAGCTGGGTAATAAAAAGTCCTCCCGGCTTCAGGGCTTCGGCAACTTTCTGGTAGAGGATTTTTGCTTCTTCGGGACCTCCTTCCAGGGAAAGGGCTTCAAAGACAATGTCATATCCGTTCCCGAAGTCCTCATGTAGATAGTCGCCGGAGAGAACTTTGACCCTTTCCTGGACGCCGTATTTTTCGACATACTGCCGGGTGAGTTCGGTGATTTCAGGCCGGTCATACACAAAAGCCTCCAGATCGGAGTTTTCCTGAGCAAAGCCAATGGCAAAAAGTCCGTGTCCTCCCCCAAGATCGATCAGGCTTCTGGCTTTTTTAAACTCGGGGAGGTCAGAAACCAGTTTGAGGGTTTTTTGAAGTCTCCCGTGCATGCAGTCCCTTGCAGTCCATTCAAGCGAATCCTGGGTATAGGCGAATTTTTCTTTTTCCGGGTTTGAAAGGGGCTCCTCTACAAGCGCTTCTGTCAGGTTCATCCAGATTTTGCGCTCTCTTACGGCAGATTTCAGATAACGCGAGAAATAGGGTTCGCTTTCAACAAGAAAGGGTACAAGTTCAGGGGCTGTCTGGTAGTGTTCGCCTTTTTTACAAAGCAGGTTCATCGCCGTCAGTACGTCCATGAAGCGGACTGTAATTTCCGAATTAAGCCCCATTTCCCTCATAAGAGCTTCTGAAGTCATTGGCTTTTCCAGTTTTGTAAATATACCCAGTTCAAATGCGGTAAACAGGACCTGAGCTCTTTCGAACCCCATCGCAATTTCCCGGAGAAATTCTTCCATGTATTTGACCGGCGGGTTAAGGTCAATTAGTCTGGTCATGTTTATTACTATTTTTATTCAATAATTTAACATTTTGTCATAACTTATTGTTTTTAGATAGCATTTATTTATACACACATGATTAAGTTTTTTTCGAAATCTTTATCAATATGAGTAACTTTCTCTCTACTTATTAATAACAAATTAAAAATAAATAATACTAATTATGATTTCTATTCATAATTGTGGTATATATGGAGAATATATGATTAAAAAATATAATCTCATAAGATATTTTTGCATTTTGATTTTTATATGCCTGCTTATATCTCCTTCGGCGGGAAAAGAGCTCGGTGTCCAGAGGACTTTTTCAACCGAGTCCCCTTCCGCCGGTTCGGAGTTTACCGTGACGTTGAGGATTAGCGGGCTTGAAGCAGGCGGTATAGTTGAAAAAGTTCCAGAGGGTTTTACCTTCGTAAGGACTGATTACCCTGAAAACCATGTGTATCTTTCAGGAAATGAAATTGTTTTTGCGGTTGTGGATTCAGAAACAATTCGTTATCGTGTAGAAGCTCCTTCTTCGGGAAGCGGAATTTTTGAAGGGTCCTGGGAAGATTTTTTAACCGAAAGTCATGGGGAAATCAATGATTCTTCGGTTTCGGTCGGATCAAAATCTGGAAAAAGTGCAGGTGCGAGTATTGTCATTCCTGTAGAGGAGCAAAAGCCTTTGGGAAGCCAGGAAGCTGAACACGATGCGATCTCTGATATCGGAAAAAGTCAAAACGTTGAAAATTCCGAAATCGCTTCCCGCCTCAGGAGTGGAGATACGAAAGGCCTGCCTGAAAAAGAAAGTTCGGAGGCTCAGGAAGCAGGACAGGATGCTGAAAAAAGCCCTGTAGGGGTTCTTCATCTGGCTGTAAGTTTCCTTGGTGCTACGTGCATAGCGCTAACAAATAAAAAGGGGGAGACTCAATGAATACATTTAATAGAGCCTTTTTTGCTGCATCTGTACTATCCGTACTCATCCTTCTTTTCGGAGTTTCAGGTCCGGCTTTTGCGCAGAGTTTTGTTCCTGCGGATGGAAACGGAGACACTCTGGTTTCGGAAGAAGAACTTGTAGAGGCAATTTTAGCCTACATGGAAGCCGAATACCTTGATGAGGATGTGTCCCATCTCCAAAAAACTGAACTGAAAGTAGCGGCTCACAACTGCCTGCACGTTCCCTTCGGAAAGGTTGTAATTCCTGTGGAATCCGAGCCAATGTCCGGGAACGTCTTAAACGGTGGAGGAGCTCCTACCAGTTCTGTCATGTATGAGGGGCTTATCACCCGGGACAGCAGAGAGAACTGTTATGACTGCTGGCTTGCAGGGGACTGGGAAATGTCCGAAGATGCAAATGTCTGGACTTTTCATATGGCGGATGGAGCGTGCTGGCATGACGGGGTTCCCGTAAGCTCGGAAGATGTAAAGTTTACCCATGACTACATAAAGGGAAAGAAACTTTGGCTTTCTTCTCAGCTTTCAAGAGTGGATCATGTGGAATGCCCGGATGATTCGACTGCAGTTTTTTACCTTTCAAGTGCATATGCTCTCTTTTCGGACAGCCTTTCCCATTGCCCTGGCGTTCCAATTATACCCAAACACATCTGGGAAAATATAGATTCCCCGACAGGCTACGTGGATGAAGAATTCGTCGGCTCCGGGCCTTTCAAATTCAAAAACAGGGTTCCTGGCTACTTTGAAATGGAGGCAAACACGGGATATCACGGAAATATTCCTTATACCGAAAATGTGATTTTTAAGGTATTCAAGAACAAGGATTCCGAAGTCGTAGCTCTTCAATCTGGAGAAATCGATGTTGTCGGAGATATCCTGCCTGCAGTTGCCAGAGGACTGGAGGGTAGCGAGGATATCAAGGTCTATGCCGTTGAGGATACCCGGGGTTACGAGCTTGGATTCAATGTAAATACCTATCCTGCGAGTATTCCGGAATTTAGAAAGGCAATTGCTCATTCCGTTGACAGGGAAAATATCTGCAGTATCGTTTTCAGCGGACATGCAAGGTCAACTGAAACAACTTTCCTTATGCCTTCTTCAGCCCATGATTTCGTAAATCCCGATGCCCGGGGATGTGAGTATAACTTGGGTAAAGCAAGAGAACTGCTTGCTGAGGCAGGTTTTGAAGATATTGATGGAGATGGGATTTTGGAAGATGCCGATGGAGAGGATCTTTCAGTAACAATCCTTGCAGGTAATTCTCTGGCAGAAACAAACCTTGCTACCGTTTTGAAGCAGGAATGGGAGGATGAACTGGGTATGGTCGTCAATGTCCAGATAAAGTCCGACCAGTGGCAAAAAGAAGTCCATGAAAATCCAATGTTTACTGTTGCAATGCCGTACCTCATGCATGATGATGCCGACGATCTGTGCCATTTCGGTTCTGGTTCCTTTTTCGGGAAGGCAAACTGGTATGATTACAGTAATCCGGAATATGACCAGCTCGTTGAAGATATCCGAAATACGCCGGACAGGGAGGAAAGAAAACAGATCGGGTATGAAATGCAGGAAATCCTCGAAGAAGACGTCCCCACTGTTCCAATTTGCAGTGCCAATACCCTGATAGCATACCGTACTGACCGCTTTGCAGGTTGGGAAGATGTCGCTCCTATGTACTGGAATGTTGTGGACATAAAACTCCTATCGAACATAAAACCCGTGTCTCCAGATGTTGAGGAACGAGAATGAGCTTAATTTGGAATTTGAATGATTGACTTGAGATTCGATTGTTGACTTGAGATTCGATTCTTAACTTGAGATTCGATTCTTAACTTGAAATTTGAATCATTGAATTGGAATGTTAATCGTTGACCTGGAATATGAATCTATGAATTTACATTTGAAAATGAGGTGAAAAAAATGAAAGTTCTGGTTTGCGGAAAAGGTGGAAGCGGCAAGAGTACAGTTACTGCTCTGCTCGCGAAGTACATGGCAAAGAAAGGTTATAATGTCCTTGTGATCGACAGTGACGAGTCAAATTTTGGGTTGCACAGGCAGCTCGGGGTTGAACTGCCCGATGATTTCATGAATTTCATGGGAGGAAAAAGAGCGCTCGGAGAGAAGATGAGAGAGGCATTTCTTAACGGGAAAGAGTTCAGGCTCTTTGAAAACAGCTGGGGAATTGCTGATGTCCCTGAAGCTTTTGTTGGTCGGAACGAAGGTGTAAGCCTGATGGCTATTGGAAAGATCCATGATTTCGGGGAAGGTTGCGCCTGTCCCATGGGAGCTCTCGCAAAATACTTCCTGAAAAACATTGAGGTCGGAGAAAGGGATTTTGTAATTGTGGATACCGAAGCAGGTGTGGAACACTTTGGCAGGGGAGTTGAGGAAGGATGCGACCTTGTTTTGATGGTGCTTGATCCCTCATACGAATCTGTCCGGCTTTCTGAAAAAATAAAAGAGCTTTCCGAAAAGGCCGGAAAGGAGATTTATTTTGTTTTTAACAGGGCGGATGAAATGGCCAGAAACGCAATGCTTGATGCAGTAGCAGCAGACCGTGTTCTTACATCCATTCCTCCTAATGAAACGGTTTTCCAGGCAGGCCTTGCCGGTAAGGAGTTTGATGTTGCTCTACCGGAAATCGAATTTCTGTCTGATTTTTTGATTTCTGCCAGGGGGAACTGAATGGAACGACTGGCAGAAATGGCTCCTCCTCTTGAAGATAGGGGAAGTTTTCTCCGGGAAATTGCAATGGGCTTTGAAAAGGGGCAGATTTTTCTTACTGCCCTGGACCTTGACATTTTTTCCAAATTAATGGAGCCAAAAAGTGCAGAGACCCTTGCAGAGGAGCTTGAGACCAACCCCGAACTTACAGCGCGTTTTCTGGACGTGCTGACAGCTCTCGATGTCCTGGTAAAAAAGGATGATACTTACTGTACGGCTCCGTCACTTGCTCCCTTCCTCCTGGATGAAGGTCCTTATTCAGCCAAATATTTGAAATTTTCAAAGGAAGACCGGGACACCTGGACAAATCTTGGAAATTTTTTGAAAAACGGGCCCTCGGGAAATGGGGAAGAGAGCCATCACAAGCATGATTACACTCCAGAATCAATCGACTGGATCGCACGTGGAACGATGCTTGGCAGGCTGCAGGCGACTCTTAAAGCAGTAAGAGAGCTTCCGGAGTTTGCAAAGGCAAAAAAGATAATCGATCTCGGAGGTGGGCATGGGCTTTTCGGGATAGGTTTTGCCCAGGAAAACCCGGAACTTGAGGTTCTTATCTTTGACCAGCCCGGAATAACTGACGTTACGGAGAAATATATCAATAAGTACCTGATACAGGAAAGAGTTCGGACAATGACCGGAGATTACCTTAAGGACGATCTCGGGTCCGGGTATGATATAGCTTTTGAAGCCTGTTCTTTTGGAGGGAATACCGAACAGGCAAGAAACTTTTACAGGAGAGTTGCAGATTCCCTGAATGAGGGCGGTTTATTCATAACACAAACGTTCACTCTTGACGATGACAGGACAGCTCCTTTATCTTCCCTGATCTGGGCTTTAAAGGAGAAGATAACCGGGAGCGGGCATATGCACCTCAAGACTAACTCGGAACTCTTTGAAACCCTTGCCGGGGCAGGGCTCTCAGGGATAAAAGTTATTGATATGTCCGAAAGCTGTACAATGCCCATGCGGCTTGTGGTTGCAAGGAAGGGTGCCTGAAAAGTGCAAGCAATATAAAAAAATCCGAGACCTGATGTAGAATAATGATTCGGTGAAGGGGAAGTTCAGAAAATGAAAGCAGAATACTTTGCCAGAAGGTTTGCTTTCAGCTTTCTGGCTTTCCTTACCAGTGCGAGCATAAGTTTTACCCTTCTCAGGTTGATGCCCGGGGATTATATACAGCACCTGATGCCATATGTGGCAGACCTGAATCCGGAACTTTCCGCGCTTTTCAGGCAGCAGTTCGGGCTGGACAGATCTCTTTCCGAGCAGTATTTCCTCTATCTGGTAAATGTTTTTCAGGGCAATTGGGGGCATTCGTACCAGTATTGTGCTCCGGTCTTTGAACTGATAGCAGAGAAACTTTACTGGACGTTGATTCTTTTGCTGCCTGCAACCTTCCTGTCCATTTCTATAGGAATTCTGATAGGAGCTTATTCCGGCTGGAAGCAGGGTTCGAGTCTGGATCTCTCCATGCTGAATTTTATGATCTTCATCGGAGCAATTCCTTCATACTGGTGGGCAATAACAGGTATACTTATCTTCGGATTTTATCTAAAAATGTTCCCGTTAGGAGGCTTCATCGGAATACATGCTCTTGAGAACGGTATCGATTTTTATGATGTTATGCACCACGCCTTACTTCCCATCTGCACTCTTACACTCTGCTCTCTTCCGGGCAACTACTACCTTATGAGGAACTCCATGCTCCTGACTGCAGGAGAGGAATATATCAGGGCAGCAAGAGCCAAAGGTGTGTCTGAAAAAAATATCCTTTTTGGACATGCCCTAAAAAACGCAATGCTCCCAATGCTGACCATGATCACCCTCGAGTGTGCGGGCATGCTTACGGGAAGCATCTTTATTGAAAGTATGTTTTCCTGGCCCGGGCTCGGGCTTTTAACTTTTGAGGCCCTGGAAGCCCGGGATCTCCCACTGCTACAGGGGATTTTTTTGATGGATGCCCTCATGGTGATATTTGCTAATTTTACGGCAGATGTTCTTTATTCCTGGGTGGACCCCAGGATCGAGCTGGGCTAAAAACGATGTCAGAATGATTTAAACCGGGAAGGAGATGAAGCCTTGGAATCCTCTGAAAAAAATAGTAAAATGACTCGCAGAATAAATTTTCGAAAAATTACTCTGATTATCAGCCTTAGCATACTCTCCATTTCCTTTCTTGCGGCTTTTTTTGCTCCCTGGATTGCTTTCTATCCTCCTGATGAGTTTTCGGGATCTCCCCTTGAAAGACCGGGGGCTACTCATCTGCTCGGGACAAATGACCTTGGGCAGGATCTGTTCAGCAGGCTTGTATATGGTACAAGAGCAACTCTAATAATCGGTTTTCTGGGAGCTCTGGTTTCAGGCGTCATTGCGACAGGTATCGGGATGCTTGCAGGATATTATGGGGGTTTTCTTGATGAGTGTATCTGCCGGTTTATTGATGTAATTATGACGGTTCCTACCTTCCCACTTCTGCTTGTTTTAAGCATTTTCCTTAACCCGGGGATATATACGCTGAGCTTTTTAATGGGAGTCCTCGGGGGGACTCATGGCATCCGGGTAATAAGGTCTCAGGTGCTTTCCCTATCAGAGTCTAATTTCATCTATGGTACCCGGGCGCTTGGGGTAGGGGATTTTTACATAATACTGGTGCATGTCTTCCCGAATATTCTACCTCTTGTTCTTGTTCAACTGGTATTTTCGGCCCAGAAATACATGCTGATGGGAGTTGGTCTCGGTTTTCTCGGAATTGTTGACCCTTCAGTCATTGACTGGGGACAGATGATTAACAGGGCTTATTCCAGTGGAGGATTCGCCCTGGGGCTCTGGTGGTGGCTTCTCCCTCCGGGTTTGTCGGTTACAGTGCTTTCCGTATCCTTTGCACTTTTCGGGTATAGTTTTGAAGAGAAAATAAATCCAAGATTGGAGGGTGTGTTCCTCTAATTATCTTTCTTTAAAAGGTTGTTTAGATGAGTCTGCTTGCTATCCGGAATCTGAAGACATGGCTACCTACAGGGATGGGTTTTGTAAAGGCAGTTAATACGGTATACCTTGAAATTGAGCCTGGAGAATCCCTTGGGCTCATTGGGGAGACAGGATGTGGAAAATCGATCCTCGGAAGTTCCATTACCCGACTTTTGCCTCCTGGAGCAGAACTTGAAGGGGAGATTCTTTACAATGGAAAAAACATTCTTGAACTTTCTGATTCGGAAATGCGGCGAATAAGAGGGGGAGAAATTGCTATGATCCTCCAGAATCCTACAGCTTCCTTAAATCCGGTGCTTAAAATCGGAATACAGATCGGAGAATCTTTCAGGTTGCACAGGGGATTGGATAAAAGGAAAGCCAGAGATATGTCAAGGGAACTTCTCAACGAACTCAGGTTCCCCTTTCCTGAAAAGGCAGTGGATTCGTATCCCCACGAGTTTAGCGGGGGAATGAAAGAAAGAGCAATGATCGCAATGGCCCTTGCCTGTAGTCCTTCCCTGATCATTGCCGACGAGCCGACAAAGGGGCTGGATCTGTCCGTAAAAAGAACAATTATAAAGCTCCTGAAGACTGTTTCTGAAGATAAGGCTATGCTTTTTATAACACACGATCTTGATGCTGCTTTTGAACTTTGCGGAAGGGTTGCGGTTATGTACGCAGGAGAAATTGTAGAGTCCGGAAGAACTGAAGATGTCTTTGAAAATCCTCTTCATCCCTATACAAGGGCTTTTCTGGATTCGCTTCCAGGAAGGGGTCTGAAGCCTATTCCAGGCATGAGCCCTTCCCTCATTGAACTGCCTTCAGGATGCAGGTTCCATCCCAGATGTGAATTTGTTGAGGAGAGGTGCAGGTGTGAGCACCCTGATATGGTTAATCTTGAGAATACACATTCTGTGAGGTGTTTGCTTTATGCTTGAGGTAAAAAATCTGGAAGTATCCTTTTCTAGGGGAATGGTGAAGAAAAGCTGTACAAGGGCAGTAGATGACGTAAGCTTTCAAATTAGAAAAGGGGAAACATTCGGACTTGTGGGAGAAAGTGGCTCAGGGAAAACTACCTTGGGAAAAGCTCTTTTGCAACTCGTCAGGCCGAGTGCCGGGACTATATGCTTCAAGGGTACTGAGCTCACGAAGTTAAAAAGAGGAGAACTGAAACAGATGCGTCCCAGAATGCAAATGATCTTTCAGGATCCTCAGTCCTCACTCGATCCCAGGATGAAAGTCAGGAAAAGCATTGAAGAATCCTTGAAGGTTCGGGGCTATGCTGATAAAAGAGAACGTTCAATCAAAATTCAGGACCTTTTGTCCACAGTTGGTTTAAATTCCGAACTGCTGGACCGTTATCCTTACCAGCTTAGCGGCGGGCAGAACCAGAGAATTGTTCTTTCAAGGGTACTTGCTCTTGAACCCGAGTTTATTGTAGCTGATGAACCCACATCAGCTCTGGATATTTCCGTTCAGGCTCAAATCTTAAATTTGTTAAAAGAACTGAAAAAGGAATACTCGCTAACTTTACTTTTCATCTCCCACGACCTTGAGGTTGTCCGGCACATGAGCGACAGAATAGCTGTTATGCATCAGGGAAAGATTGTGGAAATCGGGACTGCAGACGATGTATTTGAAAAACCGGAAAATCCGTACACAAAAACTCTGCTTTTCCCTGAGGGTGAAGATTTCCAGCAGCCCTATTTTTAATAAACTGGTATCGGTAATTGGCAAAGTCTTGATACTTACAGATCTTGCTAATGGATAACTTGAAAGCTTCTGTAAAAGAAAAAATAAAGAATGCGGTTTTTTTCTTAACCGCATTTTTAGAGTTGCCGATATGCCTGGATTAGAGGCTCAACAGCTCTCTCATCCCCTATTTCAATCAGAAGCAGTGCTGCTTCGGTTTTGAGCGTCTCATCCCTGCATGAGAGGCATTCAATCAGTGGTTCCACTGCCGCTTCTCCCATGCCTGCAAGGGCATTTCTGGCAGAACTTGCGAATTTCTCATCATCCAGCCTTACGATCAGGGTTTCTGCAGCTTTTCTATCCTCTATCTTCCCAAGGGCTGGAATGACTTCGGTTTTAATGCTCAAAGGCGTTTCTGCGTCGTTAAGCACTCTTGAAAGGGTATCAACTACTTCCGGATCTCCTATTTTCCCCAGGGCTGCGGCTGCGGCTTTTCTAACTTCCTGATCTTCTTCTTCATCTAGAAGTACGTCGATAAGTGTCTCTGTGGCTTCCTTGCTTCCGATTTCTCCCAGGGCCAGGACGACACTTTTTCGGACTTCCGGTTTTGTATTCAGAGCACTCTTTAGCCTTCCGTCTTCGGCTTTTCCGCTTTCAAGGACTTCTATCAGTGGTTCCACTGCCGTTTCGTCTCCGACCATTCCCAGGGCAAGGGCTGCGCTGCTCCTTACATCCACTTTCCCTTCCCTGAGCCTCTCGATCAGGTAGGGTACGGATTCTTCAGATCCCATTTTCCCAAGAGAGATTGCAGCGCTGCTCCTGATCTTCTCCTCTTCACTGGATTTCATTTCTTTCAGCAGCACTTCTACTGCACGGTCACTTCCTATTTTTCCGAGGGCAAAGGCTGCACTTTTTCTGATAAGTGGATAATCCCGGGTCAGGATCTGGTTAATGGGTTCGACTGCAGCTTCTTCTCCTCCCTCCCCAAGGGCCATTATAGCTGCCAGCCTTATGTTTCCGTCTTTGCTTTTAAGAGCCTTTAGAAGTTTCTCGGTTTCATTTCCTGGTTCCTGAGCTCCGGATTCCGAAAGGGCGATAGAAGCATAAGCATTGTAGTCCTGTTCTTCGGAGGTCAGGGCCTCTTCAAGCTCATCGGTTTTTTCCCTGTAATCGATATTAAGGGAACTGGCAATGTGCTTTCTCAGGGCTTTATCCTTTGCCTCTATGGCCTGCAGCATATCTTCCGAAATTTCTCCACGTTCATCTTCTTTAGCCTTACTGTTGACTGCCTTCCAGCCAGCCTCTTTTTCTTGAAGGCTCCTCAAAAGGACATCTTCTGCTCTTTTGTCGCCGGTTTCAAGGAGTGCGAGAAGCATGTAATTGTTTATTTTCCCCGGTCCTGCAGCTTTGTTTTCAATTTTTTCAATAAGGGTATCGGCTGCAGGCTGCCCCATCTGTCCCAGCTCGGCCGCGGCGTCCAGTTGGCTTTCATGGCTGCCGGTTTCCAGCCTGCTTATGAGATTTACAATCGGCCCTTCGTTTGAAACATTAGTTCCTGTCTGGTTGTATATTTCGTTTGCACTCCCCTCCGCAAACTTATCCCCATCTGAAAAAAATGAAACAGAGATAATGAGGGTGAGAAGGGCAAACATAAGATAAATTATCCATCTATCTTCAGGCATCATACCCCTCTTCTTTACTGTTTATATTGATTTATTCCTTTAAAGATGTAAGGGGTCAGTTCCTTTTATTTTTTGAGCTTCAGGTTTTTCTCCCTGATCAGGCAGCCCAGTCCACGCAGCCGTTTCGTGGTCTCTTTTTCTACTTCATCGGCATTGCAATCACCAAAAATAGTTATCCTGTAGGTCACGCCGGTTCTTTCCGTCCCCTGTCCTTCTTTTTCTATTTCCGCTTCCCTGGTCCCGGTATAGATGTCGCTTATTTCGCAAACTGCAAGGTGTTCGTTTGTGCAAATCACACCGAGGATAATTTCAGGTTTTGCTCCTGCGGGGATGAGGACTGCAATGTCCCTTACCGGGTGTTCCAGGTTTTCTTTTCTCCATTCCCTAAGTTCCATTTCGGAAAGGAGGTGAAGGTTTTCAAGCTTGAGCCGGATGTATTTGTTTTTGATGTGTGGGGAAGTCCCTTTTGAGACCAGTTTTGAGAGGACCACTTCGTCAGGCCTGACTTTTTCGAGCAGGCCTACATGGGTCTTTCCGGAGTAGACATGGTAAAAGCCGCAGACTTTTCCGATGGAGTTCAGGATTGTCTCGTATTCCGCTATCCGGGAGTTGATCAATTTGTCGGACCTGCGCAGGGCATGAGAGGTGTCTCCGTATTTCAGGGAGGCTGCTTTCATTTTCCTGACAAAACCTTCTTCGTCGTGTTTCCTTACCATTTCCGAAAGGTTTTTGCATTCCTCCAGGAACGCGTCGTGCACCTCGATCACACTAGGGTTTTCCATCTGGATCAGGGCGTAGAGGTAAGGGTTCTGGCCCAGGATCCTGCCCACGAAGTCCAGCATGATGTCGTAGACGGGACTGACGAATTTCCTGGACTTCCTGACATCGAAATCAAGCCTGTCAATGGTAGTTCCGATACTGATATATGCAAAATGGGTAAGGCCCTGCACTACGGAGACCAGCCGGTCGTGTTCCGCTGCCGTTGTGACCTCCACATGGGCTCCACCTTCTTCAAAGAGTTCCCTGATGACCGGGAACCATTTCTTCGAGCGTCCTTCCACAGGTACCAGAATCACGGTTTGCCCTCTGAGGCCTGGAATTGTCGGCCCGAACATCGGGTGAGTCCCCAGGACTTCAACATCCGGAGGGGCGAATTTCTTCATGGCTTCCACGGGTTTAACCTTGGTGGAGGTGAAGTCCATGAGGAGGCTTCCTGCTTTCATCTTCGGGGCGGTTTCCGCGATCGTCTCTTCCGTTACGTTGATAGGCACGGACACGATCACTATGTCGCTCTCGGAAATTGCGGAATCCAGGTCAGTTGCAAAAGGAACTCCCATTTTCCTGGCAATTTCCACCTTGCCCCCTTTGCCCCAGACAGTAAGCTCGTACCCTCTTTCCCTGAAAAAGCGGGTAAACCATTGTCCCATTTCCCCTGTCCCGCCGAGGATCAGGATCTTTGTTTTTTCCGGTTTTACTTCCTGCTCCCGTTTCAAACCTTCAGAGCCTCCATGACCGTCTTTTTCATAAGTTCCACCGGTGGTTCCGTTCCTGTCCAGAGCCTGAAAGCCTCAGCACCCTGGTACACGAGCATCAGGGCTCCGCTAACGGTTTTTGCTCCGGCGGCTTTTGCCTCCTTCAGAAGCTTTGTCTCCAGGGGGTTGTAAACGATATCAAAAACGGTAAGGTCCGGATGGAGATCTTCTGCTTCCACGATGCTCGCATCCCTGTGGGGGTGCATCCCGAGGGTTGTGGTGTTAATCAGGATATCTGTTTCCCGGATGAGGGTTCCCAGCTCAAGCAGCCCAGTACCTTTAACTTTTCCCGGAAGTTTCGCTGCCGAGATGTCCTCCGCAAGTTCAACTGCCCTGGCTTCGGTCCGGTTTGCGATTAGGACTTCTGCTCCGTCGGCTGCAAGCTGGAAGGCTATGGCCCTTGCTGCGCCCCCGGCTCCTGTGATTAAGACTTTATACCCCTTTATTTCCACTGCAGTTTCAAGGAGTGCCTGTCTGGCCCCGAGCCCGTCGGTGTTGTAGCCCAGGATTTCCCCGTTCCTGAACACCATTGTGTTCAAGGCTCCTATTCCTGCTGCAAGGGGGTCCGGTTTGACGCAGTTCAGTTTCAGGGCTGCCTCTTTCAGGGGCACGGTCAGGTTGAGGCCTCCGAAACCCATGGCTTCGGCCCCGAGGATAGCCTTTTCCAGCTTTTCCGGCTTCACCCTGAAGGCATGGTAAATGCAGTCCATCCCGAGAGCGGAAAAGGCGGCGTTGTGCATGGCAGGGGAAAGGGAATGTTCGATAGGGTCTCCGAATACGCCGAATACCTTTTTCATTCGAGCAGCTCCATCATTTTCTTTACTTCATTCGCCTGTAGCTGTCCCGGGGCTGCGCTGCTTTCCACAGAGGCGTAACTGAGGACCGAACCGTAGAGGGGAGCAATGACCCTTGTGTGTTTCCCGAGCTTTCCCATTGCAATTGTACACACAGGCCTCCTTGCTTCCCTGGCGTTCAGGGTAAGCCGGAGCAGGTCAAGTATGTCCTGCAGGGACCCGGGCATGACTGCCAGTTTGGCAATGTCTGCACCTGCCCGGAATGCCTCTTCAATGATTTTCTCCATTTCCTGAAAAGAAGGAGTTTTTGAGAAGTCGTGAAAGGAAACTATTACGGTTTTTCCCTGCTTTTTTGCAGTGCTTATAAGCTCTGATCTTTCCTTTTCCCCGGCAGAAAGTTCGATATCTACGGCATCTGCGGTATCTACGCCGCCTTCCCTGGAAAAAGAGGTAAGAAGTTCTTTCAGGATTTCAATCCTTTCTTTTTCGCTTCCTTCCCATTTTCCTCCCTCGGCACTGGAACGGTTTGTAAGTATCAGGGGCAGGCCGTTTTCGGCTTTGATTTTTCCGGTTATTTCCACTGCAAGTCCGGAATCCCGGATTCCCAGGAGATCCAGCCTTATCTCCAGGACATCGGCTCCCATTTCAGCTGCCTTCCTGGAACTTTCGAGAGGGGAGAGGCTATCGTTGATTACCGCTACAACTGCGGCTTTTTTTTCCAGGTCGAAGTTTCCTATGCGTGTCATGGATAAATTTTGAATTATAGGTAATACGGCTTTCGGGGATCGAAATGATTTAATAACGGGATGATTTGAGAACCGGAATTTTTACTTTTCAATAATCGTTTCTTCGATTTTCTTCCCGAAATGTCTGGCTCCTTCTTCCAGGCGGACCAGGACTTCATCGCCTTCTTTAAGTTTGGCAACGGAAATCGGGGTTCCGTCCTTTCCGACCAGCTTGATGGTCTCGGCATTTTGCAGAATTGCGCTCAGGGTTCTGTCCCTGGCTTTCGCTTCGATAAGCATCATGGGACGGCTTTCGATTTTGACCCTGCCAACGATGCCTTCCCGCTGTTCTCCTTTCGAGTTCACGATAGTAACCGGGTCCCCTGCCTTTAGTTCCGAGAGGTAGCGGGTCTTTTCTCCTATCTTGAGGTAGGAGTGTACGGCACCTGCGTTTACCCTGAAAGGCCTGGCTGCCACGTAGGGGCTGTCTTCGGATTCGGAGTTTACCAGGAACATCCCGCTTGCCTGGGAGCCGATTAGCATTCCTTCTCCCGGCTGCATCAGGTTGCATGTGTCCACGCAGACCCTGTCTCCCATCCCGAGAGGCTCGACTTTTGTTATAGTTGCGGGTTCAAGTTCGGTGCTTCCGCTTTCTATTTCCCTTGCGGCTTTAACCGTCTCTTTGATCTCATTCGGATCCCCGCTGTCCAGGATGACGCCGTCAGCCCCGCTTTCAAGGGTCTGGAAAGCGAGTCTTGCTTCTTCTGCACTCTTTACCCCGAAAATGATTTTTACTTTCTGCTGCTGAAGGTCGGCGATAAGATTTTCGAGAGGGATTACCTTCCAGTCGGTGCCCGTGACGAGCAGGTAGTCGCAGACCTTCCCGAGT
The DNA here is from genome assembly GCF_000970045.1 of Methanosarcina sp. MTP4. Taxonomy (NCBI): domain Archaea; kingdom Methanobacteriati; phylum Methanobacteriota; class Methanomicrobia; order Methanosarcinales; family Methanosarcinaceae; genus Methanosarcina; species Methanosarcina sp. MTP4. The sequence goes on from NZ_CP009505.1 coordinate 76,841, forward strand.
TCGGTTGCAAAGTGCTCGTAGTGCTTGTCCTTTATCAGCACGTATCCCCCCACAGTGAGCCCTTTATCCGTTAGCAGGGTTGCTGCGTTTACATCAAAAGAACCCTGAATTTCCGATGGAAGGGGTTTTGACCCGTCGCCTTCCCCCCTCTTTCCTACGACAACGACGTCAGCTCCGTTTTTTCCATCGCGAGCAAAGGCTGCGACCTGGATGTTTCCAAGTTCCCGGACTTTATCCACGTCGCTTCCGTTTACGAGCACGCAGTCGGCTCCTGATTCCAGGCCGGTCGTTATCCTGTTCTTCTGCTCTTCCCATCCGCCTTCATCGGCTTTTATCCAGACACTTTTCTTCTGCAAAAGTTTCAACCCCGGTCTTTTTTCCTGTTTTCTTTCTTTGTTTTTTCTCTGTTTTTCCCCGGTTTGTTATTTTCGGGTTTTGTAAGCTTTATTTCGTTAAGCTGGATTTCATTTCAGCTTTTCCAGGGCTTCTTCAACCGGTCTTCTCCCGTGTACGATCTCGCTAATCGCCCGGGTAATCCTGATAGGGTCCTTATGCTGGAAGACATTTCTCCCGATTGCAACCCCGCGAGCACCTGCTTCCATTGCCCCGTCGATCATTTCAAGGAATTCCTTATCTGTTGAGGTTTTCGGGCCTCCGGCAATTACCACCGGTATAGGGCAGCCCCGGACTACGTTCCTGAAACTGTCTATGTCTCCCGTGTACACAGTCTTTATCAGGTCTGCTCCCAGTTCGGCCCCTATTCGGGCCGCGTGGGCCACATTTTCAGGGTCATGTGGATTTGTTACCTTTTTACCCCTGGGGTACATCATGGCAAGAAGGGGAATTCCCCACTCTTCACAGTCCCTTGAAATAGTTCCCAGCTGTTCTAGCTGGTCTGTTTCGGTTTCGGACCCTATGTTGACGTGCATGGAAACGGCGTCTGCTCCCATTTTCATAACTTCTTCCACGGTGCAGACCTGGACCTTGGCGTTCGGGTCCGGGCTTAGGGAGGAAGATGCACTGATATGGACAATTAGTCCAATGTCATGCCCGTATCCCCTGTGTCCGTACCTTACCATGCCCTTCTGCATGAGGACGGCGTTGGCTCCCCCTTCCGCCACCTTATTTACAGTGTCAGTTACGTTGATCAGTCCCTCTATAGGCCCGTCGGAGATTCCATGGTCCATGGGAATGATGACCATGTTTCTGCTCTCCCGGTTCATCAGCCTTTCTATGCGTATCTTTTTGCCAATTTCGGACATTATGATCCCCCTTTAGGTGTGGGATTTTTTTCTTCATGTATCAAACTTTTTTAATTCAATGATTTAATTCAATGATTTTAATTCAATGAAATATTTTCGTCAAAGGGTTGCTTTCGGTTTTCACAGGGTGTTTGATTTTTCGTCATCCTCTTCCCTATTGAAAAAAATTGGTTCCGGAAAATCCTCTGTGCTACTATGTCACATACTAACACAATCCATGTATTTATAGTTATGCCAGAAAGATGCCTGATGTGGAGAGCTCTTTTGTGTGATACATGTGATATATCTCTACACAATGAATATTCTTGAACCTTTCTGTACAATTATGTGCCTTAATATCCCCTACGCCTCATCTCTTTATTTTAACTGATTATGTCAAATATATAATTGGCTGCACATGACTCTGCAAACAAAAGATCCTTCGGGATTTGGAAGAAGCTGATAACAAAAGATCCTTCAGGGTTTGGAAGAAGCTGATAACAAAAGATCCTTCAGGGTTTGGAAGAAGCTGATTTCCAAAGGTCGGACAAACCCTGAAATCGGATGAAAGGGATACGAGATTTAAAATAGGAGAACATAGGCTAATAAAGTAAACTCAGAACTCAAGAACCAGTTAGAATCAGTAAAACATGACATGGAAGGAAACATGAGAGAATTGAAAATCCTTGTTGTAAACAACTACGGGCAGTTCTGCCACCTCATCCACAGGGCTGTCCGAGACCTTGATATGGACACCAGTATCATCCCAAACACGACCCCTATCGAGGACATCCTTGCTGAAGAGCCAGACGGCCTGATCCTGAGCGGCGGGCCGGAAATGGACCGGGCAGGCTCATGCTTTGACTATGTAAAAGAAATCGACCTCCCTATCCTGGGGATCTGTCTTGGGCACCAGGCAATTGCCCTTTCCTATGGAGGTTCCGTCAGTTCCGGAAAAAAAGGCGGGTATGCAGAGATAGAAATAGAAGTTATCGAGGAAGACGATATACTCAGGGGCATTGGTCCCAGAACCACCGTCTGGGCATCCCATGTCGATGAGGTTTCCGTTCTCCCCGAGGGTTTTATTCACCTTGCCCGTTCCGATATTTGTGAAATTGAGGCTATGCGCCACCCCATAAAACCGATCTACGGTGTCCAGTGGCACCCTGAAGTTTCGCATACGGAAAAAGGCGAAGAACTGCTAATGAATTTCTTTGAGGTTTGTGAGCAGTACTGATTTTTTCCCTGCTCATTTTACCGAACTTTTTCACCGGACCTTTCCTTTAAAAACAGGTTTCGGGATGTTTACATCCCGAGCTTCTTTTTCATCATTTTCTGGATATTGAATTTTCCACCCCTGAACCCTTTCAGGGCTGTCTGCATGGTCTTGTGGTACTTAAGAAGTTCCCTGACTTCCTCCGGGCCGCAGCCGGAACCCCTTGAAATCCTTTTGATCCTGGAGCTGCCTATCATCTTCGGGTCCTCCATTTCGTCCTCGGTCATTGAATCCATGATGATTTTGTAGTGCTTCATTTTACCGCTGGTGGCCTCGAACATGTCATCCGAGAACTTCATGCCGCCCATGCCCATGGGGAGCATTGACATGATCTGCTTCAGGGGGCCCATCTTGTTCATGGCTTCAAGCTGTTTGTACATGTCTTTCAGGGTGAAGCGGCCCTGCATCAGGGACTCGATGTCCACGTCTTCTTCCGAAAGGGTTTCCTCGGCTTTTTCCATGAGGCTCTTGATGTCCCCCATCCCGAGGAGGCGGGAAATGAACCTGTCGGCTTCAAACTTCTCGAAGTCTTCCGGGGTTTCCCCTACCCCTATAAATGCGATCGGGGCTTTGGTTTCGGAAACTGCAGAAAGGGCTCCACCACCTTTTGCTGTCCCGTCCAGTTTTGTAATGATAACTCCGGTGATACCTACCGAATCATTGAAGGCATGGGCTTGCTGGCTTGCCTGCTGCCCTATGGCCGCGTCCAGGACCATGAACTTGTGGTCGGGCTTTGCAACTGCATGGATCTGCTCCATCTCTTCGATCAGTTCCGCTTCGAGGGCGTGCCTGCCCGCAGTGTCCACGATTTTCACCTCGTATTTTTCCAGGTGAATGAGCCCGTTTTTAACGATTTCGACAGCGTCGGGGTTTCCGTCCTCTCCGTAGAAAGCCACGTTGAGGTTGTCACAGAGAGTCTTTAGCTGCTGGTAAGCTCCGGGGCGGAAGGTGTCCGCAGCAATAACTGCCGGTTTGAGGCCTTTGCGCTGGAAATAGCGGGCGAGTTTTGCAGTACTCGTGGTCTTCCCGCTTCCCTGGAGTCCCACCATCATAATTGTCTGGTGCTTGAGCTGGATGTCAGCTCCCTCGCCGATGATTGCCAGCAGTTCCTGATACACGATTCGGATTACATGCTCCCTCGGGTTCATACCCGCAGGAGGGTCTTCTTTCATCGCGCGCTCCTTTATCTTCTGGGACATCCCCATGACAAGTTTTACGTTGACATCGGCCTGGAGAAGAGCCCGCTGGATATCCTTTACAACTTCGTTTACCGTGCGCTCGTCAATGCGTCCCGCACCGATAAGTTTCTTTAGCGCCCCCTGTAAGGAGTCTCCCAGTTTATCCATTACCATATGAAAATCGTCCTGCCTGGTTTTTTGAGGATGGATGAAAAAATGTGTTTAAGTAGTTGTTTAAGTAGTTTGTTTAAGTAGTTTGTTTATTTAAAGTAACATATTGAGTAGTATTTAGAGTAACATATTAAGTAATATGTTTGGAGAATTGTTAGAGTAGTGTGTTTAGGGTTAAGCGTTAAATGTGCGCTTTAAAGATGTCTTCACAATTCTTTTGGTCTTGTGTAAGAAAAGCAATCTTCCCTTAATAAGCTTTTGAATATCCGTTTACGGAATAGCACCGCGACTGAGAATAAAAAGCATCATAAAAAAGATTATTTGTAGATAGCGGGGGATGGATTCGAACCATCGGTCTACGGGTTATGAGCCCGTCGGGATCTCCTGGCTACCCCACCCCGCTTCTGGGTTATTAATGGGATATACTTTGAATCAGCAACCACAACATGCTGGCAATCATGTAAATAGTTTACGGTCACTGTCCTTTTAAAGTGTATTACTAAGGTATGTATGCTTTAAAATTATGTCTTCACAATTTATTCTACCTTATATAAGAAGGTCAATCTTTCCTTAATAAGCTTCCGAATATCCGTTTATGAAATCATACAGTAAATAAAGCAGTGACCAATCAGTAAACAAGGCAGTGATCAATCAGAACAAATTTTATAAAAAAGCTATATAAAAAGCATCATAAAAAAGATTATTTGTAGATAGCGGGGGATGGATTCGAACCATCGGTCTACGGGTTATGAGCCCGTCGGGATCTCCTGGCTACCCCACCCCGCTTCTGGGTTATTAATGGGATATACTTTGAATCAGCAACCACAACATACTGGCGATCACGTAAATAGTTTGCGGTCACTGCTCCTTTTTTACAGTTTTTTTGGAATTCAATCGTGAATTTTTCCTTCAGATTGCATATTTTTCCCGGGAAATGTCCAATTTTTGAGCTTTTTTTTATTTGTTTTTTATTTTTCCCTTCCTGGGATTTCCAGGGGCATCTATTTGAAATCTAAAAACCTAGATTATATTATGACTAAATGTCTGTTCTGTGGGGCTTATTGTGAAGTAAAGTGTGGGGTCTACTGCGAGGGTTATCCGGGAAGCTCGGGGAAAAAAGAGGAGGAAGAGAGTTCAGATATTCTCGGGTGTACTCAGATAGGTACTTCCTACATATGTGACAGTTGCCTGAAAGATCTGAAAGAGGCCCTGGGGGTTTCCTGAGGGCATTCTGAGAACCTTCTGAGGATTTGGATTTTGGTTCCATCGGCTGAAAACCTGGATTTACGGCAGCGTACGCTCTCTTCGTTAGGTTCTCTTCGGAAAACCCTGCCCCGGTCTGATATGAAAGAAAATATCTATGTAGATTCATGGGGAAATCAGACCACTTCAATATCAAGCACGAAGATTTCTTCTTCTCCTGTTTCGTTTTCCCAGGGCCTTTTGTAAATCCCCTTCAGGTGCTGGTTTCCGTCTGACACAGCTTTGATCTCCCATATATGGGCTCCACCTGCCCCTACAAGCGGCTCATCGGCTCCTTCCGGAGGTTCCGGAGATATGAATTCGTCATTAAGCAGGCTGAGTCCTTCACTCAGTTCAAGTTCCCAGGAATAGCCGGTGGTCGGGTTTTCGGAAAGCTTCAGGTAGAAGACTGTTCCGTTTTCAAAGATCGCTGTTGTCCCGTTGTCGGCTTCGGTGAATGAGGTTTTTTCTCTTGCTTCCGGGAAAGGTTCCTCTATTACGTTATCGGTTGCAAGTTCAAATGTCCCGGTAACCCCGTTTACATCCACGGTATATGTCCCGGCTTCCAGGCCCCGCACTTTGAGGGGGATGGTCTCCGTAAAGGGCACAAGTGCCTGGGTGCAGATCGCATCTCTGGGCCTTTTCGTGCTGATGCTGACCTTAAATGTGTTTCCTGTCCTCTCGGTTTGAATTTCATCTATTTCCGTGCAGCCGTCGGGCAGGTTGCCTGACGCCAATACCTTTACCTGTACCGGGAAGGACTCCAGGGTCATGATTTCTATGTTCTCTACATTTGCGGTCTTGTAGATGAATTCTTCCTCACTGTCGACTTCGTCCACGGTGTTATTCCCCCCTGTATTATTCACCCCTGCCGTGGGACCTGTTGGTTCCAGGTCCGTATCATTCTCTTCCCCGCCGTCCACGCAGCCGGAAACCACGACTGCGGCAATAAGGAGCAAAGCTGCAACAGCTTTTACAAAATTTGGACTTTTTTTATTTTTCATTCTTTTCATTCTAAATCGCCTCAGGATTCTTCTGGTGCCGTATGAATGAAAAGATGTCTCTGGTTGGATTTATCCTTTGCTTAAACTGCAGTCAGGTTCGAAGTTTTCTCGGCTCAGTTAACTCGTTTCCACTTATTTCCCTTGCCTGTTCTTTATAATGCAAGATCAGGTCTTCAGCCCACTGAAGGGCTGCAGGTCCGAAACACAGGACGTTTTCCTGGTCAAAGGTGCCCTTATAGGTCAGGAAGTTGACCATCATAAAACATTCCGTTTTCGTGAGCATTGCTATTTTTATTTCATCTGAAAGCACGAACAACTTTTTTTTCTCCTGAGTTAGAAAATTCTCCAGTTCTTCTTTGAAGTCATTTTCAAATCTTGTAAAAACACCTTCAGTGACGATTAGAGTAATTTCGTTTTCCTCATCCTTTTTTTCGAGAAATGTTTTGAGGTATAATGGATGAAAAACCGAGCTTAGGGAGAGTATATGCTTTGATTTTTTTATATTCTCCATAAATTTTTTTGGAGGTTCAAAGATATTGTCGGGGTTGGGTCTGATCAGGGAACTGGGTTTCAATTCGTTAAGTCTTTCGAGAAAAGTAGTTGGCACCCCACTAAGGTCACGTTCCTGCCAGAAATCTTCGTTTTCCTCAATCACTTCCAGGATGTCCAGCAAGGGTTCCATTTTTTCTACGAGTATCTCTCCGAGGGGAGAAAGCACGTAGTCTCTGTCATTCTGGATTATCAGGTACTCTTCTTTCAGTTTTTTGATCTGGGGCAGCATCCCTGTAGGGTTGACGTGAAGCTCGTCCACGATTTCATCTATATTTTTACTTCCTTTTTTTAGAAGGAGCAGGAGGTCTTTCCTTTTCTGGGACATGAAGAGCAGGTCAGTCAGGGTTTTTTCCATTGTTCTCACTTCTCCCTTTTTATCATTCTGGGGGATGTTTATTGTTTTCTAATGGAGAATAAGATATCCGTTTTTCCTTTTTCGGGAACAAATCCTTCAAGAAATTCTCAGATCATTTTTTGAGAAGGGTTTTTCAAATTATTTCTAGAGAATATTTGTAGATCATTTTTTTGGGGAAGTTGCCTTAAAGGTTTCTTGAAATTACGCTTAATTAAACTTGCGAAAAGGCAGTGTAAACTATTAAAACATTTATCTCCATTTCCCTTAATATTTCTTTTAATATTTCCCTTAATATTTCCCTTAATATTTCCCTTAATATTTCCCTTAATATTTCTTTTAATAATTCTTCAGGATAAGACCCAACAAGAAACCTTAAAGTGATATGGCTCTGATTTATATATGTTTTCAGGAGGAAGCTTAAAACATCCCGGCTTTGGAGGCAGTGGACGTGCTGATTGGCCCTATGCCGGGCTCTGGCTCAGGGAGGGCTTTGTACGGAATCATTTAAATGTGTGCTTACAAACTGGGATTATATCTACAACCTGTGCCGAAACGTGTCAAACGAAATAAAGCGTTCGGGCTACGAGCCGGACGTGATCATAGCACTTGCCAGGGGAGGCTGGTTTGCAGGGCGCGTTCTCTGTGATTTCCTGGGTCTGGACGACCTGACAAGCCTTAAAATTGAACACTATGTGGGAGAGATTGCCATTGATACGGGCGAACCCCACATCAGGTATCCGCTCTCGGACAACGTTATAAGGGGAAAAAAAGTGCTCATTGTGGACGATATCGTGGACAGCGGGGAGAGCATGCTGAGAGCCAGAGCCTACGTGGAAGGGCGAAAACCTCTGGATATCCGGACTGCTTCCCTGCAGTACGTCAAGAGTTCGAAGTTTGATCCCGATTATGTAGGAGAAAGGCTTGAGGACTGGGCCTGGATCGTTTATCCCTGGAATTTTATGGAGGCTATGCTCAACCTCATCACAAAAATTATGAGAAAATACCCTGGAAAAAGCTGGGACCTTGCCGCTCTCAGGCACAGTCTTTACGTAAACCATGCCCTCGACCCGATAGTTTTTGAAATAACCCAGCCTGGAAGGCTTCCGGAAGTCCTTTATGAAATGGAATGGACAGGAAAAATCAGTTCCGAGCTTCTCGACGGGAAAAAGTACTGGAAACTTCTATGAAAATGAAACATTAATTATAAATTTATCCAAACCGATATGGCTAAAAACCCTGCTTTCCATTGGAAAGTCAAAAGAAGTAAAAGAAATAGAAGTAAACAAAGAAGTAAACAAAGCAAACGGTAAATACCACCGTACATATTATTTACGTTCAAATTAATTTACTTTCAAATTAATTTATGTTCAAATTAATTACGTTTGAATTAATTACGTTTACACTATCTATAATCGGTGAACCCATGCCCCACAGATGTACCAGATGCGGAACCGTTTTCGAAAACGGTGATGGCGCCATCCTCAGCGGCTGTCCTAATTGCGGCTGGAACAAGTTCCTCTACGTAAGAAAGGGTGAGGAAACCCGGGAAAACCAGGACAGACCCGCTGAAGAAGAGCAGAAACTGGATCTGGAATCCTCCTTTGATGAGGTGGTCAGGAATATTGACGAAGCCCTGGCGTCCGAAGAAGAAAGTGAAGAAAAAGAAAAGGAAGCAGAGAAAGAGGATAAAGAAAGGGTGGAGTCTGTCAGGATCCTGGGGCCCGGTTCCTACGAACTGAACCTCGATTCTCTCTTCGGGCGCAAGGAACTCGTGATGGCTATCAAAGAGGAAGGCTCTTACGCCCTGCACCTGCCTTCGGTCTTCAGTTCTCAGAAAGAGGAAGAAAAAGCAAGAGAGAAAGGAAAAGGAAAAGGGAAGAAAAAGTAAAAATAATTCCTTTTCATGGAATTTAGGACCTTTTATGGAATACAATTTTTATGGAATTTAAGGAAAAGTTTCTGGAAACTTTTTTTCTTTTAGATTTCCGCCCTTTTTTCTTTGTTTCTGATTGTCCTGGTTTTTTCCGTTGGTCTTTGATCTCCTTTTATGTTGTTAGTCTTTGATTCCTTTTCTGTTTATTCGCTTATTCACTGTATTCGCTTATTTACTGCTTATTCGCTTGCTTATTCTCTATCATCTTTTCTTTTTATTATGTAACAAGTAATTTTTATTCGAAAGTATTATGTATCAATATGAAAATATTTCTATTGAATATGTGATTATTTATTTTATCGATATCACTGTAACTTATTATTTCTGGAATGTGAAAGGATGAAGATCAGCAGCTTATCAGCAATCAGTATATTTGTACTACTCTCAGTCATTTTCGGTTCTGTCTACTTTTCAGGATGTATCTCTCTGGGAAATGAAAATCTGGTAGGGGATGTGGACAATGGAACGGAAGACAAAGGAGTGGCAAATGAAGGTGGTGCAGATGGGGAAGGGGGAAACTTGTCGCTAGAGGCAAACCCGGAGCTTAACGAAACGGGATTTGGCCAGAGTTCCCCCGGGAACCTTTCGGAAACTGGCGGGGATGGAATAATTCCGGTAATAGGGTTCGATAAAAGCTTGCTTGAAATCCCCGAATCCTGCGATTATGTAGCTGCCATAATCATAAATCCTGTAAAATTCAACAAATCCGCCGCAAACGGCACTGTAAACCTGAGCCTTATGGGAGAGGACTTTGAACTGAAACTGCATGAAACGGATTATCCCACTTCGAAGACAACTTATGCAGGGTACATAACCGGAAAACCGCAGAGCAACGTATTTTTCTCAGTAGGCGAGGACTCGATTTCCGGGTCTATTGTCGTGGACTTCTACACATTATCATACGGGATTAGGGCTACCGATGAAATGTACGATGGAAAAGTAGTCCATCTCGTGTGGGTGTATCGTCATGAGGATATGAAAGAAAAATTGGAGCAGGAATATTCGTTAGATCCCCTGCAGTTTTTCCTTAGCAACAGCGATAAAGAAGGCCATGAAATAAGAATCGAGCTCCTTGATTTCCATAATGAGCCCGTATTCAATGGAACATACTCGTTAAACCCGGGCGATGAGGTCGCTTCCCCTGAAATAAATGTGGAACTGGGGAATTACAGGTATGAAATTACCCTGGACGGACAACCACCTTTCGAACAAAAAGTAAGAGCTGATTATGCTACTGAACTGGGTTCATCAGAAAAATTGTATATCAACCTTATAGACCATCCTGAATATCCCATGGAAATCGGGATTGAGGTTGCTTGAGCTTGCTTGAAGTTGCTTGAGGGGAAGTTTCCGTATGCGGAGGATTGAATCAGGAATCAGAGTTTCCCGAGGGGAGAGTTCTGGATGCAAGAGCTTGAATCGCGAATTGTAATTTCTTGAGGAGGTTTCCATGCAAAATAAAGCAAAAATTGCAGTTGCGGTTCTCATTGCCCTGGCAGCAGCCTATTGCGCTCTTCCTCTCTTCTATGAAACTTTCAATTACTGCCCTGCAATGGAAGAGGACCAGCCTTATAAAAGGGTCTTACAGACGTGGGCAATTTTGACCAATCAAAGGGTTGCCCTTGATACTGAAGTTCCCGAACTGCCGGTTTGCCGGCTTCCGGCATATAAGGGGAAATCGCCGTCCAGGGTGCTTAGTGTAAGTTTTGCAAACTCGATTGAAGCCTACGATAAGTGCACTGAAGACATCTGTTTCCTTGTCATAAATGATGAAATTGTAAAAGGCAAATTCAAGGATGATAATACAGCCAACAATACAACTGATAATTCAACTGACATTCAGCCTGCAGCTTCCCTCCAGATTGTAGAACTGATAGACGTCAATTCTTCGGGTAAGTACGTGATTCAACAGGTAAGAAAAAGGGATTTTGTCACTCCGGAAGGTAATTTCCCGATGTCTCCCCTGGGAAGGACCCGGATTACAGGTGTTGAATTTGTTTATTTCAATGGGTTTGAGACCTATCCTTACGGATACGAAGGGGAAACCACGTATTACCCTGCCTGGAAACTCACGGCTCTGACCTCGAACTATGGGGATGAGGTGCTGATGATTAAGACAGGTTCACTCTCCTGGGAAGGGGTCCGTGTTCATTCAGGGGATTCGATGCAGCAGGCCGTAAATTATACCGGTTCCGGAGAAATCCCATGTTCCTTTAACAATACCGATTCCTGGAATGAGATTGCTGTTTATCCCGGGGATTCGATACAGAAGGCTATAAACGGGGCTGCTTCCGGGGACATAATTGTTGTCTATCCCGGGACTTATGCGGAAAACCTTTTTGTGGACAAACCGTTGACCGTAATCTCGCAGTCAGGAAATCCGGATGATACGGTTATTCGGGCTGATGATCCAGAAAATCATGTTTTCCATGTAAGTTCGGACCATGTGGCAATTAACGGATTCAATATAACCGGTGCAGGTGACCGGGGAAAAGCCGGAATATATCTGCACGCTTCCGATGGGAATATTACCGACAACAGGCTGGTGTACAATGATTATGGAATTTTTCTTAAGGATGCAGGGGACTGGATACTGAAAAATAATTCCGTATCAAACGGCAAATACGGAATTTATCTTAGTGACTCCGGCAAGAATACCCTGGTTGCTAATAAAGCAAACAACAATTTCTGGTATGGGATGTATCTTAGAGACTCCGGAAGCAACAACCTGGAATCCAATTTTGCAAACTCAAACGGTAAGTATGGAATTTTCCTAAGAAATTCCGATGATAACCGGCTGCTTGGTAACAACATCTCCAATCCGGGGAGTGAGGTTGACAGAAACGGAATTCGGGTTGAGGACTCCTGCAAAAACAAGTTGATCAACAATGATGTGTCCAGCAGCTGGAGTGCCGTATCCCTCAGCAATTCTTCGGATAACGAGCTGAGCAAAAACGTAATCTCAATGAATTATTTCAGCATCTGTCTTGATGATTCCGATAATAATAAACTTCTGGATAACACTGTGGATTCAAACGTATACAAATACGGGATTACGCTGGCAAATTCCCGCAATAACACCCTGAAAGGTAACATTGCTGTTTCAGGGCTTGGTGTCAAAGTCTGGTCTGACCCTTACAGTGAAAACAACAGTGGAAGCTGAATTCTAAATGACCTATTTATTTCAGTCGAATACCTCGACAGCTTGCTGCGGGGTGCGCCATCGCAACTTTGATTTTTATATTTTATTATGGATTATTTAATTCCCACTTCTTCCATTTCTCTACAAATAAATTGAACAAAGATAATTTTATATATTATTAATACTAACTAATGGTTACTAACTTTTACTTCTCTACATTGCTATTTCATTTCAAAAATCCCGAACAGGGATTTACCACGAAAAAACCTTGCTTCGGGGATGTTTACGTTAATTCCGTAAAGGAAAAACGACTTATGGGGTTAAGGACACAAAATTTCAGAAAAGCCAGGGAGCAGCAACCAAAAAAAGCTGGAGGAAGCTCGATAAGTGGTTGTTAAAATCCCGGGTAAAAGTTTGTTTTTAACATCGTCGTAACAATTTACCTGAAAATTGCGAATTAATGTACATAAATCATTCACAAATTAAGGTATCACAAATAACTCCTTATTCAATGTATAATGCATAAGTCACAAATTTACCTGCTAATAGGGTGAAACTCGCTTTTCAACATTTAGCCATTACACAAATTATCGAAGGGAAAAACAATGGAACCAGCAAAATTACTTGACATCCTGGGGAATGAAAACCGCAGGAAGATTATTCAGCTTCTTGCAAACAGGCCCTGCTATGTCAGTGAGATCTCGGGCAGGCTTGGGGTTGGGCCAAAGGCTATCATCAACCACCTGAGCTTGCTTGAGCAGGCTGGACTGATAGAATGTAGCGTGGACGAGCAGAGGCGGAAATATTTCAACATCGCCAATAACATGAGGCTGGAAGTGTCGGTATCCCCTTATGCCTATACGGTGTCGCTTCAGGACATCTCTTTTGAAAAGGGAAGGAAAGGGGGAGGTCAGGAGAGGAAAGGAAGTGCCGAGAGTGTCCCGGAAGTGAATGGTGAGATCCAGGGTGACGCTCCTGCTGCTGCTGGTAAGAAAGAAGTTCCTTCCAGGCCCGAACCTTTGGCTGTTTTCCTGAAACTGAGCGGAAGGCTCCGGGAACTGAAAACAAGACATGCAGAGCTTGCGAGGATGCAGCAGCAGCTCCAGGCTGACTATACCCGGCTGATGGATAGCTGCCTGGATTCTATCGAGGGGGTTGCAAAAAATCCTGTGGAGTGTGAGATCCTCTTTGAGCTTTTGAAGAACGAAACCACTGCAGCCGCACTTTGCTACAACCTGCGCCTGCACCCGAGCATCATTAACGCTAACCTCATTGACCTTGCAGAGAGGGGTTTTATCCAATACGCGATCAGGAATAACCAGCAGTACTGGAAAATACGTGAGAAGGGAGAAGAGAAGGTATGACTGAAGACGTAAACTTGAGAGTCGCCGAAGCTTATCACAAGGATGTTGGAAGGGGCATTGCAAGGATCGACACCCGCCTGATGCAGCAGATGGGACTTGTGAGCGGGGATATAATTGAGATCTCAGGCAAAGCCAATACCTACGCCATTGTCTGGCCGAACGTGGAACGCGGACCCGGGCAGGAAAACCGGATTCGGATAGACGGAAACCTGCGCAGCAATGCAAAAGTAGGGATTGACGATAAGGTTACGATCCAGAAAGTCCGGGCAAAACACGCCCAGAGAGTCACCCTGACTCCTTCCCAGTCGGTAAGGCTTGTCGGGGGTGCCCATTACATCCTCAGGATCATTGAGGGGAGGCCTCTTAACAAGGGGCAGCAGATCAGGGTGGAGACCGTAAACAACCCCCTGACTTTCGTGGTTACGTCTACAAAGCCCGCAGGCCCGGTTGTGGTTACAAAAGATACCGAGATCGTCATCAAGGAAAAGTCTCTTGAGGAGATCAAGACTCCGGAAGGTATCTCCTATGAGGATATCGGAGGGCTCAGGCGGGAAATCCAGCTTGTCAGGGAAATGATCGAACTTCCTCTCAGGCACCCGGAGCTTTTCCAGAAACTCGGGATCGAACCTCCGAAAGGTGTGCTTTTGCACGGGCCCCCCGGAACCGGCAAGACCCTGATTGCAAAAGCTGTTGCCAGCGAAACAGATTCTAACTTCATTACCATCAGCGGCCCGGAAATTGTCTCAAAATACTACGGGGAAAGTGAGCATAAACTAAGGGAAATCTTTGAGGAAGCGGAAAGGGACGCCCCTTCAATCATCTTCATAGACGAGATCGATTCCATTGCCCCGAAGCGTGAAGAAGTCACCGGGGAAATGGAACGCAGGGTCGTTGCCCAGCTGCTTTCCCTGATGGACGGGCTGCAGTCCAGGGGTGAGGTTGTGGTGATTGCTGCCACGAACCGTCCGAACTCCATCGACGAAGCCCTCCGGAGAGGCGGGAGGTTCGACCGGGAAATAGAGATTGGGATCCCTGACCGGAACGGCAGGAAGCAGGTCCTCCTTATCCATACCAGGGGTATGCCTCTTGAAAAAGACATAAACCTTTCCGAGATTGCTGACGTGACCCACGGTTTCGTGGGCGCGGACCTGTCTTCCCTTTGTAAGGAAGCTGCCATGCACGCCCTCAGGCGGATCACTCCCGATATTGATATCGATGAAGAGATCCCTCAGGAGGTCCTGGACAACCTGGAGGTCAAGAAGGAAGACTTCAGAGAAGCCCTGAAGAACATCGAACCCTCTGCAATGCGTGAAGTCTTTGTGGAAGTGGCCCATGTGGAATGGGGAGACATCGGAGGGCTTGAAAAAGCAAAACAGGAACTTGTCGAAGCCGTGGAATGGCCTCTCAAGTACCCCGAAATGTTCAGGTTAGTCAAAATAAAGCCTCCCAGGGGAGTGCTGCTTTTCGGGCCGCCGGGTACGGGGAAGACCCTGCTTGCAAAAGCCGTTGCCAGTGAAAGCGATGCTAACTTTATCAGCATCAAGGGCCCCGAACTTCTCAGCAAGTACGTTGGGGAATCCGAGCGGGCGATCCGGGAGACTTTCCGGAAGGCAAAGCAGGCTGCTCCAACGGTGGTGTTCTTTGACGAGATCGATTCCATTGCTCCCCAGAGGAGTGCCGTTTCGGATACCCACGTTTCCGAAAGGGTTGTAAGCCAGATCCTGACCGAACTTGACGGGATCGAGGAGCTTAAAGATGTTATCATCGTGGCTGCCACGAACCGTCCGGATATGGTAGACCCGGCTCTCCTTCGTCCGGGACGTTTCGACAGGCTCATATACATAAGGCCTCCCGATAAGGCTAGCAGGGAGAAAATCTTTGGGATCCACCTGAAAGATAAACCCCTTGCAGAAGATGTAAGCTTTAGCGAACTTGCAGAGAAAACCGAGGGTTATGTGGGAGCCGATATCGAAGGTATTTGCAGGGAAGCTGCAATGCTTGCCCTCCGGGAAGTGATCTGCTCCGGGATCAGCAGAAAGGAGCTCATGGAAAGGGCAAGGAACATCAAGCTTACGAAGAAGCACTTTGGACAGGCAGTCCGCCGGGTGAAACCCACAACCTCAAGGGAGACGCTCGGGATTTACGAACAAAGTGCCGAACTCTTTGCTAAACATGCCACCGAGATTGACGAAGGAGTTTGCGAAATTAGTAATGAATAACCGGAACCTTAAGTCGTGGAAGAGGCAGACACAGTCCTGACTCCGGGGAAGATATGGCTGTTTGGAGACATTAAGGCTGTTTGGAGACACATTCTCTGCCGGGGCATTTCCGGGCCATTGAATGTTGATTAAAGCTGGTTTTTATTAAACCGGCTTATGACTTTTTGACTTATTGATTTCACGACTTAAAGATGATTTCACGACTAATGGATGCCTACCGGCTAAAATGATGACTTCTGACATAGATGACTATCCGAAAAAATAGATGCCTACCGGATATTAATATATGGAGTGATGAATATGGTGGACAGAGACTGGAGAAAAAGGAGAAGTTTCTTTGATGAAATGTTCGGGATCGATCCCCTGCAGGACATAGAAGAGATGTTCGATCGTATCAGCAGGGCCATGGGAATGGACATGAACATGAACGATTTCGAGAAACATCCCTTCGTCTACGGCTTTTCCATAACCCGGCAGCCGGGGGAAGAACCTGAGGTCCGGGAGTTCGGGAATATCCCGTCCGCCTTTGAACGGCGGGATGAAACCGAGGGGCAGCACTACTCTGACATGCGAAGACCCCTGATCGATGTTCTGGAAGACGAGGAGACTGTGCATGTGATTGCGGAGATGCCGGGAATCAAAAAAGAAAATATCCGGTTGAACGCAACTGATTTAATACTTGAAATCGAAACAGTAAATGGGAATCCAAAATATTCCGAACGTGTGGAACTGCCCGTAAAGGTGGACCCCCAGAGCGCAAAAGCCACATACAAAAACGGTGTGCTGGAAGTTATCTTTAAGCGGCTGGAATCCAGTTCCCGGACTTCTATCGATATCGAGTGAAGTTTTCCGAGTAAAGTTTTCCGGAGCGCAAGGAAAAGCAGAGGTAATAATGGTGGGCGCAAGAAAAAGAAAAGATTTCTTTGAAGACTTTGGATCCGAACTTTTTGACAATCTAGAAGAGATGATAGATGCCCTCCTGGATGAGATGGGGGAATCCTCTCCCTTTGTTTATGGATTTTCCATCATCCACCGCCCGGGCGAAGACCCGGAGATCCGGGAGTTCGGAAACGTTTCTGAATCTTCCCAGGAGGAAGGGGATTTCGTTTCCCCTGAAGCTAAAGAACCTTTGATCGATGTATTCGAAACTGATGAAACGGTTCAGGTACTTGCAGAGTTTCCAGAAGCCGAAAAAGAAGATGTCTGCCTGCGGGCAACAGCCAGTTCCCTTGAAATCATGGTTTCAGGACTTTCCGGCAGTTACTCGGAAAATGTGGAGCTTCCGGTTCCGGTAGACCCTAAGAGTGCGAAGGCAAGTTACAAAAACGGTGTACTTGAAGTGACCTTCAGGCGCTATCTGGAAGAAGGCCCCATAACAATTGATATTGAGTAAAGGGATTTAGAGAAATCCCGAATGGACCTGAAGAAACCCAAAAGAAATCAACAAAATAATCTGAAAAAACCCGAGTGAAAATCCGAACAGAAACCCGAAAGAAACCCTGATAATTGAGACCCTGTCAAATTTGAATGGTGCTTTAATGAAGCTTAAATAAATCCATCAAAAGGGTTTCGAATAATAACAACCCCTCCAAAAAAGTCTAAAAATTCTGGGAACTTTCTGAAAATACTTGAAACTTCTGGAAGGTTCTTCTGGAGCCGGTGAAAGAGATATTGAGAAAATTATATCAGGGGAACAAATGAGAATAAGCAGAAGAAGGTGCAAACTTTCTTTTGCGTTTTGCTTTTCTGAAGTGGCCTTTTAACTTGCTGACCAGATATTTTTTCCGTCTGTACCCCAAAATAAAAATCGTTTATGTTTGATTTGAATTGTTTGATTTGAATTGTTTGATTTGAATTGTTTGATTTGAATTGTTTGATAGGAATTCTGTCATATTGGGATTTTTTTTCATATTTTTTATAAACATCTTAGGCAGATTTTTTATTTGCTTTTGATTTTTTTTGTCTGACTATTTACTATTGCGAATAGTTTTTCCTTTTTTCTGTCTGATCTGTTTTCTAACTACTCCGGTTTTTTGGAAATTTTGTCTAATAAACATTTTTCCTTTTTTTTTCCTTTTTTTGCATAAATATTCGTTTTTTCGACCAATTTTTCCAGGCAACTTCTATAATTTCATAAAAATATCTCTGAGTTTTCCTTTTGAAATATACAAAATATTTTTTGTTATATTTGATTATATTTATATAATTTTTTCATACGAATTGCATAATTCTATTTTTATTGTGTTATTTAAATATATTGTAAAAAATTTATATTTTTAATGTTTAGCTTTTTGTTTTTGAAATTTTCCTTCAAAAAAATATCTATTTACAGAATGCTATAATTTTTACTGATGTCGGAGGGGCTCATTTATTTACTTCCTTTATTACGCAACTAAAATTCTTTTCACAATATCTAAAAAATTTCAATTAAATTGGAATTAAGGAAAATTTGTGGGTTTGATGGGAGGATATCACACCGTTATTTGGGAATATGTGGGTAGGGTTTCTTATGAAGGTTTGGACAAAAAATAGTTTGCTTGATATTGAAGAGGCCTAAAACAAAAACCGAAACATTTTTACTATATGACAAAAGAGTATAGGCTGAGGAAAATAGAGGCTAACTACATCTCTTTATTTTCTACGTGGATTGAATTTTGGATTGAAATTTTTATGCCTGACTATTAACACTAATTGAATCTATAAACAATTTCAGAGGTTGGGTTGATGATTCATGGATCCATTTAATGCAATAGTAATAGCTGTCTTTTTACCATTTATACTTGCATGGACATTACCCGCATTATATAGTGTATTTAAGCAAAGGATAGGCTGGATTGCAGCAGGCATTGCGTTTGTCTGCTTTGTACTGAGTGTCCAGGTTATCCCTTACGCTATGGCGGGTACTCCCGTAAAGGGTTCGTGGGTATGGTTGCCGACAGCGGGTCTTTCTTTTGACATTTATGGGGACGGTCTTGCCGTTCTCCTGGCGCTAATCGTTTCGGGTATTGGTGTTATCATCATGTCCTATTCAAACGGTTATATGTCCACAAAAGAAGACCTGCCAAGGTACTACCAGTGGCTCTTACTCTTTATGGGCGCCATGCTGGGCGTGGCCTACACGGATAACACGATCCAGATGTTTATTTTTTGGGAACTGACTAGTATCACATCGTTCATGCTTATCGGATACTGGAGAGAAAGACCAGAATCCGTATACGGCGCAACCAAAGCCCTACTGGTGACGGCTGGTGGCGGACTTTTCATGTTCTTAGGTTTCCTGCTGCTTCGGGTTGCTTCAGGTACCTACGGGATATCGGAGGTTGCCCAGAGTGCTGAACTGCTCTCGGCAGTTCATGGAAGTGAGCTTTACCTTGTAACCCTCATCCTGATCTTTATCGGGGCTGCTTCCAAATCGGCACAGGGACCCTTCTATATTTGGCTGCCCAATGCTATGGAAGCTCCGACTCCTGTAAGTGCATTCCTGCACTCGGCTACAATGGTCAAGGCTGGTGTTTACCTTGTTGCAAGGCTACACCCCATCTTTTCGGGAACTCCCGAATGGCTGATCATTGTTTCAGGAACAGGGATGATCACCATGGTGATGGCGGGTTTCATGGCCTTCCGGCAGACGGACATCAAAGGTATTCTGGCTTATTCGACAATCAGCCAGTTGGCTTACCTGATGACCATGTACGGCTACAGTACGGCCGAACATCCGGGCCTGGGATTCGCTGCAGCGACTTTCCACATGCTAAACCACTCTACCTTTAAAGCTACGCTCTTCCTGATGGCGGGTATTGTGGCTCATGAGACTGCCACCCGAGACATACGAAAACTGGGTGGTTTGCGAAAGGAGATGCCAAAAACATTTATCATCGGCGTGATTGCAGCAGCTTCCATGGCAGGTGTGCCCCCACTCAACGGTTTCCTGAGCAAGGAAATGTTCTATGAAACATCTCTTGAGATCGGTGCGCTGGTTACGGAAACCTACGGAGGGCCCTGGAACATCATCTTCCCGGTGGTTGCAGTGATGGGTGGTGTGTTCACCCTTATGTATTCCATCAGGTTGATAGATGGGATTTTCCTTGGAGAAAGGACCAAAGACCCGGACATCCCTCACCATGTGCATGAAGCTCCCTGGGTTATGCTGACTCCGGCCTTCTTCCTGGTAGGTCTGATCATTTTCTTCGGTATCTATCCGAAGTTCCCGATTGAGACTCTGATCCAGCCTGCATACAGTGGTCAGGTTCCAGGTGCCGAACACCTGCACGTAGCGCTATGGCATGGAGTTACAACTCCGCTTTTGATGACGATTGCAACCTTTGCCATCGGTATCGTGCTTTACAAGTTCTATGACCCGCTCGCTGCCTGGCAGAACAGTTTCAACGCCAAGCTCCCCTGGGTCAGCGTGAACTACTGGTACGATGCAACCGTAAACAATGCAAAGGGTATATGCAAGAAGTTTGCAATCGTTACTCAACCAGGTCCCCTGGGAGGCTATATTAAGATCGTGCAGCTTTTCATGATCTTCCTGGTAGTGGCCCCGTTCCTGGCTTATTTCGGGTTAGGATACGGTTTCGCAGACATACTTCCTGGCGGGTTGAACTTCGCTTCGGAGCCCTATGAAATCGTGCTCTATGCCCTGATAATTGTGTCAGCTTTGGGTGCTGCGATAATCCCGAGATACCTGCCTGCAGTCCTATCCCTCTCGGCTGTCGGTTTCCTGGTATCTTTGCTCTACATGTACCTCAAGGCTCCAGACCTTGCAATGACCCAGGTCTGTGTGGAAACGCTTTCCACCATTATTTTCATCCTGGTGATCATCAAGATCCCTCAGAAATTCAAGGAGCCGATGCCAGCAGGCAAAGTCCTGGTGAACCTGATAATTTCGGGTGCAGTTGCGTTTTCAGTCTTCGCAATTATGGTAAACGCAGGCATTGGGATCCTTGCACCTTTCGAGTCCTTCTCTCACTACTTCATGGAATACAGCCTGCAACTGACGGGTGGACTCAATGTGGTAAACGTGATAGTCGTCGACTTCAGAGGTTATGATACCATTGGAGAAATTTCAGTGCTGTCCCTCGCAGCTCTGGGTGTCTATAACTTGATACTCAGCAGATCCGGATCAGCGGCTGAAGGAGGTGAGGAAGAATGACCACGATAATAACCAAAACAATCGCAAAGATCTGTTTGATGGTGGACATGCTCTACTCACTCGACCTTCTGCTGATTGGAGGAAACCGGCCGGGTGGAGGTTTCATCGGTGGTGTGCTCTGTGCATGCGGAATCGCGCTCATCTACGTAGCATATGGGTACGAAGATATCAAAAAAATCTGGAACCCGGACTGGCATACCTGGTTCGGCTACGGCTTGCTTTTTGCAAGCATAACGGCCATTTCCCCCTTACTTGCAGGTCACAACTATTTCAGAAGTGCGTTTGAGTTATCCCCGCTGATAGTGGGAGGTTTCCACCTGGGTGAGCTCGAACTGGTCTCATCGATGTTCTTTGACCTTGGTGTATACTTTGTTGTGATTGGTGGACTACTGTTTATCGTAACGCAAGTAGGTATGGACAAAGGAAAAGACCCGGAGGGTGGAAAATGAATAATGTTATGCTTTCGCTAACCATCTCTCTGCTCTTTGGAATCGGGACTTTCCTGATCCTCAGACGAGAAATGATGAAAGTCATTATCGGTTTCGGGATCGTTTCCCATGCCATAAACCTCTATATTGTTGCAAGCGGGGTTTTCAGTGAAGGTACCCTCGTACCGATCCTGGAACACCATCAAGCGGTTGAGGGCCTTGGTCAGGGACTGATCGTAGCTGATGACGTGGCAGCCGGGGTAATCGGGCCGATAACGACCAATCCGTTTACCGAGTTTGTGGACCCTCTTGTCCAGGCCCTTGTGCTCACAGCCATTGTGATCGGGCTTGCGACAACTGCCTTTATCCTGACCCTCGCATACCGTATCTATGAAGAATACGGTACCACTGATGTTCAGGAACTCAGGAGGTTGTGGGGATGAGCTTTTTAATGGAACATCTTCCAATTCTCCTGATTGCCGTTCCCCTTTTAATGGCTCCTCTCACGATCCTGACCAAATCTTCTCCGGGGCTGCAAAAGGCACTGGATATGGTGGCAAGTGTTGGGTTGCTGGCTTTAAGCGGGCTCCTGCTCTCTTCGGTCTGGAATGGCGGGATTACGGTTTATGAAGTTGGAGAATTCGGGAAGTACGGGATCGTGCTTGTAGCCGACCTCCTCAGTGCTTCGATGGTAGGTCTCAACTGCTTAATCGGTTGTATGGGTCTGATTTACTCCTACGATTATATCGAAAGTAAATCCTTGAACCTGACTTACCATTCCCTGTACAACCTGATGCTAGCCGGGATCAACGGTATCTTCCTGACCGGGGATATCTTCAACCTGTTTGTCTTCTTCGAGATCATGCTGCTCTCCTCGGGAGCTTTGATCGTTGCAAACGAAACCTCAACGGTTACGAAGATCTCGGACAAGATGGAAGCCACTATGAAGTACATTGTCCTGAACATGCTCGGGTCAAACGTGATGTTGATTGCCGTAGCTTCTCTCTACGCTTCCATCGGTTCCCTGAACATGGCTGACATTGCCATTAAGGTCAGGATTCTTGCCGAGGCAGGAACCCTTCCCTGGCACATGTATGCTATCGGGCTGCTCTTCATCATCGTATTCGGAGGAAAGGCAGCAGTCTTCCCTCTGCACTACTGGCTTCCGGATGTGCACCCCACAGCTCCGTCCCCGATTAGTGCAATGCTGAGTGGTGTGATTATTAAGATCGGAGCTTATGGCATACTTAGGGTCCTCTTTGTGATCTTTGCTCCCCTTCAAGGGGTCTTTGGACCGATTCTCCTCATGATGGCTCTGATTACCATAGGACTTGGAGCAACCTCTGCCATAGGGCAAAATGATGTTAAGCGTCTACTGGCTTATTCCAGTGTCTCTCAGATCGGATACGTCTTCCTGGGTTTTGGAATGGGTGCAGTCGCATATTCAGAAGGTTTGGTGGCTGGAGCCACTTTAATCATTGCAGCGTCTTTTGTCTATCTGGTAAACCACGCTCTTGCAAAGAGCATGTTGTTCCTTACTTCCGGTGGAATCATCCACCATGCGGGGACAAGGGATATGCGCAAGATGGGTGGCATGATTAACAGCAATCCTTTAATGGCCGGTGCTTTCCTTGTGGGAGCAATGTCCATTGGAGGGGTGCCCCCGATGGGCGGGTTCATTGCCAAGTTCTCACTCTTTGACGCAGGTCTCAGGTCTGAGTTCTACATACCGATTTTGATAGCCCTGTTGTTTGCAGTCTTCACTCTGTTCTATATGTTCAGAGGCTGGATGCTTATCTTCTGGGGAGAAAGGGACCCGCAGTACGGGGAATATTCCCATCACAAATTGTCCTTCCTGATGGTGGGCCCTATCCTGCTCCTGGCAGCACTTGTGCTGATTTTCGGAATATATGCAGAGCCTGTCCTGGATATTGCACAGACAATTGCAGCACAGGTCATAGATCCACAGCCTTATATTGATGCAGTATTAGTGAGGGTGATAAGATGAAGCGTCGTCTTATTGTTTACCTGGGACTCCCGGTCATATGGTGTCTGGTAAGTGGCCAGGTGACCATAGGCAGCCTTTTCCTGGGCTTCATCTTCGGAATGGTGGTCGTCCAGCCTTTCAGTAAACTCTACCGGCTGGATGAAGTTGTAACACCTACGGGAGATTGGCTTGCAAAGATCCCCAAGAAACTGGTGTACTTCTATGTACTGATCAAGGAGATCATAAAAGCGAACATCGTGGTCGCAAAGATCGTTCTTAGCCCAAAAATCGACATCAACCCCGGAATTATCAGGGTTCCCATAAGAACCAAGACCAATATCGGGATTACCGGTATTGCAAACACGATTACCCTGACTCCCGGGACGCTTACGGTGGACATCTCCGACGACAACACTGCGCTCTTCGTGCATTCGATCGACGCGTCAGATCCCCAGGGTCTCCGTGAATCCATCCGTGACGACCTAGAAAAATACGTGCTGGAGGCATTCGAATGATTACTCTGGAACAAGCAGACTTCCTGGCTCTGATAATTATGGTAGCCGCAACAGCACCGTGTATCTACAGGGTGCTCTACGGTCCGACCCTTCCGGACAGGATTGCGGCTGAGGATGCCATGGGTAATGCCCTTGTGGTGATATTCGCGCTCTACGCTTTTCAGGCGAGCTCGATCTTCCTGATGGACGTCGCCATGCTCCTTGCAATCATCTCCTTTGTGGGGACAATTGTGGTTGCAAAGTATCTCGATAAAGGGGAGGTGATCTGATGGCAGTTGAACTGGCACTCGTGGCAGATATCCTTAGCATTATCAGCCTGCTTGTAGGGATCTTCTTCCTCTCTGTGGGCATGATCGGTCTCCTGCGTCTGCCTGATGTTTACAACAGGCTGCACGCAACCACCAAGGTCGGTACCCTCGGGGCTTTCGGGGTTCTCCTGAGCATCCTGTTTCAGGAAGGTATTACCCCCATGGGCATCAAAGCCTTTACAGTAGGGCTTTTCATCCTCCTGACTTCCCCGATTTCCGGACACATGATTGCCCGGGCGGCATACAGGATGGGAGTAAAGTTCTGTGATGGCACCTGCATTGATGAGTACGCAGGACAGAGAAAAGATTGAAGACAAAATGGGTGTGTTTTCCAAGCACATTCATTCCTTTTTCGTTTTCTTTTCTTTTCATTTTCTTTTCTGATTTCTTAATTATCCTTTCAATGTATTCTCTGCTTTTTCATAATTTTAACATCTCCGTTTTTTTAAGGTAAATCTTTAACTGGTGCGTATACTTAGTATTTCATGCATGCCTTCTTTGGAAGGATTCTCTTGATTTTGTGAAAAGATTTTTAGGGCCCTGCGTGGAATCACCTTTTTAATATATCCCCTTTAAAATTTGCTGAGATCAAATATTTGAAGGGAAATAATTTCTCCTTACAGGCTGGAATTATCTGCTCAGTAAAAATCGTTTTCTCCTGAAAACAGGAAGTTGGTTCTTTTTTCTATCAGGAAAAATATTGAGCTGTATTTTAAAAACACCATCGGTTATGCTATATATTTTTGAGTTATATTATTTATTGCCAGTACGGCCCGGAAGAATTTGGGTTTTTCGCAAGGAGGACATGGAAGACCCGACTGCTCCTGTCCTGCCGGCCTGGATACGAAAAAACGGTTTCAAGCGTGGTAAGCATCCCTCATCCCACGCAAAGCTTTGAGGATTGACGGATTATGAATGTGAACCTCTTCAGGGAGTTCTCTTTGAAAAACGTCGGTTCTGCAAAGTTCGCTCCCATAAAAAATTTGAAGTGCGAAATGGACTTTGCTTCCATGAAAATATTAGCCTCTGAAATGAAAGCATCTCCACAAAAAAAGCTTTGCCCCTTTTGCGGGGTTTTATTTCCGAATAGTCCACTCTCGGGAATTTACTTCCAAAACGTAGTCGCTTTCATGGAAGCTTATTCCGGTAAAAAAAGGATAGTCTTTGATGACTATCCTTTTTGAATCATCCTCATGAGTTCTCTGGAAATTTCTGTGCCTTCTTGCGGGGGTTCAATCTTCCATATAAAAAGTGCAAGCGAACCTTCATTAAGCGAACCTGCATTAAGCGAACCTACATTAAGCGAACCTTCATTAAGCGAACCTTCATTAAGCGAACCTTCATTAAGCGAACCTACATTAAGCGAACCTTCATTAAGCGAACCTTCATTAAGCGAACCTTCATTAAGCGAACCTTCATTAAGCGAACCTTCATTAAGCGAACCTGCAATCTTGAGTTTCCCAACAGATGCATAGCCTTGAAGATAACTCATGTGGATGAAAATTTGAAATTCAGCTTTTTCCGATTTAATCTTTTTAGTCTGAAATTGATTCTCTCAAAGTTTCTGCCAATTTCCTGATGTCTCAGATTCCAGTTTTTATCTAAAATATACTTAATTCTGGGGGTTGTCAACTCAGGACTTCCGGATATATCAGGAAGAAGTTTAGAATCAAAAGGCCTGTGAATATCAACGACGTGTTGAAAAACAACACAGTTTATGCTATATACTTTAGAATTATTTTAGTTATTACTTGGTCGGTCCGGAAGAATTTGGTCTTTCGGCAAGAAGGACATGGAAGGCCCGCCTGCTCCTGTCCTGCCGGCTCGGATGTAAAAAACGGTGTCTTGCGTGGTGACATACCCTTATCCCATGCATGGCTTTGAAAATTGACAGGTTATGGATGTTAATTAACCTTTTCAATGGGAGTTCTTCCCCTAAAAACAGCGGTTCTGCAAAGCCCGCTCCCATAAAAACGGTTGAAAACCCTTTAAATGGCTTTGCTTCCATAAAAAACGGCAGTCTCTGAAAAGAGGAGATCTAAAAAAAAACGGCTTGCCTCTTTTTGGAGTTATTTCCGAAAAAACGTTAGTTCCTTCGGGAATTTACTTCGAAAAACGTTAGTTCCCTTCCACAGGACTTTATTTCTGTAAAAAAGGATAGTTTTGACAGCTATCCTTCTGAATCATCCTTATGGGTTATTTAAGGTTCCTGAGTCTCCTTTCAGTGATCCGGCCATTCCAGATAAAAGTGTGTGCAAACCCTACAATTTTGGTTTTTCCAAAAGGTGCAGGAGCCGGAAATAACTCATGAGGGCTACACCTTCTTTTTTTCTCATATTCCAAAAACCCATACCTATCTATTTAATATTGACTTCTCCACTTTTTTTGTTGGTATATAGTATAAATCGAATAACTAACTATATGGTACCCTAAATCCTCTTTTTGGAAAATAGCATGATATGAAAATAAACCAGACAGAGGAATCAGATATCATGCTAATTGTGCATCTTTCGGACATTCACTTTTCAGAAGCATATTATCTGCCGGAAATTGCGGATGCCATGATTGAAAGTATAAACCGGTATTCTCCGGATATTGTTGTAATTACGGGGGATCTGACGGAAAACGGGCTCTTCGCCATGTCCGGGTCCAAAGGGTGTTTGCAGGGGAGAAAAAGAACTGGCTGTGGATACGATAATTTAAGTAAGTTGCGGGACTATCGAATGTACCGGTATTCTTGAATTTGCTCTTCTCCAGTGCTAATTCGGAATTTTCCCTTCTCTTCTTTTATATATATTTTCCCCCTTTAATATTTCGTACCTTATGATATTTCACACCTTGCGATATTCCACACTTTCCAATATTGCACTCTCCTTCGGAATTCCTATCTCCAGGAAAAATAGTATGGGCTATGTTATATCTTTTTGAAAATAAACCTAATCCTATGAAACTCGGTCTGGGAATCGATACCGGAGGCACATATACTGATGCCGTTATTATGGATCTTTCGGAAGGGAAAGTTCTTGCTTCCAATAAAGCATTAACGACGCATTCGAACCTGATTGAAGGAATTGAAAACGTAATTGCAGGTCTGGACCAGGAATATCTGGAGCACGTCAAACTTGTTTCCGTTTCTACGACTCTTGCCACCAACTCTACGCTTGAAGGAAAAGGCCACCATGCGGGTTTGATCCTTTCCGGCTACTCTGTGAGCGGGGAAGTCCCTGCCAGGGATATGGTGACCGTAAATGGAGGGCATGATTCAAAAGGAAATGAAATAGGTAGACTGGATCTGGCAGCTGTGGAGGAATTTGTCAGCAACACCAAGAACAGGTTATCTTCCTACGCAGTATCTTCTTATTTTGCCATCCGCAACCCCGAACATGAGCTTGCAATAAAGGAAACCGTAGAGCGCCTTACCAGCAAGCCCGTGGTCTGCGGGCATGAGCTTTCCCTGGACCTGGGAGCCTACGAAAGAGCGGTTACGGCTACTTTGAACGCCCGCCTGATCCCTATAAATTCCCATTTCATCCGGGCAGTCCTCTCAGTAATGGAAGTGAGAAACATCAGAGCTCCCCTGATGGTCATGAAATGCGACGGCTCCCTGGCCAGGATAGAGGACGCCGTTGAAAAGCCGGTTGAGTCCATTTTTTCAGGGCCTGCAGCAAGTCTTGTAGGGGCTGCGCACATCAGTGGACTGAAAAACTGTGTTGCAGTGGACATAGGGGGCACCAGTACCGATATAGCCCTTATCGAGAACGGGGTCCCGGAAATCAGTGAAAACGGTGCTATCGTAGGGAACTGGAGGACAATGGTCCGGGCAGTCAGGATCCAGACTTCGGCACTGGGTGGGGACAGCCACGTCTGGGTACAGAAAAAACTCTGCATAGGACCTCACAGGGTCGTCCCTCTCTGCCTTGCAGCTTCCCGTTATCCTTCCCTTGTGGACCGGCTGCTGGAAGGGGAAAAACCTTCTGAAAGGATAATGGACGATATCCTCCAGCCAACCAGCTTCTTTGTCAGGAGCGGGCATCCGGATTCCGAAGAAGACCTGCATTCTCTTAATTACGTAATCGAGTTCGAACTTAACGATTACGAACGCCGGGTCCTTGACCTGATAGAATATGAGCCGATTTCGGTTTATGACATCTCGGAAAAAATCGGGAAGCATCCCCTTTACTTTGCAAAAGCCCTGCGTTCCCTGGTCCAGAAGCACTGCATCTGTCATATTGGGTTTACTCCCACGGATGCTCTCCATGTGCTGGGGGACTACGAAGCCTGGGACAGGGCGGCTTCTTTGCTTGGGGCGGAACTCCTCGGCCGTCATCTGGGCCTGGATGAGGAAGGGTTTTCCAGGGAGATAAAGAAAAACTTTGCAAAGAATGTCGCTCTTGATCTGCTGACCTTTCTTGCAAAGGACTTCAAGCGGGAGAACCTTGAAAAATTGATGGAAGGCTCCAGGTTTATGAAGTACAAAATCACGACGCCTGTAGTGATGATCGGAGCCCCGGTGAAAGCTTACGTGTCCGAACTCCGGGAGTTTATCGATGCGGACATCAGGGTCCCCGAGTTCCATGAGGTGGGCAATGCCGTTGGAGCTCTTGTAGGAAACATAATCAAAAGAAGTGAAATTCTTGTCCGTCCGGTGGGGTCCGGGTCTGACCGATACCACGTTTTTTCGGAAAAGGAAAGGAAAGTCGCGGACAGCTACACGGAAGCCCTGGATTACGGGTTTGAACTCATGGAACAGCTTATTTTCGAGCATATGGACGGTCACGGGCTCCTGAAGGAGCAGGTCCGATTCGATCTTGAAAGGAAAGACTTCAATCCGGGATACGGAGCCTCGAAAGAGACCCGCCTGTCAGGTCTTGGGGTAGGAAGTCCACTGAAACTCAAATAAACCCCAGGCAAAAACTTTCTTTTTAAAATCATTTCTTTTTACCCTCCCCGGTTAATTCTTCATGAAGTTTCCGGGTCTGATTTTGTCACGGGCTTTGATAATCTCAAACCCTTTGCTTAGTTTCTTCCATTTGATTCTCCCGGGGGCTCTGTCGAGGTGAAACCGGCTGATTCAATCAAAACCCGGAAAAAAACGCCATCAGCTATGTTATATATTCAGATCTCCGAAATATATGATGAGTAATATGAAGTTTGGTTTAGGGATCGATACGGGTGGCACATACACTGATGCCGTTATAATGGACCTTTCAGACGGAAGAGTCCTTGAAACGAACAAGACCCTGACTACTCATTCGGACCTCATTCAGGGAATAGAAGGGGTAATCTCCGGTCTGAACCCCGGGTACCTGAAAGATATCAGGCTGGTTTCTGTTTCAACAACCCTTGCAACGAACTCAACCCTGGAAGGAAAAGGGCATCCTGCAGGCCTGATCCTTGCAGGGTATTCGATTAATAGGGAACTGCCTGTCCAGCATATGGTTTCCGTTAGCGGTGGCCATGATGCTAACGGGGGTGAGGCAGATCTGCTGGATCTGGATACGGTCAGGGACTTTGTTAACGCTACAAAAAGCAGGGTTTTTTCATATGCAATCTCTTCATACTTTGCCGCCCGGAACCCTGAACATGAACTTTCCATAAAACAGTGTATTCAGGACCTGACGGAAAGGCCGGTCGTATGCGGACATGAACTTTCCATGGATCTTGGGGCTTACGAAAGGGCGGCTACGGCCACTCTGAACTCTCGTCTGATTCCTATTAATTCCCTGTTTATCCGGTCCGTTCTGGCTGCAATGCGTGCGAGAAATATCAATGCCCCTCTCATGGTTATGAAATGTGACGGCTCTCTTGCCAGGCTGGAAGAAGCAGAGGAAAAGCCTGTAGAATCCATTTTTTCGGGCCCTGCCGCAAGCCTTGTTGGGGCTGCGCATATAAGCGGGCTAAAAGATTGCATAGCCGTGGACGTAGGGGGCACAAGTACCGATATTGCCTTTATCAAAAACGGAGTCCCGGAGATCAGTGAGACCGGGGCGGTTGTCGGGGACTGGAAAACAATGGTCCGGGCGATCAGGATGAGGACCTCGGCAGTGGGTGGGGACAGCCATGTCTGGATGCGGAATAAGTTTTTTATAGGACCTAACAGGGTTATTCCCCTCTGTCTGGCAGCAGAGCGTTTCCCGAACCTTATTGATAAGCTTTCCAGACCCGGGAAACTCCGTGAAAGGGTCATGGACGACATCCTGCAGCCTACAAGTTTCTTTGTCAGGAGCCACCTGGTCGAAACTTACGAAGATTATTCGACCTCTAATTACGCGGTTGAATTCGAAATGGACAGGTACGAAAGGAAAATCTTTGGAGTTGTTGGGGATGAACCGGTCTCTGTAGCCGAGCTTTCCGAAAAAACAGGGGACCACCCCCTCCTCTTTACAAAAACCCTGCGTTCCCTTGTCCAGAAACGCTGCATAAGCCAGATAGGGTTTACCCCTACCGATGCCCTTCACGTGCTCGGGGAGTATGAAGCCTGGGAAGGGGCAGCATCCCGCCTGGGTGCAAAAATTCTCGGCAGGGCTCTCGGACAGGGGGAAGAGGACTTTTGCAGGGCTATTAAACAAAAGTTTGCAAAGAATATTGCTCTGGAATTAATTGCTTTTTTTGTAAGGGACCTCAGGAAAAGCGATCTTGAAAAAGTTATGGACAGTTCGGATTGTACCAAATTTAAGATAACCGTCCCTGTGGTGCTGATAGGGGCTCCGGTCAGGGCTTATGTTGATGAATTGCTTGAGTTTGTTGATGCGGATATCCGGATTCCGGAATACCATGAGGTCGGAAATGCCGTTGGAGCCCTTGTAGGGAACATAATCAAGCGAAGTGAGGTCCTGATCCGCCCGGCAGGGCCCGGAAATGAGAAATACCTGGTATTTTCGGAAAAAGAAAGAAAAATATCCGGGAATTACCAGGAAGCTCTGGCTTACGGGCTTGAGCTGAGCGAACGCCTGATCTCCGAGCACATGGGGGTTTACGGGCTTGACCGGGAACAGGTTTTTTTCAACCTGGAAAGAAAGGATACCCGGAAAGGAGCGGGATCCCCTCTGGAAACAAAGTTGCTAGGGATTGGAATCGGAAGCCCCTTGAAACTGAAATGAAGGGTAAATTCTTTTTTGTTTTTTCGGACCTGGCTTTCCTTATCAGGAGAATCAAAACCCAGGGATAAAGAATAAATGACACGGATTGATATGAAACTGGAAACTCTTGTTAATAACGGCCCTGCAGTTATTTTTCTCTGCAGGGCAGAAACTGGCTGGCCTGTGGAAATGGTTACTGAAAACGTTTCCAGGTTAGGGTATTCCCTGGAAGATTTTGTTGAAGGAAGCCTGGGGTATGCTGATATTATATACCCTGCAGACCTGGAAATGGCTGTTTCTCAGTTTTCCGCTTATGCAGAAAAAGAGTACAATGGTGAGGACAGAGAACACAAAGAGGAAGACAGAGGGCACGGCACCTTTACCCAGCAATACAGGCTCCTGAACAAATCCGGAGACGTGCTATGGGTCGAAGCTGAAATTCAGGTTTTGAAGAAAGAGGTTGGAAATGCAGGTTCTTTCCAGATCACTGTCTTTGACATCTCCCGGTGGAAACAGACTGAAAAATCAATGCTCAATGCCCTTGATACGGAAAAAGAATTTAAAAGAATCATTAACAGTGGGCATGCAATTGTCTTCCTCTGGAGAGCAGAACCGGGCTGGCCGGTCGATTTTGTCTCTGAAAACGTATCTGGACTCGGATATACGCCTGAAGATTTCACCTCAAGGAATATCGTTTATACCGATATTATACACCCCGAGGACCTGGAAAAGGTTAAGGTAGAAGTTTCAAAGAATTCCAAAGAGGGCCGGGACTACTTTAGCAAGGAATACCGGGTCCTGATGAAATCCGGAAAGGTCCGTTATATGGACGAAAGGACCCTGATCCGGAGAAATGAAAAAGGCGAAGTTACCTGTTACCAGGGTATACTCCTGGATATTACCAAACGTAAACAGGCTGAGGAGCTTATCTTGAGCCAGAACCGGGTACTTGAAAGGATAGCTTCGGGAGCTTCCCTTGATGAAGTGCTCCTGCTCCTTGTCAACTACGCCGAAGAAATGAAACCAGGGCTCTTGTGCACGGTAATGCTTCTGGACAGGGAGCAAAAACGTCTTTTCTACGGGGCATGTCCAAGCCTTCCGAAACTTTATTCTAAGGCTATCAACGGGATGAAGATAAAGGTTAATAACGGGGCTGCCGGAACCGCTGCCGGGACTGCTGCAAGGACCGGAAAGCGTGTAATCGTAGGAAACATCATGAAAGACCCCTTCTGTGAGGAGTGCCGGGAAATTGCACAAAAAGTAGGCTTGAAGGCCTGCTGGGCAGAACCCATATTTTCTTCGGGGGGTGAGGTGCTTGGGGTATTCACGATTTATCTGCGTGAAACAAGGAAGCCCCGCGAAGAGGAACTTGAGTTTATCAGGACAAATGCATACCTTGCAGGCATCGCAATCGAACATGCTCAGGACGCAGAAGCTCTAAAGGAATCGGAAAAAAGGTTCAGGACAATCTTTGACAATATCAATGACCAGCTTTACATCCGGGAGCCGGATGGAATAAGTTACATGGATGTGAACCAGGCTGTTGTGAACAGGCTCGGCTACAGCAAGGAAGAAATCCTGAACATGGAAGCCGAAGAGATCATTCCTTCTAATTACTGGGCTTCGGTCAGGGAAAACATGCAGAAGATAAAGGCCGAAGGTTCCAGGATTTTTGAAGCAGGAGCAGTTTGCAAAGACGGGACCGTTATCCCGCTTGAGGTGAGTGCCAGGATCATTGATTACGGAGGCAAAAAGACCATCCTTTCCGTCTCCAGGGACATCACTGAACGCAAAAAAGCCGAAGCTGCACAGAGGCTCAACGAATCCAGGCTTGAAACCCTTGTAAAACTTGAACAGATGGCGGGTGCCTCCCTGAAAGAGATCACGGACTTTGCCAGGGAAGAAGCGGTCCGGCTGACCGGCAGCAAACTCGGGTACCTGGCTTTTATGGACGCATACGAAAGCACCCTTGTAATGCATTCCTGGTCTGACAGTGTGATGGAAGAGTGTTCGATTGAAGATAAGCAGTTCATCTACCCGGTAAAGAGTATGGGGCTTTGGGGAGAGGCTGCAAGACAGCGAAAACCAATCATTACCAATAATTATCCCGCCCCTAACCCCCTCAAGAAAGGGTGTCCGAAAAACCATGTGCATCTGACCAGGCATCTGAATATCCCGGTCTTTGACGGAAAGCGGATAGTTGCCGTTGCAGGGGTGGGAAACAAAGGGGAAGACTATGACGAATCGGATGTTCGGCAGCTAACTCTGCTAATGCAGGGTATGTGGCAGCTGATCCAGAGAAAACAGCTCGAAGAAGCCCTCAGGGCATATTCCGGGGAACTATCCAGGGCGAATGAGGCACTCAGTTCCATGAACATGATGAAAACCGAATTCATGGAAGAAGTGATGTTCCCGGAAAAAGTGGAATATGAGGAAATTATGGATTTTGAGACGCTTTATGCTATTGACAGCCAGCAGCAAAAGGCGGTTAACACCTTTATCCATTATTCAGAAAAGCTGCGCCGCCTTGTTGATTCCCTTCTGTACCAGAGCCTGGAAAAGGCAGGAAAGATCGAATATTTCTTTGAAGAGACACAGCTAAGGGACGTCCTCTCTGATGCTTTCTTAAACAATATTTTCCTGATCGATGAAAAAGGCCTGGAGGTTGAAAAAGAAGTCCCTGCCAGTTTGCCTGAAATTAAAGGTGACAGGGAAAAATTGACAGTCCTTTTTACTGCTCTTGTCGACTATGCCATAAAATTCATTCCGCAGGGAGGAAAGCTGGCATTGGAAGTAAAAGAAGAGGCAGATAATGTCCACATAGTGATCGTGGACAGTGGAAAGGGCATAAGTAAAGAACTTATACCCTATCTCTTTGACCGGCTTTACCAGGTCAACGACTCCGTAAGTCGCAGGTACCAGGGGCTTGAATCGGGGCTCTATATCTGTAAAGACATTGTCGATGCCCATAAAGGAGAGATCTGGTTCGAAAGTGAGGACGTTTCGGGTACCCTTATGCATGTGAAACTCCCAAAGTGATAACTCTTTGAATGGTAATCCTTTAATGGTAAATCCCAGAATTTCAACGCCTTGAATTAAAAAATCCGGAATTAGAAGTGAGTAATTAGAAGTGAGTAATTAGAAGTGAGTAATTAGAAAGAAGGAGGAATTAAGGCAAACAGGATAGAAGCAGGATTAAAAATAGCTTATTTAGTTCTGGGAGGGGGGCTTTTTGTCAATATAAAAATTTCATGTACTGGATGCAGGATAACTCAGTGTAGAAAATTGCGAGTGAGTTGGAATGAAACTGGAATTGTTGGGAACTTTATTCCTATCTGATAAGAGAAAAGATCTTCTGCTACTGTTGATCGAAAGGCCCAGGGAAATCGAAGAGATCAAGAATACTCTTAATGGGAGCTCGAGTGCGATTATGACCCAGATCAAGATCCTGATAGGGCAGGGACTGATCGTTCATGAGGGGGACATGTACAAACTTTCAAGCATGGGGGAAGTGATCGTAAACAAGATGGAGCCCCTCCTGAACACCCTGAACGTATACGAAGAAAACAGGGATTACTGGCAAAACCATAACGTAAATTCCATCCCTTCCTCCCTCCTGAACCAGATCGAAGTTCTGGGGCACTGCGAACTTGTCGAGCCTGAACTGGACCGGATGTACGATCTCCCAAAGCGAATCGAAGCCGAACTCTTTAAATCAACGTACCTGATGGAAGTTTCCTCTTATTTCAGTCCTGCCCTTCCTTCCCTGTATCTCAAACTAATAAGAAAGGGGATCAACGTTTCCTTAATTATTACCGAGCCTGTCTTTGAAAGGTTCAGGAATGAATACGTTGAACTCCTGGAAGAGTACCTCAATAAGGAAAATGCGAATTTGTTCGTATGTGCTTGCAATATAGGGCTTGCCTCGAGCACTGTTACCGACCGCTTTCTTGCCCTTTCCTTTTTTTATAAAAACGGAATATACCACAATCATGCACTGATGAGCGTTGAAAAAGGCTCGATAAGCTGGGGGGAGAGCCTTTTTCTTCATTACAGAAAAAACTCACGGCAAATTACTAAATCGGAACTCTAAAATCCAATTAGAAACATAATTACAATTGAAAAATAATGCAATAAAAAATCCAATAAAATAATGCAATTTAAAAAAAATTCAATAAAAAATTATAGAGACACATGACTGATTACAATTTAAGAGATCGTTTCCTGAATGTGTTGAAGGGGAAAGCCGTGGATAGGGCGCCGGTACTTTCCGTTACCCAGACAGGAACTGTTTCTCTTATGGAAAAATGCGGGGCTTTCTGGCCTGAAGCCCACAGCAACCCTGAAAAAATGGCAGCTCTCTCTCTGGCTGCCCATGAAATTACGAGACTGGAGGCTGTAAGGTATCCTTACTGCGTAACAGTACTCTCAGAAGCGATGGGGTGTAAGGTTAGCAGGGGAACAAAGGAGACCCAGCCCTATGTAACATTTCCTCCCCTTGGAAACTCAGGGGAATTGCCGGAAATTCCGTATTCCTTGCTGGAAAAGGGCAGGATCCCTACGGTTCTGGAAGCAACTGCTCTCCTGAAGAATAAAACTGAAGGGACTCTTCCCCTGATCGTGGGAATAGAAAGTCCGGCTGCTCTTTGTTCCAGGCTTCTGGGGGCGGGCAACTACCTGAGACAGCTTCTTAAATCCCCTGACTATATCAGGGAATGCCTGGAAATCAATACTGATGCCTGCATTGAGTATGCAAATGCCCTTTTTGAGGAGGGGGTGGATGCAGTTTGTGTCCCGGACGGCATATCGGGCCCTGACCTTTTGAACCTGGAGATTTTCGACCTTTTAATAAAACCTGCTTACAGGCGTTTTTGTAAGAAGGTAAAAGGGCCCAAAATACTGCATATGTGTGGAGATGCTTCACCTTTTCTTGGGACCCTCTCTGAATGCGGTTTCGAGGGCATTAGTGTTGAAGAAAAGGTCCGGGACCTGAAAAGTGCAAAGAAAAATCTCGGAAATGGGATCTGCCTTATAGGAAACGTTTCCAGTTCTTCGACTCTCCTTTGCGGCAGCCGTGAAGATGTAAAAGAGGAAGCAAGAAAAGCCCTGGAAGGAGGGGTTGATATCCTTGCTCCGGGCTGTGGAATTGCGCCCATGACTCCTCTTGAAAATATGAAGGCACTGGTAGAAGCCAGAGATGAGTATTACGGTTCTGTTTTTTCCTGTTTTGAAGACTGCAAGTCCAAATGTTACGAATCTAAATCTTATGGGTCGGGATGTCATGAATCCAAATATCGTGAATCTGAATCTTATGAATCTAAATGTTACGAACCCGAATACTGATAACCGACTTAATTAACTTTAAATCCTCCTTTATCCCACATTTCTACCCCCTGCCAAGTGGGGAACATAATTCATGTATATTGGCCAATTACATAATATATTATCAATAAAGTAACACATTTGTACCATGCTTTTGTACAAAAATGTCATAATTAGAAATGTGGGTTTATGATTTGAATTTAATTTCTTAACCTGAATTTGAATTTCTCATTGATATAACCTCATCGATGTAATATCTTCTTAATCAGATATTTTCCCTTTTAAAAGGAGCTGAGGTTTTCCTGTATTTTTGAGACTTTTTTGATATTTTTGATATTTTTGAGGGGGGTTTGAGCCTTTTTTGAGATCTTTTTGAGAACATTATGTTCCGGAATATGGCATTGATATTATCAAAGTGTTTGATAATTTCCGGGATTCTTCCTATACTCGTGGTCCTGTCGGTGTCAGGGGTCAGGAGATATTCTGGCAGGCTGTCAATATCGAGACCCCCTTGAATCCTTGAAGTCCTGTCAACATCAAAAGCTTTGAAAATATCGGGAAATAGGTTTCTATCAAAAGGCCCGGAAAAATCAGATCTAGGGGAAAAACGCCATCGCTTATGCTATATATTAGCCATTATATATTAAAAATTGCAAGTGCGGTTTTACAGGATGTGTGTTACTGTTAACCGCGGTGTCTGATAGAATCTCAGACTTTGTTTGACGGGCGCAAACAGGTGGCTTTGAAGGGCATTTTTGCCTGAAGAACTATAAAAGCCCGTTTTTTCCTGAATATAGGAGGTTTAATATGGCAATCGGAAATGAGAATCAAGGAGCGGACGCTATCTCTGAAGAAGATATATTCCGGCAGATGGCTGAAGCAGTTGTTGATGGAGACGACGATATCATAGAAGAACTTGCAAACAAGGTACTTGAGCTTAACATTGACCCATATACCGCAATCGTTGAAGGGCTTACCAAAGGCATGTCCGTTGTAAGTGACATGTATGAGAACGGGGAAGCCTTCGTCCCGAACCTCATGGTTTCCGCAGGTGCGATGTACGAAGGGCTGGATATCCTCTCTCCCTACTTGAAGACTGATTCAACAAACAAGCCTTCGAAGATCATTATCGGGACAGTCGAAGGCGACGTGCACGACATCGGCAAGAACCTTGTCAAGACAATGATGACCGCAGCTGGTTTTGACATGGTCGACCTGGGTTCGGACGTGACCCTCAGCAGTTTTGTAAGCAGCGCAAGGGACCAACAAGCCGATGCTATTTCCATGAGCACACTCATGACAACAACCATGCCCGGCATGGAAAAGGTCATTGAACAGCTCAAGGAAGAAGGGTTAAGGGACTCTCTTCTGGTCATGGTTGGCGGTGCTCCCATCAATGCGGACTATGCGGAAAAAATAGGGGCTGACGCAACAAAAAATGACGCAAGTCAAGCTACCGAATGGTTAACAGGAGCTATTGCCGAACTTCCAGATGCTGATCTGAGATGGAGTGAGAAACAGATCAGCCTTAACAAAGTAAAGTACAAGGAAGAGCTTGCAAAGAAGGTCACGGTCGAAGCCGTGGATATAGGGCTCGAATCTGCAAAGGCTATCATCGAAGAGTTCGAGAGTGTGGGCGTAAAGACAAAGGAATCCATGACGCACACCGACAGGTCTCTCGCTGCCCTTGCTGATAAAAAGGTGGACCGTCTGCCTGTCTATCCTCTGGCATGCGGAGTCCTGAGGAAGTTTGCTCCCGTGACCTACAAGGAGTATGCCACAAACGAGGAGGCTTTCGTCCAGAGCGCTTACCTTGGATCAAAGTACCTGGACCTCGATATGTTTGTTGGGCTGGTCGACCTTTCCATCACCTCGGCGGACCTGGGATGCGGGATCAAGTTCCCTGAAGAAGATACTCCTTCCTCCGAGGGCCACCTTGAAGACTATGAAAAGATCGAGGTCCCCGAAGTCAAAGAAGGGACCCGGGCCTACGAACTGATTCAAGCAACAAAGCTTGGAAAAGCCAAACTGAACAGCGAATTGGAAACTCCGATGGTTGGCTTCCATGAAGGTCCCCTCCTTACCCTGACCCAGCTCATGGGCGCAAGCCGGGTGCTCGGCGATATCAACACCAACCCTGATGTTGTGCTCAAAGCCGTGGACAAATGTGCGGACTACGTAGCCGAAGTCTCCAGGGCTTTCTTTGAGGAAGATGCCTGTGACGCGCTCTGTATCGACAACCTCTGGTCCAACAACGTCATCATGGGACACGACGACTACTGGAAGTTCGACGGGCAGTTTGTGTACGACAAGCACGTCCCGGTCTTCAAGGAATACAACCAGCCTTATATCGTCCACAACTGTGCCGATGCTGTCCACTACGATCTTCAGATTTCTAAGTTCGGGACAGCCCTGTACAGCTATGCCTATTATCCCTCAGGGAAGGATAAGGGCTCCTACAGTTACGACGAACTCATCCCGAAGTACGGGGAAACCTGCTGCATGATGGGTGAAGTGGACCCGATCCAGTTCCTGGACAACTCTCCGGAAGGCATCCAGAAAATTAGAAACGACACGGAAAGCAACCTGAGAGGTGCTGTCCAGACCCTTAAAGAGAACGGTTTACAGTCCAAGTACGTGCTGTCTACTGGCTGTGAAATCCCGCCCGGAGCACCTCTTGACACCTCGAAAGCAATGGTCGATGTAGTCAAGGAACTCGGACCTGAACTCCAGAAGATGATGGGATAAACAAATCCCATCTTCTTTCCTTTTCCAATAAACGCTTCCTGAAAAAAATCCACAAAAAACGAGGTAGCCCTCCGGGGCTCCCTAACCTCCATAAAAGAATCTGCCACTTAGATAAAATCCGGTTTGTATTTCAGAAAAATCCAACTTATAAAAAATTCAATTTCAGAATAATCCAAGCTCTTCACTGGCCTGCAAGGGAACTTCCTTTCAGGAAAAATTTCCAGGATGTGCTGGCAACCCCTGCAAAACGACTCACAAAACGAACCTTCAAAACAAACCTTCAAAACGAACCTTCAAAACGATCACTTGGGTGCCATTGCCCTATACGTCAGCGGAGAGCCTTATCATAATATATTGGTGTTGAGAGGTAGAAATGAATGAAAACTTCAGGAAAGTCCGGAACCGGAATAAACAAGGTCTCGACAACGGTTTCGATGAACATTTTCGGGGTATATGACCACGGTTTCAACTGCTCTTCAAGTGTGGCTTCTTTCAGGTACTCGGTTCTTGAGTTTTGTCTACCGAGGTATGAAATCTGTGGAAGCCCTCTGAAAACGGTATGTTCCTCGATTACGGGAAGACCCGGATTCCTGCAAACGGACAGTTCGTCGAAAGCCGGGGAGCTGTCTTTCCCGGCGGGAATGACTTATTCCGCTCTCGCAGAAGTGTGTGAAAACGATACGGAAAAGAAAATCTCCTTGAAAAGGCTGGTTTCCGGGTTATTGCATCTGCAGACGCTGCTCAGGAAAATTATCAGTGAATTTTGATTCAGTTATCTGAGACTTCCCTGAGTCATCTGCCTGCCCAAACCGGAAACTCCCGCAGTCAAAACCGTCAGCAGCGATTTCAGATCGGTGCAGGCATACTGACAAATTTCCAATAAACTAAATAAAACTGATGACAGTACCTTTCTCCTCTCTCAGGGTACTGTTATCACATGTATCCCCCAAAGCAGACCTTCAATGCCCAATGCCTTTTCCCTGCACACTAACATTTGTTTTCCAGTGCATGGGGAAACATGGGATTTGTATTCCAGAAAGAAAATTCCCGGGCGGATACCTCCAGAAAGTCCGCATTTGCCATTTTAGCGGGTTTTTACGGCAGGGTTCGGGAAAAAGGGATCAGTAAGCAATGAATGAAATCCAGGAACGAAATAAAGGATTCGATGCCTCGCCCCAGTAACCTCCAATCCCTGGGGGGAAATCGGTCTCCTAAATCCGGGAGTGGTGCCTTTCAAACCCTTATTTGCCATTTTTACGGGTTTGAAAGCGGTCCCCCTCCATCTTCTGAATTTTTGCAGAGGTTTGCATTTCCACTCTATAGTATGTTGCTAGATATGCTGCTATAATATATACTGCATGTGGAGTCCTGATTATCAACATCAATTACTATTTTATGAATCTGTATTATGCGTATAACGAGGAAACGAGGAAAAGGGTTGTGAGGATATGAGATGTATAATACTGGGAGGCTTCCTTGGAAGCGGAAAAACCACAACTATCAGGAAACTTGTGGAGACTCTGGGAAGAACGGGTGAAAAAACGGCGGTAATCGTGAATGAAATCGGGGAAATCGGGATTGACGGGGATACGGTTTCTACCGGTGGGGTAGAGACCCGGGAAATTACCAGTGGATGCATTTGTTGCACTCTTAGGATCAGCTTGGAACAAACCCTGAGAGCCCTGATGCAAGACTACCACCCTGAAACAGTGATTGTCGAGCCCACGGGAATTGCTTTCCCTAAACAGATAAAAGACAACATTTCAGCCATGAATATCCCGGGGATTTCCATGGCTCCCATAGTGAACCTCCTTGATGCAAGCCGGTTTAAGCCTGAAGAAGGTCTCCAGAATTTCATTAAATATCAGATCGAGGACGCAGAAGTACTCTGCATCAACAAGGTCGACCTTATAGACCGGGTGCGCCTTCTGGAGATCTGTGTTTTCCTGCGTGAAATGAACCCGAAAGCCCGGATAATTCATTTTTCTGCCAGGGAAGGCGGGAAGCTCGAAGAGCTTATGGAAATACTGCTTGAAGGAAATATCAAAAGCATCAAAAATACCACAATCATCAAAAGTAACAAAAGCAGTAAAGTGGAAATCTCTACAGTAGAAAGAATGCCTGCATATGACAGGATTCCAGTAGCTGGCAGGGTCCCAGTAGCCAAAAAAATGCCCCTGGAAGGGAAAAACTCGGTTGAAATGTCCGGAGTCTCGGCGTATTCCTCGGAGTTTGAAGTTTTTTCCGACAGCATGACCCTCGATGATGCGGTACTCGTTTCCAGGCAGGTTTTGGAAAGTATAAGGGGCAGGGCCAGGGACCTGAATCCCGACTTCACGGGACACATAAAGCTTTCCTTCAGTCACCGGGGCACCCTTGTCCGGGGCAGTGTGACTTCTGCTGCCTCAAGCCCTGAAATCGAGATTTTCAAAAAGGGAAGTGATACAGGCTTGAAAATTAAGGTATTTTCCGCTGTTACGGATGTGTCCCAGAAAGCGCTGAGTGAAGTCATTAATGAAGCTGTAGCCGAACAGCTTGAAGAGGGGCAGATTGAAATCAAAAAGGTCTGGCAGGCAACTGCCAGTTCTCACGAACATTGAAAATGGTAACTTTTCATAATTGGGGCAACAGTCTTCCCCCTTCTTTCCCTCTCTTCATTCCGTCTCTTCTCTTTTCATTCCTTTTCTCCTCTTTTCTCCCCTCTTCATTCCTTATCTTCTCTTTTCACTCCTCCTATTTTCTTTTAACCCCTCATCTTCTCTTTTTATTCCTTTTTTCCTCTTTTCACTCCTTCTCTCTTCTTTTCATTCCGTTTTTCTTCTCTTTCCTGCTCTTTTCCTTTTTCTTTTCTTCTTTTTCTTTATCCTTGTGCTGTTACCCTGCCTCCAAAGCTTTCAAATGAACAAATTTTTATTTACGTTCAGATACTTCCTTCAATCAGAACTTCATTTTTATCATATAGGAGAAGAATTAACTCTATACAAACAAGGAGATAAAATAATGCGCAGGGACTACGTAGACCCGGGCTACAGCCCGAAAGACACAGATCTGATCTGTGAATTCCACATTGAACCGGCAGCAGGAGTAAGTTTTGAGGAAGCTTCCACCCATATGGCGGGGGAAAGTTCCATCGATTCCTGGACTGAAATTTCTACCCTGAGCCCCGAGCTTGCGGCAAAACTGAAACCCCATGTCTTTTATCTGGACGAGGGGACAAAATCGGTTCGAGTGGCTTATTCTGAAGAGCTCTTTGAACTCGGGTCCGTCCCCCAGGTTCTTAGTGCGGTGGCAGGCAACATTTTCAGCATGAAGATTGTGGATAACCTGCGCCTGCAGGATATCAGCTTCCCGAAATCCATGCTCCGGGAGTTCAAGGGGCCGAACTTCGGGCTTTCCGGGATCCGGGATATCGTAGGGATTAAAAATAGGCCCCTGATCGGGACAATCGTCAAGCCGAAAGTAGGCCTGACCTCGGAAATGCATGCGGAAGTGGCATACAATGCTTTTGCAGGGGGCTGTGACCTTGTAAAGGATGACGAGAACCTTACCGACCAGAAGTTCAATAGGTTTGAAAAGAGGGCCGAACTCACCCTGAAACTTGCGGAAAAGGCGGAAGTCGAGACCGGGGAACGGAAGATGTACCTGTGCAACATCACGGCTCCTACCTGTGAAGAAATGATCCGGCGCCTGCATGTGCTAAAAGACCTCGGAGCAAGTTACGCCATGATCGACATCGTGCCCACGGGCTGGACAGCCCTCCAGACTCTCCGGGAAGCAGCTGAAGACGAAGGCCTGGCGCTCCACGCCCACCGCTGCATGCACTCGGCATTCACAAGGAACCCCAGGCACGGGGTCAGCATGTTGCTAGTAGCTAAACTCTGTCGGCTGATCGGGCTTGACCAGCTCCATATAGGTACTGTCGTCGGGAAGATGCACGGGGATAAAGACGAAGTCCTTTCGATTAGGGACGAGTGTGTACTCGAGACCGTGCTCGCAGATCCCGGACAGAGTGTCCTTGCCCAGGACTGGGAAGGAATCAAACCTATGTTCCCGGTAGCCTCGGGAGGGCTTGCCCCAACCATGATCCCGGACCTCTACTCCATCTTCGGAAAAGACGTTATCATGCAGTTTGGCGGCGGAATCCATGCCCATCCTATGGGAACTGCACCTGGAGCAACTGCCTGCAGGCAGGCGCTTGAAGCCAGCATGGAAGGTTTCACCCTGGAAGAATATGCGAAGGACCGGAAAGAACTCGGGGCTGCCCTTGAAAAATGGGCCTGAAAATAAAAACGAGCATGAAATTCTCTGAAAAATATAAACAAAATACCTGAGCGGGGTTTTGCGTCTGTGCAGGCTGAAAACGGAAGTGGAATAAAGACCCGGGTTTTCCGGGTTTCGGACGAAAATTTTGATGCCGTGCTCGAAGAGGCGGCGGAGCTTATAAGGAAAGGCGGGACCGTAGCCTTTCCCACGGAAACCGTCTACGGGCTCGGAGCGGACGGGCTCCTCCCGGAAGCTGTCCGGAAGATTTTCGAGGCGAAACAGAGGCCTCCGGGAAACCCCCTTAGCCTGCTGATCCATTCCAGGGAAGACCTCCAACAAATTGTGAGGGACGTCCCGGAAAACGCTTTCAAGCTTATGGATGCCTTCTGGCCGGGCCCCCTCACTCTCGTGCTGGAAAAAAGTGATTCAGTTCCCGCAATTACCTCCGGGAACCTCCCGTCTGTCGGGGTCCGGATGCCTGACCACAGGATTCCCCTGGAACTTGTGAAAAGGGCCGGAAGACCCCTTGCAGCCCCCAGTGCCAACCTTTCGGGAAGGCCCAGCCCCAGTTCGGCGGCCCATGTGCTTGCCGACCTCGAGGGGAGGATCGATGCGGTGCTTGACGGGGGCGCTGTTACGATCGGGGTTGAGTCTACGGTTGTGGATCTGACTGCCGAACCTCCTGTTGTCCTTCGGCCCGGGGCAATCGGGCTCGAAGCCCTTGAAGAAATCATTGGAGAGGTCAGGCTCGGATACGAGAACGCAAATGAAGCGGCAGGAGAGATTTCATCCGAAAAACGAGCCGGGCAAAAGTACGGGCATTACACTCCGGATACTGCGGTCGTGCTTGTAGAAGGGGAAGGGGATCAGGTTTCTGAAAAAATCGGGGAACTCGCAGGTATTTTCCAGAAGGACGGGCTGAAGGTCGGGTTCCTGCTGAGTGAGGAAAGTGCAAGTTTCCTGAATTCGAAAGGGCTGCGTTCAGAAGATTCGGAAGAGTGGTTTTTGCTGGGAGGACGGGAAGAGCCAGATACGGTTGCCCGAAGACTTTTTGAAGG
Organism: Methanosarcina sp. MTP4; assembly: GCF_000970045.1. NCBI lineage: Archaea > Methanobacteriati > Methanobacteriota > Methanomicrobia > Methanosarcinales > Methanosarcinaceae > Methanosarcina > Methanosarcina sp. MTP4. The sequence continues at coordinate 121,381 of NZ_CP009505.1, forward strand.
GCTCAGGATTCTTGACTTGAAAGGCTTTGATGTGATCCTGGCTGACGGTTCTTTTAGTAATACGGGACTTGGACTCGCACTCCTGAACCGGCTGAAAGAGGCTGCTTCCACCAAGTTTGAGGTCTGAGGTCTGAGGTCTGAGGCTTTCCCGGAAAGAGAACATTTGAGGAGGATAGGTCTTTGAAAGCGGAGAAAAAGGAAATTCTGGAAAAGGAAATGGCATACAAACAGGTCCTGGAAAAAAACAAAAAGATGAACAGGATTAACCTGGGTATACTGGCTCTCGGGTTATTGCTTACTGCTTTGGGCATCGAGATAGGGAGGTACATCCTCTGGGCCGGGATTTTTGTCTTCTTTGTTACTGCAGTATCAAGTATCATCGCTTCAAAGTCCAGGCGCAGGCTTAAATGAAAGTAAAGTGTGTGAAGCTAAGGTTACTGAAGCTAGAGTTACTGAAGTTAAAGTGACCGGAGTTAAGGTTACTGAAGTTAAAGTGACCGGAGTTAAGGTTACTGAAGTTAAAGTGGCCGGAGTTAAGGTTACTGAAGTTAAAGTGACGGCTAAAGTGGTAAACTATTGAAAATAAGATACATCTGCTGTTTTTCTGGAAAAGAGGCTGCTTCCCATGGGTGAAACAATCGCAAGCGAAGAAATGCATGAGTATTTCAATGAGCTTGAGGCCAGACTCAAAGAGGCTATCGAGCTCGCAAACAGAGCCCGGGCCAGGGGAGGAGACCCGAAACCCGAGGTTGAAATTCCCCTCGCCAAAGACCTGGCTGACAGGGTGGAAAACCTGATAGGGGTAGTCGGGGTTGCGGCAAAGCTAAGAGAGCTTGAAGAAGAGATGTCCAGGGAAGAAGTTGCCCTTGAGATCGGAAAACAGGTTGCTGAAGGGGTTGTAGGGGATTTTCCTAGCAAAAAGGACGCTGTGGAAGCTGCAATCCGGGTTTCGATGGCAACCCTGACCGAAGGGGTGGTTGCAGCCCCTATTGAGGGTATTGATAAGGTAGAGCTCGGGAAAAACGATGATGGTTCCGAGTATATCCAGATCTTTTACTCGGGGCCTATCCGGAGTGCGGGGGGGACAGCCCAGGCCCTTTCGGTGCTTGTGGGGGATTACGTGCGGCGTGGGATAGGGGTTGACAGGTACAAGCCCAGGCCCGAAGAGGTTGAACGCTATGTGGAAGAAATCCTGATCTACAAGCGGGTTGCAAGTCTTCAGTACACTCCGTCGGAAGACGAGATCCGGATGATTGTCCAGAACTGTCCGGTCTGCATTGACGGAGACCCCACCGAAGAGGCTGAGGTAGAAGGGCACAGGAACCTTGAAAGGATCGGGACCAACCGCGTTAGGGGTGGGATGTGCCTGGTGCTGGCCGAAGGGCTTGCCCTGAAAGCCCCGAAGGTCAAGAAGCATGTGAACAAGCTGAAGATGGACGGCTGGGATTGGCTGGACACGCTGATTGGGGGTGCAAAAAGCGGTGGGGATGATCAGGCGGAAGAAAAACCCGTCATCAAACCCAAGGACAAGTATATCCGGGACCTGATCGCAGGCAGGCCGGTCTTTTCCCATCCTTCCCGGCCCGGAGGTTTCAGGCTGCGCTACGGCAGGTCGAGGAACACTTCCTTTGCCGCAGCCGGGATCAACCCTGCTTCCATGGTCCTGCTTGACGACTTTGTCAGCAACGGGACCCAGCTTAAGGTTGAACGCCCCGGGAAAGCCGCAGCAATGTCTGCCGTGGACTCCATTGAAGGCCCAACGGTCCGCCTTCGCTCGGGCGACCTTATCCGTATAGATAATATGGAGATTGCTTATGCCCTGCGCCCTGAGGTCGAGGCGCTTGTGGACATCGGGGAAATCCTGATAAATTATGGGGACTTCCTGGAGAACAACCACCCTCTAATGCCTTCACCTTATGTTTTTGAGTGGTGGCACTACGATTATGAAGCGAACTGCCCTGAAAAAATCCCTGAGGATGAACTGAAAAATCCCTCTGTAGCCCTGGCGCTGCGGCTTGCGGAAGAATTCAAGGTCCCCTTACATCCGAAATTCACCTATCTCTGGCATGACGTTTCACGGCGGGAATTCGAGGCTCTCCGGAACTTTGTGACCCTTAAGGGGAATTATCTGGCTGATGAGGATATATTGAAGCTTCCTCTGGATGCGGCATGGGATGAAGGAATCAAACCCGTGCTTGAAAAACTCCTGGTGCTCCACAAGGTGGCAGCCGGGAATATCCTGATTGGAGAAGCCCTTCCGTTTATTTTCTGCCTGGGGCTTGACTCTGCCCTGAATGAAAAAGCTTCCATGCCCGACAAGGATGATATGGTGGAAGCTGTAAACGTCCTGAGTGGTTTTAAGGTCTATCCCCGGGCTCCTTCAAGGATAGGGGCGCGGATGGGGAGACCCGAAAAATCAAACCTGCGCAAGATGTCCCCGGCAGCTCAGGTCCTCTTCCCGCTGGGCAATACGGGAGGAACTACCCGTAACCTGGTGGCGGCAGCTGATTACATGACTTCAATGAACGGGAAGATCGGAGAAATCGAGGTCGAAATGGGGATTCGGGAATGTCCTGCCTGCAAGAAGGAGACGTATTTCTGGCGCTGTGAATGCGGGGAATACACCCTGCCCAGGCTTCTTTGCCCGCGCTGCAAGATCGATGTGCGGGGTGCGGAGACCTGCCCAAAGTGCGGAAGAAAGTCAAGCTCCGTTGCAAATGTGAAACTGGATTTTCGCAGCCTGTACAAACAGGCTTTTGAGAAGCTCGGGGAACGGGAAAAGCTGGACATGATCAAAGGGGTAAAAAGGCTCATGAACGGGCAGATGACCCCGGAACCCCTGGAAAAAGGAATTTTGAGGGCCAAACATGAGGTTTTTACTTTCAAGGACGGAACCATTCGCTACGATATGTCCGATATCCCCCTGACCCATATCCGGGCCGATGAACTCGGGATTACGGCAGCTAAACTCCGGGAACTCGGGTACAGGGAAGATATTTACGGGAAACCTCTTGAAAGGAATGACCAGGTGGTCTGCCTGAAGGTCCAGGATCTGGTGGTCTCCTATGACGGGGCTGAGTACCTTCTGCGCATAGCTCAGTATGTGGACGAACTACTCGTGAAGTATTATAATGTAGAACCTTACTACAATGCGGAAACTATCTACGACCTTGTAGGGGCCCTTTTGATGGGTCTTGCTCCCCACACCTCGGCAGGGGTTCTTGGAAGGCTGGTCGGGTTTACGAAGGCTTCGGTAGGGTATGCTCATCCGTTTTTCCATGCTTCGAAGCGGCGGAACTGCGACGGGGACGAGGACTGTGTGATGATGCTTATGGACGGGATTCTGAACTTCTCCCGTTCTTATCTTCCTGAAAAGAGGGGAGGGAAAATGGATGCTCCCCTTGTGCTCACCACCCGGATCGACCCCAAAGAAGTGGACAAGGAAGCCCATAACATCGATGTCCCTGCCCGCTATCCCCTGGAGTTTTACAGGGCTACGGAAGAGATCAAAAACCCGACGGAACTCGAAGACCTGATGGACCTGGTAAGCGGGCGGCTGGGGACCCCTGAGCAGTATGAACATTTCATGTTCACCCACGATACCACGGATATTGCTGCAGGGCCCCTTAAATCTTCTTACAAGACCCTTGGCAGCATGATTGAAAAAATGGAAGCTCAGCTCTCTCTTGCCGAGCGTATAAGGGCGGTTGATGCTCCTGATGTGGCTGAAAGGGTGCTGAAGTCCCATTTCCTTCCGGACCTCATCGGGAACCTGCGTTCCTTTTCCCGCCAGAAGACGCGCTGTATCAAATGCGGGGAAAAGTTCCGGAGGCCTCCTCTTTCCGGAGCCTGTCCGAAGTGCGGAGGGAACGTGATCCTGACGGTGCATGAAGGGTCAGTCAAAAAGTACCTGGAAGTCTCGAAGGAAGTGGCGGAAAAGTACGGGGTTTCGGCCTATACCCGGCAGAGGATTGAACTCCTTGACTATGATATACACTCCCTCTTTGAAAACCATAAAATAAAACAGATGGGGCTTTCGGATTTCATGTCCGGGCCCGGACATTAAAGAAAGGTACACGGAATGTGAATTGATCCGGGAATTGTGAATTGAACCAATAGTCGGATTGAACAGGAAACGTGAGCTAATTTCTCTGAACTGTCTTATCCGAATCCTGAAAGCCGAAAATATTTTCTATACAATAATGTATACATTCTATCTATTTATGGGTAATTTATATAATATGCACATTATTTATATAGGATCGCTTGTATTTTTTATATTTTCTACTTCATTTTTATTATTTTTATGTTTTTCTTGCAGCCCGGATTTTGGACCCATGTGCCGATAAAGCTTGAAAAAGCAAAGCTGTTGGGAAGAAGGGTAAAAAGAGAATCTGCCCGGAGATAAAGTTGAAAAAGTGAATCTGCCGGGAAAAAACGGTCAGAAAGTAAATTAGGGGCAGATGGTTTTATTCCACAGGCAGCCCCAGGGAGTTTATTTGCTCGATTAATTCCGTAAAATTCTCGATTTCCAGTTTCAAGACCTCTTCGCGGCTCATTCCTATGGACATTTCCCCGTCCACGGAAAGGCATTCGGGGCCTCTGCGAACAATCCTGTCCACACCGTCCCGGGTAAGGGTTTCTTTTACTTCCCTGTCGTGGACAAAGGCTCTCCCGGGTAAGAAAACGGTTTCTTTTACTTCCGAGAGGTCCAGGTTTCCGAAGTCTTCGATGGTGATGAGGCAGCCCACGTCTTTTTCCAGGGGAACGACGTTTACTTTTCCTCCAAGGGAATCGAAGATTTCCTTTAGCCTGGGGGCTGCAACCCGGCTCGTAATTACAGTGGCGCTTCTGGTAATGGGGGGCAGTTTCTCAAGGGCTTCAGGCACGTTTCGGATGGCAAAGGGAGAGCCGATAAGGGGGTCTTCCAGGGGAGTGCCGGTGATCCGGATGGAGGGATGCTTTGCTGCGGAACTGCGTACAAGTTCGGTAAATTCGTCCACGGTGTGCGGAGTTACTCCCGGCATGATCGGGGCGTTGTTCAGGATCAGCCCGTTTTCCCTGCTGTTTGCAAAACGCATCAGGATGGCTCCTTTAGCTCCCATGGTTTCCAGGTCAGAAAGGGTCTTTTCAAGGACTATCCCGTCGTTTACTCCGGGGATGGGCACGATTGCTCCATAGACCTCACAGTGGGCACAGAAATCTTTGAGGACCTGAAGGGAGGCTTCAGGCTCCGGGTCCTTCATGTATTCACCGCGCAGAGCCGGATCTGTTGCAAACACGGTGAAACTCACTTCACTTACCCCGCGGTCGATATAGAATAGGGCGTCGTCAGGCTTGCTAAAGCCTTTTCCGCTGGTATATCCGAGATGAATAGGAGTTTTGAACTGGGATAGGAAAGCTACGAGGTTTTTAAGTTCGGGGTAGCAGCTAACATCCCCACCTCCGCTGATGGTGAATTTTTTCACTTCCTCATTTGCGAAACAGAGTTTCTGGGCGGTGTCTTCAAGGACCATCTGGAGGGGTTTGAAGCCAGAATATGATTCTTTTACCCCGCGGGTGCAGTAATCACACCCTTTTTTGAAAGGCAGGCAATGCTTGCAGCCCAGGGGGGGCACTTCTTTAACTTTTTTGAAATAACAGTACCTACAAAAGCCCCTGCAGTCAATTCCAGGGTTCCCGCCTACGTCGACAACAACTTCCATATTAAGCTTTCGTATTTGAAGGGATATTACTAAATCTTTATGGTTTTGTTCTGTTTTAGATGGCCATGACTTTATAAAAAAAATAATTAAGAAATCTCTCTCTTTGGCTCTTATAATTTATAAAGTATCTTTCTATATCTCGAAGAGTTTTAGAAGCTGTTGAAACGATCGTTATCTATTGATGCTGTTTTTTTATATAAAACCCTAAAAATAGTTTTTTTCTTTATAAAAACAATTTTAAAAAAATGGACGGATGCCCCCTTCCAAGAACACAAAAGATTTAAGTACCTTCTCAGCGAATGAAAGTTCATTGGGAAAGTGGACACTTAAAAACGAAGCGGTACTTGATCTGTAAGAGTAAATTTAACACTCTCGTGGAATGTGACCAGTCCCAAAAATGATTTTTAATAACTTAAGGAGGAAATTAAACGTGTCTGACACAGTAGACATCTACGACGACAGAGGAAAACTGCTTGAGAGCAATGTCGACATTATGTCTCTTGCTCCAACCAGAAACGCAGCAATTCAAAAAATCATCATGGACACCAAGAGGTCCGTTGCGGTAAACCTCGGCGGCATCCAGAACGCCCTTGCAACAGGCAAGATGGGTGGAAAGGGACGCCAGATCCTTGGACGTGAACTTGACTACGATATCGTAGGCCGTGCTGACGAAATTGCAGAAAAGGTTAAGGCTTTAGTGCAGGTCGATGAAGGCGACGACACCAACGTGACGGTCCTCAACGGCGGAAAGAACCTGCGGATTCAGTCCCCCACATCAAGGATTCTTTCCGGTGCAGACTACATGTCTTCCACCACCGTCGGTGCAGCAGCAGTCACCCAGACCCTCATTGACATGTTCGGAACCGACATGTATGACGCCATGATCGTCAAGTCCGCAATCTGGGGCAGCTACCCACAGACCATGGACCTCATGGGCGGAAGCGTTGCAGGTATCCTCAACATCCCCCAGAACAACGAAGGTCTCGGCTTCTCCCTGAGGAACATTATGGCAAACCACGTTGCAGCCATCACCAACAGGTCTGCAATGAACGCCGCAGCCCTTTCCTCAATCTACGAACAGAGCGGTATCTTCGAGATGGGCGGCGCAGTCGGTATGTTCGAGAGGCAGCAGCTCCTCGGTCTTGCATGCCAGGGTCTCAACGCCAACAACATCGTCTACGAAACCGTAAAGGAAAACGGCAAGGACGGTACCATCGGTACTGTGCTCCAGTCCATCGTAGGCAGGGCAATCGAAGACGGCGTCATTTCCGTTGACAAGACCGCACCTTCCGGATACAACTTCTACAAGGCAAACGACGTCCCAATGTGGAACGCATATGCCGCAGCAGGTACCCTTGCAGCCACTCTCGTGAACTGTGGTGCAGGCCGTGCAGCCCAGAACGTATCCTCCACACTTCTGTACTTCAACGACATGCTCGAGAAAGAGACTGGTCTTCCAGGCTGTGACTACGGTAAAGTACAGGGTGTAGCTGTTGGTTTCTCCTTCTTCAGCCACTCCATCTACGGCGGCGGCGGACCGGGTGTATTCAACGGTAACCACGTCGTAACCAGGCACTCCAGAGGCTTTGCAATTCCATGTGTATGTGCCGCAGTAGCCCTCGATGCAGGTACCCAGATGTTCACAATCGAAGCAACATCCGGCCTCATCGGAAACGTGTTCGGAACGATCGGGGAATTCAGCGAGCCTATTAAGGCAGTAGCAGGAGCGCTCTAAACAAATTAAGTCAAAAGGTCTAACAATGTCAGACTCTGCTTCAAACACGGAAAATCTTATTCAAATAGAAATCTTCCCCCGAAGAATCCTGTCCCCCGAAACAGCTCAGGTCCTCCTGGCCGAGCTGTATAAAGTGGATGGGGTAATCCGCGTTATAGTCCAGGGCCAGAGGTTGCCTGAAAAGGTCTCATCCGGCCCGGGTACCGGGGAAAAGGTGGAACATCCTCTCAGGAAACCTATTCAGATTGGGGACCAGTTAATTGAGATGAAGGTCAGTGTGGGCAGGATTCAGATGGAACTTGCAAGCCCCGAAGCCAAGGAAAAGGTCCGGGAAGTATGTGATAAGGTTTTATCGTTCCCCTTCGAGTTCAGGGAAGGAAATTTCATGAGACGGAAGGCAACGGTAAGTGACTACGCCAAACTTGGTTCTGACGCAGACCCTACTTTGCTTGGCATGGTTGATCCAAAAGCCAAACATGAAGACAACCTCGTCTTCATAGAGAAGAAGGAAGAAGAGTGAATTTGTATGATGTTTGACCGGGAAACGCAGGTAGTTGACTGCCGCTGCGGAATGGGACTTGGAAAAGGAGGTGGGCTTGCCCAGCGAGGGACCCTCTCGGAAGCCGGCCGTTCCGATGTGGTCGCCATTGCGATGAGTCCCGGGCAGAGACATATTACAAAACCGGTCTGTGAAATTACATACGGAATGCGGAAGGAAAATATCCAGGTAAGTGTTCTCGTGCTCTATTCGGGTACGGGGATTCCGGACTCGGGTTTGAGGACGGGATCTTTCGTTATGAGCCCGATGGAAAAGGCACAGATCGAGATGCACAAGTTGGCCGTCATTCACCTTGGAAACATAAGGGACCACGTGGTAAGGAAGGCCAGGGAAATCCTGAGTCAGGCAAACATCCCGGCAATCATTGTCAGCCAGATCCCGGTAGATTTCGAAGATTTTGCAGAAGCAGGAGTGAAAACGAGATTAGTGATGCCAAAGGACGAAAATATCCAGACAAAGGGAATTGTGATGGATATGGTAAACGGAGTAACACGTGGAGACTCCTGTCCCAGGGATAAACTAAACTTAATCGTGAAAGACGTGAAATCGACATTAGACCAATTAGAAGATCATAAAGGAGTTGCATAAGATGGCATATGAACCACAGTTCTATCCAGGCGCAACCTCAGTTGGCGCTAACAGAAGAAAGCACATGTCTGGAGACCTTGAGAAAATCAGGGAAATCTCCGACGAAGACTTAACCGCAGTTCTTGGACACCGTGCCCCGGGAAGCGACTACCCCAGCACCCACCCACCACTCGCAGAGATGGGCGAGCCTGCATGCTCGGTCCGTGAAGCTGTAGAAGCTACACCTGGTGCAAAGGCCGGCGACAGGGTCAGGTACGTCCAGTTCGCTGACTCCATGTACAACGCTCCGGCTACCCCGTACTTCAGATCCTACTTCGCAGCAATCAACTTCAGAGGCGTAGACCCAGGTACCCTTTCCGGCCGTCAGATTGTCGAAGCCCGTGAAAGAGACATGGAAGAGTGCGCAAAGGTTCAGATGGAAACCGAAATCAGCTGCCCCGGACTTTCCGGTATGCGCGGTGCAACAGTGCACGGTCACTCCGTCCGTCTTCAGGAAGACGGTGTTATGTTCGACATGCTCGACAGGAGAAGACTTGAAAACGGCACCATCATCATGGACAAGGACCAGGTCGCAATCCCCATCGACAGGAAGGTAGACCTCGGAAAGCCAATGTCCGAAGAAGAAGCCGCAAAGAGGACCACCATCTACCGTGTCGACAACGTTCCTGCAAGGAGCGACGCCGAAGTAATCGAGTGGATCCACAGAGTGTTCGACCAGAGAACTTCATTCGGATTCCAGCCCAAGTGAGGTGAACAAGATGTCAGCAGATATTTTCGCAAAATTCAAGAAGTCAATGGAAGTTAAGTTCGCACAGGATTACGGTACAAACCAGTTGGGCGGGAGCGACATTGAGGCAAAGACCTCCAAGTTCCTCAGACTCGGTCCTGAGCAGAGCCCCAGAAAGGTCGAGATGATCGCAGCTGGTAAGGAAATCGCCGAGAAGAGGGGCATTGTAGGATACAACCCCAACATGCACATGGGTGCACCTCTCGGACAGCGCGCAATCACCCCCTACACTCTCTCAGGCACTGACATCGTCGCAGAGCCCGACGACCTCCACTACGTCAACAACGCTGCAATGCAGCAGATGTGGGACGACATCAGGAGGACCTGTATTGTCGGTCTGGACATGGCACACGAGACCCTCGAGAAGAGGCTGGGTAAGGAAGTCACTCCTGAAACCATCAACCACTACCTCGAGACCCTGAACCACGCAATGCCTGGTGCAGCAGTTGTCCAGGAAATGATGATCGAGACCCACCCAGCTCTTGTCGACGACTGTTACGTCAAGATCTTCACCGGGGACGACGCCCTGGCTGACGAAATCGACTCCCAGTTCGTTATCAACATCAACAAGATGTTCCCTGAAGAGCAGGCAGAACAGATCAAGGCCTCCATCGGCAAGACAACCTGGCAGGCAATCCACATCCCGACAATTGTCTCCAGGACAACTGACGGTGCACAGACCTCCAGGTGGGCAGCCATGCAGATCGGTATGTCCTTCATCTCCGCATACGCAATGTGTGCCGGTGAAGCAGCCGTCGCTGACCTGTCCTTCTCCGCAAAGCACGCATCCCTTGTCTCCATGGGTGAAATGCTGCCCGCAAGGCGTGCACGTGGACCCAACGAGCCCGGTGGACTTTCCTTCGGTCACATGGCAGATGTCATCCAGACCAGCCGTGTAGACGTAGATGACCCTGCACACGTCTCCCTTGAGGTAGTCGGTGCTGGATGTATGCTCTACGACCAGATCTGGCTCGGATCCTACATGTCCGGTGGTGTCGGTTTCACTCAGTACGCAACCGCAGCATACACTGACGACATCCTCGACAACAACACCTACTACGACGTTGACTACATCAACGACAAGTACGGTGGTGCAGCAGCCGTGGACAAGCCGACCGTAAAGGCCAGCCTCGAAGTCGTCAAGGACATCGCAACCGAATCCACTCTCTACGGTATCGAGACCTACGAGAACTACCCGACAGCCCTTGAAGACCACTTCGGTGGATCCCAGAGAGCAACCATGCTGGCAGCAGCATCCGGTGTTGCATGTTCCCTTGCAACCGGAAACGGAAATGCCGGTCTGTCCGGATGGTACCTCTCCATGTACGTCCACAAGGAAGCATGGGGCCGCCTCGGATTCTTCGGTTTCGACCTGCAGGACCAGTGTGGTGCAACCAACATCTGTACCTACCAGGGTGACGAAGGTCTTCCAGGCGAACTCCGTGGTCCAAACTACCCGAACTACGCCATGAACGTCGGTCACCAGGGTGGCTACGGTGGTATCGCTTCCGCAGCTCACTCGACCCGCGGAGACGCATTCGCTGTCAACCCACTGATCAAGGTCTGCTTCGCCGACGATCTTCTGCCCTTCGACTTCACTGCACCCAGAAGGGAATTCGGCCGTGGCGCAATCAGGGAATTCGTGCCTGCTGGTGAGAGATCTCTCATCATCCCGGCAAAGTAAATTCATTAAAAGATTAAGTACCGTGAGTAGGCCTTTCCGGCCTACTCTGTCCTCTTTTTTTCTACACTCATTTTTTCGTACGATTCTTACAAGCTTTTTATCGTGAGGATTCTTTCCATTGGCAACCATTACGAAGGAGATGGAAAGTTGAGATAAATAACTGCAGATTTTCGAATAATTCTTCAAAAACGATGTCAAGAAATATGTTATTTTTTTGAAGACGGAATCTGCGAAAGGTCAGAGTTAAAAAAGAAAAGTACAATAAAAATTTTCTTTAACTATATAGGGTCATTTAAGAAGGTATTTCCAGGATATGAAATTAAATAAATATCATACTTTGGAGTTGTAATCCTGGCAACGATAATGAAGTTAAGCCGAGTTTTGGGATGAGCTCAATGGCATAAATTCCAGCATTGGATAGTGGTTCCCATTTTTTTATTGGATAAGGGTAATCAAACAATATTCCTCTCCATTCTAAGCTCATATAATTCTCTTCAAATCACGACAACTTTTTTGCCTAATTTGCCTGCGGCTTCCACAAATTCTGTTGTATCCACACCAGGGAATGTATCTATAATACAAATATCAAATTTTTCGTCTAAACAATTCACTAATTCTCTTATATCCATACTATAAACTTCAAATTTGTCTCCGGATGCTATTAATTCTTCTTCACTGCCTGAAAGTTTGACCGGAAAGCCATTAGCCTCTAAATTAATCAAAGTAGTTTCTATTGCAGGATTCCATATGTCATTAAAAACAACTTTTCGCGCGCCGGCTTTAAGGCATGCGATTCCTAAAGTCCCGGAACCACATGTACAATCAAGAACATTAGGCCTTTCATAATCTTTCAAAGCTTCTTTAAGTATCTCTATTTTGGGTGATTTTTCATTTGGAAACTCTATATGAATTTCATGCTGATATTTGTATATTCCTAAAGCCCCGTAAGGAGTCTGTATAATATCACATCTCATATCGCACCCGGCAAGAAGTTCATATATATGAGGATTAGAATCAGAATCTTTTATACCCACGGTTTTTCTTACATCTCCTTTTAAAACCCCTTTAACTTCCCCAACTTCCTTTACAATTTTTTCAGCACATCCTTTATCCACTTTATCAGATATTATTACTAAAGAATCCCCGGGCAAATAGGGAACAAAATCAGTTGGATAGCCAGGAGTCACAAGAGGGACACATGCATTCCTTAAATTAGCTTTTTTATCTTTTATTCCTTCATCGATCATTATTTTTAGCACGTGAGACATTACAATATCAAGCTGCCTCTTACCGCATTTACAACTTCCAAAATCGTTGTCTATTTCATCCAGGTTAATCTGTTCTGCTAGAGGAGCGAATTTCCTTATTTTTTCTGTTTTGCAATCGCTGCATGGTTTGTAGAATAATTCAATGTCTTTTAGTGCTTCCGAAATAGGCCTTATACACGTATCTCCACACCTGCATCTTATTTCCATATGCTTAAATATGGATATTCTGTATAAAAGTTATACCATTCTTATTATTCCTGAATTTTGGTTCCTTATTATTCCTGAATTCTGGTTCAGATTCATCTAGGGGGTAAATGATTTTTTGACCGATTGGAGCTTAATTCAAAAAAGAAAATACTGAAAGTCTGAGGATTCCTCTCATGATCAGTTATTATGTTAAATAAAATTTGCATTTATAGTCAAGGACAAAAATTCCTTCATCAATCTCAAGTGAAAGTTTAACCACCGAAAGCACGGAAAACACGGAATAAAGGAAATAGGGGCACAACCCTTCCGTGCTTTCTGTGTCTTCCGTGGTTATAATGTAAGTTTAAATATTTACGTCCGGGACTACAATCTGCATCTAATCTGCACTTAGAAATCCAGATTGTATCTTCAACTTATTCTTCTGAGATTTTCTCGATTTCAGCTCCGAGTTCAGCCATGTCTTTGAAGAAGTCCGGGTATGAGACCGAAATTGATTCGGTGGTGTCGATGGTGGTGTTTCCGGCTACCATTCCTGCGATTGAGAGAGCCATGACTATCCTGTGGTCGTGCCAGCCGTGGAGGTCTGCACCATGGAGTTTTCCGCCGGTGATGGTCAGGCTGTCTTTTTCTTCTTTTACTTCAACTCCGAGCTTGGGGAGTTCCATGGCAAGGGCGTGCAGGCGATCTGTTTCTTTGTAGCGGACATGTTCGGCGTTTTCGATTTTTGTTGTGCCCTCTGCGACGGCTGCCAGGACTGCGACCGTGGGGACAAGGTCCGGGGTTGCTCCGGCATCGAAGGTTATGGCTTTCAGGGGTTTTCCACCTTTGATGGTGACCACTCCGGTTTCCATGTCCCAGCGGATGTCCGCGCCCATCCTTGCTAGGGTCTGGATAATGACCAGGTCTCCTTGTTTTGAGCGGAAGAGGTTTTTGACCGTGACTTCGGAATCCGTGACTGCAGCTGCTGCCAGCAGATAGGATGCCGAGGAGAAGTCTCCGGGGACGGTGTATTCCTTGAGAGCGTACTTTTGCTTTCCCGGGATGATGAATTTGATCCGGTTGTTGTTGTCCATGTGGATTTCAGCCCCTGCCAGGCAGATCATTTCCAGGGTCACGTCTACATAGGGTTTTGACTTCAGCTCCCCGATGATCGAGAGGGTGGTGCTGGTGTTTGCAAGGGGGCAGGCGATCAAGAGGGCGGAGATGAACTGGGAGCTGATGGAACCGTCGATTTGCACGATTGCTCCTTCAAGCTCCCCTTCGACTATGAGAGGCGCCCTTTCATTTTTCCTTGTGGAGCAGGCCCTGACCCCGAGCTTGTTCAGGACTTCGAGCAGGGGGCCGTTTGGCCGGGTCCGAAGGGAATCATCTCCCGTGAGCACGGTTATCCCGTCGGTCAGGGCTGCGACTGCGGTCATGAGGCGCAGGGTGGTGCCTGAGTTTGCAACGTCGATTACGTTGTCAGGAACCTGTGGTTTTCCTTCCACTCCCCGGATCCGGAGGTCTTCACCCCTCTTTTCGATGGTAGCTCCCAGCATCTCGCAGGCCCGGACGGTTGCCAGGGTGTCAGCGGAGAGCAGGGGGCGGCGGATGAGCGATTCTTTGGAGAGGGCTCCGAGGGTAATGGCCCTGTGGGTGTAGCTTTTCGAGGGCGGAGCAAAGACTTCTCCGTTAACTGATGATTTGCCGATAGAAACGCGCATGTGTAATCAGGACTCCTTGATAATTGTGAAATTTATTTTCTGGTTTTTCAGGAATTTTTCGGGCTTTCCGGCTCCCAGGATTCAGGTTTTCATCCTGTTTTTTTCTTCCCTTTTCTTCATCCCTTTTTTTCTTCCCTTTTCTTTCATCCCTGTTTTTTCAGCAAACGCCTTTTACGATGTTTTCCACCATGTCCCAGTCGTGGTCGTAGACGTGGGCTGAGATGCTAACCGTGGTAATCTTCCCGGGTTCAACGCCGATCCTTCCAGCTACGTACTCTAACAGCTTCGAGAGTCCGTAGAGATTTGCCGGATAGGCTCCCCCGAAGTCGTGGCTCCTGAAAAGGGTTGTCAGGTGCACTTTCCCGTCCCGAATCTTGAAGTCGTCCAGCATCATGCAGGGTACCTCGTTTACCTTCGTGTCCACAGGGGGGATCCAGGTAACGGCAGTAGCCCTCCGCGAGGTCGGGCTTTCCTTTAGCTTTTCGATCACGTACTCGATCTGGTCTACTTCTTCGTTCCAGTTCCTGAGCCGCTGTCCGTATGTGTACTCGAAGTCCTGTACGTTTTCGCCCGAGATCAGCTGTTTTGCGTACTCTTCAAGCCTCTCCTCGTTCCAGGCAGTATCCGCGGGAATCCGGTTGGTATAGGGGTCCTCGATTACTACCATTAAGTCCATAAACTCCCTGATCTGGCTTCCCCTCTCATCGGTGATTACCTGCCCGTGGTTCCAGATGATATTAAGCCCGCGGTACCATGCATCAGAGATATTCTTTGCCCTGATGATCCTGCCAATCTCAAGCTTTTCTTCCATTGAAAATTCCCCAATTTCATTTCGGGTAAAATGTGAACGGATGATATAATAATCTTTTATTTATAAAAATTTTCTTTAAATTTGGTGATTTGAACTTTTCCGGACGCTTTTTCGTGGAGTATGGTGCGTATTTGATGTATCGCATATTGCTCTGTTGAAACTTTTAGCTCTTAATTTATTTTTTTAATTCTGTTTTTCACGCTATATTATCTCTTGTTTCTGTTTATTCTTTCCTCTTTTTATCTCTATCTGTCATTTTCTTTTATAAGTCTTTTTTGCCGGATTGCATTTTGCTCTTCGTGATTTGTGTTAGCATGTAGCACGATTTTGCTTATAATAATACCGGTACATGCCTTCCAGTCCTGGACAGAAAAGGGGAACAGGTAGGTACAGAGGAAATTAGGAAAAGGAATAGAGGAAAAAAGGAAAAAGAAAATGAAAAGAAAAAAGGAAAAAGTAAAAAAGAAAAGGAAAAAATCTGGTTTTATGTGCCGGGAAGGCTTTTTCAGAACCTCATTGCTCTGAGTCTTTTGACCCTTTCTTCGGTCACGGGGTGGGTCCTGAAAAGGGACTGGAGTGCCCCGCCCTTGAGGGGGTTTACGATGAACATGTGAGCCGTGTTTTCTTTTGCCGGAATGTCCCTGATGCTCGGCTTGTAGTGGGTGTTTCCGTATTCGAGTTTTTCCAGGGCATCGGCAAGGGCCCAGGGTTTTTTACACATCCGTGCGCCTTCGTAATCCGCTGCAAACTCCCTTGACCTTGAGATTGCAAGCTGGATCAGGGTTGCTGCAAGCGGGGCCAGGACAGCCATCACGATAAAGCCGACGATGTTTCCTCCGCCGTCGTCATCCCTTCCCCCAAAGCCGCCAAAGATTGCAGCCCAGCGGGCCCAGGTTGCGAGCATGGTAATTACACCGGCAAGGGTCGCAGCCACTGCACTGATCAGGGTATCCCTGTTCTTTACGTGTGCCAGCTCGTGTGACAGTACCCCTTCTATCTCTTCATTTGAGAGCAGGTTGAGAATCCCGGTAGTAACAGCCACAGCCGCATGTTTCGGGTCCCTCCCCGTTGCAAAGGCGTTTGGCATCCCGGACTCAACGATATAAACCTTGGGCTTCGGAAGTCTTCCCTTCATAACGAGCCCGTCCACAATCTTGTGCAGGTTCGGAGCCTCCGAAGGGGAAACTTCCTTTGCCTTGTACATCTTGAGTACGATCTTGTCACTATACCAGTAACTCCCAAAGTTCATGACAACCGCAAACATAAACGCGATCATCATTCCGCCCGTGCCTCCTAATTCGCCTCCGACAATGACCAGGAGCCCTGTAAGAGAAGCAAGCAGAATAGTGGTTTTAAACATGTTCTTCATGATTTATCACACGACATCCTCCCAGGCTAACGTCTGGGTTTTCAGTCTTTTGAATAAGGGTTTTTATTATACGCTTTATAGATTTTTATAGTTGATGTAGTTTTGGAATCAGGTTTGGTTTGATTTCAAACTACTATATAGGGGGTTAAGGTATATATTATTTGTTGAAAGAAATTTTTTAGGGAGGGAATATAGAATAGATTTGTTTATATGTTTTCTCTAATTCTTTTTGTATGGCTAAAACGAAATAATCTCTTTGAAGGAATATAGGTGGATTTTAATCATAAAATTTAAAACTCTTCCAATCTCATGGATAAGTTTGAAGGTGGAAATATCACTACTATAATATATGAAACTCGAGGAAAGGCTAGAGAATACTGTGAACTAGCAGCCAATTTATACCGTGGATGTAGTCATGGTTGCACCTATTGTTATGCTCCATCTGCAACATTCAAAAAAAGAGAGAATTTTGTTAAACCTTGTGTAAGGAAAGACGTTATCAAAAAGTTTGAAAATGATGCTATTTATCTAGAAAAAATAGGGGAAACAAGGCCAGTATTGCTTTCTTTTACGACAGATCCTTACCAACCCTTAGATATAATAGAGAAATTAACGCGCCAAGCAATTGAAATTTTGCACAAACACAACCTCAAAGTTAAGATCCTTACAAAGGGAGGTAAACGGTCTGAAAGGGATTTTGATTTACTCGCTGAAAGACCTGAATTAAGTGAATATGGCGCTACATTAGTTTTCACAGACGAAGAACTCCGATCTGAAATTGAGCCATTTGCGGCAAGTACAAAGGAAAGGATAGAATGTTTGAAAAAAGCCCATGAACTAGGCATTCCTACATTTGTTTCATTAGAGCCGGTCTGGACCGCTGAGCAGACATTAGAATTAATTGATTCGACTTACAAGTTTGTAGATTCTTTTAAAGTTGGGAAGTTGAACTACAACAAACAGCAAAAAAATGTAGACTGGAAACAATTCAAATGCGATGTCATTGTCAAACTTAAGAAATACAATAAGAACTATTATA
Source organism: Methanosarcina sp. MTP4 (assembly GCF_000970045.1). Lineage (NCBI taxonomy): Archaea > Methanobacteriati > Methanobacteriota > Methanomicrobia > Methanosarcinales > Methanosarcinaceae > Methanosarcina > Methanosarcina sp. MTP4. Next base: position 138,836 of record NZ_CP009505.1, read on the forward strand.
TTAAAGAAGATTTAATGAAATTTTGAAGTTACTTATTTAAATTTCTAACTTGAGCATATGAAATTAATAATTGCTTTTTTATCTTTAAATCCTCCTCTAGTACCTTTTCCTGTGATTATTACTTTTCCTTTTCTTTCCAACTCCAATAAAGCCTCTTTGTAATCTTTTTGAATAAATTTGGTTTCAGTGAGCGTTTCATATCTTATTTGTTGATAAGAAAGTTTTCTTCCACCAAACTTTTCGAATAAATAATTTTGAAATTCTGATGAATCTGAATATCTCATTAAATTCATTTGTCCATTTTGAGGTCCTAAGTAACCGAATCTGCCCTCAGTGCCTGCTTTGTACATTATATTTTTCATAACTTCACACCCCATGGGGTGATTTGTTGCATGGATCAGGTAGTATGTAGTTTGCGATGTTTCGTCTGCACATACTTTGTAAGAGAGAACATAGTTTACTTTTGCATCTTCCAAGAGTTGTTTTTTATATAATTCGAGTAATGCGTATTCTCCGGCCCACTCAGAATCCCGATTTTTTATGATCTCTTCTACATTCTCGATTCCAAAAAAATCGTCTATACTTATCTTGTGGTTCGAATTTGTCAAAAATCTGTTCATGTCCCTTACCATAAAATTCAGGAAAACTTCAGTTCTCTTTACTTTGAGAATATCTTTTATCGCTTTAAATGGGATTCCACTCCATCCAAATGGATCGATAAAGAAAAAAGAGGGTGTTGAGGAACTTATTTGTGTGAAATCTGGTGCAATATTAATAAATTCATCGTTAATTATTTGTGTACTGATCATTCCTTCGTAATCATCTTTATGTTCTTCCATATTATCTGCTATTTTTTTAACAAGGTTTTCATAGTTGTTCTTATTCTTTTCAACAAAATAGCAGTTAATCTTGTCTAAGTAAGAAAAATCTTCTTTAACAATTTTGGCCGTATCTAATGCTATGATCGGAGATCCTTTTTCTCCTTCTGCATATTCTCCTCTACCAGCAAAACAATCAAAATAATTCACGGCTTTATATCTTGAGCCCAGTATTCTTATCCAAGTGCCAAGATATTTGCTCAGTATTTCATGCTTTATTTCAGTGTGTTTCTTATAAATCCACTTATCTAGCTCGTCATCATTTAATGGCATCCTTACACCGCTAGTAAATTCTTCTACCTGAAATTAAAAAGGATATTAAGGAGAAATACACATTACATTACTTTTCTACATTAAAAACTTATTTTTAATCATCTCCAAAATGATATTTCCTGTGAATAAATTGTAATTATGAAAATCTCACTCCACAACCTCATACTCCACCCCCAATCCGATCTACTTCCCTATCCTATCAAACAGTGGAATCCCGCCTCTCAGAATGACCGGAATCACAAAAATAATAAAATCCTTCGCGAGGTCCTCCTCAAGAAAAACCTTGATGATCTGTGAGCCGCCGACGAGCCAGATGTCCTCTTCCGTGGTTTCCTTGAGTTGGCGCACAAATTTCCCGATGTCCCCGGAGACGAACTCAGTGTTCTTTTCTCTCTAAAGGTCCACATTATCTGATTTACTTTGAAGGCATGATGCCTTTTTGTTCCTTAAGGTCAAAACCTGAAGTTCAGAAATTACTCCTTAAATAATTGTGGGGAGTGCTATCTTTTGTATTCCAATTTTATCTTGAAAAGCATCGAACTTGCTTGCTTGATTATTATTGTACTGAAGCCTAGCGTCGATATTCTAATCGAATAATAATAGAGAGTAATTTGTGTAGGATTTAATTGATTGCGGAAACTAAGGATTACGGATAGTAAAAGGTGTATAGAGGATATTAAGATTACAACTCCCTCTGGAGAAACCTTCGTGTATTTTTTATCCGTACCTTCGGTAATTAGAGATCCGGATATTTGCATAGTATCCACTACCCACTCCCATTTACGGATTCGTTTATTAAATAAAATTACTTTTGATATAAAGTCCCAGTTTTCTTACTGAATTTTTATTTTTGTACAGTTTTTCCCCAAAAACTTCTTACTGTTCAATAACGAGAGACCTCTATATATATCTTTTGAAAATAGTTAAATATGTAATTATATTTCTATTGTCATGGGTCCTATATCCGACACTAAAACCCCGAACTCACTTAATTTTGGTCATACGTTTGCCGAAATCTGAGTAACTCTCTTTTATTTGATCTACTCATTTAAAAAACAGAATAGTTAAACCTCAATTCAATTGATTGCGGAAAAGTTTCGAATTTTTCACTCCACCACCTCATACTCCACCCTCACCACCCCACCATCATACCTTTCCGTCCCCACCAACCTCAACCTTATCTCCTTCCCAACCCGATCAAACAGCGGAATCCCGCCCCCCAGAATTACCGGAATCACGAAAATAATCAAATCCTGAACAAGGTCCTGCTCAAGAAAGACCTTGATGATCTGTGAGCCGCCGACGAGCCAGATCTCCTCCTCCGTATTTTCCTTTAGCTGGCGCACGAATTTCCCGATGTTCCCGGAGACGAACTCGACGTTCTTTTCACGGGGGAGGGTAGCTTCTTTTTCGGGTTGGCGGGTGAATACGTAGGTCTTTTTGTCCCCATAAGGCCAGGGGACCCCAAAGCCTAGGACCTGTTCGTAGGTCTTCCTGCCCATGAGGACCGTGCCGATTGAGGCGTAGAATTCGGAATAGCCGTAGTCGGTATCGGAGTTTTGCCCGGGTTCGGGGAGCCAGTCTATGCTTCCGTCGGAGCGGGCTATGTAGCCGTCGAGGCTGCAGGCGATGTAGAGCTTTATTCGGGGCATGGTTTGGGTCTCGGTTTGGTTTCCGGGTTGTTTTACGGGTTTTTTTACGGTTATTGAATATGTGAATCAGGTTGGTCTTTACACAAAGCTTTGTTGTTGAAGTGATCGGGACAGAGGGGTAAAGTTCATTTTTTGGGGTGGGTTTTTTAACGTAACCTCGGTTTTCTTCTCGCGTCCCCTGGCGAAATATAATAATTCAGTCGTAAAAATGGAGCATAACTCCTTCCTCCCCTTTTCCTCTTCTTTCAGGGTGTTGCAAAAGGAAAGGCCGTTCGCAAGCGAACGGGACAGGACAGACGGGAATACGGTATTCACGTTTCTCGGGGCATCTCCCCTCAAAAATCGAGCAAACGGTTATGATTTTGAATGCCTCTTAAATGCAAAAATACGGTTAAATCTCTGAATTTTGCCCCTAAAAAGCCAAAAAATGCAAAATTTTTACAAAATTTTCAATTAAACTTATTAACCTGAACCGCTATATACAATATTATGCTCCTGGAATTCTCTGTTGAAAACTTTCTCTCCTTTAAGGATAGGGTTACCCTTAGCCTTGACTCCAGTGCGAGCAAGAAGCTTCCCTGCAACCTTATAGAGGTCTCGGAAAAGGAGCGGCTGCTCAAGTCGGCTGTGGTTTACGGGGCAAACGCTTCCGGGAAGTCTAACCTTGTGAAGGCTCTCTTTTTCATGCGGAACATGGTTGCGCATTCGCACAATTTTAACATTGACACGAGGATTCCCGTTACTCCTTTCAGGCTGGACAGGGACTGCCTTGAAAAGCCTTCCCGTTTTGAGCTCAAATTTGTTCATGAGGGGGTCAGGTACAGGTATGGTTTTTCCTGTGACAGATGGCGGGTTATCGATGAGTACCTTTTCGAAAGGCCGGGGAGAAGGGAAAGGGCCGTCTTTAAGCGGAAGAACAGCTCTGAAAAAGACAGTTCTGACAAAAACAATTTTGACAAAGGCAGCTCTGATAGCGATAACTCTTACAGATGCAGCTCGGAATTTCACTTTCCCGTGGACAAAAAGCAACAGGAACTTATTAGTTCCCAGACCATCGAAAACACCCTCTACCTCTCACGGGCGACGCAGCTCGGGTATGAGAAAACCAGGCCGGTCTATGATTTCTTCACCGGGGGCCTGCGGGTCTGCCTCACTCCGGGCTGGGAGAACTATACCCTTGAGCGGATGCATTCTGACGAAGTATTCAAGGCAAGGGTTATCGAGGTGCTAAAAAAAGCTGATTTCGGAGGGATAGAGGAGATCACGGTCAAAAAGCTAAAAAGTCCTTCCCCCGCGCCGGAATTCGTGTTCGAGTACTCCCCTACGGATGCTTTCAAAAGTTCTGGGCCTGCTACTGGGCCTGCCGCTATGTCTGCCAGTGGGTACGGTGGGGCTTACAGTGGGGCTTATGGGGATTCTTACGAAGTAAGGACCAGGCACAGGACAGAAAGCGGGGATGCCGTATATTTTGACCTGCGCGAGGAATCCGAAGGGACCCGGAAAACCCTCATGCTCCTTGGACCTCTCTTTGACGTAATGGACAAAGGCGGGGTTCTTTTCATAGACGAACTCGAATCGAGCCTCCACCCTGAAATCACCCGGCTTCTGATCCGGCTTTTCAACAGCAAAAAGAACAGCCAGGCACAGCTAATCTTCACCACCCATGACACGAACCTCCTTGACAACGAACTTTTCAGGCGGGACCAGATATACTTCTGTACGAAAGAGCCTAATCGGCATACGGAGCTTGCTTCCCTGCTAGATTTCGACATAAGGCAGGAGATTGATTTTGAGAGGGCTTACCTGACGGGCAGGGTCGGGGGTGTTCCTATCGTGGATGAAACTCTGCTTTATTGACAATAATTCATTGAACTGGTCTATTGACAATGATTGTCAACAGTTTGTTTATAACTGTTGACAATAATTTATTGATGGGGTTTGGGAAGGGCCTATCATGGTTAGAAAGAAAGGGAAAAAGCCTATAAAAACTGCCTGGATCTTTTGCGAAGGCGAAAAAACGGAGTCCTACTACTTTAGCAAGTTGAGGGCAGAGGAAAGGCTTGAAAGGTTGAGGATCAAGGTCCATTCTTCTGAAAATAAGGATCCTGTTGGCCTTGTGAATTACTCCGTCGAATTCAAAAAGCACAGAAAGGACTACCTGCCCGGGGATTTGATCTTCTGCGTTTTCGACAGGGACCTAAATTCAAACGCGGCACTTGCAAAAGCAAAGAAAATTGCAGAGGAAAACGGTCTTTCCCTGATCTTCTCGAACCCCTGTTTTGAATACTGGCTACTTTCGCATTTCGAATATTATCCACAGGCGATAGAAAAGGACCTGCTTGAAAGAAAACTGGACCGAAACCTGGGCGAATACCGAAAAAATGACCCGGAACTCTACACAAAAACAAGGGACAGGATTGATGATGCAGTAAGCAATTCCAGGCAGGTCCGTGAAAAGCACCTGGAATACGGTGTGGAAATCCTGAGCAGGAAGAGCAATCCTTCAACCTTTGTCTTTGATTTGATAGAAAAAGTCAATGGTTTCAGGTAGCAGCCTGTCTATTTTGGAGGGGCAAATATTCTCAAATTGTTCATGTATAATGGCAAATACCCACTAAATCGGTCTCCTATGCAGAATCAAATATCTTTTAAATCAGTCTCTTATGAAAGACCAAAACTTGCCTATAACCGGAGTTTCTAAGATCTTGAAAAATAAAGGCTCTTGGCTACGATAATTTGAAGTCTAATAAAAAATTAATTAAGTTAACGATTTCAACTTGGGATATACTTCCCAAGTTGAAGTTTTGTAAATATTTTTGCAGTTTCTTTGTTCATTTCTTCTATAACAAACTCTGCATTTTTCTCTTCTTTTGCACTATAGACAAGACTCATTCTTATCTTTTCGAGATTAGTGGCCAATTTTTGAATTGTCAGTTCAGGATCATCAATCAAATGGAGTAAATAATTGTGGAGCAGTAATCCCATTACACAAAGAAACACGTGTGCTCTTATCTTCACATCCTTCCTTACATATACAGGTTTTATCGGTATCAGTAACCTGTCCTTTAGCCACTTTATGTCCTCTTCAATCATATTTCGGGAATCATACATTTCCACAATTTCTTTTGTTGCAAGGTTTTCCTTATCAGTAAATACAACAGTCTTTCCCATCCCTGAAAGAAACTCTTTCTCCCGACTTTCATTTAAACTGAAATTAAGTTGTAACTTCCCTTCATTTTCAATGACATTGTAATCAAAGAGTCCTCTATATTGCTTTGGTACCGTATCAACGACCCGGTTCATAAGGCCTTTTGATGTCATTTTTCTTCCCCTTCCTTTGTGGTTAAGCCTTGATCTTAGTTCTTCGATTTTCTCCAGAATCATGACTCTTTTTGTTTCCCACTCATGCATCTGTTTTCTCCTGGTAATTTCACTGTACTTTATTGCTCCGGTGAAATTCTGTTCATACCATTTCCCCATAATACGATGAGCTTTAATGATATTGTTTTTTCCATTTTCCCATTCCTCTTCAAAGTCGGACAAAGGAATTTGAAACAAATCTTTACACATCGAAGAAGGTAGAGCCCCAACAACATGCATTTTATCCAGAACATGTTCTATGTTATCTATTGAGTTCATTCCCCTATCAAAAACGATAGTAATCTCATCAAGAGGAATCTCGATTTCTTCTACACGTTTGCAAATGTTGTCAATTAAACCTGAAAACAAAGTTACATCAGGTATGTTTGCCGGGTAGGTAATTGTCTGAAAAGGAATGTTCTTGTTTGAAGTTGTTAAGCCAACACCTATCAGGTTCTTATCATACCGTTTATCCTTAGAGAACCCCTTTTTTGGGAGTTCCTCTCCATGCTCGATATGAGTGTAAAAGTTAGTCGTGTCAAATGTTAGTTTAGTTGGCCTTATTCCTTTTTGGATTAGTGTTCTGGAGACATCAATTTCGATTTTACGGATTGTTTCTTCATCCAATCTTTCCATGTAGTTAAGGAAGTTCTGACTTGAGAGTTTATATGAGGGATTCCAGAAAAATTTGAGTAAACTTTCTTTGAAGTATTCATCAAGAACATTCCTGCTAAGGATATGTTCGGATCTTCCGATGATGATTAAAAGGAGATATTCTGCAGGCGTAAGGCCTTTTATGCTTTTTCTGTCAATGTGTTTGTTCATAGCTTCAATGAGGCCTACTTCTTCAGCTGCCTTGAGTAAGGCAGCTGGTTTGCCAAAAGAGTAGGATGCTATTCTTGTTTCTTTTGTTTCCATTATGAGGTCATAAACTTGGTCAGCAGTCCCAACATACTTTTGAATTGTTTGGACAACTTTTCCATCAATTCGTTCATTCTTTATGACGTAAAGGTATTTGTGGCCCGATATAGTTTTAATCTTGAAGTGCATATGTGTATTATACCCTACTTATTAATAAATTTTTCTAAAATATTAGTTTCTATTTCGAAAAAATAATGTATATTGATTGTTTTTTTTATCAATTCATATTACAGATCTGATAACAATTATTTAATTATAGTTAGACCCTACAGGAATGAAGCCGCAAGATATCGTTTTTAGTCACAAAGTATAAACTCCGGTATAATGGTCTCCTATACAAGACCAAATTTCCATTAAATTGGTCTCCTATACAAGACCACTTTCCCTGAAACCTGTTTTTCCTGCAGGATAATCCAAAAACCATCCTCTAAATCAAAACCTTTATACCTCTCCCCTCCCCAAAAATTCATACATGTCTCCTTCAAACCCTCGGCAAGCAATCCCTCTCAAGGTGGAGCATTCCACAAAAGACCGCCTTTACTGGAACTTCTTTAACATGATCCCTTTCCTTATTGGCTCCATAGCAATTGCCAGGGATTCGTTCAAATGGGTGGCAGTTTATATCGGTATATCCCTTCTCTTTTTCCTGGTTATAGAGTTCCGTTTCACCTGCACCCACTGCCTGCACTATATCCGGAGCAAGGGTTGCGTAAAGTGCATGATGCTTCACGGGGTGCCAAAGCTTTTCAAGGACAGGCCCGGATCCCACAGCCCTTTCGAAAAGGTTATTACTGGTATTGGGGCTATTCCCATGTTTCTTTTTCCGGTGTACTGGCTGATAAGGGACCCTCTCCTGCTCGGTGCCTACATTGTTGCCTGGGCTCTCTTCGGGATGACTGCGAGGAGATACGAATGCATCCGCTGCATTAATTTCGAGTGCCCGATGAACAGGGTACCGGCTGAGCTCAGGAAGGAGTTTGAGGAAAAAGAGGGCTTTTAATAAAGATGGTTTTTAAGAATGAGATAGCTTTTAAGAAAGACGTCTGTTAAGAAGGATGTCTGTTCAGAAAGATGTCTGTTAAGGTAACTCTTTTTGCTGGAGAAAACTCTAATGTCAGTTCCTGATTCACAGATCCCCCTAAAAACAGAACACGAATTTAAGGACTTCCTTTACTGGAACTTCATTACCCTGGTCCTGTTATTTCCGGCAGCACTTGCAATCGGCATGCGTTCGACAGGGTGGCTGCTTGTCTACCTTTTCCTGGTTTTTTTCCACTTCTATATCCTTGAACAGCGTTTTTTCTGCACTCACTGCCCTTACTACGCCAGAGGCGGGAAATGCGTGAAGTGCATGATGAACTGGGGCTGTCCGAAATATTTCAAACCGAGGCCGTGTCCCCCGAGCACATTTGATATTGCGATAACGGCTCTTGGTTTCATCGTTGTTATCTTCTTCCCGCTTCCCTGGCTCTTGAAAGAACCTTTCCTGCTGGGCGCTTACTTTGTTGCCATTGCCCTTTTCCTGTTGACCGTGAGGAGGTATGAGTGTGGGCGCTGTGTTTATTTCGGCTGTCCCTTTAACAGGGTGCCTGCTGATCTGAGGGAGGAGTTTGAGGTAAGTGAGGGCAGGGTTGGATAATTCTAATTGCTTTAAGTTCAAATCTTCTCAAAAGAGTATGTCCATTTTCCTTTCTCTTTCAACTGGAAAAGCCCGCCTTCTGTTAACTTTTTTACGATTTCCTTTTCTTCCAGGTGGCGGTCGCTGAATGATAGGGTGCCGCCGGGTTTCAGGATACGGTGAAGCTCTTTCAGGATTTTGTCGGGCTCGCTCAGGGCGTGATAGGTGTCGTAGAAGAGAACAAGGTCAAGGCTCGAGGCCGGGAGGCCGGTATCGCAGTCGGAAAGAATGGTTTCAACGTTTTTCAGGTTCTTTTTAAAAGCCAGGTCTTTGACCATCTCTATTGCTTGTGGGTGGATGTCCAGCGCATAGACTTTTCCCGAACTTCCTGCAAGCTCCGCGGCTGCAGGGACGTACCCACCTGGGCCGCAGCCGTAGTCCAGAATCCTGAAGCCCGGTTCTATTTTCACCTCTTCAAGGATCTTCCGCCTGGGCTTGATGAAGTCCCTGAACCTGAACATGAGAGCCATGGCATGGAAGTGAAGGTCAGACATCGGTTCGTCCATAATATTCCCCTGCCGGTTTGTAGAAATCGCTTTATTGTTATTCCGGCTCTGTATCCCCTATAACATTATTTGAAATTCTTGAGCCTTATATTTTGTCCGCAAAAGTTGTGAGACTTGTATTTTTATATGCAAAAGTTGATTGGTTTGAATAAAATCTGTCTCTTTTTCAAAAAATTAAGTAAACAAATATTAAAGTAATTGATTACATACACTTATTCATAAATTGAAATCCGATGCCAATACGCTATGAATATCTGTGGGGGGTGGTAGCTTGGCTGAGGTTTCCTCATATTCCGTTTCCGGACATTCCAAATCTAAAAATAAGTCTGATAATAGCAGTGCTTCTAATACTTCTAATAATAGTGTTCCTAATAGCGGTGCTCCTTATCTATTCCAGGGCAGCTTTTCGAATATTGAGTTTCATTCTGCTTCCAGCATGCACATCATCACATACGGAGGAGAGTACAAAAGCGATTTTTTCCTGAAAAGGCTGGCTCCTTCTCTTGTCAGTAATTTTGGCGAGGAAAGAATTTCGGCTGCTTCCGAACTCTTTTCATACATGTTCCCTCCTCTTCTTGTTATGTTCTCTTTTCTGTTCTCAGGCTTTCTTTCTTCTAACCTGGGAGTTCCCTTATGGGTGGATACCTTCATAGTCGTTTTCGGAATAGCTCTCGGAGTGCTTGCGGTGGTGCTTGGGGGACAGTTTTCCAGAATCACGGACTACCACAGGGATGCCCGGTGCAGGGAGTGCTGTGAGCCTTTCGCCTGTGAAGAGTTCGAAAAACCGGATGTAAAAGAACTCAGCACCCCTCACAGCTACAGCGTAAAAATAACCCGCTACTGGAGATGCAAAAAATGCGGACATGAAGAAGCCAGGACAGGGAGTGAAGGAATCGTCGCCTGGAAGGGAGACCCCGGTGTTTTTACCCCGAAAAAAATCTCATGCAGGGCTTGCGGAAAAAACGCTGCATGTGAGGAATTCAAAAGACCGGATGTAAAGGAAATCAAGCAGAATTTCTGGGCATTGATTACCACAACCAGGTATTACCGGTGTAAATACTGCGGGCATGAAGACATCGAGGTAGAAAAACAACGAATTTAATGCCTGGGGGACAGTGCATTTGGTGCTCTGGGAGAAAGTGTATTTGATTCCCGGAAGACAGTGCATTTGATGCTTTAAATAAAGTTTATCCGGTTAACGGTTTTTTTGGAAATGCAAGGGATCACAAAGCTTTAATTGAATTGGGATGTAAGCAGATGCTAGGAACACATTAGTAGAATTTTATTTCTGATTCCGGTGGCCCTCCATGAAAATCGCCTGCATCCAGATGAACATCTCCCTCTGCTCAAAACAGGAAAACCTTGAGCGTGCCCTTTCCCTTGCAGAAAAAGCAGTCTCAAAAGGGGCTGAACTACTTGTTTTCCCGGAAGTTTTCTCAACCGGGTTTTGTTATGACCACATAAAGGATGTAGCTGAATCCGTTTCTGGCCCCACTCTCGAAGCCCTCCGCTCTTTTTCAAAAGAAAACGACTGCATTCTTGCAGGCTCGATTATAGAGAAGATGGAAAGTGCAGGAAAAGAACCAGGGTTTATAGAAAGGGATAAAGTAAGGGGCGAAGTCAGAAAAGAAGAGCAGGGCCCATCCCAGTACAACCTCGGCTTCTGCATTGAATCCGGAAAACTGGCCGGCATCCATCGGAAAACCCACCTCTACGGCCCGGAAAAAGAACACTTTGCGCGCGGAGACCGGATCCTTCCTATTTCGCTCGAAAAACACGGACTTACCATCGGGCTTATCGTTTGCAACGAACTCCGCTACCCGGAAGTTGCCAGGAAACTTGCTCTTGAGGGCGCCGACATCCTGGTCTCGGCTGCTGAAATCCCTGACTTTTTCGGGTACCCCTGGAGGACCATCTCTCTTGCCAGGGCGCTGGAAAACCAGCTCCCTCACATCGCCTGCAACCGGGTAGGAAAAGACCGGTATTCGACTTACCTCGGCGGCTCTTTTATCGCGGACGCCTGGGGGAGCATGCTGGCAGAAGCCGGAAAAGAGGAATGTGTGCTGGTAGGGGAAATAGATCTGGAAAAAGCAAAAGAAACCAGGGAAACAACATCCATTTTCGGAGACCGGAGGCCGGAATTGTATTGAAATTTTAGAAAAAAGGGCAAAGATCGAGTCAAAAGGGGGCGGGCAGTTTGAAGAAGATGTGTGCGGTGCAAAAAAGGGCTTATTTCCGGGTTGTCCTGGGGCTTGTTTTCTTCTTGCTTGTGATGGTGGTGGTTTTGAAGTATCTTTTCGCTTGAAGCTTTCTTTCTGAAATTAGATTCTGGGGTTTTTATCTTTTTTTATTTTTTTATTTCTGATTTTTAATTTCGGGGTCAGGCCGCTTCGCTTCGCGAGCGGGGACAATAACGACGGGGATGAGGCTATTCACGCAGCTCTGGTTTTCTATCTTTCAGCAGAAACCTTCGGCTCCCGAAAAAAGAGCTCTATAGAGAAAAGAGAAAATTCGAAAAACGTTCCCCGATAAAAGGCGAATCCTAGTAAAAAGAAAAGTGTAGTGGAGGTTAACCCTTTTCCAGGCTAACCTATAGTTTTTCAATATTTGGCACTAAAACTGGTAAGTATTCGGAATTAAAGCCTCTTTTTATCCTTTCAGTTCCTTGACGAGCATCTCGCGGGCGGTCTTTGCGTCTGCTGTGCCCTTGGTCTTTTTCATGACCTGCCCGACCAGGAAGTTCAGGGACTTTTCAGCGCCTCCGAGGTAGTCCTGGACTGCGGCTTCGTTTTCGGCGATTGCTTCGGAAACGGCTTTTGTTACCAGGTCATCTTCGGCTTTGAAGAGACCCTTTTCTTCCACGATTTCAGTGGGAGTCTTTTCTTCTTCGGAGTCGAGGATTGTCCGGATTACTTCCACTGCAGCCCTGTCACTGATCTTGCCGTCAGTGAAGAGGGCTACCAGTTCGACCATGTCGCTTACCTTTGCCGAGTTTGTTATGCTGTGGTCCTTGTCGTTGAAGCATCCGATGGCGCTGCCGTCGTATGAGGCGATTACAAGGTCACGGTAGTTTAATTCGCCCAGGAGGACGTCGGCGATCCAGGTAGATGCCTGTTTGGGGTCTGTAGCTTCTTTACAGACGCCTTCATAGAAGTCGGCAAGCATGATCTTGGAAGTCAAGGCTTTTGCGTGCATGTCCGCTATGCCGTACTGCTCAATGAAGCGGGAGCGTTTGGCGTCGGGAAGTTCCGGGAGGGTCTCTTTGATCCCCGGGATCCAGTCGGACACTTTCATCGGCATGAGGTCGGGTTCCCTGAAGTAGCGGTAGTCTTCTGCTTCTTCTTTTGTCCTCATTCCTATGGTCACACCCCGGGCTTCGTCGAAGTGGCGGGTCTCCTGCGTGATCTCGCCTCCGCGGCGGATCACGTTCTTCTGGCGCATGATCTCATAGAGGAGGGCTTTTTCCACGCCTTTATGGGAGGAAATGTTCTTGACCTCTACACGGGTGCCGCCGTAGACCGAGACGTTTGCGTCCATCCTCATGGCTCCTTCCAGGTTGCCGTCGAAGACGTCCAGGTACTCGAGGATGTTCCGGAACTTGTCCAGGAACCTCCGGGCTTCCTTGGGGGTCCTCATGTCAGGGGCTGTAACGGTCTCGATCAGGGGCATTCCGGACCGGTTGTAGTCGATCAGTACCCCTTTGGACTTTTCGATGCTCCCTATATGTACCAGCTTTCCGGGGTCGTCTTCCATGTGGGCTCTCCAGATCCCTACCTCATGTTCTCCGTCTTCGCCCTCGATCACTACCTTCCCGGTGCTCACGATCGGGTAGTCGTACTGGGTAGTCTGGAAGCCTCTGGGCAGGTCAGGATAGAAATAGTTCTTCCTGTGAAACTGCGTCTCCTCCGCAATTTCCCCCTCAAGGGCAAGCCCTACCTTGATTGCAGCCTTCACAACTTCCCTGTTCAGGACCGGCAGGGCTCCGGGCAGGCCCAGGCAGACCGGACAGGTGTGAGTGTTGGGTTCCGCATCGTGATAGTCGGTCGAACAGCCGCAAAACATCTTGGTATTGAGCTTGTTGAGCTGGACGTGGATTTCAAGCCCGATTTTCACGCCGTCAGGGTTCTCGTAAACCATTTATGCCACCTCCGGAGGTCTCTTTGTATGATGATCGGTATTCTGTTCAAAGGCATAGGCAGCCTGAAGTATGCTAACTTCGTCAAAGGGCTTTCCTATTACCTGAAGTCCAATTGGCAGCCCGTCGGTAAAGCCACAGGGCACGGAAATCGAGGGTACGCCTGCCAGGTTGATGGGACAGGTGTTGACGTCCGAGAGGTAAAGGGTTAGCGGGTCTTCGATCTTTTCCCCGATCTTGAAAGCAGGGTTCGGCATGGTGGGGGCCATAAGGACGTCCGTCTTTGAAAGTGCCTTATCAAAGTCCTGCTTTATCAGGGTCCTGACCTTTAGGGCTTTGAGGTAGTACTTGTCGTGGTACCCTGCGGAAAGGGCATAGGTCCCAAGGAATATCCTGCGCTTTGCCTCAACCCCGAATCCTTCTGCTCTGGTTTTGGAAATCATGGAGTGCCAGTTCTCTCCTTTTTCCCGGTATCCGTAACGGGTCCCGTCAAAGCGGGCAAGGTTGGAGGATGCTTCGCTCATTGCAATGATGTAGTAAGAGGCAAGGGCGTAGGGGATGTTTGGCATCGAGACTTCTTCCCAGGAGGCACCCAGGTCCTCGCAGCGGTGGATCGAATCCCACACCGCCTTTTCAACGTCAGGGTTTATTCCTTCTCCGAAGAATTCTTTCGGGATCCCGATTTTCAGCCCTTTGATATCATCTTTCAGGGCTTCCTGGTAGGGGATCTTCCTGTCGATCGATGTTGAGTCCCTGCTGTCATACCCTCCTATCACGTCCATCAGGGCTGCGATGTCGCTTACGTTGTTGGCAAGGGGGCCTACCTGTTCCAGGGAGTTTGCGTAGGCAACTACCCCATACCTGGAAACGGACCCGTATGTGGGTTTTAGCCCCACGATCCCGCAGAAAGCTGCAGGGCAGCGTACCGACCCTCCGGTGTCCGACCCGAGGGCAAAAGGAGCTTCTCCGCCTGCAACGACTGCGGCGCTTCCTCCTGAAGACCCACCGGGTACTCTTTCGAGGTCCCAGGGGTTCAGGGTGGGCCCGTAGTGGCTGGTTTCCGTGGAAGAGCCCATGGCAAACTCGTCCATGTTCGTCTTCCCGAGGATCACGGCTCCCGCTGCCTGGAGTTTTTCTATCACGTGGGCGTTGAATGGGGGGACATACCCTTCAAGGATTTTTGAGCCGCAGCAGTTTTGCATGCCCTGCACGGAAATGTTGTCCTTGATCGCGATTGGTACTCCTGCAAGGGGTCCCTGATGCCCTTTGGAATCGATTTCCTTTGCCTGTTCAACTGCCTTTTCCGAGACCGCGACATAGCCGTTGAGTTTGCTCTTTTCGATGGTTTCGAGGTAGCGGGCAGTGACTTCTTCGGCTGAACTGTCCCGAATCTGCTCCTTTACTTGAGCAACACTCATCCATTTTACTTCTGCCATTTTTTCCCCTCACACGATCTTCGGGCTCTTGAAAGCCCCATCTTGCTTGTGTTCGGTGTTTGCAAGCACTTCTTCCTGCGGGAGGGATTCCTTGACCACGTCCTCCCTGAACACGTTGAAGACCTCAGCCACGTGGTAGGTGGGGGGTACATCTTCTGTCGGCAGTTCGTCCAGCTGCCCGAAATAAGCCAGTACTGAGTTAAGTTTTTCCATATATTCGGTGGTTTCCTGCTCGCTAATCTCAATACGGGCAAGCCAGCCGATGTGTTCTACATCTTCTTTTGTGATCATGAAATTTCCTCAAAAAAGAATGATCTGAATAAAAGGATATTGACTCTGCATACTAAAAACAAGTCATGAAATAAATATATATTCTCTTCCTCCCCAATCTGTTGCCGGCGGGCAGCTAATGGGTGGCCGATAAATAATCGTATAGTAGCCGGATAGCAACTGGTTAGCAGTCGGTGGGAAGTCAGTAAGTTGCGATTCTTTTCGCTCGCTCAAGAGGACTGAATAAATAATCTTCTGTCCGCTTCAACCGCCTCAATTCGCTTTTTTTCTTTCGGTCAAGCGGACCGATTTTTTATTTAAAGTTTCTTTTTGAATGTTTCTTTTTGAATGTTTCTTTTTGAATGTTTCTTTTTGAATGTTTCTTTTTGAATGTTTCTTTTTGAATGTTTCTTTTTGAATGTTTCTTTTAGAATGTTTCTTTTAGAATTTCACCTGGAGTTCCACTTTGACTTTATTTAGAGTTTGTTAAACTTTATTTAGACTTTATTTAGAAATTTTCACGCTTTCTCCCTCATGTGCAGGGCGTACATCTGGACCTTCTTCATTTTGGCGAGGTTGAGAACTTTTTCGAGTTCGTTGTCGGTCAACTCTTTTGCTTCGATGTATCCGCTGTCAACGGCTTCCTTGAAGATTTCGTAGCCCATGGCTGATCTCGCGAGGACTGTGGTCCAGCCTTTGGGGCTTCCGACGCCGCCAAAGGAGATGTCCGAGTTTTCTCCGGTAAGGTCCGTGCAGAATTTGCAGGAGGAGCTCCGGTATTCGTCGAATTCGCTGAGTTCGAAGGTGTGGGCTTCCCCATTTTTGAGGAAGACTTCGAACTTTCCTTTCCTGATTTTCATGGCGTCGACGTCTCCGAGCAAGAGCCCGTAACTCTCAAGCACTGCTTTTATTCCTTCGTAGGAGAAAGTGTCCATGCAAAAGAGCCCCAGTTTAAGGACTTTTGCCCGCATGAAAAGGTGCAGTAAGCCGTGGGAACTTTTCTGCATCTTCGTTACGGCATCGATGTTGCAGCTCGTGCCAACGAAAGCGATGCTGTGCATCCCCTGTTTTATGGCGCTCATGAGAGCTTCCAGGGTCATGGAATGAGAGTAGATGCTGCCCCCGCTTTCCAGAATTTCTTCCCGGGTTTTTGCAACTATCGGCATGGGTTTCCAGGGTTCTTCCTTTGACTGGCTGGTGACCACGGCGCAGTCAATGAGCCCTTCGTCAAGGGCGTAAAGGAGGAGGGAGGTCACTACCCCGCCGTCCTGGCCCTTTAATTCGGGAATGGCAGATTTTGCGGCGTAGGCATAGCGGATGTTCCCGATAAGCCCCTCTTCTGTGGTGATAGTCCGCGGGCACTGGTAGTAACAGACCCCGCAGGCTTTGCAGGGGCCTACAAGTTTTGGTTTCCCGTCTTCGATGGTGATGCACTCGCAGCTTGCGGCGCAGGCTCCGCAAAGGGTGCAGATCCCCGGTTTGATGATGTCGCGCTTTAGTTTTCCGAAGGAAATTTTTTCCTTGTCGCTAAGGTTTCGTTTGAGCCGGATAACACTCTTTTCCAGCACCTCGAATTTTTGCTTGCATTCGGGACTGCAGAAATAGTACGGTTTCCCCCCGTAGTCCGAAACGTATTCAGTACTGTCTGACACAATTTTCTTGCAGATAGGATCAAGTGGCATTAAAAGCCTCCCATGAAGGTTCACATGAAAAATTAAGGCAGTATACGACTCCCCTCCCCAGGATATCTATTTGCACCAATTAGGAAGGGTTAGTCAACTGGTGTGTCAATTACAATGTATGTGGTGTATGCATGGTGTATGTTGTGTATGCAAGGTTCCATTTGTAATTTCACCACATTTATATATTTACAATCTTTATATTTAGACGCTGTACGCTTCCCTTATTAAAATATCGGTCAGAGCTTTTGAGTTTCTTGGGGTCTGCAGGTCGGAAAGTGAGGTGAAATCGTTAACGGTGTAAACACAGGTGAAACTGAACGAGTATACAATGAAATAAAGTATTGTGTGTCGGGGCGTAAACCCCTATCTCTTTCCCTTTCCAGGCTGAAATCAGGGGCAATTTGTCCCTTCGATTGTGTAAAATCCGGATCAATAGACTCTCAGGGGTCTTTTTGGAAACATTATTATATGCTCTGGTTAATACCTTCCTCTATACTTCGAATAAATTGTGTTCTTGTTAAATTCCTCTCTCGGAACCCTTTGCAGGTATCCTGAAGCATTCCTTTGTTTACAGCCTTTGTTTACAGGAATCTTTTAAAATTGCAACTCATAAATTAGTTTTATAAATTGAAGCTCATAAATTAGTCTTATAAAACACAACTCATAAAATTTACAGATTTTAAGAAGGAATAAAAATGGCTCTGAAACCCAGAATTGCTGAATCCCCCCAGGTCCGTTTACTTGACCTGAAGTCAAAACCTTTCTTCATAGTGGCTTCCGTGGAAGTCGGAAACACCACCACTAAATGCATCCTGACCGCTACAAATATGGACACAGGCAGGACCCATATTATCAATAAAGTCGTGAAGATGACCAGGGACGTCCGGGGCCCGAAACCCGGAGAAGTGGTTTTTGGCAGGACGCTTACGGGCGTGGAACTGACCCGGGAGTCCATTGCGGAGCTTGTGAGCAACAGCCTGCTCGAGTCCCTGGATAAAGCCAACCTGGATATTAAGACTGACCTCAACTTTGTTGTCCGTTCCACAGGGGTTGTTGCGGGTTTTGATTCTCCGGATGAGGTCGGGGAATTCGTCAAAGCCCTTGCAGAGGGCTGTCTCCTTGCCGGCGTTCCCCCAAAAAACATGACTCCTCCGATGTCCACCTCAAATATCCCAAAAAAATTCCAGAAATACAGCAAGATGGAAAAGGTGGTTTTCGATGGGGCTGTTGCAGGAGTCCTGCCTCCAATAGGCTCCACAGGAGTTGAAATTGTTGCGAATGAAATGGAAGGAGAACTTGCAACGGCAGGGATCAAGGAAGCAGCCAAAATGACGGACGTGGATTTCAGGAATCCCTGTATCTCCATTGATTTCGGGACCACCCTGGACGGAAGGATAACAAGCCCCGACTTGCCCTATGCAAAGACCGTCGGGAACTTCTGTGGCTACGCGGGTGCAATCCCCGACGCCATCATTCGGGGTTCAAGGGTCGTGGACGCTAAACTGGGAACTGCGCTCGATGTTCTGAAAGGCGAAAAGCCTACCTCTTTCCTGACCCTGAAAATGAAGGGCAAGGTAATCCAGGAATACACAAAGAGAATTAAC
Source organism: Methanosarcina sp. MTP4 (assembly GCF_000970045.1). Taxonomy (NCBI): domain Archaea; kingdom Methanobacteriati; phylum Methanobacteriota; class Methanomicrobia; order Methanosarcinales; family Methanosarcinaceae; genus Methanosarcina; species Methanosarcina sp. MTP4. The sequence goes on from NZ_CP009505.1 coordinate 157,231, forward strand.
GACCTTATCATTATAGAAAAAGTTCCGGAACACAGGACGAGGTACGGAAGTGTGCCAGTGAGTTCCGAAGGGGCTAAAGAAGTGGGGGTCGTGCTCATCGGCTGTGATGTTGGAGAAAACGGGTCCGATATGGGCAAACTGAGCGCAATCGGCATGGAAATCTGCAAGAAATATGGGGTACAGGTTATCTCGGCTGTCATTGACGAGGTAATGGCGGATGTTACCTGCAGGCTGGTTAAAGTTGCAAAAGATGAAGGCCTGGTCTTTGAGGACAGCACCATCGGGATCACAGGCAGGGCCGGAATTACCGGGAACAAACCAAAACTGATCCTGAAATGCCTGGATGAAATGGGCATTGCCCCGAAAGTCGATGAGCGCGTTGTTTTCGTGGACGACGGGCTTGCCCGGGGTGCAGCTGTCATGGCCCGTTGCATGAATTCCCTTGGAACACCTCAGTATCCCCTTGGAGGCCGGCATGGAGGGAAGTGTATCCTTGCTCAGAGGGTCAAATTGCAAAATAAATAAAGCAAATGAACAACGAAAATAAAAAATGAAGCAAATAAACAACGAAAATAAAACAATAAAGCAAATGAACAACGAAAATAAAGATCTAAAGTAAATGGACAAATAGGCAGCTGAAAATAACACACAATTTTTCAAAAAAGCTGTTGAATATAATATCCTTAAATAGAGAGGGCTGGAGTATTAGCCTCCTGCCCCTCCTCCGGTCGTTTTTGAAAGATCGAAAGCTGCCACGTCCTCCTTTCCTCTCCGGATCAGTTCTTCCATTTCTTTGGCTGTTAATTCCTTTTCTTCTTTCTTTTCCTTGAGTTCAATGTGCGTGACTTCCAGGGTTTCATCCCTGTACCAGAGGTTTGTTGCCTCGAGCAGTACCCAGACTCCCTGTTCATCTTCTTTGATCTCGCTTACGCGGCTTATTGTATCAGTGTTGACGTATTTGACAACGTTCCCCACATTGATGGGTTTATTGTTTCGGCCAACAGCCGTGATGACTTCAGCTTCAGCCATTATTTCACCTCGACGGCTCCCGGGGCATGCTTGCTTTTACGACCCCGCAAAGTCCTTTGTTTCTCAAGATTGACTGCTTATAGGTTATCCCGTCCCTGTAATAAACTTTGTGCGGCCTTTTTCCCGGATGGAATGCCCGGGAAAGGGGGCTGGAAAGGAAGCACGGGTCCTATTTTGCGGCTTTTCCGGAAAAAGAATAGGTTGACTATAATATTTTGGGGAATTTTGTGAAATGGGTGGGAAGTTAAAGAAATGCTTTATTTTGTCAAAGAAATGTTAAAAGTCATGTGGGAATTAACAACTGGCACAAAATAATGGAAAAATTAAAAAAAAGAAAAAAAATTTTAATTGTCGTTGATCTCTTTCTTGAGCTCTCCAAGGAGAGCAACCCTTTCAGCAAAGGCATTGTGTCTGTGGATGCTTTCCTCATTGACTTGCTTAATGGTGATCACTGCGTCGTCGGGAAGGTTGGGAAACTGTTTTACAATGTTGTCTGCCATGGTCCTTACACAGTCTTCCACGAATTTCGGGTTTTTGTGGGCGGTTTCCACGACGGCTTTTTCATCGGCACGCTTCAGGACTTCAAAGACGCTGGAACTCATGGAGTGCTCGATGATTTCGATGAGGTTTTCCAGGGACACATCGAAATCGTGTGCCACCTTTATCGAGATTGTGCCCCTCCCACGCTGGTTGTGAGTGGCCATCGGAACCTTTTCCAGGAACTTGATGATAGTCTCTTCTTCAACTCCGAGGTCGGCAAGTTCGTTTGCTGCCTTGTCTCTCATGATTTCCTGGGCGCAGGGGCAGGCAGTCATCCCTACCACTTCAGTCCCTATGAGTTTCTTTACATCAAAGTAGTCATCATCGCCGCTGCCTCTTACAGCCGAAGCTTCGGCAAAAATGTTCACGACTTCCTGGCATTTCATGCCTGTGGCCGGGGAAGCACGCCTGACCATGTATTCGCTTGTCATCCTGACTTCTGCCTGGTTGGCATATTCGTGGCGGCCTAAAAGGTTGTGTGCGATATCGCTGCAGAGTTTCTCAATCTCGTACACGGGCATGCTGAGTATATTCTCCAGCACCTCGTCAACGGCTTCGAAATTGCGTGAGAGGTTAGCTCCCTTCCTGTCAGAAGGCAGGTCAACAAAGACGTCAAAGGTTGAAATCAGTACGATGGGACGTTTGTCTCTTCTTTTTATTTCAACGAGTTTTTTTACGTTTGTAACCCCTACCCTCGTGAGGTTAATCGGCACGCTCGGTTTGCTGGCCTGGACGTCGGGGAGGTTGAAAATACAATTTTCCATGTTAACCATATCCATAAAAAGATGAATGTTCGATTTTATACGGATAAATTTGATTGGTACGGATTTTGCAATCTTGCAATTTTATATGCATTTACAAAATATAATAGCCATTAGGGGTTATAGCATGTAAAGCTTATGCTTTCTATTTTTCAGTTTTTTTCCAAAAGTACAATAAAACATTCTTTTCCAAAATGCTATTACCCGTTTCCTGAACCCATATTTGGGTATATTTCCAACAAGCCATAAATATTTAAATATTTCCCATACAGAGCACAATATAGAAAAATTTAGTTTATATAGAGTTCACGGTTTTGGGTCATTTTTCCCCAAAACACTAACTATAGCCAACTTCCTGAAGAAAGAATTTATATACTTTAAAACTTAATCAGTGTCTAGCAATACAATTTGCGAGGTGACCTTTATGTCCAACACAAGAAATTTTGTTTTACGAGACGAAGCTGGCAATGAGCACGGAGTATTCACCGGAAAACAGCCTCGGCAGGCTGCTCTCAAGGCTGCGAACCGTGGGGCCGGCACAAAGAAGAAGCCGGAAATCATCCGCCTCAGGGAACGCGGGACAAAGAAGGTGCACGTTTTCAAGGCATGGAAGGACGACGTCGAAGCCCCCAAGAACAGGCCTGACTGGATGCCCGAGAAAATCAGCAAGCCCTTTGTCAAGAAAGAAAGGATTGAAAAGCTCGAGTAAATTGCATTTGTCACAGCCCCTTCAAATAGGGGTTATTTCTTTTTCTTTCCAATACTTATATATGCATTTTCCTGGAAAGGACTTTATTTTTCAAAACTTTCCGGGATCGTTTATTTCAAAACCTTTAAAGGAAATTCCTCTTTATATGACGTTCTGTTTTCTAAAGAAAATTCCTCTCTTTATGTGTGAAGTTTTATTCTCTAAATGCAATTCTGCTTTTTTAAATGAAGTTTTGTTCTCTAAAGAGATTCAGCTCTTTTAAAGAAGTTTTGTTCTCTAAATGCAGTTCTGCTTTTTTCGGATTCCTTCTCCTATAAATCTTTTTTGAGCGCCCGGAGGATCTTTATGGTTCTTCGAATCTTTTTTCTTCAATATCCCGGGGTTTTGCGGTCCCTTTTAACGATAGGTTTAATAGCAGAACTTCTGATTCCTAGGTCATGTCACTGAAGCGAGAGAATGTGCTTATCGAGGCCCTGCCTTACATGCAGGAGTTCTATGACTCGGTCATGGTCATCAAGGTTGGTGGAAATGCCATGGTCAACGTCCAGGTCATGGAAGACATCATCAAGGATATCGTGCTCCTGCGTTTTGTGGGGATCAAGCCGGTGATCGTGCACGGGGGCGGCCCTGAGATCACGGAAAAGATGACGCGCATGGGGAAGAAAGCCGAATTTGTGGAAGGGCTCCGCATAACGGATGACGAGACCCTGGAAATCGCCCGCATGGTCCTGGTGGGCAACATCAACACGAAAATGATTTCCCTTATAGGGAAAGCCGGGGGCAAGGGTATAGGTTTAACGGGCCACGACGGGAGAATGATTCTCGCCCGCAAGAAAGCCGTTCAGAAGGTCATGGTTGAAGGCGTGGAAACCGAGGTTGATATCGGCTGGGTGGGGGAGAGCGAGGTCATCAATCCCGAAATCCTCCGGATTGTGCTTGAAAAGGGCTATATCCCCGTAATCTCCCCGATTGCCGTGGACGTGGCAGGCAATGCCCTGAACATCAACGCCGATACTGTTGCAGGAGACATTGCCGCAGCTCTCAGTGCCAAAAAACTCATCCTCATGACCGACGTCTCCGGGCTCCTCAGGGACATGAACGATCTCGAAAGCCGTATCTCCCGCATCACGCTGGATGATGTCGATCCCCTTATCAGGAAAGGAATAATCCGGGGGGGCATGATTCCGAAAATCAAAGGAGCGGCCGTGGCCGTAAAAAGCGGGGTCGAGAAGGCTCACATTATAAACGGTAGCGTTTCTCATTCCATGCTTCTCGAACTCTTCACCGACGGCGGAGTCGGGACAATGATCTATGGGCCTGGCTTTGAGCCATGAGAAAATAAAAGTTCGACTAAAAAGTAAGAAGGGAAAAAAAAGTATTCAATAATAAAGGACGGGAGGTATGCCGACCTGTTTATGATGGCAAGGTGCCAGCTTCCCTCTTATTAAATAAAGGGAGAAAAAGTAAAGGGAGAAAAAGTAAAGGGAGAAAAAGTAAAGGGAGAAAAAGTAAAGGGAGAAAAATCTCCTCAGTTCTTATTTTTTGTCCGGTTCCTGCTTTTTGTTTTCTGCCAATTAATTTTTCTTTTTTTCTGTCACTCTAAAATCGGCGTCCCGTACGTAAAGTCCTCTATTTCGAGCACTTTTTTCCAGAGCTCTTTGCATCCGCAGTCGACTTTTTCGAGGTCTGCGGGGTCCTGGGTCAGGGAGAATTCCCTTATCTCGTCTGCGACATCTCTGCTGCATATTTTGCAGTTGTGAGGGCCACGTTTTGAGCCTGCGCCTACGGGGTCGGACATCATGGGGAGCTCAGGGTGGGCGGCTTTTGCCTGCTTCAGAATTTCTACGATGCTCCAGAGCCAGGGGGGGCGATACTGGCCTTTTTCCCAGAGGGACTCGACCAGAGTTCCTTTCTGGACGTTACAGAGGTTGATGGAGATGGTGTCCGAATAGGGGGCTGCGTCGTCGATGGAGTGGAGGATGTCTTCCATGGCCTGTTTTTCGGAGAGGAAGAGGGGTTTTAGCATGAGGTAGGTTTTTACGGTTACCCCGTGCTTTTTTGCTATCTCGGCGGCGCGGACGAAGTCCCTGAAACTGAAACCTTTGTTGATGGAGTCTTTCCTGATCCTGTCGGAACTGGTCTCAAGACCAAAGGCAAGTTCGAAGGGCTTTTCTCTCATAATGTCGAGGCAGTCCTGCACGTTTTCGTCGCTTACGAAGCCGGGGCGGGTTTCCACGAGCACCTTGACCACACGGGGGTCAGCTGCCAGGGCTTCGAGGATTATGTGCCGCGCTTCGAGGGGGACTTCCTTGTCATCCAGGAAACTTCCTGAGGTGAAGATCTTGATCATGAGCTCTGGAAAGTTTTCGGCTTTTTTCATCGCTTTTTCAAGCTGGGCCTTATAGTCTTCCAGGGTAGGGGGTTCGCTTGCGCAGTCGTAGACATAGCCGCACATGGTGCACCCTCCGGCTTTTCCCCAGCGGCATCCTGCGGTCTTGAATATCATCGTCAGGGTCTTTGTCTCTACACCGTTTACCAGGTCGCTTCCTGTCCAGCTTGCCGCCGGCACGTTTGTTGGAGAAGGCCTGACCTTTATCCGCTGCCGGATATCGAGTACTGCTTTATTCAGGGACATGGTTGTGAAAACTCGCTTTAAAGCTAGGTTTGTTTAATGCTTTTCAAAAAAAAGAAAAAGATTGTTTGAAGCCTTTTCCGGCTTTATTCGAACTCAATGGTCGCAGGAGGTTTTGGCGTGATGTCGTAGACCACCCTGACCACGCTCGGGATCTCGGAGGTGATCCTGGACTGGATGTGCCTCAGGACGTCCCAGGGCAGTTCCAGCGCTTCTGCGGTCATCCCGTCCCGGGACCCGACAGCCCTGACTGCCATGATCCAGCCGTAGGCCCGGATGTCGCCCTTGACCCCGGTCCCTTTACCGATCAATGCGGCATAGGTCTGCCAGGGGCAGAACCGGTCCAGAAGTTCTTCTTCTACAATGGCGTTTGCCTCACGGGTAGCTTCGAGCTTCTCTTCGGTAACTTCCCCGAGCACGCGCACAGCCAGTCCCGGACCCGGGAAAGGCATCCTCTCGCAGATTTCCTCTGGCATTTCAAGCGCCCAGGCAACTTCCCTTACCTCGTCCTTGTAAAGGTCGTCAATAGGCTCCACAATTTTCTTGAAATCGACTACTGAAGGCAGTCCACCCACGTTGTGGTGGGACTTGATCCCGCCCTCGGACTCGATCCTGTCCGGGTAGATGGTGCCCTGGATCAGGTACTCAGCCTGCAGTTCCTTTGCTTCCTCTTCGAAGACCCGGATAAAGGTCTCTCCGATTGCTTTTCTTTTCTCTTCGGGGTCTGTGATCCCCTTGAGAGCTCCCAGGAACCTGTCCTTCGCAAACACGATGTGCAGGTTCATGTGGGAAAATATGTGGGCGATCCTTTCGGTCTCCCCCTTCCTCATGAGCCCGGTATCTATATAGATGGGGTGCAGCTTCTCCCCGATTGCCCTGTAAGCCAGCTCCGCACAGACCGAACTGTCCACGCCGCCGGAAAGGGCAATTATCGCCCTCCCCTCGATTTCGTTTTTAATCCTATCAATTGCCTTTGGAATGAATTTCTCGGTTTTTACCATCGAAATGCTCCTTTGAATGGTACTTTGATTCCTTCGGATTAGTTACCTTGAATTAGACTTCGAATTGATTTCCGTTGAATAATAACCGTGATTGGTGAAAGCTAATAGAATTATTAGGATTTGATTATATTTTAGTTGGATATATGTGTCAGTGCATGGGGGTTTTGATATTTAAAGGTATAGTAGGTGGAATAATCCACTATTATATTGTGACACTTTGAAGCACTTAAATGTTAGAAGGTCTTGCGTGGTACCCCCTTTGAATCGGTAATCCCGCATTCTTTCGCCGGTGCATTTCTACGCGGCTGCAAACCCGGATGTAAAACCGGGAGTTTCAACCATGGTCCACTTTGACCAGAACATCCCGGCAACCTATAAGCTTCCGGAAGCCATGCGCAGGCAGGGGGCCGAAAGCTTGCGTTTACCTCCACTACCGCCGTCTACGGGGAAACAAAAGTTATGGCAACCTTGAAAAACTACGCCCCAACATCCCGATTTCCCTTTACGGAGCGTCCAAACTTACCTGTGAGCCCTTGATAACCTTGTATTCCCACACCTTTGATATGCAGGCCCTTAAAGCATTCCCTCGATGCCTTCCCTGAGCTTGAGCTCGCCTTTCCACCAGCCAGAGATCTTTGAGACGTCGGCGCGAGAGTCACGGACATCCCCTGCACGGGGGTCGGCGTGAACTATTTTTCCCGAGGAGCCGGTGAGGTCCAGGATGGTTTCTGCAAGTTCAAGGATTGTTATGCTCTTTCCCAGGGCAACGTTGAAAACCTCTCCGTCCCCGTGTTCCAGGGCTGTGGCGTTTGCCTTGACCACGTCTTTTACATGCACGAAGTCCCGGGTCTGGAGACCGTCTCCATAAATCGTAAGGTCTTTTCCTGCTTTTGCCCTTTCCAGGAAGATGGGGATTGCCGCTGCATAGGGGGATTTCGGGTCCTGGCGGGGGCCGTAGACATTGAAGTAACGCAGGCAGGTGGTCCGAAGCCCGTAGTCCTCGTAAAACATCCGGGCAAGGTACTCCCCGTCCAGCTTGGAGATTGCGTAAGGGGAGGCAGGTTCAGGGTACATGTCCTCGCGCTTGGGGAGGGCGGGGTTGTTTCCGTAGATCGCCGCCGAGGAGGCGGTCACGAACTTCTCGACTCCGGCTTCTACGCAGGCCTGGAGCACGTTCAGGGTCCCGAGGGTGTTTGTCCTGAAGGCTTCGGCAGGTTTTTCACAGCTTAAGGGGACGGAGACCAGGGCCGCCTCATGAAAGACATAGTCCATGCCGGAAACAGCTTTTGACACGGCGAAGGGGTCACAGATATTCCCTTCGAGGAATTCGATGTTTTTGTGTGCAGGGACGTTTTGCAGGAAGCCGGTTGCCAGGTTGTCAAAAACCCGGACTCTGTGCCCTTCATCCGCAAAATATTTGGTAATATGGGAGCCGATGAACCCTGCCCCGCCTGTAACCAGTACATTCATGGTTTTTAGAGAAGGGGGGAGAAAACATAAAATTTTCTGTGTGAGTCGGAAAGTTCCGGGATGCATTTTCATTCCGTATTTATACCTGTTCTTCAAATCCGTTCTTTGAATCTGTTCGAATTTATGCAGACTCTCTTAAGACTCTTCTAAAAAGGGAAAAACTTTTCATAGAAAGGAACAATATGAGTATGGGGAAGTTAAAAACTTGAAGAAGCCCAGGGGGAATTTTTCATTATAAATGGTAATCGGAGCTTGGAGTGGGTTCTTTTAGGAGCTGGAGTGCAAGTTTTCCAGAGCCTTGGGTATAAGCTTTTCGGGGATCGGAATACAAGCTTTTCAGAGCTTTGAGTACAGGCTTTTTGGGGGGCAGGAATACAAGCTTTTAGGGGACTGGATTGGGATCTTTTTTGAGACCCGACCCGGATACCACACTGCATATCCTCCGGTATCCAGCTAACAAATAAATTGAAACCGTAACCGGACCGGAGTACAAGGATTCCATTTCAAAATTAAGGACTCATTCAATAGGACTTACTTGATACATCAGGTGTGGAAAGAAGAAAGTGATTAAAAAATTATTCTCAGAGGGAAAATGGCCGGAAATAAACGATTTCCTTTGGACCTGCTGCTGGTGGCAGGTCTTGTACTCCTGACAGATATCTTCGTGCTGACGCCGGGGCTTAACGGGAGTTTTATCAGGGTGGTGTTGGGGATACCCATGGTGCTCTTTTTGCCGGGGTACACGCTGGTGGCAGCGCTCTTTCCAGGAAAAGAAGACCTGGGCTGGATCGAAAGGGTTGTCCTTTCCTTAGGGTTGAGCATTGCAGTCGTGCCAATGATGGGGCTCTGGCTGAACTATATGGCTTGGGGGATAAGGCTCATGCCCATAATTGTGAGCCTTTCGGTTTTTACGCTCCTCATGTGCGGGGCTGCATACTACCGGAGGCGGAACCTTCCCGGGGAAGAAGTTCTTGTGGTGTCTTTCAGGGCTGTGGCCCTTGACCTGAAGGACGAAATCCTGAATAAACCGGAAACAACAGTAGAGAAAATCCTCATGGTGCTCATGGTCTTTTCCATTCTTGCGTCGTTGGGGACCCTTACCTATGCTGCTGTGGTGCCGAAAGAGTACGAGCACTTTACGGAATTCTATATACTGGGGCCAGAGGGTATGGCAAGCAACTACCCGACAGAGTACGTGCTTGGTGAAGACGGGAATGTCATTGTGGGGATTGTAAACCATGAGTACCGGACAGTAAACTATGCGATGGCCGCCCGGCTTGATAACAGGTCCTTAGACCTTCCCGAAAACATGAAATATATCAACCTGGCCCATAACGAGAGCTGGGAAGAAACTCTCGAAATCACGCCGCCTTTCGAAGGGACGGATATGAAACTTGAGTTCCTGCTCTTCAACGATACTGAAAAGGAAGTCCCATACCGGGAACTGCGTCTCTGGATAAACGTAAGTGAAAAGGCTGAGGAGGCCTGAACATGGCAAGCCCGGAACTGGTAGACGAGACTTATGAACATGAAAGGAACTCCGCATCTTTCCTGAACGAAATAGATAAATTCGAAAGGAAAAGGGAGTTGGGGAAAAAAGTGAGTGAAAATAGCGAAGTCCGGGAGGAGCCTGAAAACGCCTTGCCCCGGCACAGGGGTGTTCTTGAAGCTATCCCGATACTGATTATCGCTTTTGCCGAACTGATGATCTACGAGGGGAGTCTGGATGAAGCCATAATGGCGCACACCCTGCTCCTTATAACCCTGGTAGTGTGCATTGCGCTCATCAAGGACCGTGAGATACAGCGGACCTACCAGATCCTGATGCTCCTCCCGATCCTCCGCCTGGTCAACCTCGCAACACCTGTCTTTTTTGAAGATACACTCTATGCCCTGGCCTTCATCTACGCCCCTATGGCAATCCCGGTAGCAATTATCGCCGTGTACCAGGAGTTTACCCTTGAAAAGATGGGCCTTACTTTGAGGAGACTCTGGCTCTTCTTCCCCTTAGCTGTTTCCATGGGCGCGGTTCTTGGTTATGGAGAGTATACCATACTCCAGGTAAGTGTAAGAGATGCTCTTATCCCGGACCTGGGCCTTGCAAGCCTCCTGAGCCTCGTAATCGTGATGATCTTCTTCGTCGGGCTAATCGAAGAACTCATCTTCAGGGGTCTTCTCCAGACAAGGCTCGAGTCGTTCCTGGGCCCTGCCGCAGGCATCCTCGTTGCAAGTCTTCTCTTCGGACTCATGCATGCAGGTTACGGCAGTCTCACTGAGATCCTTTACGCCATCTTCGTGGGAATTTTCATAGGCCAGCTCTACTACAGGACAGGGGATCTTACCCTTGTGGTTCTTATCCACGGCTTTATGAATATCTTCGTTTTCGGGATTTTTCCCCTGATGGGGCTGTAACCGGGCATATCCCAATTCGAAAGGCTGTGCTGTACCAGCCGAATTCCGCTTCGGCAGCACGGGGTCCGTTTCGGTCGCTTTGCTCCCTCAAGCGGACTTAAAATAATAGTCTGGCATTTATACCAGTCGATTGGATCTATTTTGCGGGGGGTTCGGAGGCGGGGCTGCCTGATATGAATAAAACCAAATCACTTAAATAAATATAAAGTGTATCCAGATAAAAATTTGGGTAGTTGATAAGTTATATTTTGTGAATAATTAAGTGCATCCTGGTCTATTATACTAGGTCAGTAGAAATATTTCATATAAAAAAAGAAGATGAAGGGATTTTATGGCGTTTAGTGAAAAAAACCCGGTTGCGGGCAAAGTCCTGGTGACGGGCGGGGCTGGTTTTATAGGGAGCCATCTGGTGGACCGCCTGGTGGAAGATGGAAACGAGGTGGTGGTGCTGGACAATTTCAGCTCGGGCAGCATGGATTTTATTGAGCAGCACCTCAAAAAACCGAATTTTGAACTCATAAACGGGGACATTCTTGACACAGAGCAGCTCGAAAGGGCTCTTTCAGGCATAGACTTCGTCTTCCACGTAGCTGCAAACCCGGATGTAAAACTCGGAGTTTCGGATACGAAAGTCCACTTCGACCAGAACATATTTGCAACCTACAAGCTCCTGGAAGCCATGCGGAAAACCGGCGTTGGAAAAATAGTTTTTACTTCGACTTCCACTGTCTACGGAGATGCAAAAGTCATGCCCACTCCTGAAGACTACGGCCCCCTCATCCCCATTTCCCTTTACGGGGCCTCCAAACTTGCCTGCGAAGCCCTTATCACTTCTTATACCCACACCTTCGACATGCAGGCCTGGGTATTCAGGTTTGCAAATATAGTCGGCCCGAGAAGCACTCACGGGATTACCGTGGACTTTATCCGCAAATTGAGGGAAAACCCGGCGAGGCTTGAGGTCCTGGGGGACGGAAAGCAGGAAAAATCCTATCTGCACGTCTCGGAATGCGTGGAATCGATCCTTTTTGCCATTGAAAATAGCACCGAAGAAGTCAACATCTTCAATGTCGGGTCCGAGGATACCATCAGTGCTACCCGGATCGGGGAGATTGTTGTGGAGGAACTGGAGCTTTCGGATGTCGAGTTTACCTACACCGGCGGGAGCAGGGGCTGGAAAGGAGATGTCCCGAGGATGAGACTCGGGATTGGGAACCTGAAGGAAATAGGGTGGAAGCCTGGGTATTCTTCGGAAGAGAGTGTGAGGGAGACGGCGAGGGCACTGCTTTGTGGAAAATAATCAAATAATTTAAATAATTATACAGAGTAATTAGCCCGGAACTAAAAATATTTGCAAACACGCCAGGCCGGGAAAGCCAGGGGGCCATAAAAATCAAAATCATTCCTGGAAGCCGGCCAGGTGAGCACGGATAAAATTATCAAATCAGCCATATTATGCACATTTTATGAAGAACAGCTTCCGGAAAACAGTATTTGAAACATATTGTTCTGAAACATATTGTTCTGAAACATATTGTTCTGAAACATATTGTTCTGAAACATATTGTTCTGAAACATATTGTTCTGAAACATATTGTTCTGAAACATATTGTTCTGAAACATATTGTTCTGAAGCATATCTGGAATAAAATGGGGGAAGAAATGAATTCGAGCGAGTTTAGAATCCACAATTCTTCAAAAGTATACGGCTCTTCAACAGTCGGTGAAGGAACAATCATCCTGGAAAACGTGATTCTGGGATATCCCGAGCACAAAATCCTGATGGAAATCCTGAAACAGGGCCTGGAAATTGAAGACTACGATTTTCCCGGCTGCACAATAGGTCCGGATTCGATTATAAGGGCGGGGAGTACAATCTTTTCCAGGGTGAGGGCCGGGAAGAATTTCAAAACAGGCCATAACGTGATGATCAGGGAAAATACCGACATCGGAAACAACGTACTCATAGGGACAAACGTCATTATCGATGGGAACGTCAGGATCGGGGATAATGTGAGCATCCAGGGAAATGTTTACATTCCAACTAATGTGACTATCGAAGATAACGTCTTTATTGGGCCCTGTGCCGTACTTGCAAATGATAAATATCCTATAAGGAAAGAGTACCCTCTCAAAGGACCTGTCCTCCGGAAAGGGGCATCAATAGGTGCAAATGCAACTCTTCTTCCGGGTGTTGAAATAGGGGAGGGCGCTATGGTGGCGGGAGGGGCTCTTGTTACGAAGGATCTCCCTCCATGGAAACTGGCAGCCGGAGTCCCTGCAAAAATTCTTGACCTGCCGGGAGATTTGAAAGAACTGAACAAGATCTAAATAAATCGGAATAAGACCTGTAAGATCCGAATAAGGTCTTAAAAAAGAGATTTAATGAGATTTGAATAAGGTCTTAAAAAAGAGATTTAATGAGATTCGAACAAGGTCTTAAAAGAAACAGATCTACTGAGATCCGAACAAGGTCTTAAAAGACATGAATTCGAATAAGGTCTTAAAAGGCACAGAATAAATTTAAACACAAAAAGAAGATCAACCATGATCCCAGTTGCAAAACCGCTGTTAGGTCCGGAAGAAATTGACGCAGTAACCGATGTCCTGAAATCGGGTATGATTGCCCAGGGCCCGAAGGTTGAAGAATTTGAATCTGCTTTTGCAGAGTACACCGGGTGTGAGTATGCAGTTGCCGTAAACTCGGGCACTGCTGCCCTCCATGCCTCTCTTTTAGCCCACGGGATAGGAGTGGGGGATGAGGTAATAACAACTTCTTTTAGCTTCATTGCAACCGCAAACAGCATCCTCTACACAGGGGCAAAGCCGGTATTTGCGGACATTGAGCCGGATACATATAATATAGACCCGGAAAAAATCCGGGAAAAAATCACTTCGAGAACAAAAGCCATTATGCCGGTCCACCTTTACGGGCACCCTGCAGGGATGAAAGCCATCATGGAGCTTGCCGAGGACCACAACCTGGCCGTCCTGGAAGACGCCTGCCAGGCGCACGGAGCCGCTTATTCCGGGAAGAGGGTGGGGGCTTTCGGGACAGGGGCATTCAGTTTCTACCCGACCAAGAACATGACTACCAGTGAAGGCGGGATGCTTACCACAAACGACCGGGAAGTTGCGGAAAAGGCAAAGATGGTCCGGGCCCACGGTTCACACACCCGCTACCTGCATGAATGCCTGGGCTTCAACCTGCGGATGACCGACATTGCAGCCGCAATCGGGCTTGTGCAGCTAGGAAAACTCAACGGGTTCATCACCTGCAGGCAGAAAAACGCAGAACTGCTCTCAGCCGGGCTCAAGGGAGTTCCCGGCGTTTCAATCCCTGGGATAAAAGCCGGCTGCACCCACGCTTTCCACCAGTACACCGTCAGGGCTGAAAAGCGAGACGAGCTTGCTGCATTCCTGAGAGAGAAAGAAATCGGGACTGGTATCCACTACCCGATGCCCATTCACAAGCAGCCTCTCTACCTGGAACTCGGATACGAAGACCTCCTGCCTGTTTCCGAAAAGGCAGCAGAAGAAGTCCTTTCCCTGCCGGTTCACCCTGGGGTATCGGAAATGGATACGCAGAAAATAATTGAAGCAATCAGGGAATTTTACTCTAACAACTGAATCAGGACCGAACTTTTGATTCAAACCCTGTTTTCCAGAACCCAGCTTAAAATAAGAGGAAGTGAGACATTTGATCAGAGTAGGAGTAATAGGCACTGGAGCCATGGGCCAGAACCACGTCAGGATCTACAGTGAAATGGAAGGTGTAGAACTTGCCGGGATCTCGGACGTTGACTTTGAACGGGTGGACGCCATGGCTGCCCAGTTTGACACGAAACCCTTTACGGATTACAAAGAAATGTTTGCCGAAGGTCTTGATGCGGTCAGTGTCGTTGTCCCGACCAAGCTGCATAAGCAGGTCGTCCTTGACGCCCTGGAAGCGGGGCTTCACGTCCTTGTGGAAAAACCTATCGCAGACAGTATCGAAAATGCAGACCTGATGATCGAGGCTGCAGAGAAGGCGGGAAAGATCCTGATGGTTGGCCATATCGAGAGGTTCAACCCTGCGGTTATCAAACTTAAGGAGATCATGGAGTCCGGGGTCCTGGGCAAGGTTGTTTCCATCTCCACCCGGAGGGTCGGCCCCTATAACCCCAGGATCCGTGACGTTGGCGTGATCCTGGACATCGGGGTCCACGATATTGACATTATTTCGTACCTCTACGGCAAGAGAGTAAACCACGTCTACGCCGTGGCAGGTGCTGACATCCATTCTTTTGAAGACCATGCCTCAATCATCCTCCGCCTGGACCACGAGTTCGCAGGGGTCGTGGAAACAAACTGGCTAACCCCTCACAAAGTAAGGCGGCTCACAGCCATAGGCGTTAACGGCGTCGCTTACCTGGACTACATCGACCAGACCGTAGAAATCCACGACAACGGCTGGATCCGGCAGGCTAAAGTGGTGGAAAGCGAACCTCTTAAAAACGAACTGGAACACTTCATAGAATGCGCTTCCACGGGCAAAGCCCCAAAAACCTGTGGTGAAGACGGCAAACACGCTCTGGAAGTTGCCATGGCAGCCATCCGCTCATATGAAGAAGAAAAACTGATCAAGATTTGATAACTGATCAAGATTTGAAGGTCCGAAACGCTGATCTCGTTAAATCAGAAATATTTACTTCACTGAATCTGAAACGCTTACCGGATTAAGTCTGAAACACTTACTTCATTATATCCGAAATGCTGTCCTTATTGAAGTGGTACTCATGAGCAAACTTAAAACTCTCCTCGAAGCCCGCGGTCCGATAAAAAAGGTCGGAGTCCTCGGCATGGGCTACGTCGGCATCCCTGCAGCCGTCCTTTTCGCAGATGCCTCCTGTTTTGATAGAGTCCTGGGGTTCCAGAGAAACTCGAAGTCCTCAGGCTACAAAATCGATATGCTCAACCGGGGAGAAAGCCCGTTAAAAGGCGAAGAGCCAGGCCTGGAAGAGCTGATCGGCAAAGTAACAGGTGCCGGGAAGTTCGAGTGCACTCCCGATTTTTCGAGGATCTCCGAACTGGACGCTGTTACCCTTTCAATCCAGACCCCCTTTGCCAACCCGAAAGACCTGACTCCTGATTTCAGTGCCCTTATAGAAGGCATCAGAAACGTCGGGAAATACCTGAAACCCGGAATGCTGGTGGTCCTGGAGTCCACCATTACCCCAGGCACAACCGAAGGTATGGCAAAGCAGATCCTTGAAGAGGAATCCGGGTTAAAAGCGGGGGAAGACTTTGCCCTTGCCCATGCTCCCGAAAGGGTCATGGTGGGGAGGCTCCTTAAAAATATCAGGGAACATGACCGGATTGTGGGAGGGATTGATGAGGCCAGCACGAAGCGGGCAGTTGAGCTCTACACCCCGGTGCTCACAGTCGGAAAAGTAATCCCTATGTCTGCCACTGCTGCCGAAGTTACCAAGACCGCAGAAAACACTTTCCGGGACCTGCAGATTGCAGCCATCAACCAGCTCGCCCTCTACTGTGAAGCCATGGGCATAAACGTCTACGACGTCAGGACCGGCGTGGACAGCCTGAAAGGTGAGGGAATTACGCGAGCCATCCTCTGGCCCGGGGCCGGGGTTGGGGGGCACTGCCTTACCAAGGATACCTACCACCTGGAAAGAGGCGTAAAGATCGGGGAAGGGCAGCTGGACTATCCGGAAGGTGCGGATTCCATCTACGTGCTTGCCCGGAAGGTCAACGACTTCATGCCTGTTCACATGTACAACCTGACCGTTGCAGCCCTTGAGCGGATTGGGAAAACGGTAGAGGGGGCAAAGATTGCCATGCTCGGCTGGGCTTTCATAAACGACTCCGACGATGCCAGAAACGCCCCCTCCGAACCCTACAGGGACCTTTGCCTGCAGGCAGGGGCAGAAGTGAGGGTACACGATCCCTACGTCGTAAATTACCCGGACGTTGAGATCTCGGCTGACCTGGAAAAGGTTGTCAGGGGTGCGGATGCTGTGGTTGTTTTTACGGGGCACAGTGCGTACTTTAATGTGAAGGCCGATTGGCTCAAAGAGCTTAGCGGGAAGGAAAACCCTGTCATTGTGGATGGAAGGAACGTTGTTAAGCCGGCCGAGTTTATTGAAAAGGGTTTTGTGTACAAGGGAATCGGAAGGGGAGATAAAAACGGGCACGAGCTAAAGGGATGAATGTGGGATTAAGGGGGTAATAAGAAATTTAAGGGGAAATTGATGGAAGAGAAACCTGTGTCTCCTCTTTTTGATTTTTCGAAGGTATTAAGGGCTAAGGCCCTGCATCCCTTTTTTTATTTTTAACCGGCTGAGTTGCATTAGCCGAGTTCTGCTTCTGAAACATGGGGTCTATTTTGCGTATTCAAGCGGACTGAAAAACAGAGCAGCGTTTATTCCCGTATGTCGTGGTTATTTTTCCGTTTGCTTGCAAACGGCCTGCTCAAAAAAGTTGAAAGGAAGACAATGAAAGAAATGAAACTCAAACAAACTGAAAAAAGGATAAAATTCACAAAAAACACCTCTAAAATTGCTTTTAAATTTATATTTCAGCAGCCTTCTATTAATTTTCATGGAAAAGCCGGCTGCCTTTGGCACCCGGTGAGAGTTCCGGGAAGTGAAAAGCAGTCCGAAAAACGGATTTTCCGGAAAGAATCACTTCGCTCTTATCCAGCCGATTATAATCTGGAAACCCGGGCAAGCACATACTTTCAAAACCCGTTTTTTATTTTTTGCAGGTCTGCGGACAGCTCCCTAAACTCCCCCGGAGCAACCGGAATCAAAAAACGAAAACAAAAACTACCTTTGAATTTTTATTGCAGCAGCCTTCTATTAATTTTCAGGGAAAGGCCGGCTGCCTTTGGCACCCTGTGAGATCCCCGGGACCTGAAAAGCAGTCCGAAAAACGGATTCTCCGGAAAGAATCACTTCGCTCTTATCCAGCCGATTATAATCTGGAAACCCGGGCAAGCACATACTTTCAAAACCCGTTTTTTATTTTTTGCAGGTCTGCGGACAGCTCCCTAAACTCCCCAGAGCAACCTTATTCAAACCGCACACGTCCTTCCCCCCGCATGAATCTTATTTTACAAATCGAAACCCTGGCAGCTGTGTACCCGGATATACGAAACGTCTTCAGACATCTCCGGAAGTCTTCGGGAGTCTTCGGGAGCCTTCGGGAGCCTTCGGACGTCTTCGAGAGTTTCCGGAGGTCTTCAGGCTAGGCTTTAAATCAGGCAAGAATTGCCAGCACCTTAAAAACAACGATTCCGAAAAAAGAAACCAACAATGGCAAGATAGCTGTATTGAGCGAGCCGTTCAGGTCCCGGGACCACTGGCTTGATGCCGAGAGCACTTCCTTTAAGGAGAGCAGGAGGATCAGGCCGACGGTTATTATCGCCCCGTATTCCGGGTAGTAGATCCCCGTGGATATCGAACAGGCACTTACGCCTGAAACTGCAGTATTAAGTATCAAATTCCCGGAAGCCGTTATGGAACCCGCAAGCAACTTCATCCCCCCGATTAGAGAGATGAATTGGTACATATAAAAAACTTTTTAATCATGTTAAAAAATACGAAAAGAGATATTAAACCGAAGAGAATACAATTAAAGAATAAAAAATATGAAAAAAAGATTGAAACCTCCATAATCCCTTAAAAATCATAAAAAAGCCCTGAAACAGCCCATATTGAAAGCAAATTTCCAGGAAAAATTCATAATGATTTCAATCATAAACAGTTTTTAAAAAATAAGTTACGGATAGAATTAAAAAACTCGAACAGAGTAAAGATGAAATCAAAAACACGCTGAAAAACGCCTTTGAAATTGTTTTTTAACTTCTATTTCAGCAATCATCCCCAAATTTCCAGGGAAAAACCGGCTGGAAGCTAAGCACACTTCCCTGAACAACCGTGCCCCCTCCTCCCGGCCTCTGCCCGGCAAACCGCAATCCCCCCACGGAGCTTACTGTTCAACCGGTAAAGGGTCTTTCCGAATTTCCGAAGCTTCCTGAGCCTTTGCCAGGCACTCAAGCGTGCAGTAAACCGCTTTTTCTTCCACGTTTTCCAAAACAAAGAACTCTCTGCCGCAAATGGGGCAAATTTTCCTTACATGTTCCATGTACACATCACCCGGAAGTAGACTTTAAAGAATAACAAACTGTAGTTATTCATTACTTCACAATGTATAAAAGAATTTTTCATGACTTACTTTTTATTTTTTCCCTGTCGGCGGGCACCTTCGAGAACTTAAACAGAACAACCATGGTCGAATTGTCCTCAAGCAGGCTGAAAAAAGAGCAGCGTTTAATGCCGTATCCTGTGGCTATTTTCCCGTTTGCTTGCAAACGGCCTGCCCGAAAAAAAAAGCAAAAAAGAAAAGGGGAATCAGCCATAAAAGAGCAAAAAAGGTAAATTCACTAAAAAAACCTTGAATCTGCTTTGAAATTTATACTCCATCAATCTTTTAACAATTTTCAAGGAAAAGCCGGCTGCCTCCGGCACCCGGTGAGAGCCCCGGGAAGTGAAAAGCCACCCAAAATACGGTTTTTCCGGAAAGAAAACATTAGTTAGATGTTGTCAAGGGTTTAAAGGAGAAAGCCATCAATTTATATACGAAAGGTCATAAATCAAAATATCATGAAACTGCAGGGGAGCCAGCATGAGGTTGACATATATATAAAAAAACTGCAGGAAATGCTTCCGGAACTGAAGAAGAAGTACCCCATCAAGTATATGGGGGTTTTTGGTTCCTACATCAGGGGAGAGCAGAGTGCCTCAAGCGACCTGGACATTCTGGTGGAATTCAACGGGTCCATCACACTTTTAGGGTATGCCAGACTTGGGAATGAGCTGTCGGATAAACTTGGGGTCAAGGTAGACCTTGTATCAAAAACTGCCCTGAAACCCAGAATCGGCAAACACGTCCTTTTAGAGGTAGTCGAAGTATGAGCGACCGGGAAGCAGGAGATTACATAGAAGACATACTCAATGCCATGCTGGATATTGAAGAATTCACAGCCGAATATTCCTATGACCGGTTTATCAACGATAGAAAAACACAATATGCCGTTATCAGGGCAATAGAGATCATAGGGGAAGCGTCTAAAAACGTACCTGCAAAGATCAGGGAAAAATACCGACACATCCCGTGGAGAGACATGGCCACCATGCGAGACCGGCTAATCCATGGTTATTTTGGCGTGGACCCTATAATTGTATGGGACACCATAAAACAGGACATCCCACCCCTTATCCCTATGTTCAGATCTATCCTTGCCGAAATGGAGTAAAAACTAACTTTGATTTTTATACTGCAACCACCATCTGCTAATTTTCAGGGAAAAGCCGGCTGCCTCCGGCACCCGGTGAGATCCCAGGGAAGTGAAAAGCAATCAGAAAAAAAGGTGTTCCGGAAGAGCATATTAACTTTTGTCCAGGCATTACAGCCTTTTCAGTCCATCCAGTCCATTCAGTCCATCCAGCTAAACTACGATTCGAAAAAAACAAGGACCGGGACTCTGTAGATTTCTTAAGAACTATTTGATAGCCTTATGAGAGAACATAAATATTAATAGATATCAATTAGTTATTAATCAATAACTTTTTGTTACGCAAATGTACCTGAAAAGCAAAATTTCAAAGCCTACTGCAATCTACCGGAGGCAAAGAAATGGCAGAAGCGTTAAATTCCGGGAAGGCAAAACCATCCCCGACTCTTAATACTATTCTCATGGTAGAAGACACCCTGAAAAACAGCCCGGACAGTGTTGTAACAGTTGCAGATCTCAAGAAAATGCTGCCAAGACAGGTTAACCACAATACTCTGATTGTCATTCTGGATTATCTGGAACAAAGTAATAAAATTGCTGTTGGGATAAAGGGAATAACCTGGATTCACAGCAGGAATGAAAACTTGAGAAAGGCAGTGGTCCAGGGGCTCGAACTATGAAATATAGCTGATTCCTGCGAAATACAAGACCGAAAACTGAATAAAGCTAGAAGTTTTCACAAGCCTGAACTATTTATCACTCCGGAACCATATATTGTAGGACCTGCTATTGCAAGGCCTGCATAAGATATAAACAGAGGTAAGCATAAAGTCCTTAATGATGGGTAATATGCAGTCTGCTGATGTGAAGTCCGTTACTCCAGACCCGAAGCTTGAAAGGCTTGAAAGGGAGCTCAGGGATTTTTTCTCCGGAGTTGAGGATGTTACGGTAGCCTATCTTTTTGGCTCAACAGTCCGTGGAGAAGCTAACAGCTTAAGCGATATAGATATAGCTGTGCTTTTTAAGGAGAGCCTTTCACAGGAGGAAGCCTTTGACCTTCAACTTGAATTGATCGGCGAACTTACAGAACTTCTTAATACGAATAACGTAGACCTCGTGTTACTCAATGATTCACCCCTCCTTTTGACCTATAATGTTATACGTGACGGAATTATTTTGAAATCCGACGAACTTGAAAGAGTCAGGTTCGAAACAAAAATAATGTCCAGGTACCTTGACGAGCGGTATCACATTGAAAGGCATGCAAAAGAGAGCCTGAAAAGAATAGCGGAGAACGGGTTTCGATGAGAGAAGAAATAAACTACCCGAGTTCCGCTTCGGGATCAGAAAAATCTATGATTTTTCTTTTAGTTGCACTGTAAGTGCAACAGCACGGAGTCCGTTTCGCTCGCTTTGCTCGCTCAAGCGGACCAAGCTAGAAACTTAATAAGGATAGCAAAGAGCGGATTTAGATGAGAGAAGAGATAAACTTCAAGCTTGAACAACTTGGTGAGTATGTCAGCATCCTCAGGGAATATCAGAACTATGATCTGGAGGAAATCAGAGACAACCTTACTTTGAGAGGAGCAGTTGAGAGGTATATGGAGGTTTCCCTGGCCTGCGTGATTGATATTTGCGAGATGATTATTTCCAGTGAGAAATTGAGGCGGCCAGATACCTATAGAAAAGTTATCCTGACACTTGGCCAGAACGGAATTCTCCCTGAAGACTTTGCAGAAAAACTTGCACCAGCCGCAGGTTTTCGAAATGTGCTCGTCCACATGTATGCAGATATCGATATAGTGAAACTTTATTCTCATCTCCAGAATGACATTGATGACCTGGAACTCTTTGCAGAATACATTGCAAAGCACCTTATTTCAAAATACGAGTGATAAGAAACTGCTGCTGGAACATCTCCTAAGGAACCGTAGCCGAATTTCACTCAATCCGACTGAAAAACAGAGCAGCGTTTAATACCGCATCCCGTGGTTATTTTCCCGTTTGCTTGCAAACGGCCTGCACGAAAAAATTGAAAAGAAAAAAAAGAAAGAAATGAAAGGAAGTTAACTCAAGCCTACTAAAACCGGAATCAAAAATTAATTAAAAAGCCTTCAAAACTGCTTTGAAATTTATACTTCAGCAATCTTTTAATAATTTTCAGGGAAAGGCCGGCTGCCTCCGGCACCCGGTGAGAGCCCCGGGAAGTGAAAAGCAACCCAAAATACGGTTTTTCCGGAATGAAAAATCAGCTCTTATCCAACAGAACTTTGATTCGAGAACCCGAACACCTAATATTTTCAAAACTCTTTTTTTATATTTAGCCGGTCGGCGGGCAGCTCCGAAAACTTCCCTAAACAACTTTTACTAAATCAATAGTCAAAGACCCAAATTCTTTCACCAATCCCAGGTGAAAGTTTAACCACAGAAAGCACGGAAAGCACGGAATAAAGGAAATTGGGGCACAATCCTTCCGTGCTTTCCGTGTCTTTCGTGGTTATAAATCAAGTGTAAATATTTACGTTCGGAGATCCGATCAATTCTTCTCAAAAACCTCTCCAAAAAACTCCTCAAACTCCTGAGGCTCCTTCAAGAACCTTAATTTCTCAAGCTCATTTACGAGCCCATACATATCCTCTCTCCTCTCAAGCCCCAGAAGCTCAGGCTCCACAGGCTCAAGCCGCCTGATTTCAGGCAAGGAAACATAATTAGAATTCGGAACGAACCCTTCACCTTCAAGCAGATAATAAGCTCCGCCCCCGGCCTTCCTGATAGGCTCATAAACAGAAGAAAAACTGGTGCAGACCCAGTTGGCCATCCCGAGTTCCGCTTCGGGAGCACGGGGTCCTTTTCGCTCGCTTCGCTCCCTCAAGAGGACTACTAATTCAAAACTTTATTTCTATTTTTTATCAGTCGGCGGACTGCTCAGAAAACTCCCCCCAAGCAACCTTTACCGAATACAATCAATTCTCCTCAAAAGTCTCCTCGAAAAACTCCTCAAACTCCTGTGGCTCCTTCAAGAACCTTAATTTCTCAAGCTCATTTACGAGCCCATACATATCCTCTCTCCTCTCAAGCCCCAGAAGCTCAGGTTCCACAGGTTCAAGCCGCCTGATTTCAGGCAAGGAAACATAATTAGAATTCGGAACGAACCCTTCACCCTCAAGCAGGTAGTAAGCTCCACCCCCGGCCTTCCTGATAGGCTCATAAACAGAGGAAAAGTCGGTGCAGACCCAGTTAGCCATCTTCAGGACAGTTTCGGACCTGTTGATGCTGATATGCCCGTATCCCGGAGGCACAATTACCACATCCCCTTTTTCAGCCTCTATAACAACAGCGTCCAGGACGTTTTCCCCCTCCGCCTGTTGTAGGAGATAGACAGCCTCTCCTTCGAGCACCTGGTAGATCTCAGGATACGAGACCTTTGCCCCCGGAACTATGGGATGGTAATGCCCTTTGGTCTTTACGAACTCTTTTCCCAGGCGGGCAGGCGGGATAACCGTGATGTCATAGCGGAGCCCGGCTTTTCGCATGCTCTGAAGGTCGGATTCGGTCCGGGAAAGTTCCCGGTACATATAATAGAGCTCAAAGTCCCCTGCTGTCCGGAACCAGGCCTTGTCAGCAAGGACGTCTTTCATGTCGGAGAGCATCCGGACATCGGGCTCCCTGATCGTTTCCCCAAATTGCAACGTATTTTCCATCTTTTGCCCTCATAATCCGCTTAAAACAACAACCTTTTTGATCTGCATCCCATAACTTCTTCAGATATGAAAATTTTATATGGAAGTTATATTTATATTAATGTTATAAAGACTCTTTGAGTATTTGTCAAAACAGGTGGGGAGAAAGTGCTTTTGAATCGGAAACTAATGAAAACAGCAATTATCCCCGGGACCCGACCCGAGACCTGAGAAACCTCACATTTTCAAAACCCATTATTTATATTTCACCGGTCGGGGGGCACCTTCATGCACTTCCCCAAACAACCGTAACCCTACATCCCAACCTCTACCCCACAAACCGCAAACTCCCTCCCAAAACTTACTCTCCGGCAACCAAAAACTCTTCCCGAACCCCCGAACCTTCCTGAGCCTTTTCCAGGCACTCGAGAGTGCAGTAAACCGCCTTTTCTTTCACATTTTCCAGAACAAAGAACTCTCTGCCGCAAACGGGGCAGATTTTTCTTACATGATCCATAAATACATCACCCGAAGTAGATATTAAATATTAAAAAACTGTATATGTTTAATACTTTAACATATATAATATAATCGCCAATACTTGATCATTATTTTTAGCCTGTCAGCGGGCACCTGCGAACACTAAACCGGAACAACAGGGATCAAAAATTAATTAAAAAACGTCTTAAAATCTTTTTTGAAATTTACACTTCAGCAGTCTTCTATTAATTTTCAGGGAAAGGCCGGCTGCCTCCGGCACCCGGTGAGAGCCCCGGGAAGTGAAAAGCAATCAGAAAAAAAGGTGTTCCGGAAGAGCATATTAACTTTTGTCCAGGCATTACAGCCTTTTCAGTCCATCCAGTCCATTCAGTCCATCCACCCAAACTACGATTCGAAAAAAACAAGGACCGGGACTCTGAAGATTTCTTAAGAACTATTTGATAGCCTTACGAGAGGATATAAATATTAATAGATATCAATTAGTTATTAATCAATAACTTTTTGTTACGCAAATGTACTTGAAAAACAAAATGTCAGAGCCTATTGCAAATCTACCGGAGGCAAAGAAATGGCAGAAGCGTTAAATTCCGGGAAGGCAAAACCATCCCCGACTCTTAATACTATTCTCATGGTAGAAGACACCCTGAAAAACAGCCCGGAAAGTGTTGTAACAGTTGCAGATCTCAAGAAAATGCTACCAAGACAGGTTAACCACAATACTCTGATGGTCATCCTGGATTATCTGGAACAAAGTAATAAAATTGCTGTTGGGATAAAGGGAATAACCTGGATTCACAGCAGGAATGAAAACTTGAGAAAGGCAGTGGTCCAGGGACTCGAACTATGAAATATGTCAGGGTAATCCTTGCCCCTGAAGCTGCAGATGCATATCAGGATCTCATGAACAAAGCCTCAGGCTCAAAGCAAGAAGAGGCAATCCTTAATTCGTTCCTTCAGAAGGTGGAACTGTTAAAGGAAAATATCCACTATGGGCAGCCAATTGCCAAAAAACTGATTCCTGCTGAATACAAAACCAGTTACGGAATAACAAACCTGTTTAGAGCCCGAGTTCCGCTTCGGGATCACAGAAAATCGGAGATTTTCTGGGAGTTGCACTGTAAGTGCAACAGCACGGGGTCCGTTTCGGTCGTTGCACTCCCTCAAGCGGACGAAATTTTAAAAACTCCTTTTTTATATTTCGCCGGTCGGTGGGCTCCAGCGAACACTTCCCCGGAACGACCATAACCGAATTGCACTCCAACCTCTCCCCTGCAAACCGCAAGCTTCCCTCTCGCAAAGCTTACTCTCCGGCAACCAAAAACTCTTCCCGAACCCCCGAACCTTCCTGAGCCTTTTCCAGGCACTCGAGAGTGCAGTAAACCGCCTTTTCTGCCACATTTTCCAGAACAAAGAACTCTCTGCCGCAAATGGGGCAGACTTTTTTTACATGATCCATGTACACATCACCCAGAAGTAGACTTTAAAAAACAAAAAACTATGGGTGTTTGTTACTTCTTTACCATATAAAAAAATTTCTCAAAACTTTATTTTTATATTTGTCCAGTGGGCGGTCTCCTCAAGGAACTTCCCGGGCAACCGCAGCCAAACCGCACCACGCCCTTTCCCCCGCACGAATACCTTTTTACGGATCGAAACTTTAAAGGAGGGCTATCCGGATTAACCAAATCACTTAAATAATTATAAAGTGTATCATACTAAAAATTTGGATATTTGTATTACTCATCTTTATTAATAAATTAAGTGAAACTCATGAAAATCGCGATCATCCTCGGCACAAGGCCAGAGATTATAAAAACCAAGTGAGGCAAAACCTATGAACCTGATAAAAACCAAAATAGAAGACCTTTTTATTCTGGAGCCAAGAGTTTTCGCTGACGACCGGGGATACTTTTTTGAAAGCTATAACAAAAAGATCCTGGACGGTCTGATTGGAAAGGAATACAATTTCGTCCAGGACAATGAATCAAAATCATCCTATGGCGTGGTCCGGGGGCTCCATTACCAGTTAGCTCCCTATAGCCAGGCAAAACTTGTGAGGGTTCTGGAAGGATGCGTATACGACGTTGCTGTTGACCTGAGGAAAGATTCACCGACTTTCGGGGAATGGGTAGGAGTTGAACTTTCCGCTGAAAACAAGAGACAGTTCCTGATCCCAAAAGGTTTTGCCCACGGCTTTTCCGTCCTGAGTGAAACTGCCGTTTTTACTTACAAGTGCGACGAGTACTATCACCCAGAAACCGAAGGTGGGATAATCTACAATGACCCTTCCCTCGACATCGACTGGAAAATGCCGGAAGAGAAAATTGTCCTCTCGGAAAAGGATAAACTCCTCCCGAAACTGGAAAACGCCGAAATGAACTTCTGATTCCTGATTATTATCTAATATTAAAAATTGTACCAACCCGGAAGGTGAGCAAATTGAAACTGCTGGTAACTGGCGGCTGTGGATTCATAGGCAGCAACTTCATCCATTACATGCTGGAAAAATATCCTGATTATGAAATTGTAAACCTTGACAAACTGACCTATGCGGGAAATCCTGAAAACCTGAAAGATATCGAAGAGAACCCTAATTATTCCTTCATAAAAGGCGACATCTGCGACCCTGTCATTGTGAATGAAGTAATGAAAAACGCAGATCAGGTTGTCCACTTCGCAGCCGAAAGCCACGTAGACCGTTCAATTGAAGACGGTTCGGTTTTTGTCAGGACAAACGTGCTCGGCACAAACACCCTGCTCCAGAGTTCCCTTGCAAATGACATCAAAAAGTTCATTCATGTTTCAACTGATGAAGTTTACGGAAGCACCATGGAAGGTTCTTTTACCGAAAAAGACAACCTTGCCCCTTCAAGCCCCTATTCCTCAAGCAAAGCAGGTTCCGACCTCCTTGCAATGTCCTACTACACAACCTACGGTCTTCCAGTATGCATAACCCGATGCACAAACAACTTCGGCCCCTACCAGTACCCTGAAAAATTAATTCCTTTTTTCATCAGCCGATTAATGGAAGGAAAGAAAGTCCCCGTCTACGGCACCGGCCTGAACATCCGGGACTGGATTCATGTTGAAGACCACTGTTCTGCAGTAGACTTTGTCCTCCATTCCGGCAGCAGCGGGGAAATCTACAACATAGACGGCGGAAATGAACTAACTAACCTCGAAATCACTCACGTCCTCCTTAAAATGCTCGGCAAAGACGAGTCTTCAATCGAGTATGTTGAAGATAGAAAAGGCCACGATTTCCGGTACTCCCTTGACGGCAGCAAACTGGAAAAAATGGGCTGGAAACCCAGATATGATTTTGACACTGCCCTGGAACAGACAGTCAGCTGGTACGTTGAAAACAAATGGTGGTGGGAACCATTAAAACGTTGATCATCGGCTCCACTGGGATGCTCGGTTCGGACCTCTGCAAAGTCTTTCCCGATGCTATGAAACTGACACATAAGGATCTTAACATCACAGACAGAGAGCAGGTTATCGAATCTATTCAAAAAATAAAACCTGAGCTTGTCATAAATGCAGCTGCCTACACAAATGTGGATGGCTGCGAAGATTCCCAGGAGCTTGCCTTTCAGGTTAATGGATACGGCCCTGGATACATTGCAGAAGCCTGTTCTATGGCTGGAGCGAAGCTTGTCCACTTCAGCACGGACTACGTTTTTGACGGATCCAAAAAAGAGTATGTAGAGTCAGATACCACAAATCCGATCAATGTATATGGGCACTCAAAACTTCTCGGTGAAAAGAAAATCATTGAGAATATGAATGATTACAGGATTGTAAGAATTTCCTGGCTTTTTGGAATCAATGGGAACAACTTTGTTGAAACCATGCTGAGATTATCCAGAGAAATGGATACAGTAAAGGTTGTCAATGACCAGTTTGGCAAACCCACCTATACGATGGACATAGCCACTAAA
Organism: Methanosarcina sp. MTP4; assembly: GCF_000970045.1. Taxonomy (NCBI): domain Archaea; kingdom Methanobacteriati; phylum Methanobacteriota; class Methanomicrobia; order Methanosarcinales; family Methanosarcinaceae; genus Methanosarcina; species Methanosarcina sp. MTP4. Next base: position 185,208 of record NZ_CP009505.1, read on the forward strand.
ATAAAAGAAATAATTGAACTCGACCCCGGAATCTATCACATTACAAATGATGGAATATGTTCCTGGTATGAATTTGCCTCTTCTATTATCGATAACGTAATTCCCTGTACCAGTGAAGAATTCCCAAGAAAAGCGAAACGTCCTGAGTACTCAGTTCTGACAAACACTAAAACCGAACCCATGAGGCACTGGAAAGAAGCACTTAAAGCCTATTTGAAGGAGAGAAAAGCATGAAAGGCGTAATACTTGCAGGCGGTACCGGCAGCAGACTGTATCCTCTTACCAAAGTGACTAACAAACACCTTTTGCCGGTTTATGACAAACCAATGATCTACTACCCGATGGAGACTCTAATAAATGCCGGAATAAAAGACATCATGATCGTGTCTGGCAGAGGGCATGCAGGGCATTTTCTTGAACTTTTAGGTTCCGGGGTAGATTTTGGAGTTCATTTTACCTATGAAATTCAAGAAAAAGCAGGAGGTATTGCCCAGGCACTTAGCCTAGCCGAGGATTTTGTTGATGGGGACAGTGTAACTGTTATTTTAGGAGATAACATCTTCCAGGACAACATCGAGAAGGATGTTGCAAACTTCAATGGTGGTGCCAGGATCTTTTTAAAAGAAGTCACCGATGCTCAGAGGTTTGGAGTAGCCGAATTGAAGGGTGAGAAAGTAATAGGCATTGAGGAAAAACCAAAAGTGCCAAAAACCAATTTTGCAGTTACCGGGCTTTATATTTATGGCTCTGATGTTTTTGATGCAATTAAAACACTCAAGCCTTCCGGAAGAGGTGAACTTGAGATAACGGACGTAAATAATTATTACATAAGCAAAGGGGCCATGGAGTACGGGGTTCTTGAGGGTTTCTGGAGTGATGCAGGGACTTTTGAGAGTTTATTAAGAGCAAGTATGATGGTAAAGCAAAGTAGAGAAAAAGACTCCTAGAGTATAATGCCAAAAATTATAAAATTATTAGCGATTTTGTCAATTTCATACAAGAGTAAGAAATTCTAAGAATGGAACATAGATTCATAGATTAATTAGAGAATATTTTCCGGCAAGGATGCGGTAAAAATATGAAGATTGCAATTATTCTCGGCACAAGGCCCAAGATCATTAAAATGAGCCCTATAATAAGAGAATGTGAAAAACACACGCTTAGAACCTGATAGGGATCTCTATCTATATGCGGGAATTAAGATTAAAGTTAGTATATTTTGAATTATCCGATTGTAGAGATTTCAGATCACTGGAGAGGTTTCCAGAGATGCGGATTCTGTATTGACTTTACGGAATAAGGTGCGTATTTTGAGAAAAAGGCTTATCGGTTAAAAGAGCTTACCGAAAAAGTGAATCCAACTATTGTGAGTGAAAGGAACGTAGTTGAACCGGGTAAATTCATTGAAAGCCAAAATGATCTCATGCTCGTTTGATCTCCTCTCCTAATTCCCTCATACGTAAAACTTTAGTAAACTACAGCTTAAAAAGTAAATATATAATTTTGTAGAATTATGTAAAAAGGAAGAGCACAATGTATAAGAAATTAAAAGAAAACGAGGAGCTCTGGGACCTTTTTACCAGAAAGGAAGAATACGACCTAACCTTTCGCGACATGTATGAGAGGTTTCCGTACTATCTAAGCAGCCAGAGAGATATCTTTGACCCTAGAGTTTCCAAATTTCTATTAGAAAATGGCCTGAGACCACAGTATCCAGACGAAAAACAGTTTGCGGTCTGCCTTACACACGACATTGATATTATTCGTCCTAGTAGATTATACCCAGTACTTGAAGCCTCAAGAGCTTTTGTAAAAGGAAATTTGGCAAGTGCCATAAAAATTTCCTGTTCTAGAATTAACAAGAAACGAAATCCGTTCTGGAATTTTAAAGAAATAATGGAACTAGAAGCGAAATATGATGCAAAATCCAGCTTTTATTTCTTAACTCTTAATCAAGGGGAGAGCGACTATAATTATAAGATAGAGGATATCGAAGATGAATTAAAGACTATATCAGATAATGGATGGGAAGTTGGACTTCACGGAGGGCATGAATCTTATAACAACCTTGAAGATATCAAGAAAAAAAAGCAAAAGCTTGAAAAGGTTCTCGGGAAAGAAGTAGTCGGATACAGAAATCATTACTTAAAATTTGAGACACCGAATACTTGGGAATTATTGAGCAAAGCAGGCTTTAAATACGATTCTACATTTGGATATGCTGATTGTGCAGGATTTAGGAATGGAATGTGCCATCCGTTCAAACCCTTTAATGTAAATACTGGACAACAGATTGATATTCTGGAGATTCCTCTAACAATTATGGATTCTACTTTATTAAAAGACTATATGCGCCTTGATTTTAAAAAAGCATGGGAATTAACAAAAAACCTTATTGATACTGTCGAGAAGTGTAACGGAGTAATTACAATCTTATGGCACAATACACACATGCAGGAAGAAAATTTAGAATACTATAAGAAGATATTGAAGTATTGCTCAGAGAAAAACGCATGGTTAACAAGTGGCAAAGAAATATATGAAGTGTGGCAATAACCTGATAAATAGCGAGTTAAAAAAATTAGATTAAAAAAGATTACTTAGTATTTTTATGTTTAAAAATCGAATTCCTGAGAGCTCCCAATATTCCAACTAAGGTATCATACAATACTTTGATTGATATGATCCAATCTCCAGCATTAAATTCTGCAAAAACTATCTTTTCTGTATTTAGATCGTTTATCCACTCAGAAAAAGACATCGTCCACTTATGATAATCTTTTTTATAGTTCCTATTACAATTAAAGAAATCCGGAACTATTTTCACATACTTTACAGAATGGTCTTTTAAATTGCTTTCAATAAACTCTACTTTTTCCCCACATGAATCTTTATAAGCTATTAAGGGCAGGCTAACTCCACAGGCGGGTGTAATACCTATCCATGACCAAGGTCTGGGATTTACTTCAATTAATTTAAATTCACCGGAAATTGAATCTTTTTTGTATTCGAATTCGGCAATTCCTGAGTATTTAAGATCTTTCACTATTTTTTTTGTATTTTCAATTACATAATCAGGAACTTTCATACATTCGCCGACGACACAATCACCGCTATCAGCAGGATAGCCTCTTACCTTGTGCCCTGTAAACAAACCCAGGATCTCAGAACAATCATTTGCATAGATACCAACAGTATACATACGGTCAGACATTCCATTAATGTACTCTTGAAAAATGAGTTTATTGATAAATTTCTCTTCTCTTTTAATAAAAGCATTTAACTCGTCTTTATTTTTGAGAACATTAAACCTTAATCTATCCATATTTTCAGTGATATATTTTAGATCCTCATTAGAAGAGATCCTTCTATAAATCGGTTTTGCCACAATAGGAAAATTATCCTCATTTAAGTTATTTAAATCATCAAGGTTCCAAGAACGAGGAGTCAAATAATTATTTTTAGTCCCAATTTCGTAAAATAGATCTTTGTTAATTAAGATTTTTACTGCTTCCCAATCTGCTACAACAGGAATTGAAACCTCAGATAGCAATTTTTTATTCTTGGAAATGGCTACAGCCCAGTGATCATTGGTTGGGAAAAGAACTGGTTTAGAATCTAGTTTTTTGCAAAAATCATATAGGAAATGAACAAAACCATCTTCATTTTCTAATGGATCGGGACATTTTTGGTACTTGGCATATTTCGAAAAAGTTCCTATATCACGGACACAGTCCATTGCTATACATTTTATCTTATTTTTGCCTAATTCCTGAATTATACTTAGACCATTAAAATAACAATTAAAAATAATCGCAGGGTTTGTTTTTTTTAACTTCATATTCCTTACCTATACTTTCAGAGATTAAAACGATTTTTATTTCCAACGAGTCCGCCATCTTTTATCCGAAAATAAACTTAAAAGAAGATTTGTAATTCTGTGTAAGCGTAAAGTTAAGAAACGAGTTTTCATGAAGTATCTACCTCCTTTATTATCAAAACCTTTGTATCCTTTCTCCAGTAATTCGATAGCTTCCAATAATAAATCAGCCGTTAGTTCTGAAGCTTTTATCAGAATATCATCCGGAGAATCTTTGACCTTGATTTCAAATTTTTTACGACATATAATGTTTCCTGAATCAAATTCACTGCTTAAAAAATGAATTGTTGCCCCCCCATGTTTTTCTAAATTTGCCCATTGATACAGATAGACACTGCCCCCTTTGTAATCAGGCAAGTAAGAACTATGACAATTGATCGCAGCTATTTCAGGCATTTTAATAATATCGTTTGGGATCTTTTTACCCCATCCACAAGACACAATAATGTCAACATTTTTTGAGCCCCGTAATAAGGAAGCTATAGCAGACCCCATTGCTCCTGAATTCTCAATGGATTCATACTGGATTTTGTTTTTATTTAAGTAATCGACTAATTTTCCATTTTTTGTATCGACAACAAATTTTGTATCGTAAAACCTGTTATAGATTTCATTTTTCAAGACATTTTGAGCCACGATAAATGGCTTTATAGCTGAAGAAGGTGCTAGGAAAATTACATTTTTTTTATTATTCGATGCAAGCATATTTATCCCCTTTAAAATATTTGATAAATAGCATTAATGGCTTGATTTGACCTTAAATACTTTGTTCATTACTTCCTTTCCTTAATATCTATTTAACCAACTTTTCAAAAAAGGTACTGCTTTTTTCATACAGTAACTTAGCCCATATTGCCTCATTTGAAATATAAAAATTTGACTTCTCCATAATTTGTAAACGATAAATGAATTTATATTTTCCAACGGATTGTACAAGGCATAAGGAAGCTTGTAAACCTGCGATAAAAATGAAATCCACGATAACAAAATTTTTTTTGAAATCCCTAATAATTCTTGAACTTTTGGTTCATCATCTTCTTGAATCAGAGGAACATGCCTAACATTTTGAGTTTCAGAATCATATTCCAGGATTAATGAAACACGATTTGCAACTCGCCACTTTTTATAAGTCAGCTTACTAACGTTATGATACTGCCTAGTAATCATATATTTTTCAGGTAAGATCTCAGGATACGCAATTTGAGTGGGAGGGGATATAAAAAAATTAGGAAATAAAAAATTACCAAGACTCATATATGCTCTTTTTCCTTTGTGTTCCACATATCCCTGAACACGGTGGCAGTGCATCCCAACAATTAGTAATACTCTCTCATCTTCTAATAATTTTTTTGCTAATTCAATGTCATGAACTGGGGGGAGCCAGACGTGTTCCCTTCCCCAGTGAAAATAAAGGACAGCTTTTGTGCCCTCTGGTAATTGATTAAGATTGTGTACTATTGACTCATATCTTAATGGATTTATGCCCGGTTCCTGATCTGTTGCGACTTGAATTTGTTTTAAGTAAGGACGTCCAAATTCGCAAGAACCTAAAATACATAAATTTGAAGCAATCCAGTATGGTTTTTGTGCTTCAAAAATATCTTTTCCAGCCCCAAAATGCCCGATATAAGAATTGTCCAAATGACCAACTGTTTCTACAATTCCCTCTTTTTCTTTATCCTGGATATGATTATGAGCCAGATTAACAGCATCTACATTTAATTGCTTTAATTGTTTAATTGCAAACGAACCCGTGTGTAGTGTACACTTGTCTGCAATGAGGTCATTGTCACTTATCGGTTGCTCGAGATTTACAATTTTTTTATCGGCACCTGTAAATGTATTAGAATAAACAATTGATTCAGCGGACTTATTTAGAAGATCCCCACCTAAAAACAAATCACCTGTAAAAACTACTTTCATCTAAGATCTCCTTTTATAATTTTATTAGAAATCATATTTCTGATATTAATACTGAAATTTTTTATCAAATTTAATTCATTTCTACTAATCCCTTTGATCAAAATCATTATCGCAAGATAAACGAATGCACCCAATAATACTGAACCGAAAAGGCCCATAATATTAGAAGGATTTAAACAAAAAATAACTCCGAACATAATTGAAGAGGCCATGATACTTTTCAAAATAAAGCCGAAATTTAGATTGAATTCAATATGCTTAAAAGAAACAAGGATACAGACTATTACCATTAATGTGTATGAAATTAAAGTAGCAATTGCTGCTCCAACAATTCCAATTGACGGAATCAACAAAAAATTGAAAACTATGTTTAACAAGGCAGCAAAAATATGGATATATAAATTGAATTTTGTTTTTTTCACAAGATGTGTAATATTAATAACTATCTGAAAAATACCTGATAAAAGTCCTGATAAGGCAATAAAAGGAATAACAATACTTCCTGAAATGAATTCTTGGGTTGTAAGAATTTCCAACATAGGCTTTGCAAGTGCAGATAATCCAAAAACAGCAGGAATCGCTATTAAAAGGAAATATTTCATTGAATTACCTAAATAAACCTTCACCTCATCACTTTTCCCTTCATCAAACAAACGTGAAAGTTCTGGAAACAGAATGAATTGGATCGGTGTAATAAACAATTGGATAAGACTTCCGATAGCATATGAAGCTGAATAAATCCCAACCTGACTTAATCCCAGGAAATAACTGACCATATACCTATCACTTGAATCGGTGATCCATCTGATGAGAGAATTTGGAGTTAATGGTGCAGAGTATTTCAAATATTCACCAATCTGATTAAATTTTGGGATTCCAAAACCTATCTGGGATACAATCTTGTAAGTAGAAATTATGAACAATAATCCTTGAACAATTAATACAGCCGATATAACTCCAAACAATCCGAATCCCATTAAGAGAAACGATAAAATCAAAATGAGTTGCCCTAATGTCTGAAATAAAGTTAAAAAGGCAAATGTTTCGGTCTGTCGGGATACTCTGAAATAAAAAATTGAAATTTGATCAATTGCACTTAAAAGAATCAAAAAAGCTCCCACTTTTATGAAACCTGATGTACTGATATCTTTGAATATACTTGCAGCCAAGAAATCAGATAATAGAAATACCACTATAGATATTAATAAGCCGGTGAAAGCAACAAAAAATATTACAGAAAAAAATCCTTCCCTTATTTTTTCTATATCTTTTTCCGAAGAGAGAAATCTTACAACTCCCATAGATAGGCCCATAAGAGCGAGAGGGGATAATAGAGACACAGTAATATTTATTTGTGCCCAGATCCCATAATCATAAGATCCCAGCGTTTTTGTGATTACTGGAAGCAAAAAAAAGCCACCCAGACCTATTAGAGCCTGAGTGATTCCTATTAGCCCAACATCTTTTATGAATTTTCTATATGGCATCAAGATCACATTTTTAAAAAACAAAAACAAGATTATAATTAATTTTCCTTTGTCACATTTCCTTCTATTTATCCTTAGTTCCAAAATTTTAAGCGCATATCCATGTTTCCGCAAATCTGTTATGTCATTTGACTGCAGTTTTGGAATTTGAAGCTGGAGATGAAGTATTTAGGTTTAAGCTGATAATTCAGCATCAAGCGGTTTTTGTGTGCCTAAAATCCGGAACATAGGTTTCATTCAATAAATTCAGGTTTTTGATCTCTTGATATTAATTTATGAGCTATAACGAAGGTTGCCCTCCCTAAGTGCCCGCAACGAAATAACCCATGCAACTTATTATAAATTGGAACTTCGATTGGCGACCTTGATCTTGAAAATCAAGATGTACAATTGGAGATATGCAGAGGTTATTCTGTGACGAGTCCTAAGTATCACAGTGAATTTACCCTGAAAATTGGTAGTGTAATTTTTGAATAGAAGAAAATAAACTATCGATACCAACATTTCTATCGAAAAGATCTATATTGGAGTTATAGCAATCTAAAATGTTCTGCTTGTATTCGAAATTATTCATTAAATTAAGTAAGAATTTATCTAATATACCAACATTTGACCAATCAATATCCAATCCAATTTTATTATTTCTAATAAACTTTGAAACTGCAGAATTGGGGTCAGCTACCGACAAGATAGGCAGCCCACATGCGATGTATTCAAAGATTTTAACGCCAATCGCATGTTGTGCTTGTATAGCACCATGCTGAAATGCATAAAATGCAAAATCACTACATAGTAAAAGCTCAATTACCTGCTTATGATCTTTTTTACCAACTAAAAACACATATTCTCCAACCTCATATTCTTTAACCAACTTAGAGATAGTATCTATGGATTTCCCGTCTCCGATAATTATATAAGATACGGGAATATTTCGATCATTCAGATTTTTAATTGCTCTCAACAAAATTTCAGGTTTATGATAAGGCGCTCCCAAATCTCCCACATAAGAGATAATTTTAGAATCTTCTTTAATTTGAAGTTTGTTTTTGTTTAGTACATTCTTTTTAACAAATGTTGATTTGATAGAATTAAATTCAGATACATTTATCCCATTCGGCACAATTAAAATTTCAGAGTCAGAATTTTTAGAAATCTCTTCTTTGAGACTTTCATTAACAGTACTTATTAGTGAAGCATTTTTCAAACTTTTATGGAAGAAATATCTAAAAACTACATTAAATATTTTTATAACATTGCACTTGAAAAAATCAAACTCTTCTGCAAAGTCATTAACAGTTCCACTCCAATTGTCCCTGACATCTACGCAATATTGGATATTAAAAAAAATATTGCATAAGTAAGCAAGGATGGCAGGATGGGGTGTAGGAGCTGTTGAAATAATAATATCAGGATTGTATTTTTTAATTTCTTTAAAACATAAAACAGCCCATTCAAAAAATGTGAGAGGGTTTATAATTTGCAATATATGAAATTGTGTAGGAAAAATGTTTTTTGGCCTAAAAATATCAATTTTCTTATTCACTTTCTCGATAAGAGAGTTATCAACCTTAGACTGCGGATTATAAACCATCACCATAATATTTTGGATATTTTCATGGAAAGAAAAACGATTAGCAAGCTCAAACATCCTAACACTTGCTGCTCCTAAATCAGGCTGATAATGAGACGTAAGAACTAAGATTTTCATATCCATACCTCCTTTTTTCATCTTTTATAAGCATCTTATTACACGACCAAAAGGAATTAACTACTAATGTAAGTGTATAGAGCTTTTAATCAAATTACACAACATTCGGTTGGAATTATTTTACTGTCAGTCATCGAGGAGTTATGTACCACACGTCGAATCCATTACTTGAATAGAATAGAAATGCACTTTCATCTCGTTCAAGTAGTTCAAAATCAGTTTCATTATACCTCCCAACCATATTCCACACATCGACATATAATTTTTTGTCATACGTAGACAGTGGGATGTATATAGGATTTGTATAAGAATCACCTATTTGGCTAGATTCATTATAACTAAAATGGTCTGGAACCGATGGAGCTTGCGGATTAACATCTTTTCTATTCAATCTTCCTTCAAAACCGTGTAAAAAATCAAAAAATCTGTACGGCTGAGAAGACATAATTCCCCTAACCTGGATATGTTCTTCTTTATGATCAAAAAACCACCCCCACCCGCAATATTCTTCAGAAGTTATTTGAGGATTGGGTTTCATCACCAAAGGAGAATCATAAATGTTAAAAATTCCAATAGTCAAAGGGATCAGTAGCAATAAAAACACCAAATATTGATTTTTAATTTTTTGCTTACTCAATTTAAATAATCCAAAACTTCCCACTACTAATGAAATGATATTTATATATGTCACTATCCGCAGAGGACTAAATCCAAGTGGAATAAATAACATCAATATGCAAAAAATTAAGAAGAAAATTAAACATAAGGCGAGTATTGATATTTTATAATAAGTATTATCCTTATTATGTATACAAATCGCTATGTAATAAATCCCAATAAATGAAAATAATATATATAGTATAGTAATTCCATATAATCGTATAAAAAGTTCGATGAAATCTAACAAAGTAATATTAATTTTAGTTAAGTCTGTGACCATAGCGTCTATAGGCGTAGCAGTTATTTCATTAGAAAGTTTATTAAACACCCCCCGAACACTGCGGCTCCAAACTACATATGAAGAAATCCATGTTATGAATGTGAGGGATAGTATCAGAATATGGGTGATAGTTACCTTATTGCAAGAAGTAAATTTTGAAAGGACATATTTAGAGATCTCTATAGTTATAAACGCTAAAATAAGTGCCAATGATGATAGTGGATGGAAAAATGGAAAAACTATTAAGAATAAGACTAATGGGATAGCAAATTTAGTAGCTTTAACTTCAAAGTTTTTAAAATATATTGCTAAAACCAAAGGAAAAAACATGTTACATATACCATTTGGAACAATCATGGTCTGATATTTTCCAAGAAAAAGAATTGAACTTGAAGCCACAACCATAGAAATTATACGATTATCTTCAAATATAGACTTTGCAAAAAAATACATATTCAATGCAAATATCACATAGAAAATAGAAGGAGAAAGTCTAAAAGTTGTTATTGCTTGTAAATTGGCCACCTGTGAAATTTCAGATAACAGTATATGAGTAATTGGATAGAAATTATCAGAATCAAAATGCCCTATTGTATTTATGTCTATTACATACCCGATATGAGTTAATACATCTGAACGTTCGTTAAATGCATAACCTTTTAGTACCGGCAAGAGAATTAAGATTACATTGTTAAGGAGTATGTTGAGGTAACCTAGTCTCCAAAAAATAAAATTCGGATTTTCTTGAGTCAGGATTAAATATACGCCGAAAATAGTGCTTAAAATTAGAAATATAAATGAAAAATTAGGCGTTCCACTATAAATAGAATGTTCGTAGCCATTAACCTTTGAACTGCTTATTAATACTAAGGCCATAAAAGAAAATACAAAAGAAAGTATTGGCACAATTTTTAATTTTATATTTTTCATAATAGATCTCAGCTTTTTTAATTAAGATTATATGAACCGGTTCTTCTTTAACACTAAAACGTTATAGGTCTGGAACTTCAAGTTTCACACAATAGAACTGTAACAATCCAGAATTTTGTTAGAAATTGCGTCCCAGGTAAACTTTTCTTCAATTGTTTTTCTTGCTGCGATTCCAAGTTCGGTTCTCAGGTTTTCGTCATCCAGAAGAGAAGATACTGCTTCAGCCATCTTATCCGGGGATTTTAGGGGCACAAGAATTCCATTTTCACCTGATTCGATTACATCAAGATTCCCGCTTACTGCAGTTGCAACAACAGGCAGACCACAGGACATGGCTTCAAGCAAGGTAGTGGGAAGGCCTTCATAATGAGAAGGGAGGACAAATATGGTTGCATTTTGATATAATTCGATTAGCTTGCTTTTTTCGACATGGCCTAAAAACTCAAACCTGTTTTCATAACCTGATTCCTGAACGATTTTCTTTAGTTTTTCGAATAAAGGCCCTTTTCCTGTCAGTTTGAAATTAATGTCAGGATATCGAGAACATATATTAACTCCACATTCTATAAAGTCAAATAACCCTTTGCGGTAGCTCAATCTCCCGGTATACAAAATGTATTTTTCATTGGTCTTGTTCTTGATAGGACAAAACAGTTTTTCATCCACCCCATTGCCTATGACTTCTACATCATTCGGATTTAGTCCATATTCACCTAACTCCTGGGATACAGAACTTGCAACGGAGGTGATTTTATCAGAGATCTTAAATAATTTAGATTCGATCAGGCAGCTAATTTTTCCCTGGAGTTTTACTGCCACAGAAAAAGGATTCACTAACTCTACCTTTGCAGTATCCGTTTTCATAGGGGTATGCACAGTAGTAATTGTTGGAAGATTTGTTTTTAGAGGTGAAGGTAGAGGAGTATGAAAATGTATTACGTCGAAATCGGACTGAATTGAAGAGAACAGTTTTTTTACAAAAATTCCATGTATTTGTACATGAATGGGATAAAGAGGAAAGAATGGGACTCTATATAATCGAATGCCTTCAAAATCTTCCTCTTTAATTTTAGAAGAAGAACCACGGGTAATGATAGTAACTTGATTCCCCTTCCGAATAAATTCCTTTGACATATTGTAAATAAAATTACCAATTCCTTCTTCAGGGGGGAAATTTGCTGAAGTAATCACACATATTCTCATATATAATCAAACCAAGAAAGATATCAAGAAATTGAAAAGATGTAGTTTTTTAAAGAATGAACAAGTCTATTCCCGCTACTTTCTTCTACAAAAGAAAAATCTATTTTTAAAGACTCTTCCAAATACTCTACATCATAAACAACCGTAACATTAGGGTTTTCTGACAATTCTTTTGCGATTTCCAATTGGTGATCATCCACCACTTCATCATATTTTTTTAATCGAGGGACGATTATAAGGTGAGTTTTTTGTTCCAATGCAGTTAAAATCGACCCAACTCCTGCATGACTAACAACAATTCGAGCATCAGAATTAAGTTTTTGAATCTTTGAATATTCCGCAAATTCAAAATACTCTGCATTTACAGGCTTATATTTCGTGTTCCCAATTTGCATTATTACTTTTTCATCAATTTTTCCTGCAATCTCATCCATTTTCTTTACTAGCCTATCAAAACCCTGATAATGGCTACCAACAGTCACAAATATCAAAGCACATTCCCCCAGTACTGGGCTTTTTTCCCAAATTTGGGGAGTAGCTGCTTCCACTGGACTAAAAACACATCAGAAATAGGATAGACTATCTTTCCTGTTAAAGAAGGGGCTTCGACTCTGCACAGGCTTTCAATGAAGATGGTTTTTATCCGAAGCAGTTTTGCAGTATAAAATACTGGGATTGCAATCTCAGAACCTGTTGAAATGATAATATCGGGTTTCTCACGCAGGAGAATACCAAATACCTTTGGAACACTGAGCAAGAACCTGAAGGGATTCATCCCCAGATTTTTCATAGTATACTTTTTGACGAGTTCACTGGACCTGGCTCCTTCATAGGTTATAAAAAAGACATCATTATCCTCGAATGCGTCCATAAGTTGAAGAATTTCAGTGAGATGGCCACCATGGGAGCAGGTAAGGCAAATCTTCATTTTACACCAGTCCAATATATTGTAAGTAATGGATATCAACACTACATAAATCAATTGTAATATTCTTATGATATTAATTTTGGGTTAAACTATTCTTCTTACTAACTTCATGTGAAAAGCATAAAATGAATTGAAAACAAAATCAGCAGTTCTATTCATTGTCGGGTTTTCAATAACCTGTTCAAAAGGAATTTTCCAATCCAGAAATTCAAAAAATTCGTGATCTGAGATTCTTTTTTTAGAAAGAGTTTCACGTCTTTTTGCCAAAATGCTTTTATTATTCTTTATTATCCAGAAGTAAGCCAGTAGTTTACTCATTACATATTTTGGACCATTTAAAACCGCATGACTCGTGGTTACAATTTCAGTTACTACAAGTGAAGGGAATAATAATAACAACGTTTTTGAATCAAAGTTTTTCAATAAAATCAAGTAACGGTTTCTTTCGAGGTAAAATTCTTTCCAGGGAGCTATTGACAACTTGAACTTGTGATATATTACAGACTCCGGAACATACATTATTCTACCTCCCGCAAAACGTATTCTCCAGGAAAGGTCCGCATCTTCCTGATAGAGGAAAAAATCAGGATCGAATCCATTGAGGTCCTTTAACATGTCACTTCTTATTGCAAATGAACATCCTGATACGGCACCTACTTCCTGGCAGTTATTGAATTCAGATGCAGGTTTATTGAGCCCTCTACAAAAGGTAAGCCCTGTATGATGGTTTGTATTTGCGCATGTGTTTATCCTGTCTTTCTGGTAATAGATCAGGATCTTTGAAGTCGTAGCAGTTATAGTCGAGTCACTTTTGAGGGGCTTTATGAGTTCGGCAAGCCATTCAGGATCTGCGACAGTGTCCGGATTTACAACTACAATATATTCTCCCTCAGCAACCTCAAAACCCGCATTGTTCCCAGCCGGATATCCAAGATTTTTTCCAGTCTGGACTACCTTTATCTCGGGATAGTTGGCTCTTATGAACTCCTCACTGCCGTCCGTAGATGCGTTGTCCACTACAATTATTTCAAAATCAGCATACGATTGGGAAATTAAAGAGGGGATACACTCTTCCAGGTCTTCCCTGCTATTGTATGAAAGTATAACCATGCTTACGGATTTGTTTTTTCCAGACATTATAATCAAACTTGCATCAAAATTGTCAGCCAATGGATAAATGCAGAAACAAGAAATCATCTACTGGCTACAGATTCATGTAATAGCCGTGCCATCGAATGCAGCATAATTCCCGTAAAAGCCATAAACGTCCCTACAATAGTAAGCAGAATCATAAGCATCGTCGGCCCGAAATGCAAAGCCCCGCCAAAATAGAAAGTCCGCAGAAAACTCAGGCCCATATAAGCTCCGAGTCCTCCCATAACAATCCCCGGGAAAGTGAAATAATACAGCGGCCTGTTAAATTCCATATCCTTCAGGATCTTAACCAGGACCCCTAAGCCGTGCCTGAGCGGGTGTTCGGTCGAGCAGTCCACGTCGTACCTTACCCCTATATCCACTTCTTTTATCCTTAAGCCGGCGTTCCCGGCATCGGCGAGCATTTCGCTTTCTATGGCCATGCCGTCTGCGCGGAAGCGGAAGATGTTTACTGTGGAGGCGGCAAAGGCGCGGAAACCGCTCTGGGAATCGGTTACTTCTACGCCGGAGTTCATGGTTGTGGCTTTGTCCAGGACGGTCTGGCCTACGCGGCGGTAGGCAGGGGTGTCGGTGGCATGGCCGGAGAGGTAGCGGCTGCCGATTACCATTTCGGCGGCGTTTGCGAGGATGGGGGCTGCAAGGTCAGGGATGTCCGAGGGGTTGTGCTGGCCGTCGGAGTCCATGGTGACGATTACGTCTGCGCCCAGTTCGGAGGCTGCTTTGAAACCGGTCTTGAGGGCTCCTCCTTTCCCGGTGTTTATTTTGTGGACTATTACTTCGGCTCCGGCTTTTTCCGCAAGCATTGCTGTACGGTCGGAACTTCCGTCGTCGACCACGATCACGGTGTCGGCGTACTGCCTGGTAAGAAGGACGATGCTCCCTATGGCAACTTCCTCGTTATAGGCAGGGAGGATTACGGTTATGTTCTGGGGGGGCTGGAAGACCGGTTCAACAGGGACCGGTATCTCAGCGGCTTCTTCAGGGATCAGGATGGGGGTGCCGAGGTAGGGGCTCGCCTGGGCTGTCAGGCCGGAACTCTGCGCACTCGCTTGAAAACTTTCACAAGAAATACTGCTTTTTTCCATTTAAAGTGCATCCCCCTTTTCCAAAATTATAATCAGGTAAATATCCTTATTTTGAACCATTTTAATCAGATCATGATTATACGATGAGACTTAGCAACTTGTTTTTGTGAAAGCATACTGTTGTGCAGTATTTAAATTTATTGATGTCAACTCATATAAAAAATATATTCAAAATTATAACAGTATTGGGCAAGCCGTTAAAGAAATGTGTATAAAGTTATATGATCTAACTAATTGTAGTTTAGTGTCATATTTATTCACACTAAACAATATATAATCGCAATTCTATAAAAAATAATTTTTGGAAGATAATGGCAATCAGGAGGGCACAAAATAATTTTATTTTCACTCCATAAAACTTCCCGCAGTAAGGGAGTTCTCTCCGGACAGGCCCGGAAGCTTTGATGCGGCTCGGGCTGGAAGAGGGGAGTTGCCCGCCCTCCGGGGGAGGTCGGATTGAAAGGAAAAAAGGGAAGGAAAGCAAAGAGGCAATCGGAAGGGTTGAGGTAGAAAAGCAGGAGCGCAGGAAGCATCATGAAAGGGAACGAAAGAACGAATGAAAGAACGAATGAAAGAACGAATGAAAGAACGAATGAAAGAACGAAAGAAAGAATAGAAAGGAAATAAGGAGGGGAAGGAGGAAGGGTCGGAAGAAATTATAGTCAAATACCCAGATTCCTTCACCGGGCTCAGGTGAAAGTTTAACCACGGAAAGCACGGAAAACACGGAATAAAGGAAATCTGGGCACAAGCCTTCCGTGCTTTCCGTGTCTTCCGTGGTTTAAAATAAGTGTAAATAGTTACGTCCGAGGCTATATTTTTTCTAAGGGGAAAACTTTCCCGGGGGGAGAGGCGGGCTGGATCCCGGCTGGCACAAAACCGCTTTTCCGGCAAGCAGGTTTCGGAAATACCCGGACAGGCTGACAGGGAGCTCATTGCCGAGCTTAAGCGAGGGGCTGAAGGAAAGTCCTTTGATGAACAGGTACTTCCTGACCGGACCGTGGATGACCTGGATTTTGAAGCCGCAGTAGTTTGTTTCGAACGCCATCGTAAACTGGTAAAAAAAGACCTTGAATCCCTGCGCCTTGTCACCAAACACCAGGGACACCTGGTTCCCACAGTTGGCGGGATGCTGCTGTTTGGCAAAGACCGGGAGATGATCTTTCCGGATGCCTGGATACAGTGCGGAAGGTTCATTGGCAAGGACAAAGCCGACATTTTCGACCATATTGAGATCCATGAGCACTTGCCGATAGCTGTTGAACGGGTAATGGAGTTTCTCAAAAAGCACGCCATGCGCGGAGCGGACTTTTCCGAACTGAGGAGAAGGGACGTCTGGAGTATTCCCCTGACCATCCTGCGTGAAGCGGTGGTAAATGCTGTTGTCCATGCAGACTATTCGCAACGTGGCGCTCCTATCAGGGTTGCCTTTTTTGATGACCGTATTGAGATAGAGAACCCTGGAATCCTGCTTCCGGGTCTGACAGTTGAGGATATGCTTCAGGGTGTATCAAAGATACGTAACCATGTTATTGCCCGTGTTTTCCGGGAACTGGACCTTATCGAGCAATGGGGCAGTGGTGTTAGCCGCATGTTCAAAGAAGCAAAGGCTCTTGGGCTACCCGAACCTGAAATCGTTGAAGTGGGTATGCGAGTGAGGTTCATTGTTTATTTGGAAGAGTCCATTGAGGTTGAAACCACCGGCTCAATTACGGGTGAAGTCGAGTCACGGCTAGAGTCACAGATCGCGGCTAAAGTGCTTATTCTTCTGATGAAAAATGATTCAGGGAAGGCCGAACTTGCGTCTGGGTTAGGTCACAAGACCGTATCAGGGGAGCTCAATAAACAGATCAAGAGACTTCTTGAACTCGATTATATTGAAATGACAATTCCGGAAAAACCTGGCAGCAGGATGCAGAAATACCGCCTTACACCTAAAGGTAAGGCATTCTTAGCTAAAGAAGGTCGGGAAGACGCTGAATGAGCATAGCGCTCTTCCCACCCTTAAAAAACCTTTGAAGTTGAGATCAAAGATTTATATGAGCAGGACCTGAAAAGGCAATTTATCTATTTTTGAGGAAAAAGGTTCCTGAGGGCTATTGGAGTGAAGGAGCAAGGCTAAAGGTTCCGGATTTTTCGAGGTTCTGGGTGTTGGAGAGGGCGGTAGGTGGGGAAGTGAGGGGAGCAGGTGCCCGGGCGAAATATAATAATGAAGTTATGTATCAGGCGGGTTCGTTTCAAACAAGCTTTTCACCGGTCTTTTCAGACTACCCTTTTACGGAACTTTTAAAAACTCGCACCAGCAGTGCGAGAAATTGGCTAAATTCGCACGTTGTGATTATGAAAATAAAATAGGCAACAAGAGTGTCAATCAAACTTTCTCACTCGAACACGAACATTCCTTTTTTGGAAAATGCTAGCTAATAGCCGTAACAACCGTATTAGCCGTATTTTGTCTTTCTTGTACGGCCGCGAAGTCGGCCGGCTTTTCCCTAATTAAAATGGACAAGGAGTCAAATAGAAAGCAAAATTGGAATGTTAGGTCACAATAGAAATAATAAACATTGTAAACCACTGCTCATAACAGGAAAACAAGGAACCTGATGTAATGAAGCTCCTGGAACTCATCAAAGGTGGAGAATCCTAACTTTCGAATTCAAGGAAAAATTCGATGAAAGGACTGTTGAATCGGCTGTAGCTTTTGCCAACACTAAAGGTGGCATGATCCTTATTGAACAGTGGGTCAGCGGCATTGAAAAAATACAAAATTACTGCAAGGAAGCAGATGTTCCTGAGCCTGTTTTTGAAGAGTACCAGGGGTTCCGTGTAATATTCAGGAAAGGGATCTTCAATGAAGAATATCTTAGGGGGCTTGGGCTAAATGAAAGGCAGATAAAGGCTGTGTTCTATGTAAAGGAAAAAGGAAAGATTACCAATAAAAAATATCAGGAAATCTGTGATACATCCAATCGAACGGCATCAAGAGACCTTGCAGATCTGGTCGATAAAAATATTTTTGCCCAAATAGGAACCACTGGGAAAGGAACTGAATATACTCTAAAAGGTAAAGATTCCAAAGACGCCAAAGACGCCACAAAGACGCCATAATCGCACCAAAGATATAATGACCAAAGAACTTAAATGATCACAATCAAGCCTACAGCGCCAGAAATAAAGATGCCATTAGAAGTCTCCAAAGACGCCACAAACGCGCCAGGGAACTGGACCTTATCGAGCAGTGGGGCAGTGGTGTTAGCCGCATGTTCAAAGAAGCAGGGGAAGCACCCCCCGGGCAAAATAAATAATGAAGGTATGAATCCGGCGGATCATACCAGGCAGATAACAGACAGGGTCAGTTCAAAAAGCGAGTGACATATCGGGTCCAGGGGGAACAAAAACTCCGTTTTTAACGTGTATTTCAGGGACAAAAAGACGCAGAAAATTGTCTGGATTTTCACATATGAAAGGGATGGAAGACCGGACTATTCGATCTTTACGGAAAATTGCATCCATAGTCAAGTACCCAAATTCCTCCCCGAATCTCAAATGAAAGTTTAACCACCGAAAGCACTGAAAACACGGAATAAAGGAAATCGGGGCACAATCCTTCCGTGCTTTCCGTGTCTTCCGTGGTTATGAAGTAAATGTAAATATTTACGTTCGGGGCTATAATGAAAAAAAGACGGTGGGAAAGAAGAAATAGAGTGAACGTAAAACCGCAATAAAATCGAAAAATTTACATAGTCGAAGTGAGGAAAGAGAGTATGCCAAAACGGTTGAAAAATAAAAATAAAGGTATGGAATGCGCATATCAGGGGGACCAGGCAAATCGGGGGAACTAAGCAAAAGAATAAAAAAGGATAAAAAAATATTAGACATTCCTTAAAGATAATTGTTGATGAGATTTTTTTCTTAAAAAAGATGAGCCTGATGAGCCCCATGAACCGAATGAATGGAAAAAAAGTGCCCTCTGACCTTTTACTCGTAACCGGCCTCGTACTCCTGACTGACTTTTTCGTGCTTATGCCGGGGCTCAATGAGACTTTCCTGCGGACAGTGCTCGGGCTGCCCCTGGTGCTCTTCCTGCCGGGGTATGCGCTGATAGCAGCGCTCTTTCCTGCAAAATCCGACCTGGACGGGATCGAGAGGGTTGCGCTTTCCTTCGGGCTGAGCATAGCTGTCGTGCCCCTGATAGGGCTGGGGCTGAACTATACCTCCTGGGGGATCAGGCTTGTGCCGGTCCTGATAAGTATCTCGCTTTTTACGCTCCTCATGTGCGGGCTTGCCTATTTCCGGAGGGAACAGCTTCCCGAAGCCGGGAGGTTCGAGGTCTCTTTCAGGGCAGGGGCAGAGGCACTAAGGGCGGAGGTCCTGGAAAAGCCCGAATCCCGGACCGACATAATACTCACAATCATCCTTATCCTCTCCATCCTCGCCTCGGTCGTAACCCTGGGCTATGTCATCGTGACCCCGAAGGAAGGGGAGCACTTCACAGAGTTCTACATCCTGGGGCCGGAAGGGATGGCTGACAACTACCCCACGGACTACGTGCTCGGGGAAAGCGGGACCGTCATCTTCGGGGTCGTAAACCACGAATACAGGGCCGTGAACTACAGCCTGGAAGTCCGGCTGGACAACAAATCCCTGCCGCTCCCCGAGGACGTAAGCCACGTCCGCCTCGGCCACAACGTGACCTGGGAAAGGCCGCTTACCATCACCCCGCCCGCCGAAGGAAAAGACATGAAGCTCGAGTTCCTGCTCTTCAACGATACTGAACAGGAAGTCCCCTACCGCGACCTCCACCTCTGGATCAACGTAAACGCAACGGCAGAAGAGAGTGAAAAAGAGGACGGGAAAGGGGATGAAAATGGGACCGAAAAAGGGACCGAAATAGAGGAGGCAGCGAAGTGAGCCCGAAAACCTCAACCCTCCCGGGAAAGCTGAAAGAAACGAGTAAAGGGGGCGGGACAAGTAAAGGGAGCGGAAGAAGTCCCGGAGCAAAGTCCGGAACAAAGTCAGGGGTAAAGTCCGAAGGAAGGTCCGGAGGGAAATCCCGGACAAACCCCGGAGTAAAAATCAAGACAAAGCCGGTAGGAAAGCCGCTTAAATCAGGACGGACAGCGGCTTCAGGGACAGGGGAACTTCAAAAATATGTGCTTCCCGTAGGCCTTCCCGTCCTTGCCATCGCCCTTGCCGAGTTCCTGATCTTCTCGGGAAATATGGGGGCTTCGGTCTGGCTGCACATCGGGACCATAACCGCCCTTGCCCTTTCCTCGATGTTCATCCGGGAGCAGGAAATCATCCGGCTCCACCAGGCCCTTATGCTGCTCCCGATCCTGCGCCTGGTCAACCTGTCCATGCCGGTCTTCTTCGATACCACCCTTTATACCTTCATCTTCATCTACGGGCCCCTGGCAATCCCTGCGGCAATCGTGGCCTGGCACCAGCGGCCTGGCCTTGAGGAGCTCGGAATCACAAGCGATAAACTCGGGCACTACATGCTTCTCTCGGTTCCCCTGGGCTTTTTGCTTGGTCTTGGGGAATACGCGACCATCCGGACAGGGTACCTGATCCCGGACCTCTCCTTCAAGAACCTGCTCATGCTAACCATAGTAATGGTCTTCTTCGTGGGGCTTGTCGAAGAAGTCATTTTCAGGTCCATCCTCCAGACCCGGCTTGAAAAGGTGCTGGGCATAAAAGAAGCCCTGATTATAACGAGCCTCCTTTTCGGGCTCATGCACTCGGGCTACGGCACTCCTTACGAAATCCTCTATACGGGTTTTGTCGGGCTCATCATGGGCGTCGCCTTTCTCAGGACCCGCAGCCTTCCCTTCATCGCGGTTCTCCACGGCTTCGTGAACGTTTTCCTCTTCGGGATCATCCCGCACCTGCACGAAGCCTACGGGCTCTTTTGAAAAAACCGGAGGAAATGGGCGAAATGGGGAAAAATCGGGGGAGATCTGCATCCGACATATTAATAAAGTTTAGAACTAAGGGAAGTCCAAAAGTTTAATAGTCTGTATTAAAATACTTATGGGAAACTATAGTCAAGTACCCAAATTCCTTCCCCAATCTCAAATTAAAGTTTAACCACAGAAAGCACTGAAAACACGGAATAAAGGAAATAGGTGTACAATCCTTCCGTGCTTTCCGTGTCTTCCGTGCTTATAAAGTAAGTGTAAATATTTACGTTCGGGACTATAGTAGGGAAAGTACAAAGAAACCGCAAAGAAACCTTAAGGAAAAAGTGATAAACTGCGGAATACGGTCCCTTCCCATCCCTCATGCCGGACAGCCGGAAAGAGTCCTGCAAACCAACTGAGTAAACTAAAAATAAAAGTACGTTCAAGTTTATCGCATAAAACCGGAAGTTTCATTATTAATATTATAATTAAGAAATCTGCTAAAAAGGAGTTATTATTGTGAAAAAAGACACTGGGAATAATTGCAGGAGGAACGAAATTCTGAGTTCCGCCGCCTGCCTGTCAGTACTGCTTCTTGCCTTACTGCTTGCATCCCCCCTGGCATCCGCCGACGCTGTCACGGAGTGGGAAATAGCCCCCTCAAGCCCCTACGTTGGAAACACCCTGGTCATAACCGGCACTTCCGCCCCGGACCAGACCCTCAATGCCGATGTCAGTTTTGAAAGAAGCGTAGGCGTATCCGGAGGGGAGTATGAGTACGTGATCAATGAAGTGAAAATCCCTTCCGCGGACAACAACCGCTTCACAGTGCGTGCCGAAGGCGTGAAAGACCTGAACGTGAGAGCACTCTTCGTCACTCTCAGCAAAGACGCCACCGACGGAGTCGCCGAGATCTCCCAGTCCCACGTACCCCCCCTGACCTATAAAGTCAAGATGGACGGAGATGCCCTGGACGGCCAGTCCCGTGTAAACCTCAGGATCACCGCAGCCCAGACAATAGACACCGACTCCGAAGGAAACCTGAGGTTCGAGTATGACACCGACGGCCTGCCCGCAGGGGAATACGATATAAGCATTGAGGGGGTCACAAAAACCATAACCCTCAAAGCAAAGAGCTCATCCGGAGGAAGTTCGGGTACAGGTTCCGCAACCATAAGGTCGGTTGAGCCCGAAGAGCCCACCCCCGAAGAAGAAAACGAAACCCGGGAAATGACAGAATCCGATGAAGAAGCTTCCGAAGGAGAAAGCGGAGACGAAGCCTCAAAAGCCTCCGGAAACGAAGCTGAAGAAGAACAGCCAGAGTCCGAACCCGCAGCCGAAGAAACCCCTGAAGAAGAGGAACCCTCCGCAGACGGAAGCTTCATGGTCTGGGGAATCCTGGGAAGCTTGCTGGTAATCTCCCTCATCCGGAAATCTGGGAAATAAAAATTGAATCAAACCCGGTAAACCGCCTCCGGAGATAATACGCAGCTTGCCGGAAAAACAACCAAAAAGGAAGGACCGGGCAGAAAAGGAAGAATTCCCCTCCTTTTTTTCTGCCTCCTTTTTTCCTGCCTCCTTTTTTCCTGCCTCCTTTTCTTTCCTCATATCTTCTTTCCTTTCTGCCCCTTCCTTTCTGTCATTTTTTTCCTATCCTCCTTCCTTTTTCTCAGTCCTTCCCCCCTTCCTAACGAACCCCCGCGTTTTTGCCGGGACGATTTTTTCCTCTTTTTGAAAGACAGACCGCTTCACCTTATTCCGGACCACCCCTATTTGAGCCGGGGGCAGGAGGAAAGCCGGAAAGCCAGAAAGCACGCACGGTTTCAAGCCAAAAATCCGGGGAAAACCCTCCCGTCTGGCTAAAATATATGAAAAAATAAAAAAGATAAAAAAGATAAAAAAGGAAAATTGAGACGAAAGATGTGGGAAATGAAAAAGTGGAGGGCAAAGTAGCCGGGATCTCGGGGGTTAAAGGATCTCGGCTACCTTGAAGAGGACAATAGCCGCAAAACAGAAAAGCAGCGGCAGGATTGCCAGATTAAAGGAACTGTCAAGGGATTTATTCCACTTATCCGATGCCGAAAGGACCTCTTTTAAAGAGAGGAACGCTATGAGCCCAACTGTCACTGCAGCTCCGTACTGGGGGAGTCCCGGGCTTGTGATCATTGAAATGGCACTTGAGGAAATAGCGCTTGAAGAGATCGCTGATGAGATGATGCTTAGTAGTATGAATTATTCCTCCTGCAAATAGTTCTAAAGCAAGCAAATTTATGATGTTACATAAGAAGACCGAATCATATAAAAAACTTTTGATTTTGATTATATCATTGGTATATAAAATTAATAGGGTAAGTGCCACAAAAAAACAAAATGTAAATTAAAATAGATGTTAGTAGGCATCTTTTTAAATTCCAAAGGAACTTTTAAATACCTCTAATTAGATGTTTCATTATACGAATAGAGGTCAAAACAACTAAAATTAAATATATTAGTAAGTATTATAAAACGTTGACTATTAACAAAACTTATATCGAGTGGAGATTAGAGTATCCGTAAAAAACTCGTAAAGAGCTCACAACTTTCTAAATTATTTATCGAGATCATGTTTCAGGATTTTGGCATCGGTATATATAATATTTCAGACCAGGTCCCGAAAAAAGAGAGTCATTCCATGAAATATAATCCAGATCCCCGCAAATCTCGAAAAAGACAGGCTGCCCTTACAGCCCTTCTTTCCATCCTTGTCTTTGCCTTGCTAACCGTTTCTCCTGCGGGGGCAGCCGTCAGTGCCTGGGAAATTTCTCCCGAAAACCCGGTTGTGGGCGACACCCTCCGGATAAAAGGAACTGCGTCCCCGGAAGAGGAAATAGATGTGACCGTAACCTTCGAACAAAATGCCCCGGTTTCCGGGGGGAAGTACGAGTACATCCTGGAAGACGTGGAGATCCCTGACGGGTTCGATAACACCTTTACGGTCCGGGCAAGCGGGGTAGAGGACCTGAACGTAAGGGTGAAAATCCTTATCTGGATTACGATAAGCTCGGAGGCATCGGGGGGTGACGCAACCGTTTCCCAGTCAAGAGTCCCGCCAGGGACCTACATGATAAGGATTGACGGGAATGCCGAAAGTGGGGCTTCGACAACGGACCTGAAGATCACGGCTCGCCAGCGGATAAAAGCCGATTCTGAAGGGGACTTTAGCTATTCCTATAATACAAAAGCCGTCCCGCCGGGGGACTTTGAAATAAAGGTGGGAGGCAGCACAAAAACAATCTCGCTCGACTCTGAACCTGCCAGGGTGCCAACCCCTGCCCTTCCGGCAGCCCAGGCAACGCCTGCAGCGGAACAGGAACCGGAACAAGAAGAACCTCCCGAAACCCGGGAAGAACCTCTGGGACAGGATATAACCCCGGGAGAAAGTGGGGATGCAGGAAACCTGGAAACGCATGTCCCGGGATATGAAGCCCCGAAACCCGCAGTCCCTAGGGAAACCGGGTTCCTGCTTGACAAAAGCTATGTACTGGGAGGAATCGGGGCCTCAGCCCTTGCACTGATCATAATTTCAAAAAGAAACGGGAAAAAGGGATCTTCGAAGACATCCCCGAAGGAGCAGAGACAGCCGGAAACCGATGGCCCGGAAAAGTAACGGGGAGTTGAAAAGGGAGTGAAATGGAGAGTAAAAAGGGAGTGAAACGGAGAGTAAAAAGGGAGTGAAACGGAGGAATAAAGTTTGAGAAAGAGTTTGTTGATATTATTAGCACTAACCATTTTCATATTAAGTTCTGCAACAGCAGTGGCATGTGAGGCAGAACCCATTGCCAACCTGACTTTTGGCGACATGGAAGTATACTTCCTGGACCATACAGGAAACCCGGAGGAAGGGAACTGGATAAGCCTGGGAGGCCCTGCCGGGGTCAGCGAGATCCGGCTCCCAAGTCCTATTAAAATCACATACGACGGCCCCAAATCCAGGGGATACGGAGGGGTTTCCGCAACCCTGCATAAAGGTGCAGAGGAAGCGTATACGGTAAGCTACCCCTATACCACCCACCCCTTATATCTGCCTGATGAAAACGTGACCATGAGCTTCCGGGGAGAGCCGGGATTGGCAGGGGACGTGGTCATCTATCTCTTCAAGCCAAGTTCGGGTTCCGTACGCGGAGTCCTTGATACCCTCCTGGCAGGTGAGAACGTAGACTGCCTGAGTGACCTTTTCCACGAGAACATGGACGGGTACTATGAGACATTCCCGGCCTCCCTGGACGGGAACGGAGATCTCCTTGACCACGACTTCGGCCCCATGGAAGCCGGGCAGTACTGCATAGTGCTGCTTCAGGACAACGGGGACAAGAGCCTTACAGTCCTTTCGGCAACTGCGTTTATGGTTGTGGAATACGAGCTGGAGATCACAGCGGAAAGCATCGTGAAAGGCAATAACCTGGACATAAGCCTGGAACTGCCCGGCGTACCCGAAACCGACGACTGCAGCTACGGGGCAGTGCTGATCAGGGATCAGGCATACAAAGCCAACATCGAGATCGATTCCGACGGCACCCGGGCAGGGACTTCCGTCATAGTAAACGAAATAGACGTCATCGAGGAATTTGACATAAATTCTTCAAACTACAGGTCAAAGCTGAGCAAAGGCGAACTCCAGACCGAACTCCAGACCATGATGGGAGAAGGGAAAGGCGCGATATCACTGGGGGTAGAGGGAAAGAATACCCTTTCACTTACCGCTTTTGACCTTCCTGTAGGAGACTACGTCCTGCTTGCAGCCGTATACCAGCCAGGCAAGGGGCTTGTTGCCCTTGGCCAGGAAGAACTGGAGATCAAGGTGCCGGGCAAGAAAAAAAGTAAAGGCAGCAGCTCAGGCGGCGGAGGCGGCGGAGGGGGAGGGTCTCCCGAACCCGCAAGTAACGTCCGTAAAAAGGAACTTGCCCAGCAGTTCGTTACTAACGGGAACCGCATCAGATTCGAGTTAACGCAGAGAGCCACCTCTGTAGGGTACGTGGAATTCGACGCCAAAAAGAGTGTAGGGAAAACCACAACCATTATCGAGGAACTGAAAAGCAGGTCAACCCTGACCCCTACCGAACCCGAAGGAGAAGTCTACAGGTACCTGAATATCTGGGTCGGAAACGGAGGCTTTGCAACCCCGGAAAACATTGAAGGCGCAGTTGTGGGCTTCAGGGTGAGCAGGGACTGGATCATTGAAAACAACGTTGATGCGGACTCAATAATTCTCCAGCATTTCAGTGAGAGCCGGTGGAATCTCCTTCCGACTACAAGAATCGGGGAAGACGAAGAATACATCTACTTCGAAGCTGAAACCCCGGGATTCTCCCCGTTTGCGATTACCACAAGCGGCAAGAGTATAATACTGCTTGAGCAGACAGGTGGGGAAGAAGATCCGCTTTCCGTAGGAACAAATACACCGGAACAGGAACCCGGGCTTGAACCTGAAACCTCTGGAAAGTTTCCGGCATGGTTTTCGAAAATCGCCAGTTTCTTAGTAGGAGTTATGATGGTAGTTATGATCGGATTGGCCCTGAAGAAGAAAGAAGAGCCGTAAACCCGAAAAAAACTCTAAAAAACATAAACACTGCACCGGAAGCAAAATTACGCGAGAAACAGAAGGCTCAGAGTCTTCTGTTTTCAATCTTTTTTAAAAAGCTTTTTTACCTTCAATTTCTCTACCTTCAATTCTACTTTCCCTTATTTTTCACATCCGTGCTTCGTGAACTAACCCCCATGCCGGCCTTCGGTTGTTGAGGAAGGGGTCTCCCCGTCTGCGAGTTAAACAGTGATAAAAAATGGGGACGAAATGGGAGTAAAAAAATGGAGAAGAAACAAGAGTAAAAAAGTAGAGAATAAAAGGGGAAGAAAAGAAGAATTCCGGGAATTAAAGTATCTCTGCGACCTTGAAAAGGACAATCGCTGCAAAACAGAAAAGCAGCGGCAGGATTGCCAGGTTAAAAGAACTGTCAAGGGATTTATTCCATTTGTCTGATGCCGAAAGGACCTCTTTTAAAGAGAGGAACGCTATGAGCCCAACTGTCACTGCAGCTCCGTACTGGGGGAGTCCCGGGCTTGTGACCATTGAAATGGCACTTGAGGAAATAGCGCTTGAAGAGATCGCCGATGAGATGATGCTTAGTAGTATAAATTATTCCTCCTGCAAATAAGTTCCACTTGTGAAATATTGGTATATTGTAAATGATATATTGGAATGATACATTGTAAAATAACGCTTATACACTCCCAAGATACTATAAAAAACTTCTGATTTATTAGCATCCGGATTTTTCCTACGTCTTTTACAATCTTCTATACAGTACCAGATAGAAACAAGGTGCCAACAATATAAAAAATTTGTGCCAATCCTCCTGAACCAATATGTTCTTAAATTCTCCTCCAAATAAGAGAAGTTTCAAATATTAATATGCAGAAGTTCCTCACTTATGAAAAGGGGCCGAAATAAACATGGCAAAATCTGCTTTTTCATGGAAGGGTTCGCAGAATTCTGTCAAGAATTACTGAGAAAAATTAATATAAAGTCTGCGGCAATACATATTTGACTGTATAAAATAATAATCCCTATTTATACATACACATTTATAATATTTCGAGCTCTGGCGCCCAGGGTGGGATTTATTTTTGTGATATGTGCAAAGAACTCACGGCAGAAGTCACTTTTGAATGATACAGGATCACGATAATTTTTTCGAGCCTGATAATAGTACAACTCATTAATATACCTAATACGGAAATCAGGGGAATAAAATCCATTTCTTTAAACAGATATGTTGAGAAAAAACAAAAAGAGAAATATGGACGAGGGTATGAGAATTGAAAAAAACCATAATTGCAATAATCCTGCTGCTATTCACCATGTCCACAGTCTCGGCTGAAACTTCCGGAGGTCCTAGCCCGGGATATATTGCACAAGTTGTGATGAACGGCAGCACACTCTTATTTGCTGACCATTATGACGACACAGCGGACGGCAACTGGATCCAGTTAAGCGGGGGAGACCCGGTTCGATTGCCCGATCCGCTCAGTTTCACCTACCGGGGAGTAAACCGTAGTGAATTCCACAGTGAAAGCCTGGACCTGGCAATGTACCTGAACCTGGGAATGTACGAGGAAGGGAACTATTACAAGGAAATCATCTATCCTTACCCGACCCATCCGCTGTACACCAATGTCACGGGCAAAAACGAAGTATCCCTGGACTTCAAGGGAGCCTCCGGCTTTGCGGGCCAGGGGGTCAGGGTCTACCTGGTAAAAGCGGACCTTGTTTCCGTCCTTGATATGCTTGCCGATATCCGGGCAGCCAATGCGGACGATTTTGAGGCCCTCTTCCTCCGGAACTTTGAGGAATCCGATTACGAGAGGTACCCAGAAACCCTTGACGAAAACGAAGACCTGCTCCTTGATGAAAACGGAGACCTGCACCTCGACCTGGGGCCAAAGGACAGCGGGGATTACGGGATAGTCGTTTTGCTCGACAGTTCCGATGACCTGGCAATTCTCTCCGCAACAGCCTTTAAAGTCCTGCCCTACGGGATGACGGTTGACACAAGCATCGATGAGCAGTCCACTTCAAGTTACGACCTGGACGTCAGCATCGATCTCGACGGGCCGGACACGAGCTACAACTATACAGCCGTCCTCATAGAAGCCAGCAACTACAAAGCCGAACTGGAAATGGAATCCAACGGGGCAAGGACCGGGACAAACCTTTCCATTAATGGCAGAGAGCTTATGGGAGATCTCGACCTTCCCGCGGAATTCAGCTCCGAAACCGATCTGCTGGACTTCATAGGGATCAACACCGAGGACGTGAGTAACTTAAACTCCTTCGCAGTCGACGTTTTTGGGGAAAACACCCAGTTCCTTAAGAAAGACGGACACGGAAACAGTACGAATTTTAATTTCTATCTGGAAAACGTAGAAACCCCCAAAGACTACATCCTGTTCACCGGAGTCTGGAAATCCGGAGAAGGGTTGGTTGCCTTTGACCAGAAAGAAGTCACCGTAGACAAAAAAGAAGATGAAGAAGAAGAAGAAGAAAAGCCCTCAAACGGAGGAGGTAGCTCCTCAGGCGGTGGTGGCGGCGGTGGCGGTGGGGGAGGTGGATCTCCCGAACCTGCAAGCAACGTCCGGATCAAGGAACTTGCCCAGCAGTTCGTTACTAACGGGAACCGCATCAGGTTTGAGTTCATACGGAAAGCCACCGTTGTCGACTACGTGGAATTCGACGCTAAAAGGAGTTTCGGAAAGACCACAACCATTATCGAGGAACTGAAAGAGATCTCCGTCCTGACCCCGGCTGATCCTGACGGGGAAGTCTACAAGCATATTAACATCTGGGTAGGAAACGGAGGTTTTTCAAATACGCAAAACATTGCCAGCCCCGCTGTTGGCTTCAGGGTCAACAAGACGTGGATAGCCGAAAACGAAATCATCGAATCTACGGTCACCCTGAACAGGTATTCCGAAGGCAGGTGGAACGCCCTCCAGACCCGGAAGATCGGGGAAGATGAGGGTTTCATCTACTTCGAAGCCAGCTCCCCGGGATTCTCCCCGTTTGCCATCACAGCCGAAAACAACAAGCCTGTGGTTGAGGGAAGTGAGGAAGCCCAACCTCCCACAGGAACAGAGCAGCCAGAAGAAACCGAAACTCCGGAAACCGAAGAAAGCCCCGGAGAAAAGGAAAAGACCGGAATCTCGAAGAGTTTCATGTCAAAAACCTTTAGTTTTATTATCGGGTTCATGGTGGTAATCCTGATCGGGCTGGCCGTGATGGAGAAACAGAAGCAGTAAACTGAAAAAACCCCTGAAATCCCCTAAAATCCATAAAAACCCCTGAAAAGCAGAGGATAACATTTCTTCTGCTTTTCAAAACTATTCTTGAAAAAAATGCTATTCTGAAGGCAATATTATTCTGGATGTCATATCCTGAAATAATTTCGCCTCGAAACTCGTTTTGTTTTATCCCGAAATGGTTTAGCTTTTTTAATTTTCTTTTATATATTACTATATCGGGCACAGGTGACCCACTATTTTACTTCAACTTCAAATTTGTTTCATATTACATGATCATTCCATAGTACCATGATGGAATTGCAATTCCCTCAACGCTTGACCTTTTGTGCTGCTCACTATTGTATCATGTATTTAACTCCCCTATAGTTTTGAATCTGCGAAATGATTTTAGGCTACAACACATTATAAAAAGATAGTACGAATCTTCATTAAATTTGAGATAGTTTATATTAAAAAATCAATAAAATTCAGAACAAAAAATTGGAACATACATTCCCCTCCCCCAGCAGGGGGATCTAAAAAACTTTGTGAGGTATAATAATTGAAGGACAAGTTAGGTACACCGCTCATACTATTACTACTTTTTATTTTCATAGCCTTATTGCCAGGGGTAGGGGCCTCCTCAGGGGAAGAATACATGGCCATGGTTACCGGCTTGAACGAATCGGAAGTTGGGTACACCTGGATTAACTGGACGTGGACGAACCCGGATGACACGGATTTCAACCGGACAAGGGTCTACATTGATGGTGTTTTCAAGGAAAACACCTCTAACAATTACTACAATGCAACAAACCTTACGAACAACACTCAATACGAGATCGGGACCAGAACAGTAGACCAGGCAGGAAACATAAATTACACCTGGGTAAACGATACGGCTTCAACGATGGAAATGCCGGATACTGAAAAGCCGGTAATTAACGCGGTCAATTTAAACGTAACCGGGACTGAAACAGGAAAACCTATTCTTGTGACAGTGGATGTTACTGACAACATAGAAGTTACGGCAGTACAGGCATCAGGAACAGCCCTGAATTACGAGACAGGAACAATATGGGAAGGAATAATTACAGCTCTTGAAGGAACTCATCAGGTTAATGTTTCTGCAACCGATGAAGCAGGAAACATCGGATGGAACAATTCTACAACTTACACGGCTGTCCCGGTGAATCAACCTCCGGAACTTGCAACAATTGAAGATCAATTGGTTGCAGAAAACGATTCATTGGCATTTACACTAACGGCTAAGGATCCTGATAATGATGAGTTGACATACGCTACAAATGCTACGTTCGGAACTCTGATGGGAAATGAGTTTACATGGACTCCGAATTATGAGGAAAGTGGAACTTACTATGTAGAGTTCAACGTAACGGATGGAGTCCTGAATGATTCAGAAACAGTGACCATTACTGTAGAGAACGTAAACAGACCACCGGAACTGGAATTAATTGAAGATCAATTGGTTGCAGAAAACGATTCATTGGCATTTACACTAACGGCTAAGGATCCTGATAATGATGAGTTGACATACGCTACAAATGCTACGTTCGGAACTCTGATGGGAAATGAGTTTACATGGACTCCGAATTATGAGGAAAGTGGAACTTACTATGTAGAGTTCAACGTAACGGACGGAGTCCTGAATGATTCCGAAACAGTGACCATTACTGTAGAGAACGTAAACAGACCACCGGAACTGGAATTAATTGAAGATCAATTGGTTGCAGAAAACAGCTCATTGGCATTTACACTAACTGCTACGGATCCTGATAACGACGAGCTGACATACGCTACAAATGCTACGTTCGGAACTCTGATGGGAAATGAGTTTACATGGACTCCGAATTATGAGGAAAGTGGAACTTACTATGTAGAGTTCAACGTAACGGACGGAGTCCTGAATGATTCCGAAACAGTGGTCATTACTGTAGAGAACGTAAACAGGCCACCTGTGCTCGTTGATATTGGTGATCAATCTATTGACGAAGGTTCAGAACTTGTGATAAACCTCTCTGCAACAGATAAAGATGGAGACACTCTCACTTTTGCCAAGAACGAAAGCAGCGTTGGAAAGCTTACAGACAAGAACTTTACCTGGACTCCGACGGATGAGGACGCAGGAATATATTACGTAAATTTCAGCGTTTCGGATGGAAAGGGTGGTCTGGACTTTGAGGTAGTTCAGATAACAGTGGGAGACGTAAACAGACCACCTGTGCTCGTTGATATTGGTGATCAATCTATTGACGAAGGTTCAGAACTTGTGATAAACCTCTCTGCAACTGACGAAGATGGAGACACTCTCACTTTTGCCAAGAACGACAGTAGCGTTGGAAAGCTTACAGACAAGAACTTTACCTGGACTCCGACGGATGAGGACGCAGGAATATATTACGTAAATTTCAGCGTTTCGGATGGAAAGGGTGGTCTGGACTTTGAGGTAGTTCAGATAACAGTGGGAGACGTAAACAGGCCACCTGTGCTCGTTGATATTGGTGATCAATCTATTGACGAAGGTTCAGAACTTGTGATAAACCTCTCTGCAACTGACGAAGATGGAGACACTCTCACTTTTGCCAAGAACGACAGTAGCGTTGGTACTCTTACTGACAAGAACTTTACCTGGACTCCTGAATATGATGAAGCAGGAATTTATTCCGTAAACTTCAGTGTTTCCGATGGGAAAGAAGGTCTTGACTTCGAAATCGTGCAGATAACTGTGGGAGACGTGAACAGGAAACCTGTTCTGGCTGAAATAGACCCTCAGTCAACTGCTGAAAACACGGAACTCAGGATAGAGCTTTCAGCAACAGATCCGGATGGAGACCCCCTGACTTACTCCACAAACGCAACCTTCGGAGAACTTGCAGATTATATTTTCCTCTGGACTCCGGCTTATGGGGAAAGCGGCATTTACTATGTAGAATTCACAGCTTCAGATGGGGAGCTTACAGATTCTGAAACAATAACTATAGCAGTTGGAGATGTCAATAGGGCCCCGGCACTAGACTCAATAGGAAACAAAGCTATTGCAGAAAACAGCCTCTTGGCATTCACATTAACAGCTTCCGATGATGATGGTGATGATCTTACATATGGTGCCACAGGCCTTCCCGGTGGGGCCCAACTTAACACGACCAGTGGCCTTTTTGAATGGACTCCGGGCTCTGAAGATTCAGGGGTATATTCGGTAGGGTTCAATGTTACGGACGGAGAATTAACAGATTCTGAGACCGTGCAGATAACTGTTAGCGATGTCACAACCGTCAAGAAAAGCTCCTCAGGCGGTGGTGGCGGCGGCGGCGGTGGGGGTGGAGGGTCTCCTGAACCCGCAAGCAATGTCCACGTCAAGGAACTTGCCCAGCAGTTCGTTACTAACGGGAACCGCATCAGGTTTGAGTTCATACGGAAAGCCACCGTTGTCGACTACGTGGAATTCGACGCAAAGAAAAGTGCAGGAAAAACCACAACCATTATCGAGGAACTGAAGGAGATCTCCGTCCTGACCCCGGCTGAGCCTGACGGGGAAATCTACAGGCACATCAACATCTGGGTCGGAAACGGGGGCTTTGCAAGTCCTGAAAACATTGGTGGGGCCGTTGTTGGTTTCAGGGTAAACAAGACGTGGATCGCCGAAAACGAAATCATCGAATCTACGATCGCCCTGAACAGGTATTCCGAAGACAGGTGGAGTGTTCTCCAGACCCGGAAGATCGGGGAAGACGAGGGGTTCATCTACTTCGAAGCCAGCTCCCCGGGATTCTCCCCGTTTGCCGTCACAGCCGAAAACAGTAAGCCCTTGATTGAGGTCCGAGAGGTAGAAGGTCAGATCCCTACAGAAACAGAGCAGATAAAGGAAACCGATTCCCTGGAAACCGAAACTCCGGAAACCGAAGAAAGTGCCGGAGATGGGGAAAAGACAGGAATCTCGAAGAGTATCATGTCAAAAGTTTTTAATTTCATTATCGGGTTCATGATAATAATCCTGATCGGGCTGGCCGTGATAGAGAAAAGGAGGCAGTAAACTGGAAAAACCCTGAAAAGCAGAGAATTCCATTTCTTCTGCTTTTCAAAACGATTCTCGAAAAAAGTGCTATTCTTAAAAAAATATTATTCCGGAAAAAGGTCATCAAAGGGTTTTAAAACCCGGTTCCTTTTTATAGACTTCCGAAATAGCTTCTTTTTCACTAAATTTCCACCATCCAGTTCTCCTTTTTTAGAATATTTGATGTCGGAAAGTCTGTCAAAAAATGATGAGTGTTTGACAAAAAATGATAAGTATAAGTACTTTGAACCTGAAAAGTATTGATAGGGAGTTTAAGATCCGGGGTCTGAAAAAAGGGGGAAGGTCAGAACCCTTGCGCTATTATGGGAGAGGTGCTTTTATGAAATTTAAGGTATTCAACGGAGGTTTTGGAAAAAAGACGTCGGTCTTTCTTTTTTCACTGTTCATGTTTATCACAATGGCCGTTTTTCCTGCAAGCGGGGAAGTCAGTGGCTGGGAAATAAATCCTGCAAACCCTGTGGCAGGAGACACCGTCCTGATCACCGGGAGTGCCTCTCCGAAAGAGGAAGTAGGGTTTCTCGTCTATTTTGAAGAAGATGTCCCGGTGATCGGAGGCACTTACACTTACGAATTGCAAAACGTGGAGGTCCCTGACTTCAACAACCACTTTACCGTCCGGGCAGAAGGCGTGGAGGACCTGTACGTAAGAGGCAAACTTGTCCTCTGGAGGCAGAGAAGTACAAAGGCAAAAGAAGGTGTTGCCGTCCTTTCCGCAGAAAGGGTCCCTCCGGGAACTTACCAGCTCAAGCTTGACGGGAATGCAAAAAACGGGGAGACACGGGTGAAGCTGAAAGTTACGGCCCTGCAGGTGGTAAAGGCTGATTCGGAAGGGAAATTCAGCTATGCCTACAGCACGGAGTCCGTCCCCCCCGGAAAATACGAAATCATCGGAGGGAACTATGCAGTAACTGTCACTCTGCAGCCTGAAGGAAGTCTGGCCTCCGGCCCGTCCTGCCCCGGGACCGCCCAGAAGATCCAGGGGTCGAGAACCACCATCATGCCTGAAGCGGAACCCATCGGTGAAAGCGCTTCAGTTATAGGAACAGCCCAGGCAAAAAGCACATCCCTGCAGGAAAAAGCCCCCGGATCTTTTCAGGAGCAAACTCCGGATAGCCAGGGAAGTGAAAACCCTGAGACTCCTGGGCTAATAGAAAACCCCGGGAAAAAAGGAATAATCGAAAAACTTGAGAATAACGAAATGATAGGAGACGGGATATACATGTTCGGGGGAATCGGGGTAGGAATTGTATTCCTTTTTGCTTATTCGAGAAAAGTATGTTAAAAGAAACTGTGAGTTAAAAGAAACTGTGAGTTAAAATAAACTGTAACTTAAAATAAACTGTAACTTAAAATAAACTGTAACTTAAAATAAACTGTAACTTAAAATAAACTGTAACTTAAAATAAACTGTAAGTTAAAAGCCAACCTTCGGCCTCATTGCATATTTATATAAAGACAGTCATATGTTTTTCCGGGGACTGTTTCAATGTACAGAGCTAAGGGCCGTTTTTGGGAAATCGACTTTTTGCGCGGGCTAGCCGTCGTGCTGATGCTGGGCTACCATTTTCTCTACGACCTCGACTTTTTCAGGCTGGCAGAGTTTGAACTTAATTCGGGGCTTCTCTCCTACATCGGCAGGGGTGCGGCAGAAATGTTTATCCTGGTTTCAGGGGCAGCCCTTTCAATAAGCTATTCCAGGGCAAACGGGGCCGGGGCTTCATCCCCAACCTCAGCTTCACACTCCTCTTCAACCTTAGCTTCATTCTCAGCCATATCCTCCTCTTCAGCCCTAACCACCTCCGCCTTTCCCTCAAAACTTTTCCGGAAATATCTCCGAAGGGGGCTCAAACTCTTCACTCTGGGGCTCGTGCTCACAGCCGTAACCCGGGTTTTTCTTCCCGAAAGGTACATCCTTTTCGGGATCCTGCACTTTTTCGGGGTTTCGGCCATACTCGCTTACCCATACCTCAGGCTGAAAGAGGTAAACCTGCTTATGGCTTTACTATTCTTTATTCCCGGTTACTGGCTCGGTACAAGGACTTTCGGGTTTTCAACCCTGATCTGGCTGGGTTTCCGGCCCGAGCACTTCCAGGCCCTGGACTATTTCCCAGTCTTCCCCTGGTTCGGGATGGTCCTCCTTGGGATCTACCTGGGAAATTCCCTGTACGCGGGGGGCATCAGGCAGTTTGCAGTCCCTGCCTTCGAAGGTTCCGGGGCCGTGAAAGGCTTTGCCTGGCTCGGTAAGCATTCCCTTTTTATCTATTTCATCCACCAGCCCCTCTTTCTCGCCCTGCTCTGGACTGCCGGATACCTGGACCTTAACCTGATATGAAAATTTGAGAATTATGTATAAATAATCTCCAGACCACTTCTTTTCGGGGGAATCGTTCTGTTTTCAAGACCACTAACACTATCAGATATTTCACTGCTCGTACAGCTAATAGCTTTTTTAATTCTGGGTTATGCCCTTACAAAGAAAAAGAAAAATATCCGGCTGCACGGAAAAGTTGCAACTGTTGCCTTTATTGTGGCCCTGCCTTCGGTCTTCTACATGTTATACTCCGCAAGCCTGGGCATTTTCCTTCCTGCTTACGGGTGGCTGCTCACCCTGCACAGGCTTCTTGGCCTCCTGACCCTTGTCCTGGGGATTATTTTTGTCACAAACCAGTGGAAATGGAAAGGCAAAAAATACATGGATATTGGCATATTGTTCTGGACAGGAGCCCTTCTTCTCGGAATTGTAGTCTACTTGATACTTTTCGGGTTCATATCTCCTTGAGCCGCAGAGCCAGGGAAATATAAAACCGCAGGGCTGTGAGCAGGAGTGCCGCAAAACGACTGGTTTTATATATAACCCATGCCCCTAACATATCTTACACTTGATTTTTAGATGTAGCCAGGCCCCCGGATAAATCTCATGGGTCGGCAGGCTGCGAAATATGAACAGTGGAGAACGGAATGTATCTTGAAATTGCAATGTTTGCCTATTTTGTGGTGCTCTTCCTCACCCTCCGGGACATCCGGATTTTCAAGAGGACAGGCTACCTCTCCTACCGGAAAGGTGCCCTCAAGGGGCTTGCAGCCTCTTCCCTGATCCTGATAGGGGCCATTGCCGTGGAGGTAAAACCAGAACTCGGGCTCCTGATTGTCCTGGCTGGCCTCTTTGTCAACCGCAAAGGGACCAGGGAAAAAGTCTTTACCAGCGCAGGGACTCTTGACCGCTTCCTTGGAAAAACGGATTACCTGAAAAAGTAAGGTAAACTCAGAGGAAGAAGCCTGAGGGAAAAAGGAAAGGACATTATCCGAAAATCTTTTTTACCCCAAAAGATATAAATCGGAAGTTACCTATTAGTCGACAAAATTAGTAATTAATCCAAATTTTTATATCCGGTTTTCGGAGATATATCCCCCGGAAGCTGGTAACACTTACTTAACTCAACATTCAACTTAGCACTTACTTAACTCAACATTCAACTTAGCACTTACTTAACTCAAAACTAACTCAGGTAACGATTCAGCGCATTTCTTGCTTTACGTTAACCAGGTTCACAGGAAACATTGTGAGCTATATCGAATAACTGAATAAATCAAATAAACCGATAAACCAAATAAACCGAAAATCTTGACGCCTGGAAAAAAACGGCGAAAAACATAGAGGAGAAGATATCATGGGAAATATTAGACAGACCAACATCAAGAGAACCGCATTCAAGTTAATTGAAAACTACGGAGACGTCTTTACAAAAGATTTCGATACAAACAAACTTCTTGTGGCCAAGTACACGACCATTGAAAGCAAGGTTATCAGGAACCGGGTCGCAGGCTACGTCACAAGGAAAGTTGCACGCGCAAAAATAATCTGAGCGCAACCCCGGGATACCGGGAAGAAGTTGGGGATCTGTATGTTTGAAGGAGCAATGCCTGCCCTGATCACTCCTTTCACGAAGGATGACAGGATTGACGGGGAAGGCCTGAGAAGAAATATCGCGTTTGTGGAAGCAGGAGGAGTCACAGGTATAGTACCCTGCGGCACCACCGGGGAATCAGCAACCCTTTCCGCAACCGAGCATGAAGAAGTGATCGACATCGCCGTGGACTGTGCAAAAGTCCCGGTGCTTGCAGGAACAGGGTCGAATAATACCGGAGAAGCCCTCCAGTTTACAAAACACGCCGCAGATGCGGGTGTGGACGGCGCTCTTTTAATTTCACCTTACTATAACAAGCCCAACCCTGCAGGGCTAATCGCGCACTTCACGAAAATAGCCGAGGCCGTGGACATACCCATAGTGCTGTACAACGTCCCTTCCAGGACAGGGCAGGACATGCCCGTCGAAGTCATCACCGAACTTGCAAAGTTGGGAAACATCGTAGGGATCAAGGAAGCCAGCGGGAGTCTCGACAAGGCCACCAGGATCCTTGAAGGCACCGTGGACGAGGACTTTATAGTGCTTTCCGGGGACGACGGCCTGACCCTTCCGCTCATGTCCATAGGAGGCAGTGGGGTCATCTCGGTTACAGCTAACATTGTGCCCGAGAAAATGTCCGGGATGGTGGACGCAGCCCTCAAGGGAGACTACGAAACAGCCAGGAAGTTCCATTACGAAATGGCTCCCCTGATCCGTGCGCTTTTCCTGGAGACAAACCCGATCCCTGTAAAGAAGGCCGCCGATCTGGCAGGGCTTGCCAGCGGGCATGTAAGGCTCCCTCTAGCTCCCCTCGCAGATGCCAACACTGAAAAGCTTGCAGAAGAACTCAGGAAACTGGGGGTCCTCAAATGATCAACGCAGCAGTTTTAGGGGCCTGCGGCAGGATGGGCTCCCTGATTATAGAAAATATCACGAGCTCCCCGGACATGCAGCTCGTTGCCGCCTTTGACGTTGGCAATGTCGGGAAAGACGCCGGGGAAATGGCCAGGGTAGGGGCACTCGGAATCGAAGTATCGGACGTAAAAGACATGGAAACGGTCCTGAAAAAGACCGAAGCCGACGTCCTTATCGACTTTACAATAGCCGGCGCAACCGTGGTAAACGCCCCCACCGCAGCCAGATGCGGAGTCAACCTGATTATAGGGACAACAGGCCTGACCCCCGAACAGAGGGCAGTGGTCGACGGCGCAATCCAGGAAAACAGGGTCAGTGCAGTGATCGCCCCGAACTTTTCGGTCGGAGTTAACGTCTTTTTCAAGATCATAAAGGAAGCTGCAAAGTACCTTGCAGACTACGACATCGAGATCATCGAAGCCCACCATAACCAGAAGAAGGACGCCCCCAGCGGCACCGCTCTTCGGGCAGCCGACGTGATCAGCGAAGCCCTGGGAGGCAAGGAATACGTCTACGGCAGGGAAGGAATAGCCCCCCGTGACAAGGAAATCGGCATCCACGCCGTCCGCGGTGGAGACATCACCGGAGACCACACCGTCCTCTTTGTCGGAAACTCCGAAAGGATCGAGATCAACCACATGGCCCACTCTCGCCAGATCTTTGCCAAAGGCGCAGTCCGTGCAGCCGAATGGGTCTGTGCACAGAACCCCGGCATCTACAACATGGACGACGTTCTCGGGCTTTAATAAAGAAGTTCAGTTTAAAATGTCAGCTTCACTTTAAAGCAACAATTTCACTTTAAAGCAACAATTTCAAAACAAAAACCTTTTCGGGCCCTGAAATACCATCCAGGCCCGATTCCAGAACTTTTTTTCTCCAATTACAACCCGGACCAGATTCCTTTGAATTGAGCTTTTTCAGATCAAACTTTTTCGAATCAAGCTATTTTTTCTTCGGACTTCAAGCGCAAATTATAACTAATATAAAGTAGGAATAAGGCTAGTGCTTGCTTGCAAGTCTTCCGGGCCCTGAAGCCTTAAAAGGTTCAAATCCCACAGTAAACACCCGGTCACTTGCTTGCAGGCAACTCCTCCCCATAAGAACCATTCCTTTCCATGTTATTGCACGGACTCCCGAAAATAAAAAACCTGATCGGAACACCAAAAAACAGATCACCAAAATAAGACCACCAAAGTAAGACCACCAAAAAAAGATTAGGTGAATTAAAAGGGAGTCCGTGTAAAAACACATAAAGTTCATTCTTTGCTGAAAATTAACCCCGAACTGAGATTTTCTACCCTGTCCGCTACAATCACATTCCCTCTTACTCCGATTTTTTTCCCAGGGTACCATTTCCCGGTAATTCTAAGCCTGTCTCCTTTCGAAACCAGGCAGACCCCGCGATACAGCACAGCTGCCGATCCTCCGTCATATTCCATGGAAAACAGGCTCTCATACCTGCTAAAAACCCCTCCGAGCACAAATCCGAAGGGTATGCCAAAGAAGAAAGACGGCCTTTCATAAACTTTTGAGTCGCTCAAAGCCTCTGATTCAACTCCCTCTGATTCAACTTCCCCTGACTTAATTCCCTCTGATTTGACTCCCGAAACCCCGAATTTCCCACCCTCACTTTTCCAGGGAAAGGCCAGGGAATCAGTAAAAACGAGACAAAAAAGAAGAGAAAACGCTATTAGAATAATCATTCCCGCAACTATGATTCCCCAGAGGAACTGGGCTTTAAAATAGGAGTAAATAAGAATACCCAGGATAAGTACGGCCAGAGCCGCAGAAGCGGCGATCAAATAAGCACGGTCTCTTTTGTCCAATATTAAACCTCCTGAATCTAACAACAATTTATTTTCCGGCCAGTTTCCCGAAGGAGTCTGAAAACCATATTTTCGTGTTCATCGGAATAACAGCTCAAAAGATACGGAAATGATCTCATTCTCCCCTTCAAGTTTGTTTATTATCGCATCGCTTTCATTTTGAAGAACTTCAGGGTCATAGATTGCCCACACACTTAGCGTTTTCTTCAAAGTGATCCCCTCTTGCTTTAACTTTTCAACGTTCTCCTCCGGGTGTATGGAGAGCACGGCGACAAACCTGCCTTTGACGGGCTTTTCTGCCTCATAAGAGACATAAGGTTCAGGGTATTGCTTTTTGATATACTCATATTCCTCTGCTGAAACGTTAATATAATAATCCCGGAACCTGCGCTGGAAAAGCAAATAAGGTTCGGGGATGTTCGAAGCAGAAATAATCCCCACTGCCTCGGGCAAGGAGACATTGTCCTTGAAAGTAATTTCAATAACAGCATCAGGAACTTCTCTTTCCGGATGTTCCGCATAATAGTTATAGCGGGTTCTGTTTTCAGAATACGGGACCAATGTCGGGACCACCGTTATATTGTTGATCAGCATATAACCCGCCCGGGGACAAACGGTCACCGTTTCTTCATCTTCTGTATACACAAGCAGTTCAGCCTCCGAAAGAGACTCTTCCGTAAAGACAGTAAACGAGGGAGCCTCCTTTCCCGGCAAAAAGGTAATGTCACTTTCCCCCGTAGTTTTGTTTTCCTTTACCAGAACATTATGGTACCCCCTCTTACCG
Source organism: Methanosarcina sp. MTP4 (assembly GCF_000970045.1). NCBI lineage: Archaea > Methanobacteriati > Methanobacteriota > Methanomicrobia > Methanosarcinales > Methanosarcinaceae > Methanosarcina > Methanosarcina sp. MTP4. Next base: position 226,687 of record NZ_CP009505.1, read on the forward strand.
ATAGTTATAGGATACCGGGGTTTTGCACTTGAGAAACGGACCAGTTCCAGTGGAAGAAGGCTCCCGTCCTTAAGCACAAAAACATCATTATTGAGCCTCCCATCATAACTGGCTCTCCACACCTTATCAACCTCAATATAGAGCCCTTCTTCTCCAAAGGTGAGTTCCCTGAGCCGGACCTGTTCGACTTCACCCAAAAGCTCCAGAGGATGCGGAGCCTCCTGGGAACTATCAGTACTTTCACTGGAATACCAGCTTACGGCTCCCCGGCTGTTCACCTCCACATGGAAAAAATTCCACCTGCCTCTCCGCTCTCCCCAAAATTCCAGCAGGATATGTTCAGGGGACCTCTGAGGCCCGATACTGACCTTTAAATTGCTAAAAGCTGCGGTCTCATTTTCAACCCCGGTTTCATTAACCGTAAGGTCCCAGAGTTCGGAGAGAGGGAGTTCGTAAGGCTCTGGAGTCAGGGCCACAGTCTCCAGGGTTTTTTCGGTACAGCCTGTGCTTATAAGATCCAAGGGACTGCTGCCATCTGTTTTTTCCACCGCATATTCGACACATCGGGCCTTATTCAGATCATCTTCGAGAAAAACGAGTATGTGATCGGGAAGACCGGGTTCCGGACCATTTTCATTCACCTCGGAGATTGTCAAACTGGATTCGGAACTTATTACTTCGTTGAATACGCCTTTTTTATCCTCTTTTATTGTGGTATTGCAAGCTCCGGGGCTGTTGAACACAATCTGGCACCAGGGCTCCCTGCTCCCAAACTCGATACGGTCCAGAGGAACAGCTTTTCCGTTCTCGAAAAGATACAAATCGTAAGGTTCCCCTCCGTAACCTATGCTCCCGGCCAGGAAATCCGCATGAACCAGCAAGCCCCGGGAAGGAGCAAAAAAACCGGAGCCGCTGGAGCCACCGGAACCTACCGTTTCTACCACTTTGAGGACAGGCAGGGGATGGTTACTTTTCGGAAAGTCCCCTTTCACTTTTGACTCACGCCAGCTAACTTTGCCGCTTTCGTCCATCCTTACCTGGAAATGCCCCCATTCACCGGACTTTATCCCCCTGAATTCCAGAAAGACGTATTCCAGGGTTCCGGAATCCTGCATACGGATAACAAGCTGGTCAAGCTCCGCAGATTCGTTTTCAACCCCGGTTTCATTAACCGTGAGGGCCCAGAGTTCGGAAAGCGGGAGTTCGTAAGCAGTAGAATTAAGGTAGAGATCTTCCGAAGGCCTCTCGGCACAGCCCGTAAACATAAGGAAAGCCGAAAGCAGAAGAAATACTGAAATTTGTTTTCTCATCGAATCCCTCATTTCAAACAGTGATTTCAAACAGTGATCTCACCTACGGAAAGGGGCCTGCCTTCCGCGTAATCGGCATAGAGTTCGACTTCAACAGTATTCCATGGCCGGACACTCGTACTGTAAGTTTCCGTAATCCTGCCGTCCAGTGTGAATTTGAACGTATAGTCCACGATTTCAAACCCCGGCACCCGGAACCTGAAGGATTTGGGATGGCTGATTCTTTCATCAGGTGCCAGTTCGTATGTTTTGTCAAGCACGGAATTATTCTCCGAATCAAAGACCTCCACTCTGAGTTCATGCCCTTCGCTGTCATGGTTCCTGGCAGTAAAAAGTGGAGTCGGTGGCCCGGCAATGAAATAGGGAATAACTATGAACAGCAGCAGGAACAGCAATACAAGAGAAGAAATGCCAATCATCAGATTTCTTCGAAAACTTCTCATATGGATCCCCCCGAACTCAACTCCCTGCATTGATTAGCTTCAGCAATTCTGTCCGCTCGAAATTCTCCCCAAAACGATAGCTCTGCCTCTTTTCTTGCTTGCATCTAGACCTTCCTCCTTTTTGCATCAATCCGCTCCCTATCCTCATCCGGGATATTGATCCCTTTTATGTAGCCTCCGATGAAATTGCCTGTCAGGGTATTGTTTTCGGAAGCATTTTCCCGGATCCAGGCCTGCCTCTTATCAGAACCATCAAAGCCCCGGGCCCCGCCCATCATGTAATTGTTTAAGAAAAATAGTTCGATTCCGTGCCTGCAGTTTACGCTTACGGTATTGTTACAGAGAAGATTCCGGTCCGAAAAATTCAGGCCTATGCCCCGGCAGCTGTTCAGGACAGACCTGTCCCCCAGTTCGAGCCCCGGGGTTCCCTGCAGCAGGATTCCGGAATATGCAGTGTCCCGGATCGTGTTGTTTTCCAGCCGGTTACTTTCGGCATTCTCAAGCCGGATGCCGTAGCTGCCGTTAACCTCTACAGTATTATTCCTCAGGCGGCAGTCGTCCGAATTTTTCAGGAAAATGGCACAGGTGTTGTCCCTAAACACATTATCTGCAAGCGTGCAGTCCCGGGCCCCATCGAGAAAGATACCGGCACTTTTTTCAGGATCGTTACTCCCGTTTGCCCCTTCCACAGTAAACCCCCTGATCTCCAACACCCTCCGTGTCACATGGATAACGGGAGCTCCGGGATCGGCTGCCCTTATCACCGTATCCTCAGGGTTCCCGGACTCGGCCCGTATCGTCACCTGGGAATCCACAACAAGGTTTTCGGTATAGGTCCCGGGGGCAACAAGAATTATATCGTAAAGAGGATGCTTCAGCGCCTCTCCGATTGTCAGGAAGCGCCCACCCCCGCTTCCGTCCACCCTTACAGTTAAGGGGGGCCAGCCAAAACTCGCAAAGACTTCAGCACTGACAATCACACCTTCTTCACCGGAAAGAATCTCTCCGACGTGCTCGGTTGTGCACCCACAGGCTTCCTCTGCACTTACATCGGATTCTCCTGTATTGAATTGTTCAAGAGAATATACGGGAAGTTCAGCATCTTCCGTGCAAGCTGCGGGAACTGCCGTCAAAAACAACATAAGGGCTAGCAGAATCCCTGCTTTCAGACTTTTGTTCAGCTTCATTTCAACACCTTATTTAAAGATCCTGCATTTCTGGAGTTTTGTGAAATAATAAACCCTGAAGGAAAAATCAGATAGGGCAGAGGTCAGGATCTTCCTCCATACACTCCTGAAGCAGGCCTGAAAGGGCGGTTTTGTTGAAAGGGCTTCGCCCCGGAATAAGGATTATCAACTTATCGACAGGTTCATAGACCTTTATCTTCCTGCCTTTCCGGCTCCACCTGACCTCCGTGACCCGGATCAGGCCGGAATCAAGCAAAGCATCAAGGTGGTACTGGAGGGTGTTTAGCCGCAGGTCAAGCCCGCCTGCAAGCTCGCTTGCCGACATATTACCGGATTCCAGTAGCTGCAGGATTCTTATCGAAGTTTCGTTGGATAGGGTCTGTATGATTTTTCTGGAATCATTCGAAAGGGACAGTATCCGCAGATTTTCTTCGGAAGCTTGTGCTTGCATATCTGATCTTTGCATCCCTGACCCTCTTTTATTTCATTCCCTGCGAGCTCCGGGAATATTCCGGTTATTCATCAATCCTTTCAAAAAGGCATAGTACCGGTCGTTTCTCAGTATCAGGAGATAATACAGAAATGCCCCAATAGGATGCCAGAAAAACACCACCAGGGACCAGGTCAGTTTTTCAAACTCGCTTCCGGAGGGAAAGTACTCTACAGGGCGCCGGAGACAGTCAGCCAGCATTGCGGCCCAGAATATCAAAATTGTTAATATGACGACAACAAACAGCACCATACATTCGTCCTGTACTTTACAACCTTTTCTCTGAATATTCCTCTTATCGGGGAACCATACTAAGTTTTCCCGGCGGTTCCGGACAATTTAGGCGGTCTGTGCGGCCATTCAATTTGGAGCGTATATTTTTAATTTTTTAAATAAGACCAATGAAAATTGATTTCTTTTACATATACCTTTTATGGCCAAATCATCAAACTGTTTTTGGAACAATTAATGAATCTGGGATAAATACCGTCATTGTCTGGAACTTTTGCGGATATGAACTAAAGAAATATAAAAAGACAGCAAAGCATAAATAGTCAACGTTCGTATGTTTACACATGTTCCTTCCGGCAGGAGAAAAACAGTTCAAGTTCTGGGTCCTGCGCCGAAACGGACTCCCGAACATCAATATCGCTAAACAGTTCGGGGTCTCCAGGCAGGCGGTCTCCAGGGCCCTTCTCAGCATGGACAAGCGCATCGAAGAAACCCTGCTTGAGATGGCCCGGGCAAACCGGATAGAGGTGGAAAGAGTCAATCCGAAAAAGGGGGTACTCTTCGGGCATTCGGTTCCCTTCAAAGCCAGTGCAATCATCTTTATCTCGGCCAAACACGGGATGCAGGTCTGGTACGAACATGAGGGAGACTGCGGGTCCTGTGAGCGGTACAGGGAATGCATCGAACTGCTCTGGGACTTTGCGGAGGAGATGCAGATAAAACTCAAGAGCTCCGAGGACCCCACAAAAATTGCGGACGAATTGTTCGGGAAATTGAAGGAGATGACAGAAGAGGCCTGACTTAAGGCAGATAAAATAAGGAAGGGGAAACGATGAATGTATTTGCAAAAAGTATAAGGAAACTGATGGGGTGGTGTCCAAATGCAAAAACACTTGAAAACGACCCCTGGATCAACCCTGATAATTTTGAAACATATGATAGATCCGGAGGAGAAAAAGCTGATCGGTCCAGAGGAGAAAAAACCGGAAGCAATCTTAGCCGTATGAAAGGAATTGGATTGTTAATTACAAGTATAGGTACTTTTGCTGCGGCGTTGTCACTTGCTCTGGATTTAAAAGGTAACGTATCATCACTGATGGTAGGAGTAGGGACGCTCTTATTTTTAATTGGCACTCTCCTCTACATTAGATCCTGAGCAGCAAGGACTTTGCAGAGGAGATGCAGGTAAAATTCAAGAGCTCCGAGGACCCCACAAGCTTGCGGATGAGTTTTTCGGGAAATTGAAGGAGATGACAGAGTCGGAATGATTACGGTGGGAAAAATATGATTCCGGGTATGGAACAGTACATAAGGAAACTGATGGGCTGGTGCCCTTATGCAAAAACACCTGAAAACGGGTACCAAATCCCCTTTGAGAATTTTGAAGCAAATGCCTGGGAAGGAAGAGAAAAAGCAGGTACACCGGAAACCCTTTACGGGTACAGAAAAGCAAGCACCCGACTCCTCCGAATGAACGCGAGTTTTACTTTCCTGCATCCTGTGGTGCTTGCCATAATAGGCCTGAACCGGGGAGCGCTTCTTGCCGGACTTGGCATTTCCATGCTGTTTGGCATCTTCGACTGGAAGAAACAAATGAAAAGATATGATACCCTGGAAAAAGAACCTGTACTCGATTACTCCGGCAAGGTAAAGCTGTTTAAAAAATGGCACGGAATTCCGGGGTGCATATTTTTGCTCCTGATTTTTTACCTGTGGTATGAAATCAAGGCGTTTGCCCTGATGGATCTCTATTCTTTCGTTGCAGGCACTCTAGTTTTCCTCTGGTTCAGTTACCTGCAAATGATTTACTGGGAGCGGAAAAACCATAAAAAACTTTACTTCAAAAGTTGCGGGACTTGGAATACCTCGTATGCGGTCAGGGAGAAATGATAAATGCCTGTGAAACTTGTTGCTTTTGAGCAGATCAAAAAGCTGATGGGCTGGTGCCCAAATGCAAAAACTGCTGAAGCAGGACCCCGGATTAGCTCTGTGAATTTTGAAGCATATGATCGATCGGGAGAAGAAAAAGCAAGAAGTCCGACGGTTCCGAGCCAGCATTCCAGGCTTGATACCCAACTCCTCCTGCTACCAATTTTCTTTACTCCTGTTTACATAAACCTATTTCAAAAAGGCATAAATACAGAGGCTTTCCTTCTCGGCCTTTCACTTTCTTTACCAATATATCTGCTCGGCTGGAAAAAGCAGATGCATCAGTACAATGCCGCGAAAAAAAAACCTGTTGTTTCTCCTTCCTTTAGAAAATCATTATTCTGTGTTATCTTATTCCTGTTTTTGGGTTTTACTTTGCTCATAGCTTCCTTGCCTTATATTTCATCTCATGCGGCCCATCTTCTTAACGATCGGACACTGAATTCTTTTGCTTCAGGAACTCTGATTCCGATGTGGGGCTTCTATTTCCAGCTAATTTACTGGGAGAGAAAAAACCATATGAAAATGTATATGAAAAGAGAAAAGGGACAGCAAAAACTGTATGCCCTTGGGGAAAAGGGTGGGAAACTGTGAACCTGAATACCGAATACATTAAAAAGCTGATGGGATGGTGTCCCTATGCAAAAACCACTGGAGTAGGACCCCGGCTTAGTCCTGATAATTTTGAAGCAAATGATCGATCTGGAGGAGAAAAAGGGGATCGGCCAGGAAGAGAAAAGCCCTTGATAAAGAGAAATTCGAAACAATTTCTCATTTCATTTTTCGTTTCTATATGTATCATTATATCCGGTACTGCATCAACCATAATGGAATCATTTATGAATTTCGTTTTTGTGCTGATGGGGTTCGGACTTCTTTTAGACACGCTTTCTAAGTCTGAAACCAATGCAAAATCATCAAAATTGATGTCAATTTGCAGTGTTGTTTTTTGGAGTGCTATGTGTTTTGGACTGCATTTTTATTTCAAATCGTCTGGAAGTATTGTAACGGCAAAATTGTTTGTTTTGTTTGGCATATATGGAGCCGCTAAGGCTATTTATTCAACCGTTCCAATCATTAGGAAGAGAGCCCAGGGGTAAGCTATTTGAAATGTATTTTGTTGGAAATCCCGGCGGAGGAACAAACAGTTAATGGGGATAGATAAAGATGCATGTATTCATAAAAAGTATAAGGAAACTGATGGGGTGGTGCCCGAATGCAAAAACACTCGAAACCGGATCTCGAATTAGCCCTGCCAATTTTGAAGCATATGCTCAATCCGGAGGAGAAAAAGCCAGGAATCAGGGGATTCAGAGCCAATTCTCCAGGCTCTTTTCCAGGTTTGATGTCAGAATACTTCTCCCAACACTTTTCTTTACTTTTTATCTCATAAATTTGCTGTTCCAAAAGGGTGTAAATGTAGAGACTTTCCTTCTCGGCCTTTCACTTTCTTTACTTATCTATTTGCTTGGCTGGAAAAAGCAGATGAACAAGTACGATACCCTGACAAAAAAACCTTCTATTGTTTCTTCTTTTAAAAAAACATTCTTCCGGAATTTCTCAGTCATAATTTTGAGTTTGATTTTGCTCATGGTTTTCCTGCCTTATATCCGGTCTCATACAGCCCTTTCTCTTAACGCCCAGGCACTGTCTTCTTTCGTTGCAGGGACCTGGGTTCTGATGTGGGGAACTTATCTTCAGCTAATTTATTGGGAAAGAAAAAACCATATGAAAATTCATATAAAAAGCGAAAAGGGGTTCCAGAATATGTATGCCCTTGGAGAAAAGGCGGGAAAATTGTGAACCTGAATACCGAATACATAAAAAAACTGATGGGATGGTGTCCGAATGCCGGAGCAGCTGAAGCCAGACGGAATGTTAGCCTTGAGAATTTTAATTCTGATATTCCGGAAAGATCAAGGGGAGAAAACGGAGATCTGAAAAATCCGGGCTGGATCCGGAAAACAAGCATTCAAACCCTTCTAATTAATACTTTTCTTACACTTGTGTATATCCCGGTGATTAATCAGCTGGGTATAAACCTGAGCTTCTTACTCACTGGATCTTTTATCTCTCTGTTTTTTGTCATATTCTACTGGAAGACTCAAATGAAAAGATACGATTCCCTGATAAAACAACCGATAATTGACTATTCGAATAAGAAAAAACTGTATAATGTACTTTGTTATGTATTTTTGATTTTGATATTTAGCCTTTATCTTAAAAGCCAGGAAACTGCCCTGCAAGCAATATTTTCATTTATTGGAGGTATCGTGGTCGGAATGTGGCTTTTCTATTTCCAGCTAATATATTGGGAGAAAAAGAACCACAAAACGATCTATTTCAACAAAAGCTACGGGACATGGAAGAAATCATACATCATTCGGGAGAGAAAATAAATGCCTGCCAAAGCTGCTGCATTTGAGCAGATTAAAAAACTGATGGGATGGTGCCCGGCCTGCCAAAAAATAGAACCTGAAAAAGAGCAAACATTCTTTTTTGCAAACCAGGCCGCAGTTTCAGGTAAAATGGGAAACTCTCAGGATATCCTGACTTCAAACGTAACCTTTCCTGCAAATACCTCCCTCTTTGTCCTCCTGTTTACAGTAGGCTTCAACGTGCTCCTGAGGGTCGAAGACTTTTCCCTCTTTCTTGCCGGCCTCGTCCTGCTCAACGCAATATATTGCTGGCTTGCCCTCAAGACCTTCAACACGGTGGTCCGGACAGGTAGCAAAAGCCTGTACCTGCGGGGCTTCAGGCTGAAGGATTTTGAAATACCTTATGAGGAGATTGAAAGCGTTGGAGCATACAACATCGAAAAACGTTCAAAGAAAAGCTCCCTGATCCTGTGCATACTGGGAGGAATCGCCCTTTGCGTCGCCCTTGCCTATCCGGTTCTGGAAGGGGACTGGAGACCTGTTCTGCTTATAATATCCATTTTCCCCATCATCCTGTTTCTGCTGGCAAAGCAAAAAAGCCGGTATCGGGATCTGAATACGCGGCTTTACATAAAAACCAGGCACAAGAAGTGGTATGAGTGGACTCCTTACTATTCCTTAATAACGGACGAAGCTTCGGCTGCAGCGCTTAAGTCCCTTATTGAAAGGCACTCGGGGAGAAGGTAAAATGGTTTTTCTGGGATACTTCAGAAAACTGATGGGCTGGTGCCCGATGAAAGATTCCCTCAAAAAAGAAAGGCAGGAAGACTGTTTGCCAGGCTTTAAACCGGAAAATAGAAGTCTTCAGTTGAGTTCCTCTCCAGTAGGTCTGGAGGAAAACAGAATTCTTAAGGCGCATGTTAGCCTTTTTCCCGGATGGAAGCCTGTAATAATCATTCTCTTCGCAGCAGTAAGCTCCTTTCTACTATGGATATATAGCCATGAAAACTCTTTTTTATTTATCCTTTCAGAGCTGATTCTGTATTTACTTCTCGTAGTGCCATTACTTTCCCATTTTTCCAGTACTGTCGCGGTAATGCCTGAAAAACTCATAATCAAAAGACCTCTGCGTAAGCCCGTTGTGATTGAAAAAAGGGACATCAAGCAAATCTCGGTACCAAAGAACGATAACCATTCCCTGCGCTGGACGATGCGCTTATTTTACCTTGCTACCATTTCAATTATCCTGCTTCATGCCGTAGAAAGGATAAACAGGGATTTGCAGCTGGAAGAAGCAGCTACATTCTCCGCAAAACTCAGCCTATTTCTGGGAAAATTCCTGGTAGTTTCGTTTCTACTTGTGCTTTATTATATCTTCGAACTTCGAGCGCATTATCAGCGGGTCCTTAAAGTAACTATGCACTCAAACCTGAAAGTCTGGATATATACAGAAGAACCGGAAGAGCTTACCGCGATTCTCAAAAACGAAAAGGAATAAAAAAGGAGAGTAAAAAACAAGAATGAAAAGGAGTTGCCCTGAAATTGTGCTTTTTCAGAAGCTAAAAACACACAGGGAAAATCGAAAACAAACTCATTACTTTATGCTCTTGATAAACTGCTGCCAGCGCTTCTCATCAGCCACTTTCTGGGCCTTGATTATCCTCTTGAGTTCCTCGGCCGAGTCTTCGCCCCCTTTCCCCGCAAGCTTGTCCTTAAACTCCATCACCGCCCGCAAGAGCCCTATGGCTTCTTCATAGAGTGCTTCAGCTTCAGCCTTTGTAAGCTCCTCGGTCTCCAGCAGCTCCTCGTTTGCCTTTGCCCGGGCTTCGAGCTCAGGGAGGAGAGCCCTTATTTCGGTAGTTTCTTCCGGTTCCGGAAATTCCTTTTCCCCAAGTTTTCGGACCATCCCCCGCAGCCTGTACTCCTTTCCGTCGATTTCAACGCTTTCCGGGATTTTCTTCCCGACCCAGGCAAAATCGCTTCGGAGGCTCCAGAGCAGTTTCTTTCGCTCCGGTTCGGTGATCAATTCCATATCTGCGTTTTCCATCTCTTTCCCTCCCAGGAACATGTAAAGAATTTCCTTGAAATCTTGATAGGTTTCTATAGTTTCTCTTCCTGATTTCTTATTCCTTTCGATTCCTGTCCGAAAAGGCCGCTTCTACCTGCCGTTGAAAAGAATATTCAAAACTTAATATGCATTGATATATATTATTTGCTATTCATTGAACACATACTAATTATATTATTGGCTCCTCCCATACTGGTTTTGGATTTAAAATATGCGAAGAATTAAATAATTACACATATTATAATCTTCGGGGAAATGCAGCCTGCTGGTATTCAGGTTGGGAGCTTGGGGAAGATACACGACTATTCATTTTTCCTGTAGAATCTGGCAGTAGCTGAGCTTCCCAATAAATATTGAATGGGGGAATGAAAGAACTGAAACATCTAACTCGATTTTTATTGTTGATAACATGTGTAGGCTTGCTGATAGGGACAGCCTCTGCATGTTACAATGACTGCTTGAGTCCGGGGTACTGGAAGAACCATGATTGGCCTGTTGACTGCATCAAAATAGGAGGGGTTTGTTACACAGAAGACGAAGCAAAAGCAATTATGTGCCAGCCGGTAAAAGGCGACAAGACCATAACAATGTTCAAAGCACTGGTCGCCGCCAAACTGAACGAGGCAAATGGTTGTACAGTGACGTGCATATAGGAATGTATATAGGAGGCTGACTCCTGGATGGCATGCTATGGTCCGGTTGAAGAGAAGTGCGTAAAGGCAAACAGTTGTGCCTGGAAATGCGGAGAACCTCTCTACGAGTGCCTGGACGCTTACAACAACGGAAGGTACTGCTGCTATTGCTGCGATGATTAATACATCAGAAATTTAACTGAGAAAAAGTTCTAACGAACTAAAATGTGGAAAAGTTCTAACGGGATGAGGACCTAAATGTTATATAACCGGGGTTGAAACCCGGAAAATATTATCCTTCCTGCAAAGAACATAAAAAATAATTCAAAGGACCTCAGCGTGAAAAAACGCGGGGGTATTCCTTATTTTTATATAGTACCAGAGTTATCTGACTCAATGGGGCTTTTCGGAATTTTTTTCCTGACATTTTTTCCTAATTTTTTACTTCAGTCCTGCCGGGAATCACACCAGGTGTTCGGCAATATTCTCCGAGATAACGTGTTCGCAGTAGAGGCAGCGCAGGACCACCCCACCTTTTTCGGAGCGGATCACAGAAAATCTGGATTTTATGGGCTCAGTGCTGTTGGAGATGCAGTTCGGGTTTATGCAGCGGACCACGTCTTCTACGTAAGTCGGGAGGACTACCTTCTTTTTCTGGAGCACTACAAAGTCGCGGATGATATTGACGGTGGCGTTCGGGGCGATCAGGGAAATCCTGTTGAGTTCCTCAACATTGAGTTCCCGGCCTTCGACTTTTACTACGTCCTTCCTGCCCTTGGCCCCGGGAGCGTTCATGACAAAACTGACAGTGCCCCTGCAGTCCGCGGCAATTCCCAGGATGCGCAGGACGTTTAAGGCTTGCCCGGCCTTGATATGGTCAATGACAGTCCCGTTTTCGATCGCCTGGATTTTCAGGTTCTCTTTATCCGTCATTCAATCACCCCCATAGCCAGCGTAAGCAGTGCCATCCGGGTCGGGACGCCGTAGAATGCCTGCTGGAAGTAGCATGCATACGGGGTCTCGTCAACCTCCGGCGAAATCTCGTTGACCCTTGGCAGTGGGTGCAGGATCTTCAGGTCCGGAGCAGCATTTTCCAGAAGCTCGCCTGTGAGTTTCAGCCGGTTTTTCACCTTTTCGTATTCCTCCGGGTCAGGGAAACGTTCCTGCTGGACCCTGGTCATGTAAAGGACCTCGATATCCCCTATCACATCCTCAAAGGAATCGGTTTCCCCTACTTTGATGTTCTGTCTTTTCAGGTCCCGGACAATCTCTGCGGGCATCCGGAGTTCGGGGGGGGAGACGAAGGTCATTTCCGCTCCGTAAAGGGAAAGCGCATGACAGAGGGAGTGCACGGTCCGCCCGTATTTCAGGTCTCCCGCCATGGCGATTTTCAGGCCTTCGAGGTGGCTCTCCCTGCGGATGGTGTAAAGGTCGAGGAAAGTCTGGGTAGGGTGGTGGATAGACCCGTCCCCGCCGTTGATTATTGGCACACTTGCGAATTCCGAAGCCATGCGCGCCGATCCGTCCTGGGGATGGCGCAGCACAATCAGGTCGGCATACTTGCTGATCACACGGATGGTATCGGCAAGGTTTTCCCCCTTCATGACCGAACTTGCTTCCACGGACCCAAGATTGATAATCTGCCCCCCAAGCCTCTGGATCGCGGTTTCAAATGATAGCCGGGTCCGGGTGCTCGGTTCGAAAAAAAGAAGTGCGATGATCTTTCCGTCAAGAAGCCGGGACTTTTCCATCCCCCTGGCAACCGGTTCAAGTTTTTCAGCGGTGTCCAGCACGTGGTCGATTTCTTCTCGCGAAAAGTCTTTCATTGAGATGACGTGTCGGTTCTTAAATGACATCCGGTTTTCATAAAGGATTCTCTGAGATATAACCTTTGCTCCGAAAATTTAATGAGTGAGTTTTCATTCTTTATTTGCTTATTTTTCCACTTATTCTTCACTCATTTTCCACTCATTCTTCACTTATTTTCCACTCATTCTTCACTTATTTTTTCACTTCTTTGAGGAATTCAAGCCAGAGTTTAGCGTCCCTTACCCTCTGATCTGCAAATTTTTCCTGGAAGTGCTTCGTCCTTTCTTTCAGGCTTCCGTCTTCAATATCCCGGAGGTCCATTATCGCACGCAAAAGCCCTGCGGTTTCATGGTAAAGAGCCCTGGCTTCATCCCTGGTCAGGGCCATTTCTTCCAGCTCTTTTTCATCTTCCTCTTCCTTTCCGGAAATAAGTTTAATACAATTATCTATCTGTTCCTTCTCCTCCGGTGTGATTTCATCTTTCCGGATCAGTTCCCAGACGTACTCATGCAAAGGACAGTCTTTACCTTCGACCTCCACATGGTTCGGAATCCTCTGTCCGACCCAGAACAACCGGGAGTGCAGAGCCGAAAGCAATTGCCTCCGCTCTTCTTCGCTTATGTATTCCTTTGAGTTATGGTCCGTATTTTATCCCCCTGAACAGATTATTGTTCTACCTTAAAAAAATATCGGAAATGCCATTTTTACTGAAATCTTGTTGAAATCTTGTTGAAATCTTGTTGAAATCATAAACTAATCAAAAAATTAATTAAATGTTGGAATAAAACTTCGGGATAAAATGAAACTCAAGAAGTAATACAAAGAGTAATACGAATAAAAACAAAAAGCAATATAGATAATAAGACCCTACATACTAAAAAATGGAATATTAAATAATCCTTACAATAAAATTTACAGAGGGGAGCAGGTTCGGAAATGCTGCATTTCAAAAACTTGTAGTGTTTCCGGCTTCCCGCTTGAGGTGATAATATAGTTCTAATTCAGGTTGCACTTGATCTCCTTGAAATGGACCGCTCGGTTAAAATTGCACGGGAAGCAATCGCCGGGGGAGCTGACTGGATCGAAATCGGGACACCCCTGATTAAAAGCGAAGGTATGGATACAGTCCGCACAATGCGGAAAGCCTTCCCGGACAGGACGATCCTGGCCGACATGAAAACCGTAGATACGGGAGCAATGGAAGTGGAGATGGCGGCAAAAGCCGGAGCTGACGTTGCCATTGTGCTCGGAAGTGCTGACGACTCCACCATTCTTGACGCACTCCGGTCCGCCCATAAGTACGGGATCAGGCTGATGGCAGACCTTATCTCAGCCCCTGAGCCTGTAGGCCGGGCCGTGGAACTCGAGGCCCTTGGCGTGGACTACATCAACGTCCATGTAGGGATTGACCAGCAGATGATGGGCAAGGACCCTGTTTCCATTCTCATGGAAATTGCGGAGAAGGTAAATGTCAAGCTAGCGGTGGCAGGCGGGCTCGATGCGGAAAGTGCAGCCCAGGCGGTCAGGGCGGGAGCTGAGATCGTAATCGTCGGCGGGAACATAACCCGCTCGGACAACGTAACCGAAGCTGCCCAAAAAATCAGACAGAGCGTGGACGCCCCGGGCTCCATAGAGATCCGGGACAGGGGCACCCTGGATCAGGAGATCCGGGAGATCCTCATGGAAGTTTCCACCTCCAACATCTCAGACGCCCTGCACAGGAAAGGGGCGATGAAAGGCATCCATCCTCTCGTCAGGGGGAAGGTGGTCGGGACTGCAATCACGGTTCAGTCCTTTGCCGGGGACTGGGCAAAAACCGTGGAAGCCATCGACGAAGCAAAAGAAGGGGACGTAATCGTCATCTATAACGAATGCAAAGATATCGCCTGCTGGGGCGGGCTTGCGACCTTAAGTTCCCTGAACAAGGGCATTGCCGGAGTGGTCATCGAAGGTGCGGTCCGGGACATTGACGAGGTTGAAAAATTGGGCCTTCCTATCTACACGAGCAACACTGTCCCGAACGCCGGGGATCCAAAAGGTTTCGGGGAAATGAACGCCGAGATCACATGCGGTGGTCAGACTGTAAAGCCCGGGGACTACATCGTGGGCGACGAAAGCGGGGTCGTGGTGGTCCCGAAGGAAAGGGCTTACGAAATTGCCCGGAGGGCAAAAGAAGTTTACAAAACCGAAAACCGGATCTTCGATGAAATTCGGAGAGGTGGGACCCTTTCGGAAATCCTCGAACTCAAGAAATGGGAAAAACTTTGAAACCGGGAAAACTTTGAAACCGTAACAACTTTTAAATCAATTTTTTATAGCTGGATGAGTTTAAGGTCCTGCTGTGAAGGTTAAAAACAGTGCTGTGAAGGGCAGGAAAAACGGCAGGGAAAACAATAAAATTCGGGAAGAACAAAAATACTAAGGGAAACTGAAGAAAAATCAAAAAAATCCAGGCATGATAGAAGCGTTGAAACTGGCAGCTTGCCTGCCCTTCCTACTCTATTCTTCCTACTCGGACCTGAAGACCCGCAGGGTTTCTAACAGGGTATGGAAGCTCATGCTTCTTTCTCTTTCGGGGTTTGTGTTGTATGAAGCAGCCCAGGGAGGCACTTCCTATGTCATTAGGCTTCTTTTTTCTTTTTTCTTCATTTTTTCCCTGACATACCTCCTGTTCCGCCTAAAAGTCTTCGGGGGCGCGGATGCAAAAGCCCTGATTGTACTCTCGATCCTCATCCCGGTATATCCTGCCCTGGATCTGGGGGGGCAAAACTTTCCCCTGCTAGGGGTGGCCCCCCATGGGCTCTTTTCCCTGACTGTTCTTGAAAATGCCCTGCTCCTGACGGCTATTGTTCCCCTGGGGATTTTCTGCTATAACCTGTTCCATTTTTCCCCTGGCATGCTCAAAAAGCCCTTTTATATGCTCGTAGCCTACAGGATAAATTTAGGAGACCTGCCCCTGCTCCTGGAAAAAGGCAGGCGCATCCGGCTTATCGAACGTTTCGAATTCGATAACGGAAAGCTTGTACCTCACTTTACAGGCAACGGGATAGTTTTAAACTTTAATGCCCTCTCCCGGCTCGAAGCCCATGCCAGTAAGGGGCTCATGGAAAGCTTCATCTGGGTAACGCCGGGCCTTCCTTTCATGGTTCCCATAAGTGCAGGCTTTCTCACAGCCGTTGTCCTCGGGGACCTGGTCTTTCACTTTATTATTAAATTTATTGAATACTGGGCCCTCATATTCTGAATTTTTATTCGAAGCTTTGCCTCAGGAAAAAGAGAGCATTGTACGCAAATAAAGAGGGATAAGTGGAGTAATAGAGGGGATTTAAAAAAAGAAAATGTCTTAATTTTTTCAAATAGTATTGCAACCTTTTTATATTTGAAAATCAATACTTCATAATATTAATTTTGGAGATTTTCAAGAAATTTTTGGGCACAAGGTGAGAACATGAAGGGGGAAGACTTTCTAAGCGACGAAAGGGCCGTAAATCCGGGTGTGATTGTTGCTGCGGGAATAATCGGGATAGCCGTCCTTGCCGTCCTTGCAACAGCTTTTATGTTTGGTGAGAGTACGGAAAAAGCGGTTAGTTCTGGAAGATTAATTAAAATAGAAGTCAAAGTTCTCGACTCAAATACCCTTAAACTCGAACATCAGGGAGGAGACCCCCTTGATTTCGGAGAGGATACGAAGTTTCTTCTCTCCCGCGAAGAGGTTGAGTACGAACTATCTTTCCCCTCCGAAATATCTCAACTGGAAGTGGGAGACTCAATGGAAATCACCCTGCCCGAAGGGGCGGAACTGAAAAAAGGGGAAAGCGCCCTGCTCAGGATAAGGGACGTGAAGATAAGGAAAGACATCTTCAGGAAAGAGATAAGCTTCGACTGAAGTTTCAAAGAAAGAATGAAGGTTGAAAGGGTCATTCCAGCAGCCTGGAAAAAAGAAGAGCCTTTACCAGCTTCAGTTCCCCTTCAGAAAAGTTTTCCCCGAACCGGGTTTTTAAAAGGGAAGCAAACTCTGTTTCAAGTTCTTCAACTACTGTTTTAACTTGCTGCCGCTTATCCGGGGTGACAAAGCCGCCGATCTCACTGATTTTTCCGGCAAGGATCAGTTGTTCAAGCTGTTTGCAAACGGTTCCGGTCCCAAGCCCCCTTATTTCGGCAATCTCGCTTATTCCCAGGCCCTGCCTGCAAAGTGAGAAGGTCTCCTCAAGGGAGTCGGAAAGTCTTTCGGAAGCTTCGGGCCCGGACTTCCCGGAAGGGTCAGAACCTCCCCGAAGGGCAGGAGCTTTTCCAGTCCAGTCCTCGATGCTCGTTGCCAGAAGCCGGCTTTTTCTTGCGGGAGATACCGGGTTCCTGGCAGGCTCCTTTTTCCCGGATTCAGGCAAGAACCCGGCGGTTTCGGGGTCGAGTTCATTTTGAATCCCGTTTTGAATCCCATTTTGCACTTCGGTTAGCACTTTATTTTGAACTTCAACTCCCGTTCCACTGTCCGCCTCCGTTCCAAATTCTGTTCCAAATTCGGCTCTAAATTCGGTTACCAGGTTGGAACCTCGGTCAGGTTCGGGTTTCAAGCCTTTTTTGGATTCCAGGCTTTTTTTGGGTTCCAGGCTTTTTTCGGGTTTCAAGCCTTGTTTGGGTTCCGGGCTCATTCCTTCGGCTTTGTCCCGGGGAACTTCGGCATTTTTTACTTTCCCGGGCTCTCCCAGTCCGTAGTCCAGGCAGTAGTTTTCAATTTCCAGCAGGAAGACGTCCCCGTATTTCCGGAGCTTGTGATCGCCCACTCCGGTAATGGCATGGAAATCTTCATTGTTTTTCGGGAATTTAGTAGCCATTTCCTTCAGGCTCGTATCGGAAAAAATGATGTAAGGAGGAAGGTTTTTCTTTACTGCGATCTGCTTCCGGAGGGCTTTTAAGCGCTCGAAAAGGATGTAGTCGATATCCTCTCCTGATTTTGCCAGGTCCCCGGCTTCAACCGTTTCCTGGATCTCGGCAGCTTCTAAATGGTCTTCCGTCCCTTTCTCTGGCTTGCATTTTTTTCTTTTTGCAGCCTTTGCAGCCATTCCGGGAACAGGAATTCCGGAAGCGGGCATTTCCGGGGCAGCAATTTCAGGGGCAGGGGAGGGGGTGCCCCCGTCTTCAATTTCAGGCACGAACCCTGAAGGGCAGACGAGCTCCACTTTCTCGGAACCCCGCAAGATTTTCCTGCTCATGGCGTTGAGCTTCAGGAGGGGGTAACGGGCTCCGCTGACGTCCAGGAGACCGGTGTTGATCATCTCGGAGGCCAGGGTCTTCCACTGATCCTTAGTAAACTCCCTGCCGCTTCCGTGGGCCTTCAGGCGTTCATGGCGGTTCTGCTTGACCTTCTTATTTTTGGATCCCGTCAGGACGTCAATGGCATAATTCGTGCCGAAGCGCTGGTTGAGTTCCTGGACGCAGGCAATCAGTTTCTTTGCGGCTTCCGTCCCGTCAAAGGTCCCTTTCGGGTGGAGGCAGGTGTCGCAGTTTCCGCAGGCCTCGGGAAGAATCTCTCCGAAATATTCAAGGAGCGTTTGCCGCCTGCACTTATTGCTCTCACAGTAGGCCACCATCTGCCTGAGCTGCACCAGAGCGATGTCTTTTTCCTTTTCGTTCGTCTTCTGGTTTATGAAATACTCGATCTTGAAGCGGTCTCCCCTGCTGAAAAAAAGGAGGCACTCACAGGGACTGCCGTCCCGGCCCCCACGTCCGGTTTCCTGGTAGTAGCTCTCGAGGTTGCGGGGGAGGTCATAGTGGATAACAAAACGGACGTTGGACTTGTCAATTCCCATCCCGAAAGCAATGGTCGCAACGATAATGTCCGCGTCGTCCTTTATGAAGAGTTCCTGGTTCCTTGCACGCTCGGTATCGGAAAGCCCCGCATGGTAGGGAAGAGCCCTGAACCCTGCCCGGCTCAGTTTATTTGACAGGTTTTCCACATTGTTCCGGCTCTGGCAGTAGATAATCCCGGCTTCTCCCCTGCGCCTGCGCAGGTAGTCGGTGATTTCCGAGAAGGTCTCTTTTTTTGGCCTTACCTCATAGTAGAGGTTTCTCCGGTCGAAGCTTGCCACATAAGGCCCGGTTTCAGGGTCAATCTTCAGGCCAAGCTGGGTGATTATGTCTTTCTTAACCCTTTCCGTGGCTGTTGCCGTAAGCGCGATAACCGGTACGTCGGAAAAGCCCTTTTCCTTCCCCCTCAGAAGTTTCAGTTTCCTGTACTCGGGCCGGAAATCGTGCCCCCACTCGGAAATGCAGTGCGCCTCGTCGATTGCAAAAAGGTTGACCTTCCCTTTCTTCAAAAACGTAAGGGTTCCGGGCATCATGAGCCTCTCGGGCGCAACGTAGAGGACTTTCAGCCTGTTCTCAAGAAAAGCGTTTTTCACGTCCCGGATTTCCCTGGCACTCTGGGTACTGTTCATACAGGCCGCAGCAACCCCGTTGGCTTCCAGCCCGTCGACCTGGTCCTTCATAAGGGAAATCAGGGGCGAGACCACAACCGTTACCCCGTCCTGCAAAAGGGCAGGCAGCTGGTAGCAAAGAGACTTGCCTCCCCCGGTTGGCATGAGCACGAAAACGTCTTTTCCGTCCAGGACATCATTGACAATTTCTTCCTGCAGGGGACGAAAAGATGTATAACCGAAATACTGGCGGAGGATCGAATAAATATTAGCTGTCCTGAGGACCCCGGACTCAAGTTCGACCTTGCTCTCCCTCAACACATCGTAATCCACGCTTATACTTTCAATGTCCTCTGAAAACTCCATACTGCTGTGGTGTTTTCTGGCTTATTCTATTTAAGTTGCGGGTGTGTGGGGTGAAAGTATTTGAAAGGTTTGGCCCCTCTCCCTACATTCGCTAGGCGAATGTCCCACTCCAGTATAAATACTTTTGGAAATGTTGAAATAACAAAAGAGCTGCCTTTTGACCCCCATTTAATGTACAGGATACTTTCCTCCAGCTTTTCAAATTTTCAGGAGCTTTCCGGCTTTGCAGGACTGAGGATCTCCGAAAGTTTCACAGGCCTTGGTCCAATTTTCCGGGCCGTGTTCTCACTTTTGGGAGTGGTGAGCAGGACTTCCTTTACCCCCAGGATATCGGCGGTGGCCAGGATATCGGCGTCTTCGGCGGAAATTCCATACCTGGCCATGATTTCATGTACATAATCTATTTCCGTGTCAGCAACCATTATGCGGCCATTTTCAACCAGTTCGTGTACAGCTTCACCCAGTTTGCTCCTTTCAACTGGGCTTTTCCCCTCAACGGGGTTGCTCCCCTTGACGAGGTTTTCATCCCAGAGTTTGTTAAACTCATTCCTGCTGATAAACACGCTCCTCCCTCCGGTAAATAGAAGCCCAAACCCGTTTGTGCCGTAGATCTCTTTCAACTGACTGCTGCCTGTTACCAGCTGCTTTCCAGGCATTGGCGGCGAAAATAGCAGGAATTTCCTTCCGGCGGCCCCCAGCAGGAGCAGCAAAAGGGGAAGCAAAAAAGGCAACAAATTAAAACGGCTTTTTTCAGTTTCAACCCTTTCAACCCCAGTGGTATTCTCTTCATTCGTCCGGGGGACACTTTCGGCTTCAGGCTCATTCTCAGAGACAGGATAGATAGGCCTGATTATCCTGAGTCTCTCGCCATCCCCGCTGTGATGTCTGCTCCCCTCTTCATCCGGAACAACCAGGGGCATGCTATCTTCCTCATTGCTGTCTTCCTCATTGCTATCTTCCTCATTGCTATCTTCCTCATTGCTATCTTCCTCATTGCTATCTTCCTCATTGCTATCTTCCTCATTGCTATCTTCCTCATTGCTATCTTCCTCATTGCTATCTTCCTCATTGCTATCTTCCTCATTGCTATCTTCCTCACTGCTGTCCTCTTCGCCCGGAACGTCCGGGTCAACGACGACGTCCCCGGAACCTTCAGGCCCGAGGGATCCGCCAGGGGTATCGGAAGTTCCGCAAACAATGGAATTTATGACAAAACCCCCGCTTTCCGAAGCTGTGAGGGGCATGGAACTTCCGGATATCGTGCAGGGAATCGTATAGAAAACCTTTGCAAAGAAGACCGGGGTCCCCTCGTATTCGTATGTAAAGGAATCGCGCCAGCTTTCCCCGGGCCGGAGCCACAGGTCAGGAGCGTATTCCCGGATCAGTTTCGGTTCGGTGAGCATAAGGTCGGATACGTAGACTTCCACGCCGGAAAGCAAACAGTCAAAATCACTTGCGTCCTCGACCACAACCCCTACATTCCACTGGTCTGTCCCGACCTTTTGTTTTTCAACCGCAAAGCGGGTGCTTGTGACGGCAGAGAGGGAAATGTCCTTTGAAACCGTAAGGGAAGGGGTGGTAAACGAGAAGCTCGAGGGCTGGAGTACTATGTCGGAGACAGGGATGGTATTGAAAACGACAAGAAGGCTTTCTGCAGAGCCCGGGGAAACGCTGAAGTTTTCCCAGTGGAAGCTGTTCCCTGTCCTGTTCAGGCTCCCTGCCGAAAACGTAAGGCTGGCAAATTCCAGCTCTTCCGGAAACTCCCTGTCAAAAGAAAGGACGGAAATGTATTCGCTTCCCAGGTTGCTGATCTCCACCTGGAAAACAACTTCCTGTTCCATATCCCGGTAAAGGGTCAAAGGCTCAACTGTCTCTCTTACGGAGGGGAGCGGAACCGTAAACGGCCTGGGAGCTTCGTATGATACGGTCGTGGTGGACTTCGGGGGAAGCTCATTGATATGCACTCCCGAAGGTGTTATGCCGTCTCTGAAGCTGATGTTGATGTCCGAAACCGTATGGTCCGGGGAGGGGTTTGTGACGGACAGGGAACCTGTCACACTTCCGGAACCGTATGTGCCGTCCGGATAGAAGACCAGGTCGTTGACATACTCGGTAGCCTCAAGTTCCAGGGACAGGGCAGCGGCCTGAGGGCTGAGGAGCAGGAGTGCGGAAATTAGGCACAGGATAGAAACGAAGCGCATGATAAATACCGATCCGGTTCTCATTGCGGGTCCACCCCCACAACGAAAGCATCCTCCAGGGAATATCTTCCCGTTCCCGCAAGAGTGTAAGTCACGGTCCTGCTCTCCCCGGCAGCAAGGTCCAGGTTCCAGCAGTAGATGTTACCCTGGGAACTGCTGCAGGCAGGGGCAGGGTCTGCAAGTGTAAAGTTGTCCGGAAGGAGGTCATAGACCCTCAGGCCGCTTCCGTTGAAGTCCACGTGGCTTGTAAGGTTCAGGACTACCGAATAACTGTCAGGGGTAGCGCCCTTTTCAATCCTCTTGCTGACACTGAAATTAACGTAAGATTCGTTGACAGTGATGGTCACAGCTTCAGAATCGTTCATTTCCCCATCAGAGGCCGTGAACTCTACATGATACACCCCACTGTCCGTAAATCCGGGCATCCAGGTGAAAGTGTCCCCTGCCAGAGTCCCGAAACTTGCGTTGCTGCCGTATATTATCGGGTCCCCGTTAGGGTCTGTTGCTGACAGTTTTATTGTAAGCAGCTCGGACTCGTTTACCGTTCCGGGACCTATCGGAGAGAGGAAAGGGGGTGAGTTGATTACAGTGAAGTTTTCGGTTCGAGGATCTGCAGCGTTTCCGGAACTGTCGTTTGCATAGACGGTATAAGCCCGGGTCCCGGGAAGCAAACCTGAGCTGTCAAAGGAGTATTCATACATATCCGGGACGTTTCCTGTCCCGTTTACCTCCACATTATCCACGTAACAGTACTCTCCCTCCCCAATATCACACAGGAACCTTATTTTGAGATCCGAATTGTTTCCGGCTCCCGCAGGCAGCTCATAATTGAAACCGGTGGACTCGGTAACAACCGTTTGAAGCAGATTGGTCCACTGTGTCCCGTTATACCAGTCAACGGTAAGGTTTCCCCCTGTATCAAGTTCTTTGGTCCTTGCCTCAAACGAAAAAGTGACATCCTCATAGCCTGCCGTGTCTATGTTTTTTTCGATGGCGCTTACCCCGCCAGTATTCGTAGCAACTGCTTTGTTTGTCAGCCCGTCCGTCCCGACGGTCCAGGGGTTTCCCGATCCGGAACATGTCCAGTTCTGCGTTTCCAGACTTCCGGACTCAAAATCGTCAGCGAATAACCGTGCTTCAACACGCAGCCTGGACATTGTGTAATTTGTCCCTTCAATCTCCACCAGGACAGTCCCTACACCGACGTTTTCCGTGACGTTTGCAGTGAAGCTAATGTTTTCCCCCTGTTCGGCAGGGTCAGGGGAGGCAGAAATTAAGTTGATTATCGGGCTCAAGGCATCCGGGGTCTCAAAGCCCCCTCCACCTCCGGGCTCTTCGTCCCCGGGAGTTGTTTCTCCTCCCGAGGTGGGCTCCTGAACCGTGAAGTTTCCTTCTACAGGGACCGCTTCTCGCCCGAGGGTGTCGTTTGCATAGACCGTGTACATATATACTCCGGGGGACAGGGCAGAGGTGTTATATAAGTACTCAAAAGGCCTGGGAACTATTCTTTTTCCCTTTACTTCCACGTTATCGACACGAACAGAATCAGCGGAATTCGTGGAATAGCAGTTAAACCTCAGTTTGAACTCGGGATTGTCCCCGGCAGCGGCAGGCAGAGCGGAATTATAAAATAGGTCCGCATTCTCGATGAAGCTTGTGTTTAAAAGGCAGTTCCACTCTTCCCCATCATACCAGTCAACTGAAAAGTACTCAAGTTTGTCTGCGGAAAGGTCGCAATTGTAATAGAACGAGAGATTGATTTCACTATAGCCTGTGGTATCTATATCTGTCTCCACTGAACTTGCTCCTCCTCCGTCATTGTCAGTATTTGTGACCAGGAGGCTGTAATCCCCGGCATGAGCCTTATTTGGTTTGTAGTGTATGAACCAGGGATTACCAGAGCCGGAACATGTCCAGTTATTTGTTTCCAGGCTGCCGGATTCAAACCCGTCGAAAAAAAGTTCGCTTTCCGTGTTTACCCCTTCAGCAACGGTATTATTTATCCCCTCTATATTAACCAGGACACCGTTGACCTCAAAATCATCGATTACATCCACAGAAATTGTTATGTTTTCCCCCTGATCTACAGGGTCCGGAGAGGCAGAAATCGAGGAAATCCCGGGGATGCCGTCCACAACCGTGAAGCTGCCTGTCAGGGGGACGGCTTCATTTTCGGAACTGTCGCTGGCATGGACTGTGTAGCTGTAAACTCCCGGGGCCAGGCCGGAGGTGTCATAGAGATATCCGTAAGGTTCGGAAGGAATCCCCATGCCCGTTAACTCCAGGTTATCAATGCGGGCAGTATCCCCGGGACCCAGACTGCACCTGAACCTCAGTTTGAAATCAGGGTTGTCGCATGCCCCGTCCGGCAGGGAACTGTTAAAGTATGTATACTGGACGGTATGGTCGGTAAAATTAAAGATACTGTTCCACTGCTCTCCGTCATACCAGTCGATCGCAAAATACCCTGAGCCGCTCAGCCCGGAAACCCCGTAACAGAGGGAAAGGTTGAGGTTTTCATAACCTGCCGTGCCTATGTCTGTCTCTAATATTTTTTCTCCGGGCCCCGATGCCAGAGCATTAAATAACCCCTCATAGGCTTTGGATGTCCCTTCTTCGACCTGCCAGGGGTCTCCCGTTCCGGAGACCGTCCAGTTGTTTGTTGTCAGGTTTCCGGATTCGAACCCGTCAAAGAAGAGCAGGGTCCTGTTCATCCAGAGCTCCGGCAGGGACATCGGGTACCCTGTCCCGTTGATCTCGACCAGGACAGTTCCGACCTCAACGTTGTCCGTGACATCTGCTGTGATGGTAACGTTCCCCCCGCTTTCTACCGGGTCAGGAGTGTCCGAAACAGAGTTTATCACCGGTTTTGTAGTGTCGCCGGAAAGAGCGTAGACTTCAAAGCTGGCTGTGGCCGTCCCTGTTATGTTTTCATCATCATTTGCCGTTATGCTTAAGTTCTTCTGACCCGTGGAAACCGCCTGGTAATCTGTTGAGAAAAACCCTTCAGTTGCAGAGGTGCTGAGTGTAATGCCATCGATTATGATTTCGACCGAGGCGTTTGCAGGGTTTCCGCTAGCCGTGTCCGTGATGTCTCCTGAAATGGAAATGTTTCCGGGTAGGTATGACTCTTCAAGGTCAGGGTACACTGACAGCGTCCTTATGTCAAATTCCGCGGTTTCGGTGACATTTTCCCCTGAGACAAACACCGTATATGTCCCGAGGACCACTCCATGCTGTGGGGAATACTCTGCCGTATACCCGGTTTCTGAAGGGATGAGAGTCAGGCCCGTAACTGCCAGGGTCGGGAAGATTACATAAGCCGTAAGATTTGACCCGTTGAAAAATGTCTCGTTGACTGACACAAGTACGGTTTCTCCGGGGGAATAAGCCGTCCTGTCCACCCATACCGCCTGCTGGCTGCCTGAATCGGAGGCTGCGCACTGGAGCACGGTACATTGAAACATGAGTACCGTTAGTAACGCGAATATCAATGATATAGGAATCAATGATGCAGGAATCAATGATACGGGCTTCACCTGCTTGAAAAAACTGAAAACCATAAACTACAACCCCCCGACATTCCCCGATATTCAACAAGTACTGATTTAATTTACACTGTAATTATTCCCCACTGTCATCACTTTACTTTCCACTGCCTGTATGACCAGATACATATAATTCCGAACACCAGCCCCAGGCTTATGTTTGCCCACTTCACTGGGGAACGGGGAAGAGGCAGGCTGCTGTATTCAAAGTCCAGCTGCCAGGTTCCGTCTTCAAGGCCGCTTTGCATCCAGGTTACAGGATTTCCTGCGGAAACGGGTGGATTGTTGGAATATGAAACATGCCTATTTCCGCCGAGATCGGCCCTTATCAGGGCATTTTTTATGGGAATGCTTGAAGGCTGCACAGTATATGTTATGTGGTCAAAAAGCAGCCCTTTCTCGACGATTTCATCCGTGGTGTATTCTATTATTATTGTCCTGCACTCCCCTGGCATGACAGGGGTCCAGAACCCGTACCTGACAGTGGTAGCTTCTTCTTCCTCCGTTACCAGGATGTCCGTAACCCGGGTCCCGTCATCCAGTCTTGCTGAAACATCCCGGATTCTCAGGCCTCTGAGGCCTCCTTCAATGGGCAGGGGCAGGCCAAAGACCGTGGAACTCTGCTCCTTGCTCAGGGATATATATCCGTAACCCGGAACAACCGGTTTGTCTATGACATTCTTGATCGTGAGTTCTTCTGTTACGCGGGTTGTTGCGGAATCTACCTTGATGGTCACATCGTAATGGTCCCATACCTCCACAGCGTCCCCTGCGCTTGCAACTGCTCCCAGCTGGCAGCCCATAAGTATGCCCAGAAAGAGCATACTTATGGATATTTTTGCCCTTGTTCTTATTTGCAACACACCCAATTATTTAGTATTTATTTAAGCAAGGGAAAAGCATCTTCATAAAAAATCTTGCATAACTTCTATATAATTTTTACTCAATTGGGAAACATAAATGGAAATTTCCGGGGGGAAATGAATTCTTCAAAAAATAATTGCATAATTAGCTTCCCGGGTATTCGAGATAAAAATAATGTAAAAACATAGGCTTCCGGCTTTGAAGGCAAGAAACTTAATTATCTTGCCTACAGAATAAATAAATTAGTCCATATTCATGCCAAATAAGTTTATATAGTTACAATGCTCAACTCTTAGTACTAATCGCCAAAGTACAAAATTTAATATTCGGATCCGAACTTCAACTCGGGTCAAATCGGTATACTTAGCCATGTTTGCATGCACAACCATCATTCAGTCCTGAAATCATATGGTTTGGGGGGCATTCAGTCATGGACAATAGTGGGGGAGACATATGGGAAATAGTCCTACTGTAAAGAATAGACTTACTGTAAAGAATAGATATTCTGTAAAGTACAGTTTTTTCTGTGCTTTCACCGTACTGATAATGCTAGTTCTCCTTTCTTTTCCGGCTTCTGCAACCGCAGTCCTGAATATCCGGGTCACGGAATCAATAAACCTGACGGACGAATTCGACGGGACCACACTCACGCAGGGAGCGCCGACAGGGGAAGGGGAAATCAACATAACAAACATGCTGACAACGGAACTTTATGACATTTCCCTGAACTTCAGTGAAGGGGGCAGTTCCGGGTGGGCCGTGTCCACAGGAAACAGTGTCGACCTTGACACTACCGGGGACGGCTATGTCATAATCCATATCAATTCCCTTGCCGCAGAGGAACCGGCTAGATCGGCAATCATAACTTACAGCTGCACAGGTTCAAGGCCTGTGAATTTCAGTGAAAGCTATAACACAAGCAAGATCCTTGCGGGTGGAAGCATTAACGTTTCTCTGACACTGGAAAATAACGCAAGTTCAGCTATCACCGGCATCCAGCTTATCAAGACTGCTGCGGATAATGATACCGACTCAACCGCAGATTTCAACTTTTCAGAAGCTTTAGCGGATGTCGGGAATCCTTCGATAACAGGTGGAAACGTGCTTACCTGGGACCTCGCAACGCTTGGCATAGGGTCAACTGCCACACTCAACTTCACAGCATCCGATAACGACCCGGATGTTCATAACAACGGGGGCTTCCAGAGTTCAATTCCATATTATCTCGGGAATTCCACCCTTCAATTCACAATTAATGATGGAAATGAATCCGGCAGTGGAGTAGGGTTGAACGAGGAGCCGACAGCTACCACCTCGAATATCGAAATTTCCCTCCAGAAAGAACAGCTGAGTCCGGACGATGGGGGGGATGGAAATGATTGGGGATTCACCCCAACAATCGAAAACACCGATACTGATGAAATAAGTTTCAGCATATCCTCCGTAAACCTGTACGTCACCAACAGCACAGCCCTTCAGGACACTTCGGCTGTCAATTCTACGTCATATACCTCCGAGACAATCTCAAACGGGGAGACATGGACTAAGGATGAGTGGAAGATATATGACTTCCCCGACCCTGTCCCTGTGGGCTGGATTGATGTGGACCTTTCAGTGGACCTGTCGGATGGAGGCGGACAGCTTTCCGAAAGCTACTCGACTACCAATGGAGCATATGAACTTATTGAGAAAATATACATCATCAATGGGTATCTTGTCGAAGCGAAGAAGTCCATAGCCAGGAACATGACCTATGATGACCAGTATGACATAACCCTCCGGGTTCACAACCTGGGTAATCTAGAAACGCCTCCGAACGTATATGTGTACGATATCATCCCGAATGGGTTCGAAATGGTATACAATGAAACGGATCCTGATGGGCATACGGGCGTCATGTCTCCAATCCAGGGAGATGCTTACTGGTGGAATGTGGGTCCCCTGGAACCTGAAGGCACACCCGGAAACCAGACCTATATCAACTATACAGTACAGGGTACCGGCACCTACAGGCTAACCGAGCTTTTCATCCTGGGTATTGACCCGAGCTATTCCCTGAACATGCAGAGCACACCTGAACTGAAAACAGGGGCAAGGGTAGTTTCGGGTTCCGGAGTGAAATCCGTCGTGAGCGTATTAATGATGAGCTCTCTTCTCCTGGGTATGGTGGGGCTCAGAAGAAAAAAGAGAGAAAATTAACCCGAAAAAGGGTTTGAAGGAGGTTTAACAGGAGAGTAACAGGGTAGTTACCATACAAGCTCAGTCTGTGCCATCAGGGTGCAGGCGGAGGGAAATGCAGGGGGATAAAAGGAATACTACCCTGAAAAACTCCTCCTACCTCCCCCATTTTAAAAACATTTTTTTATTTTTAGTCCTCGTTCCTTAGCCTTTTATTCATTCCGATATTCCAAACCTTTTTTTCAGGTAATATCCCGAATAGATAGCTCCCGCAGGGTTATGAGTGAGCACCCGGTCTTTGACAATGAACGTTGTCACCGGCGCTTCGGAGTTCTGGGTAAAAAGGATATCATGCCCGATGCAGAGTCCGACTATGATATTCAGGTCAGTTTCACTTTCATTCAGGACTTTTGCCTGGCCTATGGGATTGCAGGTTGCTTCAAACCCTTTCCCGTATAACTTCTCGAGACCGAAAGCTTCCTTGTCAAGGCCGCAGACCTTGCAGCAGACCGAAAATACCTCGAAATCCCGAGCAAGAATTTTGTGGATGGTTTTTGCTTCCCTTTCAAGCCCTATGCAAAAAGCAATCCCGAGCTTTTTGTAGCCCATCTTCTGTGCGTAAAGGATGAGTTCTTCAAGCCTGGTCTTTTCCATATAGTAGTGGGCCTCGATCTCAGCTGAGACCTGCATAGAATCCAGGTCCCCGCCTTCGTAGGAAATCTCGTCTTTGATGCTCGTGCAGTCTTTTCCTTTATAGCATTTTTTTTCATCACAGAGTGCGCACTTCATATTTTTGCTCCTTGTTAGAATGATCTGACATGCTGGTCTGCAAGGAACATGATAAAAGTATTCCTGGATTTTTTGTAGCAGGTAAAGGTTCAGAAACAAAACACAAACATCTAAGAAAATGATGCAAGAAAATACTCCGAAAAACATAATCCTGTAAGAAAATACTCCGAAAAACATAATCCTGTAAGAAAATACTCCGAAAAACATAATCCTGTAAGAAAATACTCCGAAAAACATAATCCTGTAAGAGAATACTCTGTAAAAAATATTCAGGCTAGAGCGTTTTCTTCTCCGGAATCCAGGGCAAAAAGGCACGAAGAGCCTGTTTTTTCCGTTAAAGCCCGGGCAAGGTCAAGGTCAGGGTCTGGAGATAGGCAGAAAATGTGCAGGGAAGCTGAGGGAACTCCAGAGCTTTTTTCCAGGCCTTCGTGCAGCACCCGCACAGCTACGTTCGGGATCCGGGCCAGGTCGGCAAGGGAATACAGGAAGTCTCTGGCTGCCCGGATCCGGGAAGGGGAGTCTATCAGGGCCGTAAAACTCAGAGACGCTTTCCAGTTGCGTTTAAGCTTGTATGCGGTAAGCAGAGCCAGGTCCAGGTTTCCAAGGTCCATACTGATTTCCCAGGCGGGCCCCCTGTCTTCGACCCAGAGGTTGATGGAATTTCTCCTCCCAAACCCGGATTTAGGGTGTTTTGAGAGGAGGAGCACCCCCATCCTGTGCAGGGCCGCATTCCTTATGATCTCCCGGATTTCTTCATCTCGGTCCCGGGATTCGGGAAGCCTTAAAAAAAGAATCCCCGGGCGGAAAAACGAACCTGTCAAAGCTTCCATGCCTGCGATCAGGTTCTTTCCGAATTCTGCACTCTCTATAAGAGTCCAGGAAGCGAAAATCCCTTCTTCCTGAAAACCCTGGCTCATTTCAGGAAGCCGGGAGAGGAGAATATCTTCTTTCACTTTCCCTGTCAGGCCCATAAGTTTGATCGAACCCTTGGGATACGCAATATTCCTGAGGAAATTAAAGGTTCCCCGGAGGTCCCGGGGGTCTTCTACTGGCACCAGGAGGTTTGCTTTCCAGACCCTTTCGCCGGGAGGGGCAAGAGAATTTGCCTTTTTTGCCGCCCATTCGGCCAGGGCCACGAAAAGTCCGCTTCGAACGTCTCCGAAGGGGGCTTTCAGTTGCTTGCGGATAAGGTAGCTGTGGATCAAAAGAACAAGGGTCACTGCAAGGAAGCTGATGCCGGGGTTTACGATGAACATTGTAAAAAGGCAGCCTGCAGCCCCCAGGAAGGATACTGCCCTGGGGATTTTGAAAAGGGGCCTGAAACTCACCAGGCCCAGGCTCTGTTCGATAAAGACGACCAGGTTGATCATGGCATAGCTGATAAGGAAAAACATAGCTATCAGGGGAGCCACCGTGTTCAGGGTCCTTAGCATCAGGGCCCCGAGGACTATGGCACCTGTAAATACCATGGCGTTTCTGGGTTCACCCCGGTCGGTTTTTTTGGAAAACCATTCACTTTTTGGCAAGATTCCATGCGCTCCAAGGGCCTGTAAGATTCTCGGCGCGCCCACGATGGAGGAGAGGGCTGAAGAGAAAGTTGCTCCGAGGAGCCCTGCAAGTACAAGGGGGCCGGATACCGCTCTTTCGATCAGCAGAGTATAGTCGCTTACAAGCTCATCTGGACTGGCTGAGCGGGCAAACCAGTAAGCCAGGAGAAGATAGATGCAGAGACTTATGCCTATGGCACTCAGGGTACCTACAGGAATGCTTTTCCTGGGATTCTTGAGTTCCCCTGACATATTGGCACCAGCCATTATCCCGGTGGCAGCAGGGAAAAATACAGCAAACACCCCCCAGAACCCAATCCCGGAAAACCCGGATTCTGGCGTGCCGGGGAAGTTGCCCCACCACTGTATGGGTTCAGGAGGGGAACCGAACCCTGCCCAGAAAATGGATATCAAGGAAGCTGCAATCACGGCAAGGATGATGTACTGGATCCGAAAAGCGAGGCTGGCACTGATATAGGCGATTACGAAAAGCAGGGCAAAGGCTGCCAGGTCAACTAAAAGGGCAGGATGCTCCGGAAAGACCCACCTCCAGCCCGCCCGGAACCCGAAAATGTACATGGCAACGGCCAGGGCCTGGGAAAGGTAGAGGGGAATTCCGATACTTCCCCCAACCTCAAGTCCCAGGGACTGGGAAATTATGGAATAAGCTCCTCCGGCTCCTATACGGATATTTGTGGTAACCGAAGCAAGAGAAAGCCCTGTAAAGGCAGTAATACTAAAAGCAATCAGGATGATCAGCCAGGCTCCGAGAAGCCCTGCATTTCCTACAACCCAGCCTTCTCGCAGGTACATGATAACCCCAAGGATGGTAAGCAGGGTGGGGACAAAGACGCCATCGAATGTCCCAAAGCGCCTGACCTTTGTCTTTTGCTCCTTCATCTGTTCCTGGAGGCTCTTTGCACCCTCCCCGGCTTCCAGCGTTTCATCCTCCAAACGTCCAACCTCTCTCAAAATCCACAGGGCCTTTACAACCTTCCCTAAGGGTCACCTCAAGTCTTCGGACCTGACTAATCGTTCTGTAAAACCGGTCTGTATAAGCTTCTCGTTAGCCAGAAACCCGCACATCCCCACATAAAAGTATGGTGGTGCTACTAAAAAGCAATATCTTATAAAAAAGTAAAAAGCAGTATCTTAAAGGCTTATCCAGGTTCTGGGTATTTCAGATATTCAGTAAGTATTCGTTCACGTCATGATAAGCACAAAGACGAGCAAGAGCCCCAGTGGCAAAAACTCAAGGACTGTGAGTAAGGACTTCAATTTAACAGACATGTCCGAAACCTCCCCTTTTCTACTTCAAACCCTGCGAAAATAAACCTGCTAACTCTAAAAACTAAGTTTTCGAGAACCTCAATCTTCCATAGATTTAACCATGGGAAAGGATGAAAACAAAAACCAGGGCCATACCACAAAGTAGCAACGCCACTAAAGCCATCCATAAATTCAGCCATTTCGAAGAATCCTCCGCCATTCCCAAAATCCCCCTATCTTAATTTGGAGGGTATGAATTTAAAAATGTAAGAACTAATTTTCAGAAACAGGGTTAATTTTGAAAATCCCCTACATCCACTGCAACTTTGTAATGGCGCTGGGTATGATCGGAAGATGGAGATGAGGCAGAGGGGAGTATTAATCCCTTCATATGTGAAAACCAGAAAAAATATCACGAAAGGAATCCGGGCTTTGAACACTAATTTTTCCTGAATAAAAAGAGGTTTTGACGGGAAAACTGATTTAATTTTTCCAGAGGAAATAAGGGGGTTCATATTGAATTTTTGGGAGAAATCCTTTTTTATATTTATTCTCTTTTGCTTCATCTCAATAACAAATTTCTCCCTCTATCGGAAGTAAGGCTTGGGTCCCGACTACAAGACCTTCTGACATTTAAGCGTTCGAGATCTTCTGACATTTAAGCGGTTTAAAACAGCAACCATACAACAGTGAACCATCAAAATCTTTTAATAAACCTTTATCTTCCTATTAATATCTTGTATGTCTCCGGAATTCTACTGCAGGATTTCCATGCCTGGTGTTCTTGCCTTATGTCCATTCCTTATGTCCATCCCTTATGCCCATGCCTGGTTTCATTATTCGGTGCTTTACTTGATGCTCATGCTTCTGTTCCCTTACCTTGTGCTCTTTGATTTCCATGTCCGGTATCCTTGCTTGACGCCTTTGCCGTCCCAAAAGTTATTCCCTTGTTAGGCGTCTATATAGGAGAGGGTAAAGAATAAAGGAAAAACTTAAAAATGTCTTGCATTGAAAGTACTTTAGTAAGGAATTTTAATTAGCCTCAAAAATACCCTTCCACAAAACTTTCTCTTATTCGGAGTGTCAGTCTTGAATGTCAAAAAAGCAATAATCCCCGCAGCCGGCCTTGGAACCCGTTTCCTGCCTGCAACGAAGTCCATGCCAAAGGAAATGCTTCCTATCATCGATACGCCTGTTTTCCAGTACGTGGTAGAAGAAGCCATCGAATCCGGAATCGAAGACATAATCATTATTACGGGCCGCGGTAAGAGGGCGATTGAAGATTACTTTGACGACTCTCCCGAACTCGAGATGCACCTTGCAAAAAAACACAATACCGACCTTCTCAAACTTGTTCGGGACATCTCCTCCCTTGTGGACATCCACTACATCCGCCAGAAAGAGCCCCTGGGGCTTGGGGACGCCATCCTGAGAGCGGAAAAGCATATAGGAAATGAGCCTTTTGCAGTGCTTCTGGGCGATGACATTATTGTCAACGACAAGCCCTGCACCGCCCAGCTAATTGAAAACTTTGATAAGTACGGGCGCTCCACGATAGCCGTGGAAGAGGTGCCCTATGAAAAGTTGAGCAGTTATGGGATAATCAAAGGCAAGCTTTTCGATGACTCTCTCTACGTTCTGGAAGACATTGTGGAAAAACCTGCCCCAGAAGACGCCCCCTCAAACATCGGGGCAATCGGGCGCTACGTCTTCACCCCCGAGATCTTCGACTGCATCAAAGCAGCAGGAAAAGGCGTAGGAAATGAGATCCAGCTAACGGACGGGATCAGGCTCCTTAACGAGTCCCAGACCATCTATGCATACGAGTTCAAAGGGACGCGCTATGATACCGGGGACAAACTCGGCTACGTAAAGGCAATCGTGGACTTCGCCCTGCGGAACGATTCCCTTCGTGACGACGTGCTCGAATACCTCAAATTAGTTACTGCTTCGGAAACCTCTCTGGAATGAATAAACAGGGATTGAGGAAGAATTACGAGAGTGGAAGAATCAAGATAGTCAGAATTACGAGAGTGGAAGAATCAAGATAGTCAGAATTACGAGAGTGGAAGAGGGTTCTATAATAAGACTCTGAATAACTACTCATAAGGAACATTTACGAAAAGTTTAAGAAGGGTTATATGCCGGGATTTCACCAGCAGAGCCCTTCGTAATCAAGCCCTTTTGCCCTGATTATCCTTCTTCCGTCAATCACTATTTTTTCTTTCATATCTTCGAACTCGGCGTCCAGCTCTTTGAACTCTTCCCATTCCGTCATCACCAGGCAGGCGTCGGCATCCTTCAGGGCTTCAGCTGCGCTTTTGCAGTACTCTATTGTCGGGAAGACCCTTTTCATGCTCCCGGCAGCCATGGGGTCGTAGGCAAAAATCCTTGCTCCGAGCCTCAGGAGCTCGGCGATGATCGGGATAGCTCTTGATTCCCGGATGTCGTCGGTGTCGTTTTTAAAGGCCAGGCCCAGGACTGCGACCTTTTTGCCTTTCAGGTCCCCTGCTTTCCTTTCCAGGATTTCGGTCATCAGGAGGGGCTGCTTTTCGTTTACCGCGATCACGGATTCCAGGAGCAAGGGCTCGTACCCTATATCCTTTGCTTTCCCTATCAGGGCTTTTACGTCCTTGGGGAAGCAGGACCCTCCGAAACCGGCTCCGGAGTTCAGGAAATTCGGGGAAATCCGAAAGTCCTTCCCGACTGCCTGCATGACCTCATAGGTGTCGATCCCGAGCTTCTTGCAGATGTTCCCGATTTCGTTGGCAAAGGAGATCTTGGTTGCCAGGAAGGAGTTGTTTGCGTACTTGATCATTTCCGCAGTCCGGGGAATGGTGTGGGTGACCTCGCAGTCGAAGCCCCGGTAAAGTTCGGAAACCAGGTCCCCTGCCCTCCGGTCATTTGCCCCGACAACGATCTTGTCCGGGTGCATGAAATCGTAAACCGCCTTTCCTTCCCGCAGGAACTCGGGGTTCATTGCAACTCCGAAGTCCTTTCCTGCCTTTTTCCCGGATTTTTCTTCCAGGATAGGCAGGACGACTTTTTCCGTAGTTTCGGGCACCACCGTGCTCTTTACCACAACCACATGGTAGCCTTCCTTCTTTGCCAGGGCTTCCCCGATACTCCCTGCGGCTGCCCGGACTATTGAAAGGTCGATGCTCCCGTCTTCCCCTGACGGGGTCCCGACGCAGATAAACGAAATTTCCGTATCCTGGACAGCAAACACCGAGTCCGTGGTAGCTATGAGCCTTTTTCCTGCGTATTTCCCTAAAAGTTCTTCGAGCCCCTCTTCGTAGATCGGGGGGACCCCCTTATTTATCTGCTCCACCTTTTTCTCGTCGATATCCACGCAGACCACTTCGTGCCCCACGTCGGCAAAACATGCAGCTGTGACCGAGCCCACGTACCCTGAACCTATGACCGAAACTTTCATTGATTGTGCCTCTTTTTGTCCGAAAGTAGTGATGTATTTGAAAACCTTTTTCCACGTTTTTGTTGCGTTCTTTGTTACTTATCCTGTTACGTGTTTTGCTTTTACCTGCATTTAGGCTTCTTTTCATATGAATGTTTTATCGGGTATCCCTGTTTCCCGAAATTCGAAAATAGCTTATTAGTCGCATGGTTACGTTAATCGTATTGCTATAATAATCGCATAGTTACATTGATCACCTTTAAATTCTTTACTCTCTCAAATCTCAGGATTTTCTTTATTTCAGCTGGGTCAGAGGTTCCCATGTATACTGCAGAATGCTCTTTTTTACCGGGTTTTCAACGGAATAATACATCTAAACGTGTAAATACTGGCTTGAAAACGGAAAAAAAGAACGTTCCGGGCTCTTTTCAAAGGAGCATTTCAAAGGAACATTTCAAAGGAACATTTTTTTAAAAAAGAGGTTAGCTGCTATTGCAGCTGAGTTCGGGTTGATAAGACTGCTGGACTTTTTTTGTGTGCAGTTCACTCTTGCATTTCACTTTATATTGTGTCTGTTTTTGTCCCCTCTTCCAATTCCTCTGTACACGAAGCCGGCTTCAATAAAACTGTCAGGGTCCGCCACGTTTCTCCCGTCCACAAGTACGGGGTGCTCCTTTCCCATAAGCTCTCCAAGCTCGCCGGGTCCGAGACTGAAATATGCACTGTGCCCTGTCAGGATTACGGCTGCATCGGCATTTCTCAGGACTTCTTTCCGTTCCTCCGAAATCTCAAGTCCCGGATAGTCCCGGACATAGGGATCATGCACCGCCACTTTTGCTCCTGCCTTCCGGCAGAGTTCCCTGAAGGGTTCGGAAGGCGTGTTCCTGGCATCGTCCGAGTCCCTGATAAAAGCCCAGCCTAGCATTGCAATCTTTGACCCTTCCACCTTTTTCCCCACCCTCTCAAGGGCAGAGGCGGTCAGGTTGTACATGTGCACCGGCATAAAGTCGTTAACTTTCCGCGCAAGCACGTAGATCGAGTCGGAAGCTTCGGGATAGTCCAGGGGGTTTCCTGCAAGTTTGACCCCCCTTTCCAGGTGGTAGGTATCTTTGGTGAGGCAGTGCCCTCCGACTCCTGCTCCCGGCCAGAGGACTGCCCTTGTGATCCCTTCTCCTTTAAGGCTGTCCACTCCTGCCCGGACATCGTAGACATTGATGCCCATGGCCTCGCAGTAGAGGGCAAGCTGGTTGACAGCCGCAATCTGCAGGTCCCTGAAGGTGTTTTCCGTAGTTTTCGTAACCTCGGCTGCAGTCGCGGACATCGGGATTACTTTTCCTTCCGTAAGTACAGGGGTGTAGAGTTCCATTGCCCGCTCTTTGCTGGCTTCGTCGATGCCCCCGACAATCCGGTCGTGCTCACGGATGTTTTTCAGGAGCCTGCCTACCATCACCCTCTCCGGGGCATGGGCAAGGGCGAAGTCTTCCCCGGCTTTTAAACCTGATTCCTCTTCAAGGACCTGCTTTGCCATGCCTTCGGTTGTGCCCGGGGTGATGGTGGATTCCAGGACCACGAGCATGCCTGGCTTTAAGTATCTCCCAACGTTCCGGATGCCTTCGGAAAGGGCGGAAAAGTCCGGTTCGAGGTCTTTGGAGTTTGCAAAAGGCGTCTGGATTGCCAGGGTTACGGCATCGAGTTCGGATATTCTGGAAAAGTCCGGGGTGCATTCGAACTTCCCGGTGGAAACTACCTTCCTTATGAGAGCTTCGAGCCCCGGCTCCTCGCCTTTTAGTGGGCTTTCTCCCCGGTTTAACATCTCTATCTTGTGTCCCGAGGTCCTTGAGTTGCGCTGGAACCCGAGTACCCTGTCAAAACAGGGGGCATCCGCAAACAGTACTGCTGCAGGAATTCCCACGTATCCCATTCCTATTACCCCGATCTT
Organism: Methanosarcina sp. MTP4; assembly: GCF_000970045.1. Lineage (NCBI taxonomy): Archaea > Methanobacteriati > Methanobacteriota > Methanomicrobia > Methanosarcinales > Methanosarcinaceae > Methanosarcina > Methanosarcina sp. MTP4. Next base: position 263,693 of record NZ_CP009505.1, read on the forward strand.
TTTGATGGGGCCCCTTTTTTCCAGAAGAGTCCGGAGTTTGCTGAAGGACGAATTCATGTGATCACTTTCGTTTATTGCGGGTTTTTCAGGATTTCGGTTTTTTTCAGGTCTCACCCTTTCTTTTTGTTTTTCAGGCCTGCACCATTCTTTTTGGGTTTTCAGATCCCCATCTTTTCAGATCCCTATCTTTTCAAATTTCTATCATTTTTTCTTCTCTGTATGAGCGGATTGCGGCCATTGCCACTTCAAGGGCGTGTTTCCCTTCCTCTCCCGAAGGTTTCGGGCAGGTCCCCTCCCTGGCACAGTGGACGAAGTGGGAAAGTTCATTTTTCAGGGGTTCGGCTTTTTCAACCCTGGCTTTCCGGATCCAGCCGTTGTCGTGCATTTCCACGCTCTGCTCCAGGTAATCGAGATAAGCCACCCCTTTCAGCCCAACTGCCGTGAGTTTTCGTATCTTGTGCGGGGTGAGCCAGTTTGTTTCTACGAGCCCCGAGTACTCATGATTCAGGCGCAGGTGGATGGAAGCGTGGTCCTCAAATGAATGGATATCCGAACCTGCCACGGCATAGACCTGGTTTACCTTCATCCCGTATAGGTAGGAGATGATGTCAATATCATGAACCCCTATATCCAGGATCACTCCTACGTCCCGGATCCTGGGGTTGTACGGCCCGACCCTGCGGGTTGAGACGGAAACAACTTTCCCGAGGGTCCCGGAGTCTATGAGCTCCTTTAATTTCTGGACCGCAGGGTTGAACCTCTCGATATGCCCCACCATCAGGTGCCTGTCATATTCCTCTGCCGATTCGATCATGGAACTTGCGTTTTCAATGCTGTCGGCAATGGGTTTTTCCACAAGCACGTCCACCCCTGCCTGCAGTGCATCGAGGACTATAGGGTAGTGCAGGGTGGTAGGGGCTGCAATGCTTACCGCATCAAGCCCCAGCTTTTCAAACATTTTAGTATGGTTTGTAAAAGGTTTTGTTTCGTATCTGACTGCCAGTTCCCTTGCTCTGGAAGCGTTCGGGTCGGAAATCCCGAGCAGCTTTACGTCCTCCATCTCACTGTAGATCCGGACATGGTTTTCCCCCATGTACCCTGTTCCGATGACTCCTACGCGTATCAACGCTTTTTACCCCCCTAATTATTTTTCTATTATGTGGGTTTCCCGCATATTTTAGCGGGCTTCCCTTAATATGAAAATCCGAATTCCCTAAATCCGGTTTTTAGTTATCGCTAAAGAAATTCCTGACTGCCTCTGAAATTTGTTTCAGGTCCTCTCCCGAAAGTCCCGGGTGTACGGGCAGGGAAAGCACTTCTTTTGCAGCTTTCTCAGCCTCGGGGATCATGTCCCTGTATCCCAGGTTTTCGTACAGGGGCTGGTCTGGAATCGTTCTTGGGTAATGGACTCCCGCCCCGATCCCTTCTTTTCCGAGGAAGTCTGCCAGCAGGTCCCTTTCTTTGACCGTGACCGTATACTGGTGGAATACGTGGGTGCACCCCTCCTTCACGGACGGGGTCCTGACCCCCGCAAGCCCGGCAAGTTTCCCGGACAGGAATTCTGCGTTTTTCCGGCGGCGGGAGTTGAAGTTTTCCAGTTTCCCCAGCTGCACGATCCCGATTGCCGCGGCAATGTCTGTCATGCGCAGGTTATACCCTAACGTTTCGTGCAGGTACCTGATCTTTGAACCGTGCGCCCTTATCAGCTTTGCTTTTTCCGCAACTTCCCTCTCGCTGGTAGTGAGCATTCCTCCCTCTCCGGTGGTCATGTTTTTCGTGGGATAGAAGCTGAATGTCCCTGTCCCGAAACTCCCTACTTTCTTTCCCCGGTACTTCGCACCGTGCGCCTGGCAGGCATCTTCTATTACGGCAAGACCGTGGTCTTCCGCAAGTTCCAGGATTACCTTCATCCCTGCAGGGTGACCGTAAAGGTGGACAGGCATAATTGCTTTTGTTTTCGGGCTTATTTTCTCCTGGATTTTTTCAGGATCAAGAGTGTATGTTTCGGTTTCGATGTCTGCGAATACCGGCCTTGCGCCCGTATACAGGATGGAGTTCCCACTTGCAACAAAGCTGAATGGTGTCGTGATGACTTCATCCCCCTGTCCTATTCCGTGGGCGAGCAGGGCGCAGTGCAGGGCAGCTGTTCCGGAATTCACGGCAACGGCATGTTCACATCCGAGATAACCGGCAAAAGCCTCTTCAAATTCCTCAACTTTCGGGCCCTGGGCCAGCATTCCTGAATACAGGACCGCCGACACTGCCTCTAACTCTTCCCCCCCGAGTTGAGGTTCTGCAATTCCTATCATTTTAAAATGTTTCCCCCTAATTGAATAAATATTCTTAGAATATAAGTTTTAGCCTTCCATGAATATTCTTTATATGTATTCTCTCTGTGTATCCCCGTATATTCTCAATATTCTCTCTACGTATCTCTCTTATATGTTCTAAATATCTTTTTTAAATTGAAACTGGTTTATCCACATCATAATTTAAATGTATAATCTTAAAGTTTCATTATAGGTACTCAATTATTGTACTTTATCCTGTATGCATTCGGTTCTTATATGCTTCATTTATGTGACTCTGGCTCCGATCGGGGCACCTCCGGAATACCGGGTCTTCAAGTTAGTATTCCCTGCGGATAGGATGTTTATTATTTGCAAGCATGGCACAGGGCTCGATATACACGTTGCCTTCAGTCAGGACGTTTCCCCTGATGGATGTTTCCCCGCACGTTGATGTTATTTCCTATTTTCACTTTCCAATCTATGATCAAGGTGCTCCCCACCAGCAAATTTTCCCCCATTTCAGTATTTTTTTCCCTGACCATTGATTTTCGTGTCCGGGTTTTAAGTTCCTTACCTGTACCCTTTCCTGAAAATCGGTCTTGCCCATGAAGCACGGTATATTATGATGGCGAACACGTCTTTTATTTGCCCTGCTTTTCAATGTATCGGGGTTGCCATAATCGTTTTCCGACGTTCTGGGTGCTGAATTCTCTCTTCTAAAAAACTTCGACCTGTATCTCCCCAACATTATAATATATTATATTTTATTTATATTTTATATGATAGCCTTTAATATTTTTGCATTTATACCTTAAAAGGGGGTTTAGTTTAGATGTACATTTATAAGGGGGTGAGCAGGGCTTGTCTGTAGCCCTTGCACTTGGTCTTTATTCTTTGATTTCCGAGCCTGTAAGCATAGTGTCTTCTCCGTCTCCGTTTTCCGAGAAGGCGCTCAGGCACGAACTTACGGTAGTGATCCCGGCCTGTAACGAAGAATCTTCCATCGGAAGCAAGGTTTTGCTTGCGGCACATTATGCTGACCGGGTACTTGTGCTTGATAGGGGCTCTACTGACCGGACCATGGAAGTGGCGGCTCTGGGTGGGGCAAGCGTCCTTCCGCAGGCAGGGGGAGAAGAAGCGCTGCTGAAGGTCCTTTTCAAGGCATCTTTTGATTCGGAACTCGTGGTGCTTATTTATCCGGAATGTATGCAGGATATCGACCTGCTTTCTCATGTGCTCGATCCTTTGAGGAACGGAGGCTTTGAACTTTCGGTAGGTTCCTGGCCGTGCAGGTTTTCGCACGAGATGGAAAACGTCAGGCTTCTGAACGGGAAAAAAGCCTGCAGGGAAAAAGTAGGTTTCTTTGCCGTAACAGCCGCTTCGCTTCAAAAGCTCAACTCAGGCCCTGCACATCTGTCTTTGGGGTCCCTTATCTCCGCCGCTGAAGCGGAAAATATCAAAATAAATTACATGAGCTTTAATGCGGATCCGGTGTTCAGAAAGCTGGAAAGCTGCAGCATAGGGGTTGTTGTCCCTGCCTATAATGAAGAAAAGCTTATTGGGGAGACCCTGAGCGGAATTCCGGAATATGTGGACAGGATCTACTTGATTGATGACGGCAGCACGGACCGGACAGGGGAGATTGTGAAAAGCTTCAGGGACCCGAGGGTCCTGTACCTGCGCCACGATGAAAATAAAGGGGTAGGTGCAGGGATTATCGACGGGTATAAGCTGGCTTTGAAGGATGAAATGGATGTTGTGGCCGTTATGGCCGGGGACAACCAGATGGACCCCGCCGAACTGCCCCGACTGCTCTTTCCGATCCTCGAAGGGGAGACTGACTACACCAAGGGCAACAGGCTTCTTTCCGATAGTTTCAGGACCGGCATGAGCCCCTGGAGGTCTTTCGGGAACACGCTTCTCAGCTTGCTTACGAAGATCGGAAGCGGATACTGGCAGGTCACGGACCCTCAGAACGGGTACACGGCTATTTCCAGGCAGGCTCTTGAGGCCCTGGACCTTGACGCAGTATATCCTTATTACGGCTACTGCAATGACCTGTTGATCAAATTGAACGCTTTCGGGATGAGAGTCATGGACGTGGTGATTCCCGCCCGTTATGGCAGGGAGAAATCCTCTATAAAATACAGCAGGTACGTCCTCAAGGTTTCACCAATGCTCTTTAAGGGTTTTCTCTGGAGGCTAAGGGTCAAGTACACGGTCCTGGACTTCCATCCACTGGTCCTCTTCTACCTTGCCGGGATGATTGCCCTACCTTTTGGTGTGCTCTTCGGATTCTGGGTCTTTCTGCAGGCGCTGCTGCAAACTCCGCTTCCTTCCTACTATGTCCTGCTGGACCTTTTCGTGCTGGGTATGGGTGTCCAGATGCTTCTCTTCGGAATGCTTTTTGACATGCAGGCTGAAAAAAAGAGGGCAGTAAATGTCTGATTCAATAATTGTCGTATAGGCCGACAGTTATAGATATGTTCTTCTGACCCTTATCTTTTTACCGCTTTTCAATTCTTTTTTTAATAGAGCTTACAATAAAGAAACTAATTATGATCATGCCCAGGAGTTCACTGATGAAACACGGGGATAATTCGGGCTCGAAGGATCTTTTGAACATTTCTATAAAGTATTCAAGGCCCGTATGGTCCGGGCAACCTCTCGGAAAGCTCCACCCAAAAAGCGGCCAAAAAAACGTTACAGGATTTGCCCACATCCTGTCTTCGAGCAGGTGGAAAAACGAACCTGCGGCACAGGTGAGAAGCCATGGGTTTCTTTTCTTTTCATAAATGTAAAACCCTAAAAGGGCAAGAGACAGGCTAAATAATAAGGTATGGCCTATAATCCGGCCGTTTGCAAGGGTCTGGGCAAAGATTAATTTCCCCAGGGGTTTGTCGACGATGTCGGGAAGCATGGAGCCAAGGGCAAGGTACCTGAAATCAATAAATTTCCTGAGATGTGGAATTATGAATCCCAGTGAGAAAAAGATCCCCAAAGTAACCCCCAGATGACCGAAAAGAAGCATCCAAAAATTATAGGGTTTTTCATTTATATCTATATATTCTGTCTCTTTTTATCTTGTATGTGTCATTTCTTTATTCTTTTTATTCTGTAGATCCATTCTGTTTTTCCTGTATGTTTCTATTCTGTATTCTGCCTGCATTTTTTTTCAATAGGCTCTTAAAACAAAAGGCTAACCTTTTAGCCCGTCCTTAATTCCCGGAAATTTTTGTCTTGGCATAACTGCCCGCAAACAGTGCGGTGATGCAAAATCCGATTATCTCGGAGGTGAACACGCCTGTATAAGCCGGATCGTATGCATGGCTGAAGACCACTGTCAAATACTCAAAAAAATTGCCGTAAATCTGGTCTCTGGGAAAACTCCAGCCTGAAAACGGCCAGAAAAGGACTGCGGGGCTTTTCCAGAGCTGGTCTTCGAAAAGGTGGCAAAAGGATGCCCCTGCAAGGACAAGGAGTTTTGAGTCATCTGTCCTGCGGTAGAGGGTGTACCCTGCAAAGGCAAGCAGAAATCCGAAAAGCAGGGTGTGGGCAAAGATTCTTCCGCTCCCGATTGTTTCGGCAAGGACTATTCTGCCCAGGGGCTTGTCGATCATGTCCGAGAGAAGGGCTCCGAAGGCAACCCAGTGGTAATCTATCCGAAAGCTTTTTTCCGGACGCAAATGGTCCAGCAAATAAGTTACCGAATAAACTATCCCCAGGGTAATTCCTATGTGCCCGAAAATGAACATACTGTCTAAAAGAAATTAATGTTTAAAAGGCTGTTGTGCCGACCTGCCAGGTGACCTGCCGGCGCAAAACTTTTTGTTGTATGTAAAATTCGAATTTTTCAGGCCTGGCACTCGCTTACCAGTTTCTCGACAAGGTCCTGCTTGATGGCATTGCTCCTGTCTCCACCGCAGACCATTCCCCTGACTCCGATGATGTCGGGACCGATAGCTTCAAGCAAGGACAGGTCTTCGAATTTCAGGGAGCCGGCGATTGCAACCTGAAGGCCGTTTTCATGGCCCAGTCCTACGAACTCTGTCAGCTTTTCTTCATCCATGAACTCAAAAGTGGATTTCCCGTCTTTTACTCCGGTGTCCACCATAACTACATCTGCTCCTGCTTCAGCGGCAACTGCCGGAAGGAGCATGGGGGAGATTGAGTTGATACGTTCATAGTCCGAGTATCCGGAAGCTACAACTCTTTTCCTGGGGTCGTAATCCTTTACCGCCTTTACCACTCCAGTGAGTAGTTCAAGGGCCTGTTCTTCGGTCTGGATGTCATAGAGGCCGATTTTAATGTAATCTGCCCCGGCAACTGCTGCCCCGAGGGCTGTGAGGGCTGCAGTTCCGGGCTTGAAGTTGAAATCCCCTATGGCTGCGCTGATCGGTTGTTCGCCGTTCACGGCTTCTTTTACATCCCGAACTACCCAGGGGAAGTTGGCTCCAAGGGAGCCTTCTTTCGGATTTTTGATGTCTATGATATCTGCGCCACTTTTTGAGGTGATAATTGCCTCTTCCCTGTTGATAGGACTTACAAGTAGTTTCATAAATAAGCCTCTTTTTTATTGTGATATTTGAATCTCGGATAGTGAATATTATCCGTTTTATTTAATTTATTGGTTTTATCCAATATTATCCGTTTTATTTAATTTATTGGTTTTATCCAATATTATTCGTTTTATTTAATTTATTGGTTTTATCCAATATTATCCGTTTTATACAATATTATCCGTTTTATACAATATATCCTATTTTTATATTTTTTTATAGGATGATGCAATTATGGGATAAGTATGTTCCGCGTAATTTTCGTAATGGATATATTTAATCGTAACGTGGTCCTCGCAAAAGGTGGAGTTCGGGAAAATTACCGCCCGGTTTCGGATAGTAGCGGAGTATGCAGCAGTCCGGACCCCGTAGAGATTGTCGAGGTTTTGCAGCCACTGGAAGTGTACATTGCCGATCTCAATGTCCTGCAGGGCGGCAATAGGGATACCAATTCGGAAATTATCCGGGCCGTGAGTTCAAAGGCCGAAACGATGCTGGATTTTGGAGTTTCCTCTCAGAATGACGTGGAAAAAGCCCTCTCTATTGCAAACACGGCGGTCATAGGCACGGAAACAGGGACATTTGCCGCAATCCGGGAAACCGCTTCCCTATATCCGGGCAGGATAAGTGTCAGTATTGATATCAAACATGGTAAAGTCCTTAAACAGGACCCTGAGATCCCTTCCGACCCCTTTGAAATCGTGGAAGCCCTGGACGAGTTGCCCCTGAAAGACCTGATTCTCCTTGACATGGACCGGGTAGGGACAGCTTCCGGGTTTGACCCCGTTTTCCTCAAGGAACTTGCGCTTCGTTCAAAGCACGATGTCTTGCTCGGAGGCGGAGTTCGGAGCATGGAGGACCTTTACATCCTTGGAAAAATAGGAGTTAAGGGTGCCCTGGTGGCGACTGCCGTCCACAACGGCTCGATCCCCCTGGAATGGTTGAAGAGCGGGCCGGAAATTGAGTAAACATTGAGCAGGGGCATTGAATAAAGATATTGGATAAGGACTTTGAGTGGGGATATTGTACATACTTTGAGAAATAATCTCAGGTAAAGACATTTTGTAAAGACATTGTACAGACATTTTCAGGGATATTGAGTAACTTTATATGCGATTATCGGGTTTCAAATTTAAGTAAAAATTTGTAGTTTATGAGGTTTGCAAAATGTCAGAAGAAAACATTCCTGAGGAAAGTGGTGGAGAAGGTTACACGGAAATCAAGGTGGGGGGTGGATGGTACCTTACCATTTCCCTGGCCCACAGCGAACGCTTCGGGAAAGAATATGTCGAACTTGCAAAGGAACGCAGCGGTACGAAAAAGTCCAGGTTCAACCTGAACCCCAACCATGTCCGGATGCTTGGGGAAGCCCTGATTAAATTTGCGGACGAGAACAAGCTGTAACTTCGGGTCCGAGTTATTTTATTCTCAATCCGGAGCTTTTCTTCCAAACATTTTTTTTCTTTTCCCGGAATTCAGGGCTTTTTATTTTTGCTCATTTCCCAGGAATTCAAGGATTTTTTCCACAACATCTTTTTCCACAACGTCCGGGTGGCGGTTGGCATCGATCACAAGAAACCTTTCCGGTTCTTCTGCTGCAAGCCTGAAAAAGTTCTCCTGCACGCCTCGCAAAAATTCGATTTTTTCGAATTTGGTCTGTTCTCCCCGTTTTCCACAGCGTTCAACTGCTGTATCGGGTTTGATATCGAAGAGGAAGGTCAGGTCCGGGACGACAGTCCAGCCCCTGTGGAGGCCCCGAACCCATTCCATGGGCTCTTTGATTCGGTTTTTCAGGGTCATGCCCTGATAGGCGTAGCGGCTATCGGAGTAGCGGTCTGAAATTACGGTTTTCCCACTTCCCAGAGCGGGTTTTACCAGCTTTGCCAGGTGCTCGGCATGGTCGGCGGTAAAGAGAAATAGTTCTGCAAGCTGGTCGGTTTCCGAGAGGATCGCCTGCTCCACGGCAGTCCCGGTAAGGGTCCCTCTTGTGGGCTCCCGGGTAAAGACAGGGCCAAGAGCCTGGATCTCCGGGTTTTCCTGAAGTCTTTTTACAACCGTGCTTTTTCCTGAACCGTCAATGCCTTCAAGAGTGATCAGTTTGCCTCTCATACGGACCGCCGTTTTCTTATTTCCTTCTCTTTTGCAGAATTTTTATTAATACGGTTTTTACTGAAACGTATTTCCCCTATATAACCTATATGTCAGGGATTTTTCCGGAAGGACATATTTCTGTTTGCCGATTAATATTTTTAGGTTTTCGTTTTTAGGTTTTTGTTTTTAGGTTTTTGTTTTTAGGTTTTTATTTTTAGGTTTTTGTTTTTAGGTTTTTGTTTTTAGGTTTTTGTTTTTAGGTTTTTGTTTTTAGGTTTTTGTTTTTAGGTTTTTGTTTTTAGGTTTTTGTTTTTAGGTTTTCGTTTTTAGGTTTTTGTTTCCCAATTCCTGTCGCCCTAACTAAAATAAGTACCTATATATACAATATCAAAAATAATCTACAGTAATGACAGTAATCGGAGTTATCACGCGGGGCAAGTATGGAAACCGACTGATCGAGACTATCCTGAAGCACAGTGGCTTTTCGGTAGTATCTACTGATCTGCCGGAGTTCCTGCCTGTTTTTATCGAGGAGCCTGATGAATTTCTAGAAAATCTTAATTTTGACCTGAGTGTCTTTTCCGCAGAGATAGTTGTTACCTATTCCCTGCATCCTGACCTTACCTCTGGGATCGCCCGACTTGCGGCAGAGAATGGGGTGCGTGCCCTTATCGTACCGGGTGGGCCTTCAAGGGCTTCTGTTCCCGAGCTTGAACAGATCTCCGAGAAATCCGGCATGAGTATCGAGGTTGACGAGATCTGCTGTACCCTCGAAGCAAATCCTGCTAACCGGGTCTTTGCGGAAGTTTTCGGGGTTCCGGTTCTCAAGGTCAAAACTAAGGACGGAAAAATCGCAAATGTGGAGGTAATAAAAGGGGCCCCCTGCGGAAGCACCTGGCAGATGGCAAAGGATCTTGTAGGTGTGCCTGTGAAAGATGCCCCTCCGAAAGCAGGCCTCCTTGTCCAGCAATACCCTTGTAGGGCTATCCGGGGCGAAATGGGCGGAATTCACGAGTCAGCAGAGCTTCATAAGCAGGCGCTCATAAAAGCACTCGAAGCCGAAGCGCTGGAAAATGAGGAGTGACTATATATTCTTTGAAAAAATATCTTATATACAGGGTTGGGCATCGGGGTTCAGCTTTTTATTTTTCTTGCTGAAATATCTCCGGCCTTTTAATTCAGGTCTGTTAAATTCAGAACTGTTAAATTCAGAACTGTTAAATTCAGAATTGTTAAACTACTTTCGGAGGTGAGAATATTACTTCCTTATCGATATCTGAAGATTCGGGGCCTGATGACCTCGTGACTATCGCATGTGCGGTACATTCCCTGTTGGGTCTCCCCACCACTATCCGAAGCCTCAAGCGAAAGGGGTTGCGAATTGAAAAGGGAAAAGTCCTTGACAGGGAATACACCGGGCCCATACTTGAAGAGGTACTCAGGACCAACAAAGTTATGCACGAGGTCCCGAGGGATGGCATGTACAGGGGTAAGCATGTGGTTGTGGCACCTATTCGTTCGAAGGACGGAAAGGCGATTGCGGCGATCGGAATTGTGGACTTGCTGGCTACCCTTGATCTTTCCGATGTTTTCAAGGGATACCCTGATGTGCTAGAAGAAGTCGAAGAAGCAAGAAAGCTGATGAAGTAAACAGGGCTCGGGAGATTTCCTGATAGAGAAGCAAAAAAGATATGTATTATTGGAGGGATATGTCCCCTGCTTTTTTTCAGGGGCAGTTCCTATGGTTCCTCCAACTTATAGTCTGGTCTCAGGACCGGAAACGCTGTTTTCCGGTTTACTGGGGTTTTTCGTATAACTTTGTTTTTGTCAGCAGGGTGCCGTTCTTTGCGTGAGGCTGCCTGAGGACTGTATCGTTGGATTTTTCAATTTCTCTTGCCTGAGTTGCCAGGACTGCAGCGGCTCCCATGATTTCGTGGCCTGTTGCGGTTGCAAGGCACACCTGTTCAATGTCCTTTAACATGAAGCAGGCAGGGAAGTTGACCTGTGCGACTTTTTCAGCCATGTGCAGGGCAGCAAGGGCCTTTGCTTTTGCATAGGGGTTTGCAAAGCCTCCGTGTTCCACACATTTCTCGGGTTTTGCGAAGATGTGGGGGAGTTCAAGTTCCTTTCCGGAATTGCCGGCGTTCACCTGGTCGGCTACCTTGTCAAATTCTTCCTGGATGAGTCTCACAACGCCACAAAGGGAAAGCACTTTCATTGCATCGGCATTGAAGGATGCCATCTCCACGGGGTCGAGGAATTCCCTCTTTGCTCCGATAAGGGGGTCGACCGGGAGGATGATGTATCCGAAGCCTTCGTCTTCGAGGGCCTGGCGGGCGTCCTTCTTTGTCGGACCGTCAGAAACCACGATGCAGGGCTTGTCTTTCCAGAGTTCGCGAGCTGCAGTCGGGCCGGGGGCGGCAGCATTTGGGCTGATGATGATAACAAAGTCTGCATCCCACTGCTTGAAGCTCTCGGTGTATGCGGCATCGTCGGGGCCCATCTTAGCGCCTGTCCCGCAAACGCGGACGGTGATTCCCTCTCGAGCGGCAATTTCATCCTGAATAAGGTTGATAACCTGGCTCATTCCCAGGTTTCCCATTTTTATGAATCCTATGTTGACCATTTTTACAGAGTCCTGTGTTGACCTTTTTTATTCAAATATTGGAATTCCCAAAGGGTTTATAATCCTTTTGGCAATAGTATCTACTCATTGAACATATTTTATAATTATCCCTTATATTTATAATGATTATTCAACACATTCCCCCCATCCTCCGAAAAGCTTAAAAGGGATGTGATTTATTTCAGTCAAAAACGTTGACATCAATGCTGTTGTTTTGTGGTTTTGTTTTTCTACGAAACCCACATTATAATTTGAAATAACTTTTCCATTGGTGGGCTTAAATGTCAGGGCAAGCATATTACATGAATCTGCGGGGGTACCTTTAATTTTGGTGCACCGGGCAGGATGCCCTTTTTCGGGAAATTATCCCGGTACAATATCTATAACATTCGGGTCCAGGTTTTGATTGAGTGAACTGTCCTATGTATAATTCCACTGAAAATAAACTAATTGTTTTTGATATGGATAGCACCCTTATCGACGCTGAGACCATCGATGAGCTCGCCAGGGCTGCAGGTGTTGTAAGCAAGGTGGAGGAGATTACGAAGAGAGCGATGAGCGGAGACCTTGATTTTGGACAGGCGCTTTTCGAGAGGGTTAGCCTCCTCAAAGGCCTATCTCTGGAAACTGCACAGGCTGCTGTGGATCAGATCCCCTTTATGCCGGGTGCAGTGGAAATGATCAGGTATGTCAAGGAACTGGGTTACAAAACCGCAATGGTTTCCGGCGGATTTACAATCTCTGCTGATAAAATTGGCAAAGCGCTTGATATTGATTTCGTGGTTTCCAACGAATTGCTCGTGAAAGACGGCTATTTCACCGGAGAGGTTATTGGCCCCCTGACTGAAGGTAATTCCAAGGCGAAAGTGCTAGAGGAATTGGCCCGCAGAAATGGGGTCTGGCCCGAACAGTGTGTAGTCGTCGGGGACGGCGCGAATGATGCCTGCATCTTTGAACGGGCAGGTTTTTCAATAGCTTTTAATCCCAAACCAATCCTGAGGGAATATGCGGATGTGGTCATTACAAAAAAAGACCTCACAGCATTGATCCCTGTCCTTGGATCTCTTTCTCATTTATTTCATAATCAGGCACAGCATGTCGACATCGAACAGTAGAACTATTAAAATGCCAGCTTTTTTGCTGGATCGGGAGGCACAATAAGAGATGCTTAAAGAATTACAGAAAAAAAGAACCGATTTAAAGGCTATTTCTGAAGAATCCAAAGAAAAGAGAAATACCTTAAATGCGGAAGCCAGCGCTCTTGCAGCTAAGAGGAATGAGCTGAACAAGAAGACCAAGGATCTCATTAATGAAGCCCAGGAACTCAAAGATTCCAGGGATGAGATCAACGAAAAAGTTAGCGAATACAAGAATAAGCGTGACGATACCAATGCTAAGGCAAACGAACTGTTTGCAAAGGCAGACTCTATCCGAAAGCAGAATAATATGGGCGGTCCCTCTATCAAAATGCTCCGAAAGGACATCGACCGGCTTGAGTTTGCCCAGCAGACCGAAGTGCTGAGCACAAGCAAAGAGAGGGAACTCGTTGGCAAGATCACTCAGCTCCAGAAGCAGTACCATGTTAAGAAGGTTCAGCTTGAGAACAACGTTGAACTGAAGGACATCCTTGATGAAGCTCAGCAAATCCGGGACGAAGCTTCGGAGTACCACAAGGAACTGGCAGAGTATGCAAAGCAGGCTCAGGAATTCCATGAGAAGATGATTGCCGCCTTCAAGGAAGCTGACAGGACCAGGGCAGAGTCGGATATCGCTCACAAGGATTTCGTTAAAGCCCAGGAAGCAGCTGACGAGCAGCACAAGATTTTCATCAATGCCCAGAAAGAAATTCGGGAAATTGATAAGGAAGTTTTCAAGCTTAAGAAGAAGGACAAGGACGGCAAAGGTCGCCCGGCAAAGGCTGAACTTCAGAAAGATGCTAAGGACATCTTTGAAAAATTCAAGGGTGGAGCCAAGCTTACCACTGAAGACCTCATGACTCTCCAGAGATCTGGTCTTTAATTACAGATTACGGAAAAGATTCACATCGCCTAAAGATCTTTAATTTCCGTTGTGTGCAGGTTATTCTTTTAACCTGCACTTCCTTTTTCCTGTTGCATTCGCAGGGTTTAGCTCTGGTTTTTGGCTTTTTTCTCGGTTTTTCTCCGTGTTTTTCCCTCTTCTTTCTCTCTGTTCTCCGTGTTTTCCCTCTTCTTTCTCTCTGTTCTCCGTGTTTTCCCTCTTCTTTCTCTCTGTTCTCCGTGTTTTTCCCTCTTCTTTCTCTCTGTTCTCCGTGTTTTTCCCTCTTCTTTCTCGGTTTTTCTCCGTGTTTTCCCTTTTCTTTCTCTCTGTTCTCCGTGTTTTTCCCCGGTTCGGTCTCTTTCTCCTCTCAGACTTTATTACTTGTTTTTAAGAATATTGTCAATATCACTGATATTTATACTTACTATGTGATATAAATTTATAATTGATTAAACTAATCATCTATAAATATCTTAATTGGTATTACTTCTATTTGATTAATTATGAATTCAACGGTGTTAACAGTTATCGGCATCTTAATCGCGATTTTTATGTTTGGGATTAAAACCGGACTTGGATGCGGCTTTTCAAATGCAGGACCTCGAAAAATAATTGCGGTTGCAGGCAGTTATTTCCTGCTCTCTGTGCTTGTGGGAAGCGTTGTGGGAAATTTCAGCATGGAAAGTTTTGAGAACATTTCCGGTCTCGGGCTGGGGGTTCATGTCCTGCTTTCTCTGCTCCTCATCGGAACCGGGATATATACCCAGAAGAAGTGGAACGCCGGGAGGGATGTTTCAGGGCACACTTTCCTTGTCCTTTCCATGCCCTGCCCGGTCTGCCTTGCAGCCCTGACTTTTTGCTGTATGCTCCTTGCAGCTAGCCTTGAGCTCAGCGGGCTGAAAATCGGGCTACTTGTGGGGACTGCTTTTTGCATTTCGGTCCTGGTTTCTTCTTTCGGCTTCAAGAGACTCGGAAAAACCCCTGAAAGCCTGGGAAGCGTAATGCTGCTTCTTGGCATCTACTATCTGCTAGGAGCCATGATCATACCGGCTTACATGAAAACAAAGCAGCTGAACCTGGTAGCTCTCTCGGGAGACGGGGCGGGGATCGTTCCCCTTTCTTTTTCTGCAATGGTGATTCTGGGCGGGTTCTTGCTGGGAAATGTGAGGTCAAATCAATGAGTATAGCAGGTCCCCTTTTTAGCATAATGTATACTTTTTCATCAGCTTTGCTCTATCCGGTGATAATAGTCCTGCTCCTGCTGGTCCTTTCTTCTCTGGGCCTTATAGGGGAATTTTTGTCGGAGTATTCAAAAAGGCACAGGGATTCTCGGAAACTGGAAGAAGACTGCATGCAGCTCCGAAGCACGGTGAAAAATTCGAGGTTTCTGGACGCCTCAAATACCCTCCGGGAAAGCAGGCAGAACCGGATGGTTACTTCCTTTTCCAGGGATGCTGCACCCTATCTTGAGCAAAAGCGGTTTTATGCGATCGAAAAACTTGCAGCCGAATATGAGATAAGGATGTCCGGGCAGCTCGAAAAGACAAAAATCCTGGCTACCATTTCTCCCATGCTGGGGCTAATGGGTACCCTTATCCCCCTCGGCCCTGCCCTTATCGGCCTCTCACAGGGAGACATTGCCACCCTTGCAAACAACCTGATGATTGCCTTTGCTACTACCGTTGTCGGGCTGTTTGCCGGGAGCGTCGGGTATGTCCTGACCCAGGTCAGGAGGCGCTGGTACTGGGAGGACATGTCAGACATTGATTACATTCTGGATGCTCTGGAAGAGGGCTTCAAGGAACCCTCAGAGGACGGAAGAAGAATCGAGCAAAACGAGCTAACCCCGTCCCTGACTGCGGAGGAAGAAATACATGAGAAAAAGCAGACGTTACCGGCGAACCGGGCTCCGGCAGGGTCCGGAAGACCAGAACCCGTTGACAGGAGTTGCTAACCTCTTCGATGTGGCAATGGTTTTTTCAGTCGCGCTGCTCGTTGCCCTGGTCATGTCTTACCAGCTGCCCGAACTCTTGAATCCTGAAGAGGATATCACAATCGTAAAAAACCCGGGAGCTCAGGACATGAAAATCATTATCAAGGAGAAAGGGCAGCCGATTGAAGTCCTGAACATGACCGACAATATAGGTGGAGGCACAGGAGAAGCCCTTGGGACAGCCTACAGGCTGGCCGATGGCAGGGTGATCTATGTCCCGGAAAGCGAAGAAGAGGGGAATGAAACCTCCGGGTGACAATTTTTTATGACCACTTTTCCTGCAAAAGCGGTCAGGGTTTCATTCTGGCCGGTTTTTTGCCCACTTTCTTTCCTCCCCTTACTTTTCTTCATTCCGGTATCTTCAGGTACTTCTCCCTGAATTCCGGGTTCCTCATGAGGCAGGAGTCTGCGTTGTAAACCGGGTCTTCCCGGATCTTTTTCCAGACGTCTTTTATTTTATCTGCATGGACGTTCCCGTAAGGAACCGGGATGCAGGCGCAGGGCAGGATGTTTCCTTCGGGGGTTATGTGAAGCCATTTCCGACCGGCCATGCAGCCCGTGGTCCGCATCACCTGGGGTATGGGGAAAATTCTGGGTCCTTCTTTTTCCTTTGCCCTGGCTACGAAAGCGTCAAATTTTTTAAGGTCTGCCGGGGTCAGGATTTCGGATTCGTGTTCCATCCAGCGGCCCGTGGGGACAATTTCGTAAAAAGAGAGTTCATGGGCGCCGAGTTCGGCGGCAAGGGCGTAGAGTTCGTCAAGTTCGTCCACGTTTTCCCTGGAAAGGACCAGGTAGATGTTGACCAGCAGCCCGGCTTCTAGCCCGTTTTTGACCGCGTCGACGGCACTTTTGAAGACTCCTTTCCTGCCCCTTATGTAATCGTGCTTTTCCTCGAAGGGGCTGTCAAAGCTGACGGTCAGGGAATAAAGTCCCGCTTCTTTCAGGCTCCTTGCCTTTTCCGGGGTCATCCCAACTCCGGAAGTGAACATGCCGGTGATTGCTTTTTCCGGGTCTACATAGCTGATCAGGTCTTCGAGACCCTGGTAGGTCAGGGGTTCTCCCCCGTCGAAGATTATGAAGGTGCTGCCTATCTCAAGCATCTGGTCGATGGCATCCTTCACGGTTTCGGGAGACAGCTTTGCCCGGTTTTTCGTATCCGGGAGGGCACAGTGGATGCAGTTGTTGGGGCAGTCCTCGGTAATGGAGATCGTGACCTGGTCGGGGACCATCTTCCCCAGCATGGCGGAGAGCTGGCTTTTTACCAGCCTGTCAAAACCGGGGCCCGGGATCGGTGGCATCCAGGTGGAATAGATCAGCCGTTTTTCCCCGACTGTTGCGGGCTTTTCCCCATCAAAGATGGCGAAGTTTCCTGCCATCACTCTTTTCATAATCGGGGAGGCGACTCCGCTGGTTTTCATCCGGACTCTGCCGTGCTCGACTTCGGCGTAGACCCTGAAGAGGGGGTTTTTGTAAAAATCATACTGCATGTTTTTTCGATCCCTTATTTTAAGCCCGTAAATTCTTCGTAAATTCATTTGTTCCTGAGAAATGCCCTGTACTTGAGCATTGCCGTGGGTTTCTTTTTAAGCATGAACATGAAGACCTGCATGGCCTGCTCAAAGGCGCTTCCGTGGATGAAGGAGAGGTCTTCTTTTTCAAAGACTTTGACCATCTCGTCGATTTCCCTGTCCGTCATCTTCCGCAGGGTCTCAAGGGCAATCCTGCCCAGGTAGTGTTCGGCCCTGTACTCGTTTTCCCAGGCCTTCCGGTATTCCGAGAGGGCGTTTTTTGAAACGTCGCCTTTTTTAACGGCATCTGCAGCCACGTCTCCGCAGATCTGGCCTGAACGCATTGCATAGCCTATCCCTGACTGTCCGGCGGCGCCTCCCACGACCATGACCCCGTCTGTGATATACTCGTTCGGGATGGTTACGATAGGGTCTCCGCCGGAGAGTTTTCTCACGACTTCAAGCTCCTCGATTCCTTTGAGCTTTTTGAAGCGCTCTACCCAGGCGTCCAGGTAGGGGGTGGCGTCTTTCCCGCACCTGCGCACATAAGCTCCGATTGCGGCATTGTCCCCCCCGCGGGGAGAGTAAGTGGTCTTCCAGCCGGGAGCGTGGTTTCCCACGTAGTACTCGAACATGTCCGGTTTCCCCAGGCCCGGGGCCATTACGTCCAGTTCAATGCCCCAGGCGATGTCTTCGGGGTGTTTCATGGTTTTCAGGCCGAGGAGAGAAGCCATTTTCGAGTTGATCCCGTCGGAGATGATCACAAGCTTTGACCTGAAGACTCCCTCAGATGTACTTATTGCAAATTCTTCACGGTCTTTCAGGATGTTGTAGGCTTCGATACCTGTGCGCAGGTCTACCCCGGTACCCGTAACCTTCTTTGCGTAAAAACGGTCGAATTTCGTCTTGTCAATGGCATATCCGGGGGTTTCAACAACCACCCTGCGTCCCGAGGGGGCAATGATCTGCATGCCTTTCAGGTAATGGTCCACGTAGGACGGGTCTACCTTCTCGCCGCACCTGTCCAACATCCCCTTGAAAAAAGAGTTTGCAGGATGAGGGGGATGCCCGAGCTCTTCCTTTTTTTCCAGCAAAAGGACATCTGCACCCTTCTCGCAGGCGTTTCGGGCAGCCATCAGCCCTGCAGGGGATGCCCCGATTATTATGATATCAGCGTCCATTTTTTTATCCTCTCTTCTCCTCTATTTTTGCCTATTTACCTCTCCCTGCCTACTTGTTACTCTCCTTGCTCTACTTTGCCTTTCCTGCTCTGCCTTCTTACCAAAGAATAGATGTGTAAGCTTCAAGGTAGATGCACAGCACCACGTCCAGGATCATGGACCCGAACATGACGGCCCTGTAGTTTGACCCGTTTAAAAAGAGGCTTCCTCCTCTTTCCGGGGTCGGATGCCTGATAAAGTCAACGCACTGGGCAAGCATCCAGAGCCCTGAGGCAAGAGCGCCTGCAAAGTACACGGGGCCGAGTCCGGCAGACCAGCCGATGATCACCGATGCGATAACTCCCACGATCCACCAGAATGTAACAAACCTGGCGGTAAAGGGGATGCCGTAAGTCACGGGCATGGTGGGTGCGCCTTTGAGCCTGTCGCCTTCCACGTCCCGGGCAACTCCGCCAAGGGTAAAGGCCCAGTCCGTAACGCACATCATTAGCCCGAAGCAGATTCCGGCAAGGGGCAGGATCACCCCGTCGCTTCCTTTCAGGATTCCTGCAGGGTCAAAAGCCAGCCAGACGCCCACAGGCACAAGCCCGTAAGAGATGCCCACAGGCACGAAACTGAGGAAAGTGCTCCGTTTTGCGAAAATTGAGTAGACGGTGATTGTGCCGGCTGCGATCAGAAGGACCAGGAGGGATTCCGGGTTCAGGTATGTGGCCGCAGATCCTGCAATTGCTAAAAGAAAGATGGCGTACGTAAGCGCCGTTTTCTTCGAGACCGTCGAAGAGGGCAGGGGCCGGTCGGGAAGGTTAATGGTATCGATGTCAACGTCGCAGCAGTCGTTGAAAACGTATGAACTGGTGATGGCTGCAAAGCCTCCGATAACCGCAATAATGAAAGGGCTGAGTTCCGGAAGCCCTCCGCTTGCCAGGTAGGATGCCAGGATGGCGCTTGAGGCAGGGAGGGTCAGGTCCATGTAGTAGAGTTCGGGTCTCAGCAGCTGGAGATAGGGGCTGAGTTCTCCGATTCTTGCTGTGAGGGACAATGTTTTCACCTGTGTTTTTTTTATTTTGGGGGTTTCGTGGTCATTTTCCAGGGCTGTTTAAGTGTTTTTTAGGGTTTTTAAGTGTTTTAAGATTTTTTTAGAGTTTTTTTGAGTTAGTTAAGAGTGTTTGATTTTAGTCCTATAAACATGCGCATGTCAAAAAAGTTTTCTTTTTCATCCTTTTTTCCATTCGTCTCTGTACACAAGTTCCGCCCTTTCCCGGATTTTTTCGAGGAGTGGGTGGTCGAACTCCGGTTCGCAGATGAAGGTAAATTCTGCCTCAGGGTTCAGGTCTATTAGTTTGAGGGTATTTGAGAGGGCTGTGCTCAGGGCTTCGTAATCCGGGATTTTCGGGACCTCGGCGCTGAAGGGGTATACCTCTTCCATTTCCACGGGGTATGCTCCAAAGGGGGGTTTGAAAATGAGGACCTGGCTGTATTCCTTTTCGCCTTTCACGGGCCTTGTGCGGATAAGCGCCGGGCCTTCGATGCTGAAGCGTTCCAGCCTCTTTCCGAAACGCAGGACTTCGGGACGGGACGCGGATTCGGGTCCGCAGTAGAAAAAGGTGCCTTTGCTTGCAGGGTCGAACTTCTCGAGCAAGGCGGAATGAGTATAGAGCCTTTTCAGCCCGTCAAGCAGTTTCGGATGGGCGCGGCAGCGCTTTTCCACAAGTTCCAGGAGTTTTCCTTCCTTTATGGACTGCTTGATCAGCCTGATTTCCTCGAAGGTTGCGTAGAGGTTGTGCCTTCCCAGGAGTTCCTGGCTGTTCTGTGCTTTTTTCAGCTCTTCTGCCGTGTATTTCGAGCAGATTGGGCAGGAACAGGGCAGGTAGTTAAGTTTGTCCAGGTGGTAGGTCCCGTTTGCAGTGATATAGCGCCCGTCCTTTGCGTAGAGGGCATAGGCTGCCGAGTCAAAGAGGTCGCATCCGAGGGCCACGGCGAGAGCGAACATCATAGGGTGCCCTGCCCCGAAGAGGTGGACCGGGGCAACCGGAGAGAGACCCTTTTTCGAGGCTGCAATCACGTCCACGAGTTCTGCATAGCGGTAGGTTTCCATAAGTGGAACCACGGCTCCCAGGGGGTAGACTCCGAAATCGAGTTCTTTCAGGTGGGAAGCGGCTTTTTCCCTCAGGTCGGGGTAGGTCGAACCCTGGACCGGGCCTGCCAGGAGCTGTTCTCCCTGTATGAGTTTCCGGGCGGCTTCCAGGCGTTCGGCAGTAATTGCAAGTTCTTCTTCGGCCCGCTTTCTGGGGACGTCAGGAGGAGTCGGGATGTCCAGGGGGACGATGATGTCACTTCCGATTTTTTGCTGGAATCCCAGGATCTCCTCGTTCGTGACTTCCACCGAGCCATAGATGGAAAGCTGGAATGACCCCGAATCAGTCATGATGGGCCCGTCAAAGCCCAAAAGCTCGTGCAGCCCTTTTTCAAGGGCCACGTTTCGCAGTTCTTCTTTCCGGTAGATAATATAGGAATTGGTGATAAGGATCTCTGCCCCGAAGCTTCTCATCTCTTCCGGGGGGATAAGCTGGATGTTCGGATTTATCACAGGCATGACGGTAGGAGTCTCAACTATCCCGTGCGGGGTCTTGAGTTTTCCTATCCTGCCGCCTGCGTCCTTGTCGAGTATTTCAAATATCGCTGACATGCCGGGGGAATAAATATCTCTCAGCTATATTTAACTTTGGGGATAGATCTAAACCGGGATAAGCAGGGTGGAATTATCGGGTGTTTGGATATAAGTTCAGGCCGGATCAAAGAGTATCCGGAGGTTCCTGTCATTCCGGTTTTGTTTTTCCGGTCCTCGCTTTGAAAAAAGAGAAGTTTGCAGTCTTTTCAGGCCGCAAGCATTTTCCTTTCAATCTTCCTTTGCCCGCGGCATGGCAATGATTTCCCGGACCTGCATGGAGAAGAAGTCGTTGCTGTGGGCAGGCCTGAGCACAAGGGCAACGTCCGCACCCCAGCGAGTACCGCCAATTGCAATGATTTCCGTGTCTTCAGAGATGGGAATATGCCCTGAGTCTGCCGCCATGATTGCGACTTCGACCGCTACCTTGAAGCCTTTTCCGAAAAGGGATCGCAGGGTGTCGGAAATCACTTCTATCCGGGAATAGCCTCCGAACTTCCTGGTTATTGAGCGTTCGATCCCTGAAAACATGTGGGACTGGGTGGTGATAACGGCTCCGAGCTCCTCAAGTTTCTGTTTGTATTCCTCTTCCACTTCCCATTCGCCTTTCTCTTTTTGCCCGTACTGGTGGCTTATGCCGATGACCTTGACGCCGGTGCTTTTCACGGCTTCTGCCATCTTGAGGGCGGTTTTTCCACTGGTGCTTGCAACAACGATGTGTGTGATCCCAAGTTCTGCGGCTCTTTTTGCCGCAGCCCCAACCACGGCATCAGTGTTTGTTTCCCCTACGCTGTCCAGATAAAGAATCGGTTTTTCCATGTGCGGTTCTCCTTTGAATTTTTAAGGTTTGTTTATTTCCATTCAGAGGTTAATTCATTTCTATTTAGAGGGTTTTTATGAACTCTTTTCCTCTTTTTTTTCTTTTCTACGGATTATTTTCCTTCCGTATGAATAACCTGAATTATTGCAGGTTTTATTGCAGGTTTTGCCCTCGTTTTCTCCTGAACCTGCTGGAGTCTGGCTATCAATTATTCACTTGATACTAATTATAAACTGAATATCGATTTTATCTAAGTATCTGATGAAATATTTTAAGTTATCTCAATAAAACATATATATCAGGAGATTCTCTTTAAATACTATGGAGGGTTTTTGGTTTTCAGGGGGCCCGGAAACTACCCTTAATTTTTAATTTTGTGAAGGGTTTAGGATTCCCCGGGTTCGGGCCTTTGAGAACCTGTTTAAGTATGATTAGGTAAGATATAGGTGTAGGGGTTATATTTTCAGTGAGGTGGTACTTTGTCAGATACGGATTATGATAACAATGACGTGAAGATTATTACGAAACCTGTGCAGTCAAAAAACCCTGTTTTGATTGAAGGTTTCCCCGGAATCGGGCTTGTTGGGAACATTGCAAGTCAGCACCTGATCGAAGAGATGGATATGGAGTACATCGGTTCTATCGAGTCCAGGTATTTCCCCTCCATTGCCGTACTCTACGAGGGGCTTATCAACATGCCTGTCCGGATCTATGAAAGTGTGGAGCACAACCTGATTATCGTGATTTCGGATATCCCTATCAGCCATTCGGTTTCCTACGATGTAAGCAATGCCCTGGTTGACTGGGCAGAGTCCATCAATGTAAAGGAAATTGCCTCTATTGCTGGAATTGCTATCATGGATGGGGGACACAAGGTCTTCGGGGCAGCCACTACCCAGGAGATGCTGGACAAGATCAAGGACGAAGTGGAGGTCTTCCAGATGGGAACCATTTCAGGTATTTCTGGCAGTGTGATGGCCGAATGCCTGCTCAGGGGAATCCCGGCGCTGAGCCTGCTCGGAGCTACCCGGACCCAGAACCCAGATCCCAGGGCTGCTTCTGCTGTTGTTGAGGTTTTAAACAAACTCTACGGGCTGTCGATCGATACCGAACGGCTCATAAAGCAAGCCGAGCGCATAGAAGTTGAGTTGCAAAAACTTGCTGAAGATGTCCAGACCTCCGAACAGAAAGGAGAAGTTAAAAAGGAATTCCCAATGTACGGGTGATCCTATGGAGTACATTGCACTAACCGGAATTGCCGATTCAGTGATTGAAGCCCTTAAAACACATTCACTCAGGACTCTTGAAATTCGGAACCCACAAAATTTTTTCGGTGTACTTGGGCTTAATGCAGGGGATCAGGTTCTCTTAACATCCACCCGGCGTGACGATTTAACGGACGGGACCACAGGGCTCATTGCCAGGGTCGTGCAAAGGCAGATCTCCACACATTCCATTATCAGTGCAAATGATTTGTATATCGAGGAATGTGAAACCATGGCTGCTCGCGTTCAACTTGAATGCAGGTGCATGGCAAGGGTACGCAGCGTCATCTCAAATGAACTTGGCAAACCGGTAGTAGTGGACGCCAGGGAAATTCCCTGCTATGAAGCCCGGTAAAAAGTTTCCAGGCTGGTGAAACAGCTTCTTCAAAACTTTTTCCCCTTTTTGCCAAACGGATTTCCCTTTTGACGAGGTTGACTCATGATCCGAATAACTTTTTTTTAGAGAAGAGCTTTGTCAGAAGATTTTTGAATAACTTATTTTCTACTGGAAAGGTCTGTTCCATAGACGTAGTGAAACGGATAACCTACGACATCTGTTTGAATAACTTATTTTCTACTGGAACGGTCTGTTCCGAAGGTTTTTGATAAACGTATTTATTTTAAGGCATGTGAAAAATGTCGGGCTAAATGAGTCCGGGGTAAAAAAAGAAGTGGGTTGCGGAATCTGAAATTTTCCGACAACCGTATATTTCAATTTTGTTCAATAGTTTCAACAGGTTTATAATTCCATGTCCGGCATTTCTCCGCCGGGGCCTGCTTTCATGCCTGCGGAAGCAATCACATCGTCGATCCTGAGGATCATGATTGCTGCCTCAGTGGCGGCGTTGATTGCCTGGGTCTTGATCCTGAGGGGCTCGATGACATTGTTTTCGTACATGTCTTCGATCTTCCCGGTGTAGACGTTGAGGCCTGCCTTCTTGTTGCCCTTCTCGTGCTGGGAGCGCATTTCCACGAGCATGTCGATGGGGTCCAGCCCTGCGTTTTCTGCGAGGGTCTGGGGAATGACTTCCAGGGACTCGGCAAACTTCGTAACTGCAAGCTGTTCCCTGCCTTTCAGGGTTGCCGCATATTCCTTGAGCCTGAGAGCAAGTTCGATCTCAGGGGAGCCGCCGCCCACAACGACCATCTGGTCTTCGAGGGCTACACCCACGACTCTGAGAGCGTCTTCGAGAGCTCTTGAGATGCCGTCTACCACGTGCTCGGTTCCGCCGCGGAGGAGGATAGAGGTGGTCTTGCTGTCCTTGCAGCCTGTGACAAAGGTCATTCTGGAGCCAGTGACGTCCTTTTCTTCCACAAGGCCCGCATACCCGAGGTCGGACTCCTCAATCTCGTCGATGCTGGTGATTACCTTTGCCCCGGTTGCACGGGATAGTTTGTCCATGTCGCTCTTCTTAACCCTGCGCATGCCGAAAATTCCTGCCTTTGTCAGGTAGTACTGGGCAAGGTCGTCCATTCCCTTCTGGCAGAAGACAACGTTGGCGCCGGTGGCGATTACTTTGTCCACAATTTCCCTGAGCATTGCTTCTTCCTGGTCAAGGAAAAGCTGCATCTGGTCAGGGGTTGTGATCTTGATCTCTGCCTTGGTGTCGGTCTTCTTGAGTTCGATGGGTACGCTTAAGAGGAGGATCTTTGCGTCTTCTATGACTTCGGGCATGGCGGCGTGGACGCGTTCCTTGTCAACGAGGACACCTTCAATTATCTCAGAGTCACTGATGCTTCCCCCAGGTCTCTTTTCGGTCTTGATGTCTTCGATGTCGACCGTGATCTTCCCTTCTCTTTCTTCAACGATGGACCTGACTGCCTTTACCGTAAGTGCGGAGAGGTGTTCCTTGTAAGATTCTGCCCCTTTCCCGGTGATTGCGGTTGCTGCCAGCTTCTCCAGGGTTTCGGTGTCTTCCGGGGAGACGCTGATTGTGATAGTCTCCAGGGTCTTTGTAGCCTGGTTTGCTGCGAGCCTGTATCCGCTTGCGATCAGGGTGGGGTGGACACCGCTTTCCAGCAGTTCTTCTGCCTTTTCCAGGAGTTCTCCTGCAAGAACAGCTGCGGTGGTGGTCCCGTCTCCTACCTCTGCGTCCTGGGTCTTGGAAACTTCCACGATCATTTTTGCGCCGGGGTGTTCGATGTCCATTTCCTTGAGGATGGTTGCCCCGTCATTCGTGATCACTACATCGCCCATGGAGTCCACGAGCATCTTGTCCATACCCTTCGGCCCAAGAGTGGTCCTAACTGACTCAGCTACGGCCTTTGCGGCCATGATGTTGTTGTGCTGTGCGTCGGAACCGTGGGTCCTCTGGCTTCCTTCTCTTAAAATAAAGATTGGTTGTGCTGCCAAACTTCAATCTCCTGTATAATGATTTTGAATTTATATGATTTTTTATTAGTTGATTAGTTGAACTCTTAAGTACGCAATTTTCAGTACGCAATTTTCAGTACGTAATTTTCAGTACGTAATTTTCATATTCTTAATGCAAGCACTTCTATATAACATTTCCTCTGAGCCGGAAATAAATCTCTTTTAAAAAAAGGGCTTCTGCTCCTTTTAATCTTTTAATCTTCCTGAATTTTGCTTTCACTCGCAGGGACTTTTCAGGGCGCAAAATTTAGAAGGATTCCCATTAAAAAGAGCATAAAAACAATGTTTGCCAGAAGTACGGAACTTTCTCTTTACCCCAGGACCTTTGGCAGCATGAAAAACAAGGTCAGGCATATAGCTGTTGAACTGATTGAGAACACAGGGGCCGGTTTCCATGTCCCCGGTTCTGTCCGAGCCGTCGGTTTTGCAATCTCATGGAGTGCCCTGTTAAAAGAAGATACAGAAAGTTTGCTCATCTGTTTAATCTCTACTCCATAATTATTTTGAAGTTTCTTGCTTTGTATTTAAACCACAATACATTAAACCACAAAAAGTTGAGCTCGGAGGAATTTCCTAAAATTTCTTCCGTTTTTCTCTTCACTTATTTTTTCTCTTCACTTATTTTTTCTCTTCACTTATTTTTTCTCTGAACCTATTTTTTTCTCTGCGTCTCTGTTTCAATGTTTCTTGATGTACTCGATCATCCGTGGGGTAAGGAGCGGGATGATCTGGGGCAGCATGTTCGGCATCAGGTTTTCCATGGCTTTTGGCATGAGGTCCGGGAGCTGCTCTCTCATGTAATCGGGCATAGGAACCCGCTTTTCTACGGCTTTGAGCATGTCAGGCATGACTTCGGGCATGACCGAGGGCATGAGTCTGGGCATCATAACCGGCATCATGGGCTTCATCAGGGCGTCCATGCCGGGCACGTATTTGACCATTTTCATCATGGACTGCAGGGGCGCTGGCATGGCTGCCATTATCTCGGGCAGGAGTTCTACCATAAGGCCGGCCATGTTTTCGGGCTGCATGAGGTCGATCATTTTCTCAAAGGGCACCCATGACTGCAGGGCGTAGTTTGTCGTGTCCGGGATGTCATAGCCGAGGCTTCTGGCCACAAGGGCACCGAGGTCCTGGGACTCTATTTTCATGTTGTTTTTCTCGGCTGCGACACGGAACTGGACCGTACAGCAGGGGCATAGAGCCGCAATGATATCCGCGTTCACATCTGCAGCTTCCTGAAGCCTCATACCTCCAAGTTTATATGCAACCGGAGGCTCGGCAATCAGGCTGACCACCGAACCGCAGCAGTGAGCCTGTTCCCTGTTATGTTCAAGTTCCCTGAACTGGATGCCCGGGATGGCTTTCAACAGCTCTCTCGGAGGTTCGTAGACTTTGCCTCCGGCTCTTCCCAGGTGGCAGGAGTCATGCCAGGCAACCACTTTATTGAGCGGTTTTTTTAATTTGGGCTTCAGCACGACACAATTCCATAATCCAGTGATTTTCATTATTTCTTTCACTGAATCACGACTTTCCTCAAAACTAAATGCATCAGTATGTTAACTTCATCTTTTAGTTCCACCTTGAGTTCAATTTTTTTAAATTTTCAAATAATTATCATATATAGATTAAATTTATCCGAGAGATAAATCGATACGCTCCGCTATTTTGATAAGAAATTTTTATCTTAGAATCGTTCACTATACCTTGAAAGGTGTAAATGTTCTAAATAACTCCAAAAGTGATTTGTCTGGTTTTGTTATCATTCCCGCTCTTTTCATCTTAGCGAGTTTAATCTGGTTTTCAATTCCAGTATCAGTTCTAAACTGCTTTTTGCTATCTGTTTTAAGACTTTTTGAAAAATAGCTTTCTATTGGATTGTTCGTTGCTGGAGATCCAGGAAGATAATGAAACACAGTAAGATTTAACCAATGACTATTGATCATCCACAGTCGTTTTTGGATACCTTCATCGTATGTTCTTATATTTCTCATCAAATCTTCAAAATTTGTTCTTGCCTTTTCAAGGCAATGATGTGTGAGATTTTCTTTTTTTCTTCGCCTTTCAAGTTTTAATCCATGTCTATACTTATTAAATTGCTTTTTTGCCGTTTTAATCCATTCTACGTACTGTTTTTCGTCACCGCTTAAATTAAGTTCCTCAGGTAGAAGTTTTTCCAGAAAATCGATCTCCTTTTCTCGATTATAAAATATGTTCAACATTTTATATTTCAATAATTCCTGCTCAATAGACGTTTTCCGTGGAAAATCATGAACTATAAGCTTGTTTAAGTGCATCAAACAATACTGATGTACTAACTTATCTCCAAAAACTTCCTTTAAAACTCCAGGATAAGTATTGTCAAAATCCGTAACTATGAACACAGGTTTAGAAGTATCCAGATGCTTTTTAAGGAAATTTTTGATTGTTTCTGAATTTTTATCATCAAAAAGCTCATCAGCTAATGGTCTTTGAGTTTTTGCATCAAGTAAGGTTAAACGATATTTTTGACAACGTCCTTCCTTTGGATGCTGTTCGTCATAGTGTACCATGTATACATATTCTACATTTGGAACCTTCTCTTGATCCATATTTTTGTTGAATTCTCTGAGAATAGTGCTTTTTGATCTTGGATATATGAAATCCATAATGGAAGAAATTCCTTTATGTGAGACATTATGATATCTGAGTAGTTGAAAAAAATCGTTAAATGAATCAAAAAGAACAGACTTAATCTCTTCCCAGAAACTACGATTTTCTTCAAGTGTGCAGTTACAATTTGAACACTTATATTTGCCGATTTTGACGTCTCCAAGCCCTTTTTTGGTGTATGTGTTGTAACCATTATGAACCATAGGAATGTTGCATTTAGGACATGATGGAGAAGTCTTTTTACGAAAAATTCCTTCTGCAGTATATTCATAATCGTTGTCATAATTGCCAAAAATGTCCAAAAGAGTAGGAAGCTCAGAAAAGTTATTAAGGTTAAGGTATATTGTCACCATGTTTTTGCCGTAACATCATTACATAATCAACTAATTATAAATTTTATGTAATGGTGTTACACTTACTTTTATCACTGGATTTTGGAACTGAGTCTTCAGCACGTCCAGGCGCTCCACCAGGACTTCGGAATAGTGCTTTGTCTCAAGCACGTATTCGATTCCTAGTTTCTCCGCCCACTGGGGATAGACGGTGTGCCACATGAGCCAGCAGGCAGGGCAGGAAGTGATAACGGTTTTTACGCCTCGCTTTTTCATGTTGTAGACGTTCATCCGCATGATCTTTTCAAAGACGTCCCACTTCCCGGCAACGAGCATGGGTATCCCACAGCACGCTTCCCTGTCAAAAAGCCCCGTGAATTCAACACCTGCATCGTCGAGCATACGCACAGCCCCTACAGCCACGTCTTTCTCCACAAAAGAGGCGGTGCAGCCCGCAAAGTAGGCGTACTCAGCTTCGTCCTTCATCTTTGCCCGGATATCATCCGGAATCCATTTGTCCCTGTCCTTGCGGTAGTTTGCCCAGATGTTCCGTTCTTTCAGGAGGCTGGCTGCCATGATCTCGAAGGGGGGGAAGGTCATTTTCTCTTCTTCATCAACCAGTTTCCCGCGCATGGTCATCCAGGCGTGTTCGATTGGCATGTCAAGCTCACAACGGGCGTCGCACATCTGGCAGGTGGTGCAGGCAAGGAAGGTGTTTGTCTGCCGCTGGTCAAGCTTTTCCCGGCCTGCCAGGTATTCCTTGATAAAGAACCATTTTCCCCGGGGCGATTGGGACTCCCAGCCCCGGCCGTAGTACTGGTCGCATTCACTCACACAGTAGCCGCACTGGGAACAGGAGTAGGCAAGTTCCGCAACCTCTGCAGGGATTTCCTTTTCTTCTTTGAAGGTGGTCTTCCCTATCCCGGACATGTTCCCAACTATCCGGCCCAGAGGCTCGAACGAAGCTCCCATGGAAACGGCAGTGTTAAGGAGACCCTTTCCTTCCAGAGTTTCGGGGTTCATTATCCCGTTAGGGTCGAATTCTTTCCTGAGGGCTTCGATTTCGGCAAGCCTGTCCCCGAAGACGTCCTTTTTCTTTGAGGCAAAAAAAAGCCCCGAGGAATAAACCCTGCCCCCGTTTTCTTCCGCGATCTTTAGGATACTCAGGGAAAGGGCAAAAGCCGTGTTAAAGAGGACCGAGCGTTCCGAATGGGGTATAAAGCAGAGGAGCACCACATTTCCGTCCCCTATGACCATACCTTCGGTAAGCACCTGGAGTTTGATTCTCTTTTTGATTTCTTCAAAGACCCTGTCCATCTTATCGAGCGGCACCAGAATCTCTGCCGGGATGAATGAAGGGCCAAGCCTCTTCACCTTCATGGACTTGAACCACTCTTCGGTCTCGTGTTTTGAGATTTCTTCCGGAAGGGCCGTGCCTCCCGCATTTTCGATTGCTTCTGTGAGGCCTGAGACATCCCTTGATGCAGGGTACATGAAAGTGCAGACGTAAGCCTTTGGGAGCACGGGCCTGTCTTTGTCCACGACTTCCCCGTAATGGAGTTTTCTGGGCGCTTTGTTCTTCATGTCTGCCCATTCCGGGTTCAGGAAGGAAATTGACCAGAGCGGAACTTTCTTCTCCCTTATGGTCTCGACGGCTTTCCTGAGGGCTGCAGCGTTCGGAAAACTGGCTGAAACTGCGTTTCTTTCTTCCTGTTTCTGGACTTTCAGGGTGACTTCCGTAATTATACCTGTCGTCCCCATGGTCCCTATGAGTTTGCTTAGTTCGGGGCCTGAAAATTCCTTCATTTTTCCGTTCGGGAGGACTATCCGGACGTTTTCCATGCTCTCGTGTCCCCATCCAAACTCATAACTTCCGTAGCCTGCTCCGCTCTGCATGAGCCAGCCCCCGACGGTTGAAGAAGGGGCGCTTGACGGTATGGCTCTGAGGGAAAGCCCTTTTTCGTTTAGCTTTCTCTCAAGTTTTTCCCAGATGATCCCGCTCTGCACAACGGCTGTCTCTGTTTCCGGGTCAATGCTAAGAACCCCGTTTAACAGGGTCACATCAGCAACGATCCCACCTTTTGTCGGGATGACTCCCCCGTATCCCGAGGATGCCCCTGCTCTAGGGACCACCGGTATCCTGTGCCGGTTTGCAAATTCCAGGAGTTTGACAGAATCTCCTTCACTCCTGACTTTTACGACCGCAGCAGGATCGGTATTTCCTATCACCTTCTTTACAAGAGGTGGCAGGGCTCCTATGTCGTGGTTGTAGTAGTGGCGTTCGCGTTTGTCAAGATTGACATGCTTTCCGAAGATTTCCGAAAGTTCCGTTTTCTGTGCGGCTGAAAGTTCCGGGACGCGATCTGTCATGTTCTTTTCCCCCTGGATTTGTTTCGGATTCCCGTAAACCGTAGCAATGTACATGAACTGTTGAATAACCCCTTACCGGCTGGAATAACTCCTGATCAAATGGAATTAAGTCAGACTCACCTGGAATTTATCCGGATCCGCTGGAGTAAAAATCCATTTTCACTGATATCCAATTGGCAAAAAGTCATACCCAATTGAAAAATTCATGCCCAGCTGGCATAAAGTCAGGCCTGATTAAAAGTGTTTCCGGCTCCCCATATTATATATTGTATGCTTATTAATTTAAAACATTGTTTACAGGGCGTTAACTAATGTAAAATTAAAATAATAAAAATTAAAATTGTAATAATTGGAAGTTCAATCGCTCAGAAACACAGGGCGTCTTTAGGACAGGCTTCCACGCAGCGTCCGCACTTGATACAGTCGGACATTGCTTCGCTGTTGCAGACGTCGAGCTGCATTGGGCAGACTTTTTCGCATTTTTTGCAGCTGATGCAGTTTTCCTGTTTGACCTGCAATTGGTACTTTTTGCCTCCTAGCAGGTTCTGGGCTGTGCCCATCGGACAGAAAGTACACCAGGCCCGCGGGCTCAGGAAAGTGCCAAAGATAACTGCAATCACTGTGGTTACAATGCACATGGTCACGAGGATCATGCCTATTTTTTCAAACATATTCAGGGTTCCGATGACGCTCATGACCCTGTAGCCCATGAAGCCCATGAGCAGGAAAAAGACCGGAATCCTCAGCCAGAAACTTCTGAATACGGCGGGAATCTTTTCTTTTCTAGAGATTTTTGAAATCCAGAAATCTACAAGACTGCCTCTGGGACAGAGGTTTCCGCAGAACCAGCGGCCTCTGAAGGGGCTTATAAGGAATATGGCGGCAAAGACTAACAGCATGAAATATCCGAGTGCAGGGTACCAGAGCCCTCCTATGGACACGATGAGGACAAGAATCCCCAGGTAAGGTGTTATTTTAAGCAAGTTTATCAACCTCTGTTTTCCCATTGTTCCAGTTCCTGTCCGAGCCTTTCGGCCCAGGTCTGGACAACGCTCATGATGATGTTTTTTATTTTGGTTCTGGAGTGAATTTTGTAGATGAATACGTAGCCTCCGCCGTCCAGGTTCTGCTGAGATCTCTGAAGAATCTCTTTTTCGTACAGCTTTTTCACGGAACGCTGGACAGTGGAGATGTCAAGTTTAAGGGCTTTTGAAAGAGTGTCAGTGTCAAACCAGTGTTCGGTATCGTTTAAGAAATGCTTCAATACCTTCAGGTCAGCCCTGGTAAGGCTCAGGGCGCATTTGATTACGTCTTCTACTTTGAATTCCTTGCATGCAAAGTCTATCATACCATGGCCTCCAATCTCTCGCAGTACTGTATTATATCGGCAGTCTTATATAAACACTGACAAGTACTGAATTCTGCTTCTGTAAAACCGCAGTACTTAACTTCTTCAATTATGGTTCTGGTTGCAAAGGGGGCTGAGAAAAGCTTCAGTTTCAAAAAGGAATTATGTTAAATTGATTAACCTGAAATTAAGTCACTTAAGGTTGAGTCATCTCATGATCCCATTTCATGATCTTAACCCGTAATCTAAAATTTGAGCAATTTTCAGTTAATTTGGAGCCGATTATTTTCAGATAAATCAAATCTATTTGAATATGCAAAATTTTACTTCGAGGGGTGTAAGTCTTCTATGGAAAACTTCGCGTTCTATTTTGTCCAGACGCCGTCTCTTTTGTGACATTTCATCTCTTGTTAACAGTGATTTTTCTACTTTTGTCTGAATAACTGCCCACGATCTGTCCGGCATAGATAAGTTTTTATATCCCCTCTCTAATCTGCAAATTGCGGTTAAATGAGCGGTGCATTCTCTCAGGTTTCTCCTCCACAAGGAAACCTTACTTTAGAGTCACATTTTCGGCTCATTTTAATCCACAATACTCCACAAAACTCCACAAAAGAAAGTCCGGCAGGTTTATCCTTTTTCCTGTCGGCTTCCACACTTTTTTCAAAAAAATGTAAGTAAAAGTTAGTAAGTCTGTTTTCTCAAATAAGGTAGATAGATACCGGGAGTTTTACATCCCGAGAGCCGTCTGGGTAATCGTATCTTCTATTTCACCTCTAAGTTCCTCAGGGATGCCTTTTATACCTACGTCCAGGAAACCACGAACTATCATGCCCACGGCCTCGTCTTCGGTAAGCCCCCGGGACATAAGGTATTCCACCTGGTCCTGGGCGATCTTTCCTACAGCTGCTTCGTGGGTCAGTTCTATATCATCCACGTTTGCTTCCAGGATGGGGATTGCCCTCTGGCTTCCTTTACTGCTCAGGACTAGCCCCCTGCATTCCAGGTGCCCTTTTGCGCCGACGGCGTTGCCTATCATTTCCCCTCTTGCAATCACTTTCCCGCCTGTGGTGATTGTCCTCGAGATTAGTTCGGCCCTTGTGCCCGGGGCATTGAAGACTGCCCTGCTCCCCAGGTCAAGTTCCGAGCCCGGGTGGGCGATTGCGATGGTGTTAAGCCTCGTTACGGCTCCTTTCCCTTCAAGCCTGACAGTTGGGAAAGACTGGATCGAACGCACAGGTTTGAGGCAGATATAGTTGCTGACAAAGGTGCCTCCTTCTTCCACGTGGACAACAGTCCTGGGGCGGACCCCTATGTTCTCGGCCCAGTTGTGAATCATGGTGAAGTTCAGGGTGGCACCTTTTTTTACGTACATTTCGGAAATTCCCAGGTGCAGCCCTTCCTCAACTCCTTTCTGCGTTGTGCAGCCGGTGATAATGTCGAGCCGGGCTTCTTCTTCCACGACCACTATGTTGTGCACGGTCTGAGAGACTTTTTTGCTCCCCAGCAGGAGACAGGTCTGGATCGGAAATACGGTTTTTTTGCCTGCAGGCGCCCTGATGAAGTACCCGTCCGCATCTTCCAGGTAGCTTTTTGCCGTGTATTTGTCCGCGTCCACGGCCACGAGGTTCCAGGCGTAGTCCTTGAGCCATTCGTGCTTCTGCAGAGCTGCCTGGGTGGACATGAGCTCTATGTTCTTATCCTTCAGGGAGGTATGGGAAATTGCATTGTCCTTCATCAGCAGGGTGCCTGCACGGCCTTCCTCGCTTGGGAGCACTCCTACCTTAAGAAGGGTCCTCTGGCTTTCCTCATCCAGTTCCTTCATGTTTTCGATGGGCTCGGAAATCTTTGAAGCCTCCTCGAATTTCTCAAGCTCGAAATCTTCCCCGAAAGCCGCTTTTTTCCCAATCGCACTTTCGGCTTTCTTTTTCAGGTTTATCTCATCAGCTTGCATTTGACACACTCCTCATACCCTTTTTTCTTGATTTCTTCTAGCATTTCCAGGGGGTTGCCCGAACACATGATCGTCCCGTTGCAGAGGATGTAGCCCCTGTCCGCCTGCACGTAGTCCAGGATCTGGCCGGTGTGGGTGATAATCAGGGCGGATTTTCCTTTCTTGCAGCGTTCTCCGGGACATTCGATCCCCTGGTTCAGCAGTTCCCTGATCTTCGTTCCTACATGTCCTATGCTCACAAGGTCAACTCCGGACTCGGGCTCGTCCAGAAGGTAGAGGCCCGGGTTCTGGGCTGCAAGCTGCAGGAGCTCGGAACGTTTTATTTCTCCCCCCGAAAAGCCGACGTTCACGTCTCTGTCCATGAAGCGCTGCATGTCAAGGTTTTCGGCAAGGACTTCCGGGTCCTTTTCTCCTTTCGCTACCGTATACACAAGATCCCGGAGCTTTATCCCCGACATGTTGGGCGGGCGCTGCGTCATGATCCCGAGTCCCTTCCGGGCCCTTTCGTCTACTGGAAGGTGGGTTATGTCTTCCCCTTTATACAGGATACTGCCCTCCACGACTTTGTATTCGCTAAAGCCCATTATAGCCCGCATCAGGGCGGATTTTCCTGCTCCGTTCGGCCCGAAGAGCACGTTAGTATACCCCTTCCCCACTTCAAGGTTTACGTCATGGAGAAGTGTTTTTCCGTTGACCTCTACTCTCAGGTTTTCTATTTTAAGCATCGGCAATTCTCCCTCATTTTCATCCGGCACGGTTTCCAATTTCTTCCGCATCCCGGGATAATAATTTTTCAAAACACGTCATTCAAAACGCATCATTAAACCACACAATCGCGTGTCATTCAAAGCGCATCATTCAATGGAAATTTAACTCTGCAGGCAAGATCATAAGAAATCCCAACATAAAAATTACTTTGTCCGACTCTCCTATCTCCCCGCAAGAATCCTGTATCATTTTAAGAGGGCATCGTATTTCTATTATACGTTTTCTGCATCTCCCGTTTTCCCCTGTATCCCCTCTGCAAAATCAAGGGATTGATTTGTTGAGAAAAATGTATTAGATACTCAAAAGTAAGAGGTTAAAGAAGGTTTGTAAAATTTAGAACAGGGAATTATAAGGAGCAGGGGAATTATTGAGGATATAATGTATAGAATTTGGAGCAGGGGAAGTACTGAAGGAACAGGAGGAGTTTTGGTGTCCGGGATCGAAGAACTATTCACTCCAATTCAAGGCGCAGTCCGGCTCCGATTTCCACATATTCTGCCTGGAACAGCTTTTTTATTTCTTCTTTATGGGTTGTGCAGTGCCCGGCTGCAACAAGTTCCAGCCCTTCAAGCCTTTCGAACTCCTTGCTGTCGTGCAGGCCTCCGATGATCCCTTTTACCTTTCCGAAGCTAAGGGCGGAGTCCATGATAGCTGAAAGGCCGGGGTGGGCACAACCTGTCAGCACATAAAGTCCCTTGCCGGAATCGAGGATAAGGGACTGTTCTTTGATTTTATCCCCCAGTTCTCCGGTACTCCTGACTCCGGGAATTATCTCCTGGCTTTCACTAATTTCTATAAGGCTGGCCCTTTTTGCGATTTCAGCCTTGATGTTTTTTGAAAAGGATGTGGGGGCATAGACCGTAAGCCCGGGACTTGCCCGGAGGACTTCGGGCACCCCGCCGATGTGGTCCCAGTGCTGGTGGGATAGGACAAGTTTACGGATGTTTGTGGGGTCGATTTCCAATTTTTTAAGGTTTTCAAGAAGGAGCCCGCCGTCCCATCCGGTGTCAAAAAGGAGCGTTTCTTCTTCTGTTTCAAGAAGGGCTGCAAAGCCCCAGCTTCCGGTGAATCCGGTTTTTGCCTCGTTGTCGTATACTATGGTCAGCCTGAGCATCTCTCTCCCCTTCTTCTTTCCTTCTTTTGCCTCAGAGTTCGGACATGCTGCTGTATTCCAGCACTGTTGAGATGGGGTCGGTGACGATTTCTATCCCGGTTTCTTCCAGGGCGCAGATCCCGTTGATCCCGCCTACCACCGCAATTCCAAACTTTCCTATCTCGACGGGAGCCCCGTATAGAAACTCGTCGACGTCTCCCGGAGGAAGGCAGCCTTTTAATCCGGCTTTTTCTGCCTTTTCAATGATTTCCTTTACCCTGTCATATGCCGAAGAATTTACCTGGCGCATGTTGGCAAGGATTTTCCCATTCCCGTGTTCAAGGACTTCGAGTACCGAGGTCGGTTTCCTTGTCATGAAGACCTTTATCGGGTCGATGGATGTCCCACTGTAGGATATAAGGTCCAGAAAGCGGTCAGGTGCGTTGTTTTCGATCTGCATGACTCCTCCGTAAGCAGGTTCCACAGGTATTCCCGCTTTTAGCATGAGCCCGTCGAAGGTGACACTGCAGACGGTAGCAATCCCTATTTTCCCTGGGGGAAGGGAAATTTCCGTATCTGTCTCCTCTTCAAAGATCTTGACCCTCGAGCTTATCGTGTACCCGGAATTTGCCGTGTAAGAAAGCACGTCAATGACGGTTTCGAAATCGTCCTTGTCAAAATACGAAACGTTTACTACCACATCCCCTTTGTTAGTCTCGGGGTTGTACGTGGTCCTGAACGCCATCTCCTCAATTCGGGATATCACAAAACCGAAACGGTCCCCTATAAGGGCGTCGTGCATCTCGCTTTCCCCGAGTTCAGTAAGTGTGCGCCCGGCATACCCGTGCTTGCGTGTAAAACCCCTCTCATCCAGGATCCTAAGGTGGTAGCGGACTGCCCGCTCCCCTATGTCATAGCCCCTGTTGTTCAGTTCGTCGGCTATGGCCCGGGCACCTATGGGCTTGTCACTTTCGTGAATTACCCTCATTATCTCTATGAGTTTTCGCTCTATTTGCGGATCCATCATGTTAAACACCGTTGTACCCTGTATGTAAAATCATGATCTTCGCGGGTTTCCGCGAGAAAAACTGTGAAATATATGGAAATGTTCTTGAAAAGGCAAATGCAAACATGTTGTTGATTTTGATTCAACGCTGGTCTTAAATATTCAATTATAGTAAATCTTTTAGTACTTAAATAAGTTTGTCTCCTGTGCCGCCGGAGACAGATTTTTTCCTAACCGGCGCGAAACAATTTTACTGGTTTGTAAGGGTTTTTTTCAGGAGTTCCCCTTTCCTGCGGAAATGAACACCTGACTAATTTTTACATTTCTCTGAGGGATAAGAACTTATACAATTTTTATCTCCCCTCTGGCAGGGGAATAAACTTCTCCTGTTTCCTGAAGCTTTTTGAGGGTTTCTTCTAATTTTTCCGGGGTCAGGCCTTTTTCAAGGATATTTTCCCGGAGTTTTCCTATTTCCATCTCCCCTCCGGCTGTTTCAAGGGTTTCGAGAATTACTTTTCGCGGATCTTTTTTCCCGGTCAGGGGGTTTGAAGGCCTTCCGGAAGGTTTCCCGGAGGATTTTCTTTTGGTTCCCGTCCCGAAATCCGAATTTCCGCTTTCCTGAAAAAGGTCCCCTGTAAATAGTTTTTCTCCTTCCCTCGAGATTTCTGCCTGCAGGCGGGTCCTGGCAGCAACGGCTTTTTCAAGCTCGTCGGAAGAATAAAAGACCCGGAGCTTCCTGGCCCGCAGGCGGGCTCCGCAGTGTTGGCAGCTTACGGTTTTTTTCCCGGTCTCAATGATCTGGGCATGTTCCCTGCACCTGGGACAGACTACAACAGAGTACTGAAGTTCTTCCGGGCTTATGCCGAATTCCAGGCTTTCTCACCTCCCATACCTTCTCTGCCGCTTCTGGTAATCCCTTATAACCCTCTGAAGGTCTATTTTTCGGACCTCCTTCCAGTTGACGTCCGTGAAATAGAGTTCCGAGTACACGGACTGCCAGACCAGGAAATCCGAGAGTTTCTGGCCTCCCGAACGGATCATTATGTCAGGTTCTTGTTTGACAAGCAGGCGGGATTCCAGGTGTTTTTCATCAATTTCTTCGGGCCTGACGCTGCCCTGTTTCACGTCCTTCAGGACTTCCAGTACTGCTCTGGTTATTTCTTCTCTCCCTCCTAAGCCGAGAGAGACGTATACAAAGAAGTTTTTTCCTTCACGCCGGGTTGTGACTTCTCCTTCATGTCCGTATATTTCATATCCTGTTCCCTGTGGGAGCATCGAAAAGCTTTCTTCCAGCCTGGACGCGATTCCGGATATTAACTCCGTTTTTAATGCCAGGTCATCCTTGAGGATGTCCACGTAGATGCTCACAAGGTCTACCTTGAATTTCCTGAATTCGAGGAGGGCTAACTGGAGTTTCTCCATACTTTTCAAGTCCAGAAGGTCGGTTTCCTTAAGAATTACTGCTACATGTTTCGGGGCCTTTGAGGGGTATTTGGATATCTGCCAGGTCAGGTAGCTCTCGTAGATAGGATAGCCGAATGAAAGCAGGTTCATCTGGAAAAGCTCCTCCCTTGGATAATGCAAGAAGTTTCAGGGTTCTGTTTAAGTTTCAGTTTTTATTCCGGGCTTTTACTTTGCGGTGGATACGATCTTGATTACATCCCCGTTTTTAAGCTCGTGCTTTTCCCCTAACCTGAGTCTGGTCCTCGCGTCTACGGCGTAGAGGAAACGGTCTCCTATGTCGGTGTGGATCTGGTAGGCAAGGTCGTGGCAGGTCGAACCCTTTTTCATTAGGTAGGCGTCGGGAAGCATGTTATCGTTCTTGTCGGTCCATTTCCCTTCGTCTTCTACGGGATAGACCACTATCAGGTCAAGCAGCTCGAAAACTGCCCTGTTGATGCATTCCTGAACCCCGCTTCCGCCCAGGTGCTCAAGCACTTTTTTGATAGCTTCAAGCCCTTTTTTCTGAGCTGTCGTAAGCTCCTGGGCAACTATCTCGAAGCTTCCGTTTCCGGGGGTGTATTTGATTGCCCCGCTTTTGGCGGCGGATTTAAGGGCAAGTTCCGCGGCAGCACTCGTGGGCACGACAATCCTGTCGAGTTCTTCCAGCTTATCCAGGTTATCCCTTGGAGCTACGTCTGCCTTATTTGCGGCAATTAGCAGAGGTTTGCTTATTTCCCGCATGGTATCACAGAGCCTTACCATGTCCTCTTCGCTCCATTTCACGTGATCCACCCGGGCAAGCCCTGTTTCAATCAGCGCGGCATTCACATGTGACTCATTGATCCCGGCTCCTGCCAGTTGCTCGGCGATCACGAGTTCTATCTTGAGCCCTTCGGCCTGGATCTTTCTGGAAAGCTTGAACCAGCTCCGTTCCAGAATCCCGTAGAGCCACATGGTGATCTCCCGGTTCAGGAACGTAACATCTTCGAGGGGGTCGTGCTCTCCGATTTCCACGGGGTTGCCTTCGGAGTCCGTTCCTCCCGAGGCATCAACAACGTGGATGATTGCCTGGGCTTGCCTGAGTTCGTCCAGGAAGGTATTTCCAAGCCCTCTCCCTTTGCAGGCGTCAGGCACAAGCCCTGCCACGTCAATAATGTCAATCGGGACGAGCCTGACCCCATCCACGCATTTCCCGCAGGGTTTTTCCTTCTCCCCGCAGGGGCATTCTGCCCGGACATAGGTGATGCCGTGGTTTGCATTGATGGTTGTGAATGGATAATTTGCAATTTCAACATCTGCAAGGGTAGCCGCTTTGAAAAAAGTGGATTTCCCGGCATTGGGTTTTCCTGCAAGTCCTATAGTCATCGACATAAATTATAAAAACGAGCTAGTTGCATTTAATCTTTATTGGTAGAGATGTCAGGGAAACAGGTTTTTTCCGATAACCACTCTGAAATCCCTGGAAAGGTCAGGAGTCCATTCCCGGCGTTCCGGCGATAAACTTTATATCGTTGAATGTTCTTATGGAGGAGTGCTCGCTGTATACTATGTGTCCCGATAGGGTAGCGGATATCCTTGAGGCCTGCGGAGCCTTAGACCTGAGTTCAAGTCTCAGTCGGGACGTTAACTTCTTTTTTGTTTTTGATCTTGTTTGATTTTCTGCTTTTTGTTTGATTTTCTGCTTTTTGCTTGATTTTTCTGATTTTTTATTTTTTATTCCGCAACCAGGGATTCTCTTTTCTTTTTGTTCAAGTGGATTTTGTGTTAAAGTTCCCAGTTACAAATCGGTGGTAATCTGGCCCTTTCAACCGTCATACCTCATGTTCTGGATCGAAAAAAAGGATAATTGAATATAAGGAGTGAGGACATATAGAATCCATAAAAACTTGAATCTATACGAATCAATAAATTCAGGGAATACAAAATCTTTCAAAAACAAGCTTAGCAAAATCTTTCAAAAACAAGCTTAGCAAAATCTTTCAAAAACAAGCTTAGCAAAAGCTCTCAAAAAGCAAGTATAGCAAAAGTCCATGGAATTCAGGGGATACTTATGAATACAAAAATTTT
The DNA here is from genome assembly GCF_000970045.1 of Methanosarcina sp. MTP4. NCBI lineage: Archaea > Methanobacteriati > Methanobacteriota > Methanomicrobia > Methanosarcinales > Methanosarcinaceae > Methanosarcina > Methanosarcina sp. MTP4. The sequence continues at coordinate 304,118 of NZ_CP009505.1, forward strand.
GGTTTTGTTTTTGGTACTTGCGTCTCTCTTTATCTCCGGCTGTGCGGAGGAGGATGCAGGGCCGGTTGAGACTGATGAAGCCGGGGTTTCGGAATCCGGTGTTGAGGAGCAGGATGAAAGCTTGCCTGTCGGGCCTACCGAAGATCATATTGTCCGTCTTGAGTATTATGAGGTGATGAAACCTTCGGAACTGGATATCTCGAGGGGAGATTCCGTTTCCTGGTGGAGTTACAAGAGGCAGGGCACTTATGTGCTGGTCAGTGAAGATAGCCTGTTCCCGAGTACGGAACTTAAGTACAGCGTTCCTTTCAGTTATACTTTTGATGAAGCCGGAATTTACAGCTTTACCGTGGAAGATGTCCCGGCTATGAACATGACAGTCACGGTGAACTGAACCTCTTTTTAGAGGTTCTTTATTTTTATCGGCGCCTGATTCAAACCTTGGTTATAGGCCTTGCCACGTTCTTGTAGTGGTCGAAAAGGTCTCTGCCCCATTTGAGTGCACTGTCGTCAAAACTCACCAGGTTGTGGTTATAGTAGATGCCGCTGTTACAAAAGAGGGAGATTGCCATGAACTTTTCAGTAACGATGCTTGAGGCAATTTTCATGTTATTGTTGTTGCAGACGTAGAGTTTTGTATATTTCAGGTTCAGAAAGTGTTCGAGTTCCCGCCTGTAGTCGTTAAGCATCCTGTCATAGACGTATTCCGTAAACACCAGGGAAATTTCCGTCCCCTTGGCGGCAAGTTCTATGCAAAGAGACGGGTAGATTGGCAGGAAAAACGAGGAAGATATCATCACTTTCCCTGATTCTGCCAGGTGGTTCACAACTTCTTTCGGGTATTCGAAAACGTGGTTTCGATCAGGGTTTACCTCCATGTAGTCCCCGAGTTTTCCAATTTCGTCCAGAAACTCCGGTGGGATAGAGTTCATGTCCTGGTTTACCCAGTACTCATGGTTTTTATCAAAAACATTGAACGTTTCGAGGATGGTTTTCATTTTGGGGACAAGGATTTCTCCTATACTGGACAGTTTGTAGAGCCTGTTATTTTCAACTATAAGGTCATGCTTCATCAGAATTTTTATCTGGGTCATTATCGGACTCGAGCGGACATTGAGCGTGCTCTTTATTTCTTCAATGTTCTTGGGCCCGTCAAGTAGCAATAGAAGGAGGCTTTTTCTTTTTTCCGAAAGAAAGAGTACGTCCAGTAATGATGACTCCATTAAGATTCCCTCTCTCTTATAAATCACCTTATTTATATTTAAGGCTGTTTATATATCTGTGCTTGCGAGTTCTGCAGTCCCTGCCTGCCATTTCCGGTATTTTTGCTTCCGGTGGGATAGAAGCTTTGGGGTTCTCTCGTGACTTCTGCTTCCTGTGGGACGGAAGCTTTGGGGTCCTCTCGTGACTTCTGCTGAGGTAGAAGCTTCAGAGGGGGGTTTGGGACTGAAGACATGCTTGAAGTTTTAATTTACGTCAATACTTACTACTATAAATTATATAATTATTTTTCATTACTTTTTTATTTATGTTCTCTGGAAAGGCCATTTTATGTAACGTTTCTGATATTTTTTCCGAATGCTGGCAGTAGAGTATCAATTGTGAAGGCACTATTTGATTTTAATGCCATTATGGGGGTTAATATAATCTTTTCTGGCTCTATGTTCGGTCTTTTTATTTAGTAAGTCAATTGAGTCCTACTTTATATCTTGTTAACCTGCTTGGACAGGGTCTTGAAATAGTCATACAATTCCTGGCCCCAGCGCAGGGCTCTGGGCTTACCGCTCATTACGAACTGCTGGTCGAATTTCCCGTTTTTATCAAAGAGCCCGAGTAGCATGATTTTATCGGTAATTGTTATTTCGGTTGGTTTTGTCCCTTCCCTGGAAACGTATAGGCTCACATTTTCCATTTCCATAACTTCTTTTATCATGTCGTAATGTTCGCTTGAGAGGTGGTCCCAGACCGACTGAGTAAAGTTAAGGGAAAGTTCGACTTCTTTTCTTCCGAGTTCCACGTACAGGGGCAGGTAAGAAGGGTTGAAATAAGATGCAAAGGTTGCCACACGCTTTGAGTTTCCCATATTGTCAATGATTTCCTGGGCCGGCTCGTAAATATGGTTCAGGTCCGGCTCTATCAGGATGCAGCCCTCTAGTTCGGAGATCCTTTCCAGGAGGTTACGGGGAATTGCGTTCAGGTCATGTCCTGTCCAGTACGTGCTGTTCTGTTCCACAACGTCAAGGGCGCTGATCAGCGGCTTGACTTTCTTGACAATGAACTCCCCCAGCAAGGTAAGGCTGTACATCTTATCTTCCTGGACAATCAGGTCACTATCTATCAGTTTCTTGATCTGGGGGAGGATTGACGTGGCTGTGACATCCAGTTCGTTCTTGATGTCGTCAATATTTTTTGACCCGTTTTCCAGTAACAAGAGAAGGTTTTTTCTTTTATCGGAGCGGAAAACCAAATCAACAAGTGAAGATTCCATATCTCCTTACTTCCTGTGCTGTAATTTCTAATATCTACATCCGATTTTTCGGCTTTTTGGTGATACCAGACCGGCCTTTTTGCGCAGCAGGCCGATTCTTCGCCTTCCTTTCAAATTCCAGTGTTTTCCCTGAGCCTGTCAGGTGAATTTTTCGAGTATGGTGTTCCGTTCTTCATAATCTGCAGCTTACATGTTTTCCGAATATCCCGGTGCACAGATTCCTACAAAGGTCATTTTTGTCTCCATAGGCGTGTGTCTCCATTCAGGAGGAGTTAGATACTCTATGTTGGTATCTATCTTTATCGAACCTTCAGGGAGGCCGAAACTTTTCATCGAATTCTGGATCAGTTCCTCTCCCTTTTTCTGGGCATATTCCACCGCTACTCGATATTGTTTGAATTTTTTCCTTCCCGCAGGGGAAAATACCAGGAAATTCTGATCCGGATTCTCCATGGCTTCGGGTCTGATCATGATTTCCACTCTTTTGATTCCTTTTCCAACAAGAGCGCCCACTGCGTTGCCTACCTGGGCATATTCGGGGACTATGATATCCGCATCAATAAGCTGCTTAAGTTCCCCGTAGTAGGTCTTTACGGGGCCTCCGAGCAAGACTACGGGAATGCTCACCTTGTACCGGGCTGGAATATCCCCTTCAAGCATCTTTTTTATCCCGTCTCTCCCTCTCCCTCCCATGATAAAGGACATCAGGCTGTAAGCCATGTTCCTGGCGATCTGCTGCTTTATTTTCTTGCAGAAACTGTAAGGGTCCATGTGTGTAAAGCGGGCGAGTTTCTTTGCTCCTATCTGGGCGGCTTCTACGTCCCATTCCGTATAGTCCCCGAGAACGTGGAGGGCATCGGTAGGAGTAAAGCCTATGGGCTGGATCACTCTCTGGTTGATCAGGGAATCAAGGACACAGGGGGAAGGGATCCTTTTCATTTTGTTCAGGATCTCATTAATTGAGAGGGGTTCGTCACCCATAACTTCAAGCAACTTTCCCTCACTTTCCGTGGGGTTGATGGGTATCTGCCCGGTCCGTACAAAAAACTTGGTGGGCTGGATGTGTTCATTGAGCATGGTCCTCAGGGGAACCGGGTTTTTTTCCAGTTTCTCCCTGAAATTCGGGTAATGTTCCGCAGCCACGCAGAGGGGGATTACTCTCTTTGGCCCTATCCTCGTATATTTCATGAACCATACGTGGCTGTCTCCTCCGTTCGCGGAGGTCTCCATCTTTATGGCCTTCACTCTGGTCTGCCAGTCTCCTACGACTGCTCCTTTTTCACAGAGTTCAGGGAGCCCATTCTTTATAATAGATACATCGGTACTGGTCCCACCCACATCTATCACGGCGCAGGTGTCCAGTCCGGAGAGATGGGATGCCCCGATAATGCTTGCGGCGGGGCCTGAAAATATGGTCTCTATTGGGTGCTGTTTCGCTCCTTTGATGTCTATGACCGAGCCGTCGCATTTCAGCATGAGTACTTTTGCGTCAAGTTTCCTTCCCTTTACTTCGGCAATTATGGAATGGATGAACTGGTAGGTGATAGGTATCAACTGGGCATTCAGGACCGCGGTTGCTGCCCTTTCGTAAGCTCCCAGTTCCTGGGAGAGCTCATGTCCGCAGACCACGGGGTGTCCTGTTAGTTTAAGGATTACTTCTTTTATCTTGAGTTCATGGTCCGGGTTGCGGGTGCTGAAATAGGAAGAAACGGCAAACGCTGATACTTTCTTTTTCAGGCCCAGGGCAAAGTGTTCCACTTCATTGATTTCAAGGGGGTGGAGTTCTTCTCCGTTGCTATTATGCCCCCCTTTCACTGCAATGCAGTGTTCGGCGGGAAGTTCTTTCGGGATTGTGTAATCTCCCACAAGGATCAGGCCAACAGGATACCCTGATTTTTCCAGGATCGTATTGGTTGAAAGGGTTGTGGAGACTGACACCAGCTTTACTTTCTTCAGGTATTCCGGATTCAACTTGTCGATAGCATTTCGAATCCCTATCATCAGGTCCGGATAGGTGGTAAGCGCTTTGCCGGAATCAAGGATCTTACTGTCGGAGTCCCTTAAGATCACTGCATCGGTGTAGGTTCCACCTGCGTCAATACCCAGACTATATTGCATGTTAAAACAGCCCCATTTTTACATTTCTTTCTCAGGCGATCCAAGTTGTTCTTTGGCTGGATTTATGGAATTCTTATTCAAATGATATATATTTATCCTTTTATTTTAACTTCTTATTTAACTTCTTATTTAGCTTCTTATTTTTATTTTTTTATTTTTTTATTTTTTTATTTTTAACTTATTTTTTAACTTCTTATTTTAACTTCTTATTTTAACTTTTTATTTTGCCATCTTATTTGGCTTTTTGTTTACATCTTATCCCTTTTTTTCAACCTGCTATGGAATTTTTCGGAATCCCTACACCTACGTAAACAAGCTTCGTTTCCATGGGGGGGCCGGTCCATCCTTTGGGCGCAAGGTTTTTTTTGCTGACTTCTATCCTTACATCTTCTTTTCCAAGTCCCGCATTTTGCATATAATCCATAACAAGCTGCTTTCCGATTTTTTCGGCATATTCCTGGGCTTCGGGATGTCTTTCGAATTTTTTCCTGCCCAGGGGGGAAAAGACGATGTACACGTTTTTCTTTTCCTGGTTCAGTGTGTCCCTTATAATCTCACTTTCGGCGCCTCCCTCTGAACTGCCAGCTGCCAGCTCTTCTGATTTTGGGACAACTTTTGTTTTTATGAGAATCTCAACCCTCTTGATACCCTTCCCTACGAGGGCTCCTACGGCATTTCCGACGTCGGCATGTTCCGGAACCCTGAAATCGGCATCAATGAGCTTTTTCATGTATTCGGCGTAAGCCCCTACGGGTCCTCCCAGGAGGATGACCGGGATCTCTATCCTGAAGCGGGTAAAGTGGCTGTTCGAAAGCACCCTGTCAATTTCGTTTCTGGGCATTCCTTCCACGAGATAGGCAATAAGGTCCTGGGCAATGTTAAGTGCAACTTTCTGCTTCACTTCCATACTGAACTTTTCAGGGTCCTGCTTCAGCAGTCTTCCGAGCATGGATGCCCCAACCTTTGCAGCTTCGACATCCCAGTCCGTATATTCTCCCAGGACGTGCAGGGCGTCTGTGGGGGTGAAGCCTATTGCCTGGATCAACCTTTTCTGGATAAGGGAGTCCAGGACAAGAACTGACGGTCTCTTTTGCAGTTTCACGATGAGGTCGCCGTAGGATACGGGTTCTTTTTCTATATGCCTGTAGACCTCTCTTTCCCTCTTCGTCAATTCGATGGGTTTGAAATCAGTCCTTATGAAAAATTTGGTTGCCTGGACGTTTTCGCCCAGATGGCTCTTGGAAACCCTGTTCTTTTTCAGTTTTTCCAGGAAATCCGGGTACATTGCGGATGCCCTGCAGAGGGGGATAACCCGACGGGGGCCCACGCGGACCCTCTCGTGCTTTACCCAGACGTGGCTGTCTCCTCCGGTCGCCGAGGTTTCCATACGGATGGCTTTCACGCGGGTCTGCCACCCCCCGACGACGGCTCCCGCACTGCTGAGTTCCGGGAGCCCGTCTTGCATCATTGCAACATCCGTACTCGTGCCTCCAACGTCGATTACTGCGCATGTGGCAAGCCCGCTGAGGTGGGATGCCCCGACCAGGCTTGCGGCGGGTCCGGAAAAGATTGTCTCGATTGGCTTTTCCAGGGCTTCTTCGATTCCCACTACCGAGCCGTCACATTTCAGCATCAGCATATTTGCTTCGATTCCCCGGATTTCGCACTCCTCGATGATGGACCTTGTGAATTTGTGGGTGATAGGGATTAGCTGGGCGTTTAGAAAAGCGGTAACTGCCCTTTCATAGGCGCCGAGGTCCTGGGACAGTTCGTGGCCGCAGACAACAGGGTGCCCCGTGAGTTCCTTCACTGCCCTCTTGACAGCGAGCTCGTGTTCCGGGTTGCGGGTGCTGAAATAAGACGAAACAGCAAAAGCCGAGACCTTATCTTTTACCTTCAGGGCAAACTCTTCAACGGCTTCCAGTTCCAGGGTTTTCAATTCTTCCCCATCGCTGTTATGTCCTCCCTCCACGGATATCCAATAGTTGCTGGGAAGGTCTTCGGGAATTACGTAGTCCCCTACCATGATCAGCCCAACGGGAAAGCCGGTTTTTTCCAGGATGGTGTTGGTGGAAAGGGTGGTTGAAACGGATACCAGTTTTATATCCTTGAGATACCCCGGGTCCAGGTTGTCAATTGCGTTCTTCATTCCCGGGAGGGGATCGGGGTAGGTGGTGAGTGCTTTGCTGGAGGCGACTACCATTCCATCAGAATCCCTCACGATGGCCGCATCTGTATAGGTCCCTCCTGCGTCGATTCCCAGACTGAATTGCATTTCTTATAAACCTCTTTTATGAGTTGGATTGTTAATTTTATTTATTGCCCTTTCTCCGGATTGCTAATTTCCGGATTGCTTGTTTGCAGATTATTGGTTTGCAGATTACCGACGTTTTCTCTTCTAACAGGCTGGTTTTCAGGCCGGAAGTCAGCTTACTCTTATGCTTCTTTTTATTTTTCGATTGATTATTAAGCTTTGTTCCGTTCCGGAAACATGTACGTATTTATGGAGCTCAATATGCTGTTTTTCCCCTTATGGCTCCAGTTTTTTCTTAATTCCTTCCTATAATTATCGTGGTTTTTCCCCACGATTATATCGACTCAGTTCCAAAATCCAGTGATTGATGTAAACTAAAAAATCACTGGATTTTGAAATTTGTTGTGGTCCTTTGAACACGGCCTCTTGATTGAAGTCTTTAGATTCCGAATATTGAGTTTGATTGAAGAACGAATTCTTCCTGCAAATTCATTGTTCCAATCAAAAAATGCAAAAATCACTAGATTTTGGACCAGAGTCATTATATCTATTTTATTATTTTAATCAATGAATATAATTATTATTAATTTTTGGATATTAAGTTTTTCCCTATACTCTTTTCGGGGAATCTGCTTGTTTTTCTGAAGGGGCAGTTCCTTCTCTGGTCAGGTTCCGCTTTTATCAGGGTATAGGTTTCTTCCCCATAAGCGGCTTTTAGTCGCTCTTCCACCCTGCTTGAGATTCCGGCTGCTTCCCTGATGTTCAGGGAGTCTTTAACGTTGATGGAAACATTAATTGCAATGTTTTTCCCGATTCTCCGGGTCTTGAGTCCGCGGCAGGATATGACTCCTTCCGTTTCGTTTATTAATTTCCTAATGTTCAGGTTGCTTTCCTCGTCAAGGGACGCTTCTATCAACTCATCGGCAGTTCCGTAAAGGACCCTGGCCGAAGCTTTTAGCACGAAGAGACTCAGGAAGACTGCTGCAAGGGAATCGGCGGCTGCCCATCCCCTCCCCGGAAGAAAAGTGCATCCAATGCCGAGGAGTACGCATCCTGAGAAGAATATCTCCTCGCGTAGGGATAGGTACTTTGCAGGCCTGCTGCCGCCGGGATAAAGCTTCACGTTTTCCTTTTCATCGTAATGCAGAAGGATACCCTTTGATAAGGGGGAAAGTGCAACTGCAAAAAAGGCAGAGATTCCGGGAGTTACAGGGTCCTGGCCCTTTATGAGTATAATAAGTTCTCCCGTGCCCTGGAAGAAGACATGAAGCCCTGCTAAGAGCAGCATAACTGCCCAGGCTCCCATACAGAGGGTCGCAACTTTCCCGTGCCCGTAGTTGTGGGACATATCTTCGGGCTTGAGGGAGATGCGGTGGTCCAGGAGTTTCATAGACTCTGCTGTGAAATCCTAAAAAGAGCGGACTGCATCCGCAAGGAGTGCCGTACTGTTCCCGTAAAATCCTGCGACCAGTTTGAAAACAGTCAGCATCAGGTTCAGGAACAGGCTTTTGCCGGGCATGTCCCTTGCTCTTTTTAATATGTTTTCCGCCTTCATTTTGGAATGCACCAGTCCGTTGAATTAAGTCCTCCTCTGAGAAGCGGAGCTTTCTTGAGCGGTTAGGCAGCAGGGAGTGGTTATTGTAAAAATTTAGGGTTAGGGTGAATTTCTGGCAAGTAAACCATCTGCATAAAGAATGCACGGTTTTTGTCAGGAGAAAATAATCGAAACGAATAACAGGTATTTTCAGGTTCAGGGAGTCTGAATTGTAGTTCTTTTTAGGTTCAGAAAGTTGCAAATAAATTGAAAACACAGATCCTGAGACCTGTGTTCTTTTTTGCGGTTGGATTGATAGGGTCTTAATGCCGTTTTTTCTTTGAGGTTTTTTCGGGTTTCGACGTGTCTGCCCAACGTGTCTGATATTTCCCGGTCTGAAGTTATTTTCCGTTTTTTGCGGTTGGATTGATAGGGTTTTAATGCCGTTTTTTCTTTGAGGTTTTTTTGGGTTTCGACGTGTCTGCACAACGTGTCTGATGTTTCCCGGTCTGAAGCTATTTTCCGTTTTTAACCGGGGTATGCTGTTGTATGCTGTTTATTTTCAGATTGGAGCAACTGTCTTTCCGTAGATTTCATTCAGTACCATGGCAAGAGCAGTGTACAGGGCTCCGAGGCCCATAATAAGTCCAACAATTCCGGCAACTGCGAGCAGCCCGGTGCTACCGGTTGCGTTAACGACCGCCAGCAACATAAACAATGTAAACAATGTAACAAAGACAAACTGGATCGCCCTGACTCCGATCTTCATCGTAGCAATCAGCATGACAAAGGTGTAGACACCCCAGATAAAGAGGTATGCAGCCATTGCGGTTGCAGAGGGTGTTTCAACCCAGCCCAGTGCAGGCATGACTATAAGTCCTGCAAGGGAGAACCAGAACAGTCCGAAGGCTGAAAATGCAGTGCCTCCAAAGACATCGCCCTTTTTCCAGGCCATCATCCCTGCAAATACCTGTGCAAAACCTCCTAAGAATATCGCCATGGAGACGATCATGGATCCTACCGGGTAAACCCCGATGTAGCTCAAACTTAACAGGACAGCAGACAGGCCAAGGCCCGTAAAACCGAGAGGGGCAGGGTTTGCTGTCTTGTCTATAATTAAAGTTGCAACTCCTTCGTTTTCGGTCATCAATATCCCCCTGAAGCCATTTTTCCAAAATAAAAAAAAAGAAGTTTAGGGCTTAGAGCCCGTAGTTTTCCGGAAGGAAAACTGCAACTTCTTCCTTGTATTTTGTCAGGCAGTCGCTCATGAACTTGTCGCTGTCATCAGTGAGCGCATCAAGGTCTTCCTTGACCTTTGCAAGGGCGTTGATCTCGAACCTTGTGAGTTTGAGCTTGCCGGATGCGACACCTTCGTTGATAATGTTGCAGCATTCGACGGCTGCGTTCTTGGTACGGAGGTAGTTGTCTTTTCCGTCCTTGGCAATTGCCTCTCCTACTCTGTAGGCATTGTCGTAGGCAAGCACATATCCCTGTGGGTCTCTGTACTTATCAGAGAGGGTGAACAGGTCCCTGAGGCCCTTTGCCTTTCCGGTCTTAAGGGCTGTGTTCATGAGGGAACAGTCATATGCAAGGGACTCTCCCCAGCACTGGACACTTGTACCGCCGAATTCACCGTGGTATTCCACGGATTCGTTGGACCAGAGGTCACAGCACTGCATGACCAGGTTACCCATAACATCAGAGTGGGCACAGGTTGAGCTCTTACCTTCCTGGGCAATCGGGACACCGGAGATGGACTTGATGATGGTGTTTTCATATCCACAGTCCTTACCCGGACCGGTTGCACCGGCTTCGTATGCACAGAGAGACCTTCCGGCTGCAATTGTCCTTGCAACGATTGCGATGGTGTGGGCAAGGTTCTTGTCCAGAAGACCACCGGCGATGAACATTGCAGTGTTTGCCTGGGCACAGTCGGTGTCACCGGCTGCAACTACGCCGTTCTTCTTGGCGATGTCCGCAACGCCGGTCCAGACAGTTTCCATGTCCATAGAACCAAGTACACCGATACCGAAGAGGATACCTGCAGTGTCGTTCCTCAGGATAGAGTAGTCGAAGACTTCCTTACCACCCATACTCTCAACGGAAAGCATGTCTGCACCGTTCTGGGCAATCTGCTCGAAGGATTCCATGAGGGTGTCGTATTTGTCTCCGGTGAGTTTCAGGTAGTCACGTTCTTCACGGATGTCACCAGGGGTGTGACGGAGTGCGCACTTGATTCCGTATTCATCGTGGTACTCTTCCATGATGGTCTTCTGTGCGTGGGCAACAGCGCCTCCCCATTCGGGGTTGTTGGTCATCTGTTCCACGTGTTCGGTTTCAAGCACTACGGAAGGTGCACCGATCTGGACCATCCTTGCCATTGAGTCAGTGGTGATCCTCTCATATTCCTTGACAAGCTTTTCCTTGGACTTGCCTGCCTGAGGTCTGGGGGCGTAGTTAATTTCAGGGGTTGTGTAACCTGCACCGATCTCAAGGCCGAGGCCTGCCTTTACGGGGAATTTTGCGTTCCCGAAAAGCATGTCGTCCGCGCTAGCATAAGCCATTGAAGTGTATTTCTTTACCATTCTTGCTCCCTCCGATTAGTGCTTGTGGAATTCCTCTCTTAATGTTATGATATTGTCTCCGTTCTCGACAATGAAGTTTGCAATCTTCACTGCGTCAGAGGCTTCTTCACCATAAACACCGAGGTCATACTGATCCACGAAGTCCTGGTTCACAGCACCGCCACCACATGCGAAGGGGAGCTTGATGCCCTTCTCGAGGAGCTTGTCGTTGATTTCCTTGAAGGCATACATGGTGGTTGTCATAAGAGCAGTACCCGTTACCAACATGGGTTTCTCTTTTTCGACGCATTCGATAACTTCGTCCACAGGGACGTCTCTTCCAAGGTCAACTACTTCGTAGCCGTTTGCTCTCAGGAGAGCAGCAACAATGGTCTTGCCGATGTCGTGGACGTCACCTTCTGCGACGTGGCAGACAACTTTGCCCTTGGGCTCGGGTACTTCTGAGCTCTGCGACTTGCAGAATTCGATACCATCAAGCATAGCATCTGCGGACATCATGACGTTCGGAAGGAAAATGATCCCTTCATCGTAGAGCTGGGATACAACACCCATCCCTACCATCAGAGATTCGTTGATAAGGGCGATAGGGTCTTTTCCTGCACCGATTGCGGCTTTGAGGCCGTCAACTACGTCGTCTTCTTCACCCTCGTAGATTGCCTTTGCAATCGGGTAGATCAGTTCATCCTTCGGGTAAAGCTCTTCTGCAGCTTCGTCAGGGGTCATTTCCTTTTCGAGGGCGACGTTATAGCGTACTAATATGCCATCGATGTCTTCCAGTTTCAAATCCAACATATTTTAACCTCCAATATGAAAGAAGATAGTCTCAGATTCGCTCAAATCCTTGACCTTTCAAGCTGCTGTCCCGGTAGTCTCCGGGTTTTCCCGAATAAAAATGTGTATGAATTCGAAAACCTCCATAATCGAATTCTTCCACATTATGAGAGAGTTTTGGACAACCCTGTAGTGCTTTTTACAGCACCTTAGTGTTGGCATCTGTGGCCCGGTCCTTTTCGTTTTTTAGGCACCCTGAAACAATGTGTCCCGTTTTTGCACCTTGGCAGTATGACCCGTTTTTCAGGTGCTTTTCGAAGTATCCTCCGGGGGGTTTCATTTCCCTGGATCTTTTTGTTTCTGGTGCCCTTCGGGCTTTCTCTTCCCAGTGATTTACAGGGATGTATACTCCCTGATTATTCGGGAATGCACTTGCAGAAAACAGTTGGATTTATTTGCTTATACCTTAACCGATACTAATTTTTCGGCGTCGATAATTTTATAATTCTATGCAGAATTTTTCGTGCATATGATTTAATCAAAAAAAAGTTTTTTTTTGCTGGCATTGATCTGGTCAACGCCTTTAAAATTTGCCGGGTAATTGTTTTTCTTATAGTTTCCATGCCCCGGCTGAGCAGGGTCCGAAATCCATATATCTTTTCCGGGGTTTAGTTTAAATCAAGTGAACTTGTTTTCTTTGGGATATTTAAATGTCCCTAAACAGCCCTTTATATGTCTGTTTTTTTGGACGTATTAAAGTTAAGTGAGTTTTTACGGCAAACTTTATTAAACTTCCTATTTTGTTCTCTTTATCTGACAAAAACATTCGGATGATTTCAAAGTTTATTTCTGGCTATTAGCTCTGCATTCAGAGTTGCCTAATTATCTGTCTTTTTTCTGCCGTTTTTTAATTTTTTTCGAACATTGCCCTCTCGGGTTATTATGGCTTTGTCCTGATTTTTTCTTCTGTCTAAAAACCAATTGATAGTTGGTTACATCCTGTTCGATGTCCTGATTTTTAGTCTCCGTTCCCTGAAGGAGTTTCATTCTGAGGCGGTGGCGATTACCGCATTATGCTATATAACCTTTTCGCAGAGCCCCACGGGGGGAGCCGGATCCGGAAAACTCACGGCTTTTCACCTCCCTGAATTTCCGGGGGTATTTGAATTTCTTATTTTTAATGGCACTCGCAGTAGTTTACTTCATGCATTGTTTTTTTGAAAGATAGCTGCTGGTTTTCGAGCTGCTCGTAGACAGCCGCATCCACAGCTTTGACAAGTTCTTCTTTTGACATATACGTAATTGCGGAGAGTACTTTGATTTTCGACCGGGAGCTTGCGGTTTTTTTAAGGACTTCTATCTCCGGACTTTCATGGGCTGAGGTCACGCTTCCCTTTACCAGGGTTTCCTGGTGGGTAAAGGATAATTTTATGTGCCCGATAAACTCCGGGTTCAGTTCTTTTGCCCGGTCCCTTATGTCTTCCAGGATCTGCCCGGTAACTGAAACTGCAATTTCCGGGGAAATTTCCGGAGAACTTATCTCAAATGCTGATGAGTAAGCCGAAACTCCTGACACGTCTATGGAATTCTTTCCTTCGGGTGCCGCTTTTTCCAGGCTTTTTTCTCCCATAATGCCAAGCAGGGTATCGAAGGCATCTCCTCCTTCCCGGGCAGAGAAATGGAAGATTCTGGATTTCGGGTTTAGCTTGCGCAAAAAAGTGCAGATCTCCAGAAGCCTTTCCCTTTTGACGAGGTCTACTTTGTTTATGGCCATTACCTCCGATTCCTTGATCTGGTTCAGAATGAAGTTCTGGAGGTGTTCCGGGTTGGTACTGATGCGGCTGGCGTCCACAATGTTTACTATGGGGGCAAAGGAAAGTCCCGGGATATTCATTTTTTCTATATTCCCTTTTATCTGTCTGGGGAAGGCTATTCCGGTAGGTTCTATTATAATAGTATCCGGACGATATTCGGACATCAGGCTTTTTATCGTATGTTCCATGCTGATCCTGAGGGTACAGCAGATGCAGCCGTTTGTGATCTCCCGGGTCTCAACTCCGGGCCCCGAGACCGTGTCTCCGTCAATCCCGATTTCCCCGATCTCATTGACGATGATCGCTGTTTTCTCACCCTGTTTTCCCAGGTGTTCTATTATCTTCCGGATCGTTGTGGTCTTCCCGCTTCCCAGGAAGCCGCCGATTATCATGCACTTCATGGTTTTTCCCATCCTCTGTACAGCTTCGTCTGCACGAAATAAAAAATCAATTTGAAAAATTGACAGTATCTATCCCTTTATCCCTTCTGATCGGGATGGTGCCCCTTTCACTCCTAGAGGGTCAGGGTGAGGGGCTTTCCGATCCATTGTGTTTCAGGTTCCTCGGAGCTTCCCTACCCGGTAAATGGCAAACCGGTTTAGAGAGCGCATCCTTCCTGAACCTTCCAGTTTCCGGGTGCCCCATGTGGTGCCTGGAGCTTATAGGCTTCGGGTCCCGGTCTTTTTTTATCTCTTGTTTTCTGGCTGGAATTCCCCGGCAAAATGGCAAAGCCGGGTTGGCCCAACCTTCCTGAGTTCCTGTGGATATATACTATCCTCTCCCCGGGAAGGCATAAAATGGCAAATATGTACTTCCCGGGGTAAGGCGTTGCAGGTCTTACTCACTTCTTGGGGGATATTGATAACAATGCCCATAGAGAGAGGAGTTCGGGCACTGTCATCAGCGTGATATATTTTTTCATTCAGGCTTTTGGGATTATCTCGTCAATCCTGAGGACGTTTCTTGCCGTTTCTGTTGCCGAGACCAGGGCCAGTTTCTTTACCGTTGCTGAATCGTAGACTTTCGGCCCTTTATCCGTTACTTTCCCTGAGATGTCTATCCTTGCCTCCACTCCTCTTGCGTAGGCGTTTCTCATCTCCACCATCGCATCAATGGTTTTCATGCCCGCGTTTTTCGCAAGGGTTTCCGTGACTCTTTCCAGAGCTTCGGCATATGCCAGGACAGCTAGCTGTTTCTTTCCCTGCTGGGTCGCCGCAAAGAGCCTGACCATATGCGCAAGCTCAAATTCAATTGCGCCTCCCCCATTTACGATTTCCCTGTTTTTTATGAGGAACGCTGCGTTATTGAGGGCGTCGTCCACGGCTTCTTCCACCTTGTCCAGCCCGTACCTTGCCGGGTCCCAGATCAGGATCGTGGAGATCGGCTTTCCCTTCACCGTTATGAAGACAAAGTTCTCCCTGTTTCGTTTTTCACGCTTAATCCTGTCGGCTTTGCCGAGGTGCCGGGGCAGGATCTCGTCATTCTTGCTCATCAGGGTCGTTCCCACGGCTTCCGAGAGCTTTTCCAGGTCCTTCATCTTCAGTTTCTTGAAAGCCAGTATATTGCTGTCCCGAAGGAGGGTTTCTATGTAGGGGTCGATATCTCCCTCGCAGAAGAGGACGTTTGCCCCCGAGTTAATTATTTTTTCCGCAAGGGCCCTGCACATCTCCTTTTTCCTTTCCTCAAACATGAGGGCTGTTTGAACGGAATCCATTCTCAGGTTGTGCTGGGGGTTGAGGTATTCGCTTTTTATCTTGAGGTCGTAATTTATTATGAGCACCGAAGGGTTTTCGAAATCTTTTGGCATGTCCACCCTTGCCGGGTTTTCATCCATGATTATGCCTTCCAGGGCTTCAATCCCCGGTCCTCCTACCTTTTTGAGGATTTTCACGTTTTTGTTGAGGTCGAGGCGGCCTTCCCTGGTTTCGTTCAGGTGCTCTATCACCCCGAGTACGATCTCCGTGATCGCCTCTGCCTGCTGTATTTCTACCCCTTTTCCGGTAGCAGAACACATAATCGTGGTCCTGACATCTTCTTCTCCTGCCTGCTTAATGCCGTACTGGAGCATCTCGTAAGCCTTTCTCAGGGCAAGTTCGTAGCCTTCGATTATGGTTGTGGGGTGGACTCCTGCTCTTCTCAGCTTGATTGCGTTTTTGATCAGGTTACTTGCCAGGATTACTGCGGTTTTCGTGCCGTCCCCGCAGGCTTTGTCCATTGATTCTGCAAGCTTCTTGAGGGACGTGACAATCGGGTGGAGGACGTCCATCTCCTTGAGGATCACTTTCCCGTCGTTTGTTACGAACACGTCGTTTACCGGGTTTATTATTATCTTGTTCATCCCCTTCGGGCCCAGGGATGATGCCAGGACCTCGTCGATTTCCACTGCTGCTCTTTCGACCTGGTTTATAAGCCCGTCTTCTTTTACCGGCTCGTTGATGAGAATCTTATCTCTTATGGTCCGGGCCAGTTTTGCCATTCCGTCCCGGCTTTCAAGATCAGTTCCGTTAGGTGTTTTTAGTTCGCTTGCCATGTTTTTCCCCAAGATAGCGTTGCTTTGAATCCTGATCTGTTGAGAGGTCTGCTATTTTTCCCCGCAGGCTCTTTGCAAGCCTGCAGGGAAATGTTCCGGTTTCGGTAACACCGAATTTTTGACTATTTTCTCTGGACGTTTTTTACTGAAGGAGTTCGTTTTTTTATTGAAGGAGGTTTTTTGGATTTGTACAGCGTTTAATCGGAATTTTTATGATGGAGGTTTTGTTGAATTTGTTTACCGGCGTTTAATCGGAGTTTTTATGGTGGAGGTTTTTGCCGGTATCTGGAAATTCTATCTTTTATGACATCAGGGCGTAATTCCTTTTTTGAGAAGCGTCTGTAAACGAGCGATAAGTTGCGTCTGTTTTTTAGTCCCAGGCTTCCTTTTCTTTCCGGGTTTCGGAACGCCTGTGGATAAGGAATGTTTCTGTACACTCCTGAGATAAGCGTAAGGGTCTGTCATCGTAAGGCTAATTTCGGAAGGTAACCCGGTATCCCTGGGAAATGTGTATGCCACAGATGCGGAATCTGTGTTGAGTTCATAGCTTGCCGGGGCTGCTTCGATATCCGAATAACGGAAGAAAGCCCTCTGAGATGAGTGGCTGGGTTCCTGCAAATGAGTGACAGGAATGCGTACAGGAATCGGGTTGATAGTTTTTTCTTCAGGTTCGGGTCTTCTCTGGTATCTCATTTCCAGTTTCACCTCTTTCCTAAAGGGATTATGAAGGTTCTCCACCATTTTCTGCAAAGATTTGCACACATTTTTTCCGTTCGATCTGTTTTTGGATCTGTTTTTCGATCCATTTTTGGAGTTCACCTGCACTTTTTTGGACACACATAAGGCTGCAGGAAACGGCGGGAACCTTATTATTTTTAGGGGGTGGGGAAAGGGAGGGGAAATCCCCCGCCCTTTCTCAAAACAAGTCGAAACTTGCTTTTTTCAGGAAACAACTATTTTTCGGCTTATCCGATGATGTTCTTGTAGATCTCCGGACCTTTTTCTGCTACAGTGTAGGTCTGGGCAGTGATGGAGTCACACGGTCCCTTTGGCGGCACTTCGCAACCGGTAGAGATCACATACTTGGACTGCATGCCGTTTTCCTTGAGAGTGGTAAGGACGCTCTCCTGGAGGGCAATTGTGTCGTTCCTGATCTTCTCGAGTCCTGCAGGGCTGTTGTCCAGGAAGAGGATCGGGCTGACTTCCCCACCGAACATGACATCCTTGCCGTAGTTCTCAATGAGGTACTTGTGGTCTTTGGACCCCTTGTTTGCCTCATCCGGATAGTAGGTGTAGCTGTAGTAGTCCGTGCCCCACTCGCTGATGAGTTCCCAGTGCGGAACGTCGGCACAGTTGTGGACGACCATTGGCATGTCGTATTCCTTGTAAAGCGGGGCGAATACGTCCTTCATGATCTTACCTTCGGTCTTCATGTATTCGTCTGCACCAAGGATGACATTGTTTGTCCAGAGGTTTACCAGACAGAGGTTGTCGGGCTGGGCTTCCTCGAACATCATCTTTGCCAGTTCCTTACAGTATTCGGTGGTCTGGTCAAGGGCTTTGAGGACAACGTCGGGGTTGGTCTTGAGGTCAGAAAGCACACGGGTTGCTCCCATGATCTGGGTCAGGGCTACCATCGGGCCTTCGAAGAGGGCGGTGTTGAGTGCGTTCTGTTCGCTGAGCTTCTTGGTTGCGAGCTTGTTGCCCTGGACCAGGTTGTAACCACGGGTTCCTTCCTTTATTTCGGGGACTTCCATTGTTTCGTAGTCTTCAAGGTGGCCGGTTGCTGCGGGGGTGTCCTCTTCAGGGAACCTGACTTCCGCGCCAAAGTCCTTTGCGGCTATACAGAGGTCGGTCAGGCCTACGAAGTTGTCAATGTGGAAGTACTTGGTACCTGCGGCTACACAGTCTGCAAACTTCTCTGCGTTTGTGGTGTAGTCTATGTAGGAGCAGGGTACAAACTTTCTTGAGAGGCCACAGACGAGAGGTGCGACCGGAAGCCTGTCGACCTTCTTGTCCTGATAGGCTGCAAGGAACCTTTCCTTCTTTGTAATTGTCTCGTTGAACTTGGGGATGACAGTGTCGTGTTCCTTGATGATCTTTTCGGCAGTGATGCGGCCGATGTCGATTTCTTCCTTTGTCCCTTTCTGTGCGAGGATCTCCTTGTACTTCATCTTACTTTCTGCGATTGAGGAGTCGCTCCAGGAATCGGCAGGAAGTTCACTTACAAGGGAAGTCATGTTTTCGACTGCTGCGCTTGCGTCAAGGGCTGTGCCGTCTGCACCAACAGAGTTCGCAAAGTCCTTGGTGATCGGGGCACCGCCGACCATTACTACCATAGAGTCCCTGATTCCTTCTTCCTGAAGTTGCTCGATAACTGTTTCCATGCCGCCCATGGTGGTGGTCATCAGGGTGCTCATGGAGATGCCGGCTACATGATTCTCCTTTGCAGCTTCTGCAAACTTGTCGAGGGGTACGTCGTTGCCCAGGTCAATCATGTTGAAACCTGCTGCAGTCATCATGGTCTTGACAAGGTTCTTACCTATGTCGTGCACGTCTCCTTCGACAGTACCGATGATAACGTTCTTGGGGGCGGCGCTGGTGTCTGCATTCAGGTAAGGGGTGAGTATGTCCATTCCTGCGTACATTGCATCGGCTGCGAGCAGAAGACTTGGTACGAAGGCTTCTCCCCTTTCGTACATGTCGCTGATGATCTTCATACCCTTTGAAAGCCCGTCGACAATTGCTTCGTATGCATCGACTTCTTCATCAAGGGCTTTTTGTGCAAGTTCTTCTGCAATGTCGTCGTCGCCTTCAACTACAGCATCCGCTAAAGCGTTCAGAATGTCTTCTTTTGCCATTGAAAATCTCCTTTTTTTGTGAAGGATCCAAACAGCCAGTTGTCTGCCTGTTTTTCCGGATCTTAATCCTTGATTTTTTACTGCATTTAGATCCTTTAACGGGTTCCACAGTCCGTCAAATCCCTAAATCCACTAATATACTCCTTAAATCCACAAAATAATCATCCCCTGATAAAATCCGTTTTTCCTTGTCCTGCTTCGCAGGATCCGGAAGCTTTTCTTAAGCCTGGAGCCTTGTATCTAAACTCCCATTCAGGTGAATGACTATTCCATATCAAAGGATATTTCCTAAAATATATAGCTTAACCGACCTCCCTTTTTATAAATACGCTAATATTTCCCCTCTTTAAAAAAAATGCTTTTCTTTTAATTTTAGTCCTGCCTGTTTTTTGTCATATCTGCCTTTCTTGCACCCTGGGGAATTTTTCTTTTCCTTCCATGTTCATGTGTGCAGTGCTTTTTGGCAGCCGGGTGATTTCCGATGGGATAGCTAAAAAATAGTTTTCCCAAAAATAAACGATTCTTTCAAAAAGGTTAGTTTTTCGAAAAACAGGGTACATTGAAAAAATGAGGGCATTGAAAAAATGAGGGTATTGAAAAAATGAGGGTATTGGGAAACTGAAGATATTGATTGAAGTTTCTCTTCAGGAGCTTAAGTGCGGGACCTTTTTTATTCTGTACCTGCGTAAACTCTCGGAGCTAATCGAATACGGCCTCAGGAGTGTCAAACTCTGCTTGTTAAAAATGGAGATTTAGTATATCATCGATCGTTTTTATAATTTTTGATTTTATTCTTCCCATAGTGATTTAAATATTATATCAATAGTCTTTGCTATGGTCTTTATGATCAAGATTTAAATATTATACTCACAATATACTCTCTTGTACGTTGTTTGGAAGTTCTCTCCCATTTTATAAAAAATTAATGTTCAATCCAGATTTGCGCTGGAATTGCAGAAACAGGTCAATAGTTATAATTTAAACAGTGGACTACTATGCGGCACTTTGCAGGTCTTCGCAAAATCTGGGATTTCAATCTCGTGGGCTATACAGGATTGGGGATTAATTCCTGAAAGTAGCTACCTGAAATAAAATAGTATATGGTTGGAGGCTAATATATATATGAGTTCCCTGATTGATTTGATTTTTTTTTCTGAAAAAAGAAAAAATATCCTGATCATGTTAGCAAGCGGGCCAAAGGATATTGATGAAATAAAAGACACCCTCAATGTTAAGGCCTGTGCGGTAATGCCCCAGATTAAAAAATTGAAGGATATGGACATTATCGAGCAGAGAGGAAACATCTACGAACTCTCAGATATCGGAGAAGTGGTAGTTGAAAAGATGCTCCCTCTGACCTCTCTTCTGGATGTCTTTGATGGGAACAAGGATTACTGGTCAAAACATGACAGAACCCCAATCCCAGGGCATCTGGTTAAGAAGATGGATCTGTTAGGGAAGTGCACTCTGGAAGAACCCGATCTGGATCATCTCTTCGAGTTTCCAAAGGATCTGCTTGGCAGCGTATACAAATCAAAGACTCTCAAGTCCTTTTATTCTTTCTTCTGCCCTGATTGTCCTTCAATCCAGGCAACCTGTGCAGAGAATGGGGCTGAGGTGCATCTGATCCTTGACAAAAAGGTCTATAACAGGTTGGAAAATGATTTCGTGGATCAATATAACATTTTGCTTGAAAACAAGGTTTCCCTTTACATCTATTCGGGGGACGTAAAACTCTCATCTTTCATGGTTACGGACGATTTCATGATGCTGAAACTTTTTGGAAAGGACGGGGAGTTCGATCACAGAAAAATCATGAGTTTCACTCCCAGTGCCATCGAATGGTGTAACGAACTGGCCCAGTATTACATAGAACACTCCGAGAAGATCAATTGAAAAAGTAAATGAAAAAAGCAGGATCACCGGGAATCTGTGTTAAAAAAGGGGTTTTCCGGTCCTGGTGGCCTGTGTCCGAATCCATAAGTTTACGGACTCTTTTTTCTCAACACCCAGCGAGCGTCCCGGTGTTTTGTCTACGTTTTTCACGCTCTAATTAATTAATGTTCATGATGTTCATGTTCATGATGTTCTTCATGTTCATGCTCACCATGGTTATGCCCGTGTTCGTGGGCATGCTCTATTTTGCGGATGCTGATTTCCTTTTTCTCGAAAATTTCCTGTACTGAACTGTTCACGGCATCGAATAGTTTTTCTGTCTTCACGTTTGATACCGCGGAGAGGACTTTCAAGGAGGGTTTTGCATCGGGTTTTGAGTTTACTATATCTTCCTGGGGTTCTTCGGAGTAGATGGTTACGCTCTGTTTTACGGTTTCCGTGCCGTTGTCCAGGAAGAGCTTGATGTGCCCTATGAACTCGGGGTTGAGATTAAGGACTTTTGTTTTGATCCTTTTCATCAGCTCGGTGGTGATTTCTCTGGATACTTCCCTGTTAATGTCCTGCTTTTCTACCGCAAATTCCACAGCATAGCTCCCGACGCCCGAAGCTTCGATGGAACTTTCGATTTCTCCGGGAGCTGCAGAGGCTTTAGTTACTTCTTTTGCAGGAACTTTTTCTGTGGGGGCCTTTTCCTCTTCCGGTGGTTTTTCCATCTCTGCAGGTTTTTCCCCGGCGAATTCGGGGAGCAGCATTTGCATAAGACCCTCGAACCTCTCGTCCATTGCTTTTCCGGATAACTGGACTACCTTTGCTTTGGGGTTCAACTGCTGGACCGAAGCTTCAAGGATTGGAACCCTGATAGGCTCTATAAGGTCCACTTTGTTGATCCCGAGAATCTCCGCATCAATTATCTGCCGCATGGAGAAGTTTTTTACTTCCTTCATCATATGCTTGAAGCGGCTCCCGTCAATCAGAGTGACAAGGGGGGCAACTGTTACGCTTTCTCCCAGGTTCATAAGTTCGATATCTTCTTTAATTACATGGGGGAAAGCGATTCCCGTGGGTTCTACCAGAAGTATATCGGGCTTGTATTCTTTTGCAAGAAGGGTCACGGTTGTCTTCATGCTCACTTTAAGGGTGCAGCAGATGCATCCGTTTGTGATTTCCTTAGAGTCGAATCCGAACCTGTCGATTACATCCCCATCAATTCCGATCTCTCCGATCTCATTTACGATAATGGCGACTTTTTTCCCCTTGTCTGCGAGGTATTTGCCCATATTGATAATGGTGGTAGTCTTCCCGCTTCCCAGGAACCCTCCCACCACAATAACCTGCATTTTTTTCTCCTCCATTTGCTTCCGTTTTACTGCTCGTTACTTACCTTTCAATTCCAATAAGCTTTTCTTAGCTTTTTCTTAATTCCCTGCCACTGTCAGGTTTTCCCACTTGAACCTGTCTTCGGGGCAGGCATGGAGGCAGCGCTGGCAGTTTGCTCCATCGCAAAGGTCGGTCCTTATCCTTACGACTCCACCTTCTTCCATCCTCAGGGCACCGTTCGGGCAGACCTTTACGCATTCATGACAGCCTTCACAGCCCTCGATGACCATGGTAAGGTAGGTCCCGACTTTATCGAGCACGTGCAGGCCTTCTTCTCCCAGTTCCGGGATATCCCTTTCGACCTGGCGGTCAATTTTCAGAATGGAGGAAGGTTCGTCAAGCATGGGGAGTTTTTTCTTTTTCAGGAACTTCTTATGCATTTTGAACATCATGCCTTCGTTCCAGTAGGCAAGTTCCAGCATGTAGCCTTCCTTGAAAGCTTCCGAAGTTGCAAACATCACGTGTGTCCCGACGATCTCCTTTGCAATTTTCTGCAGTTCCCAGAGCCTGTCTTCCGAGATCAGGATCTCCCGGGCCACGGCCAGGGAAGTGTTTCCGATCTGGGAGACATAACCTGCATTATAGGGGATCATTCCCACCTGGTGGGCCTTTGCGGCGTCCATGTATGTCCCGGCAGCTCCGGACATGTGGGCGATTTTCAGGTCTTCCATCTCGATGCCGGCTTCGGCACAGAGGGTTATGTGCCCTGCCCTGATTGCCCCGATAGCTCTTCCGGCTTCGATCAGGTCTTTTTCTGTGAACTTGATCCCATCCTGGAGGTGGATGACGCTGTCCGGGGTCAGGATCTTTGGGAGTGTTATCATTTTGTTCCGCATCCCTGCTTCTATGAGGGCAATGACTCCCGTTCCCGTGATACCCTTTGCCTTTACATCACCTTTTTCCACCACATCCCCTGTCTTCGGGTTGACAAGGTCTCCTTTTATGGGGCTCATCTCTTTATCCAGAACATAGCAGCGGAGATTTTCCCCTTCGAACTCAACGTCAGAGATTGTGTGGGGGGATGCAATGGACCCGAACTCTATTTCCTGGCCCTCGAGGGCGGGACCCGCGGCTGCCGATCCCGTGTAGATTACCCCGTTTGCCTTCAGGGCCATTTCGGCGTTTGTCCCGTAGTCGGTTGCGATTGCGATTTCGTCGCTCTCAAGCATTCCTGATTTCTCAATGAGGGCAAGAGCATCGGCTCCGACCTCGTGCTTGATTGCAGGGGGGACGTAGAGCTTGCAGTTCTTGAATTCCTCGAAGCCTTTGATTTCGGACAGAGGAATTATACGGGCGTCCCGGTTTTGTTCTTCAATGTGGTATTTCTGTTTCTTGCGCTCTCCTGCATATGCCAGGTCTTCGATGGGAATTTCCTGGAAGATGGATAGCTGGATCGGGTTTCCACAGATTGAGAATTTTTCCAGCTCTTCAGGCTTTACTTCCAGTTCCTCAAGGATGTGCTTGACCGCGGTTGCCGAGAGACCGTGGGCTTTGTCCTGTCCGTAGTGGATTGCAAAATCCAGGTGGTCCATCACGTTTGCGCCCGGCAGTGGGTTTCGCAGAGTTATTACGGTCTTTAAAATCGTTTCACTTTCCAAGTCAATTTTCTGTGCCCTGAAACCACTGGTTCCAAGGTCGATTGCAACGCCAGTTCTCATATTTTAACCTCCTCCTGAAAAAATCTGAGACAATATCTGGTGAATGCGCCTCAAGCATTCATGAATTTTTTAATAAATTTGAGTAAGTGTAATTATGAATGAATTTATGAATTAATTTCCCCTTGTGAGTTATTTTTTGAGTTGTTTGCCTGATTGTCAGCCTTTAACTGCTGTTATTTAGGGTTCCCTAATTTCTGATATTTTGTCCTTCCCAACATCCATAAAAAACATAAAAATCCGGACAATGGTTCCTGAAGCCTGAATTTTGCCCCGGAACCTGTCCGCAAAAAAAATAAAAGAAAATGGTTTTGCTGTTTTATGCGTAGTACTCGTCTCTTGCTGCTACAAGAGCCTTGACGTTCTCGAGGGGGGTCATGGGCGCAATGCCACAGCCCGGGGCGAGCACATCGATACCGTCTGCAATGGCCTGCTTGCCTTCGGTAATGATCTTGTCAACAGGTCCGGGCAGGAGGGTGAAAGGACTGGAAATGTTTCCGACGAGCCTTGCCCTGTCTCCGATGATTTCCTTTGCCTTCTTCACGTCTTCGACCTTTTCTTCAACGCTGAGTCCTTCGAAGCCGCAGTCTGCCATGTAGTCAATGATCGGGTTCACATTACCACAGACGTGGAGGATGGTCACTGCATCAACTTGAGATGAGAAATTCTGCAGTCTGGGCTGGAGGTACTGCTTGAAGGAGTCCGGGCTCATGAGGTCAGGGGAGGCGACGGGGTCTGCAACGGAAATGATGTCTGCACCGGCTTCGACCATTGCGTTTGCGTAGATGACGGATGCTTCGGTTGAGAGGTCCAGAACCTGTTCGAAGAGTTCAGGCTTCTTGATGGACCATTTCATGAAGGATTTTACACTTGCCAGGTCGGAGGCTACGGTAATTGGGCCTTCCATTCCGCCGATGATGGGTACGTCGGGGCCTACTTTTTCCCTGATAATCTTAATGGCTTCGAGCACTGCCGGAATCCTTCCTCTCTGCAGGAGGTCTTCGGGAATTGCTGCGCCGTCCAAGCTCTTGGGGTAGGGGTGCCCTGTGACAGAGGGTTGTCTGTTCTTGGTACCCATGTTGATCTCGCAGCCCAGACCTTCGACAAGGACGGTCAGGCAGTAGGGAACCCTGACAGCTTCGAGTCCGCTGATCTCGTGGTTTGCGAGGGCCAGCTTTGCCATAAGTTCGGCATCTGTGTGGGACTCCGGCCAGGGTGCTCCGACGACATCCATGAGTTCTACGATTCCGGTCTGGGTTACGGAACAAACAGGTACCTTGTCAACTTCTTCGCCTTTCAGGGCGGCTAACAGTCTCGTTTTAAGTGTAAATTCGCTCATAATCGGTCATACCTTTTTTATTTATTTCTTATTACATTTATTTTAATTATATTTACAATTTTATTTTCTACTTTACGATATTATATAGACCTTTTCAATCCAAAATGTTTCATACTCAGGGCTTTTAAACTCCTGGGTCCTCAAACATCATTAAAAACCATAGGATATATGTAGGAGAAAAGGAGCCGGACAAAGCCTTATGCCACTCCTTTTCATGTTCGCTTGCACAGGGCCGAGAACCTGAGCGTAAAATTAATTCTCAACCCTCTATTTTCGCATTGAGTAGAGGTTATTTTTCGTTAGCAAGTTATAAAACATAATTGACGGGAATTTTTTTTTGCCCTGTTTCTGATAAATGCGGTGAAAATTTTTGACTCGATTACCCGTGCATTTCAAGCTCCCGCCCCCGCTTCTTTTCGAAGTGTCAAGCTTATATGTCTGTGCGGCATTGAATATAGGGGGGTACAATGGAGTCGGCAGCGGCTGAAGACAGGGAAGCTTTGTGCTCTCCCCGGGGCGACGTACACAGGATTTCCCTCCCTGAATTTCTGGAATGGTCCGGGACGGATGAAAACGGGCTCATGGGACGGGAGGCTGGCCGCCGCTTGCGAGACTGCGGTCCTAACGTTCTGGAAGATACGGGGAAAGAAGGCATAGTCCGAAAATACTTCCGGCAGTTCCGGAATTTCTTTTCCATTCTTCTGGCCATAGGAGCCCTTCTCTCTTTCTTAGCCGAGTACATGGACCCCGGGCAGGGAAATCTATATATAGGGCTAGCTCTCGGGGGGGTCGTGGTCCTGAACGGGACTTTTACTTTTATCCAGGAGTACCAGGCCGAAAAGACCATGGAAAGCTTCCGGCAGCTTATCCCGCCTCATGCAAGGGTTTTAAGGGACGGGATGGTCCTTGACGTCCTGGCTTCGGAACTGGTTGTCGGGGACGTGCTCCTTCTTGAGGAAGGGGACAAGGTCCCGGCAGACGGGCGTTTGATAGAGGTCAATTCCCTGAAAGTAGACAATTCCGCTCTCACCGGGGAAGCCGAACCGCAGTTGCGTTCTCTTAATTGCACCCATCCGGAAATGCTGGAGTGCAGGAACATGGTTTTTTCCGGGACCCTGGTGCAGAGCGGAAACGGAAAAGCTATCGTATTCGGGACGGGTGCACATACCCAGATCGGGAACCTGGCTACCCTGACCGAACAGACTTCTGCCGTGGACACTCCTATCCGGAAGGAACTCAACCATTTCATAAAGGTAATTTCTTCAATAGCGATTTTTCTCGGGGTAACCTTTTTCCTGCTTGCCTTTTTCCTCCAGGACCTCTTCCTTGCGAGCCTTATTTTTGCCATCGGGATCATCGTCGCCAATGTACCTGAAGGGCTCTTGCCAACAGTCACCCTTGCCCTGAGCCTGGCTTCTCGCCGCATGGCCGACAGAAAAGCCCTGATAAAACAGCTTGAGTCCGTGGAAACCCTGGGTTCGACCACGGTTATTTGTACGGATAAGACCGGGACCCTGACCCAGAACAAAATGGCTGTCCACTCCCTCATCATCGGGTATGAAGATGTGGACCCTGAAGAGCCTGAAGGTTTTGCAGAGGAAGCGGCAGGGCAGGAATCAGGTGTGAACACCGGAGAAATGCCTGCCGGAGGAGAGGTAATTCCCGAAGAGGGTTTGCCGGGTTCTGGCTGGGACCCCGCAAAGATTCCTCCTGTTTTCCTGCGGGTCGCCGGGCTCTGTAACAATGCGAGGTTTTCGGAAAGGTCTCCGGGATATACGGGGGACCCCACCGAAGGAGCACTCCTGGTCTTTGCAAACGGCTTTACGGACCTGAAGGAACTCAACGTTAATTATCCCCGGCTGGAGGAATTCCCGTTTGATTCTCTTACCAAGCGGATGGAAGTCCTCTGCCGTACTCCCGAAGGCGGGCTTGAATCCTACCTCAAAGGGGCTCCGGAAATTGTGGTTGAGATGTGTGATTCCTTAATTGAGGGCGGAGGGGTGCGGGAACTTAGCAGAAGGGAGAAAGAAGAACTGCTGGACCGGCACCTGAGAATGGCGGAGAGGGGAGAGCGGGTGATAGCTCTTGCTTACAGGGAAGCGGAAAAGCCGGAAGAGTACACTGAAGGTTTCGTTTTCCTGGGTTTCATCGGGATTGTGGACCCCCCGCGCCCCGAAGCAAAAGGAGCTATTGCAAAGTGCCATGCTGCAGGGATCAAGGTAGTCATGATTACAGGGGATCATCCCGTAACGGCAGAGTCCATTGCCAGGGGTGTGGGGCTTGCGGATTCCGAAGCCCTGGAAATAATCACGGGGGACGAGCTGAAAGCTCTTTCCAGAGAAGAACTTGCGGAGCGGTTGAAAAAGAAGAGTATAGTCTTTGCCCGGACCTCTCCCGTACAGAAACTGAAAATCGTGCAACTCTTCCAGGCCGAGGGGGAAATCGTCACCATGACTGGAGACGGGGTCAACGATGCCCCTGCAATCAAGAATGCGGATATGGGGGTTGCCATGGGCAGTGGCACCGATGTTTCCCGGGAAGCTGCGGACATGGTGCTTCTGGACGACAACTTTGCCACCATTGTGAATGCGGTGGAAGAGGGCAGGACCGTCTTTGATAATATAAAAAAGTTTATTGCTTACATCCTTACCAGCAATATCCCCGAAATCCTGCCTTTTATCGCCTTCGTCCTCTTCGCCCTGCCTCTCCCTATGAACGTGCAGCTCATCCTGGCAATTGACCTGGGGACCGATATCCTGCCTGCCCTTGCCCTGGGTGTGGAAAAGGGAGAGGGAGATATTATGAGGCGGCCGCCCAGGTCCAGGGACGAAAAACTGCTTACCTCCCAGGTGCTCTTCACTTCCTACGGGATAAAAGGGCCTATAGAGGCAGCTGCCGGTTTTTTCTGCTACTTCGCCGTCCTTTTCGGCGGGGGCTGGAGTTTCGGGGAACAGCTTGCAAACAGTAATCCCCTCTACATGCAGTCGATTACGGCTTTTTTTTCGGCGGTGATTATCTGCCAGATTGCAAACGTCTTTACCTCCAGGACCCGGTTACAGTCGGTCTTCACCAAAGGTCTTTTCAAAAACCGGTATGTCCTGGCAGGTATTGTGAGTGAGCTTCTTATCCTTTCCTTTATTATCTGGAGCCCCCTTGCCCACCTGATTTTCAATACCTCTCCAATTGACCTCAAATACCTGCTGCTCGCTCTCCCCTTTTCCTTCTTCCTTCTTGCAGTTGACGAACTTAGGAAGTATGCTCTCAGAAAGAATGTGGGCTGGGTCTCTCGCTTGTTCAGGTGGTGAGTTCCTCTAGTTCTAAATTATTTTCTACTCATTCACTTTTTTTCTTTCATACTGATATATCTTTTTTTAATTGTGTTTATAAGAAAAAAGAGTTTAACAGGGCCATTAACGCCAGTAATCAAATAATTTTTTATACTATGTAATACACAAAAAATATTTATATTGATTTCAAATTAGAATTATCACATCTCATATCTCAATTAGAATTCTCATATCTCAATTAGAATTCTCATATCTTCTTTATATAGGTGGTCAATTCCCTCCGTATAAATGCTCTCAATTCTCTTGTGTAAAAAAGCTTCTCTGCTTAAAGTATTCAACTTCCATTGTATGAAATCTTCAACTCCCGTTGTACAAAATATTCGGCCATGCACCCACCTTCAGAGTTTATATTATGAATGTTAGCAAAAAGGTACTGGTTATTATCTACGTGATTTTTGCTTTATTGATTTCAGTTGTTATTTTCGCCTCCCAGAGTATCCTTGACTCCAGTTTTTCCGACCTGGAGGCACGGGAAGCGATTGATAACATGGAAAATGCAAAAAACGTTATTGATTCACAGATACTCAAACTCGACGATGCTAACGTTGCCTTTTCTTCCAGGGCCGAGGTCCGGGCTTTTATGCAGAGTTCCTACCCCGGGAATATTAGTGGAACCCTGCCCGACGATATTTTTTCTTTAGGTGGATATGACCTCATCTTTTTTGTTAACGCTTCAGGGGATGTACTTTACTCCTATTTTTCGGATTCCGAGCGCTTGATTGGTGGTCTTGCGCCTCCCGAACTCCAGAGTAAAATAAATGACGGATCTCTCCTTTGCCCGGCTTCCACCGATAATGTCAGCGGTTTGCTTATGCTCGAAAACGGGCCTGTGATCATCTCCTGCCGTCCCATCTTCGGGAGTTCGGGAGATGAAGAAATCCTGGGGACTCTCATCATAGGCAGGGACATGGATGTGGGCTTTGTTGAGTCCGTCCAAAAAATTACCGGTAACCCTCTGATGCTCTACAGGCTTGATAGTGTGCCTGCCAATTTCCATGAAGCTTTTTTTGAAAGTGATGGGCAGACCTGCATGAACACGATAATAGATGGGAAGGTAGTCGGATACTTCGTGCTAAATGACATCACAGGCGAACCTGGGGTTATGGTTCGGGCGGACATGGACAGGAGTATCTACGCCGAGGGGCAAAAGTCCCTCCGCTACATTGTGCTTTTTCTCCTATTTGCGGGCCTGCTGGTAGGTGGAGGCTGTAAGCTTTTGATGGACCGGGAGTTTGTTTCCCGTATCGTTGACATTGACGGTTTTGTTGATAAAGTTGGAAAGGAAAGGGATTACGCCGAGAGGCTTTCGGTGGAAGGGGACGATGAACTTTCGAGGCTTGCTTGCGGGATAAACGGGATGCTTGAAAGTTTGAGTGCAGCCTCCGAAGACCTTAAGGTTCAGGAACATGAAAAAAAGGTCATTTTGAACTCTTTAAGTGAATTACTTGTTTTTATGGACCCCGAATGCAGGGTTGTCTGGGCGAACAAAGCTTCCCTGGATTATCTGGGGATGAAACTTGAGGATATAGTGGGGCAGAAGTTTGAGGAGGTCTGTTTGCTCTGTGAAAGTGGCAGGTCCGGCTCTCCCGTGTGGCTGGCGCTCAATTCCGGGAAGGAAGAAGTTGGGGAGATAAGCACCCCTGACGGAAAGGTCTGGATGGTCCGTGCCAATCCGATAAAGGATGAAGAAGGCAGGCTTACGGGTGTCCTGCAAACAGGGCTTGACATCACCGCCCACAAGCTTTCGGAAGAAAGGTTGCTCAGCGCAAAGCTAGAGGCTGAGGATTCCAGCCGGGCCAAGAGCGAGTTCCTGGCAAATATGAGCCATGAACTGCGGACCCCTCTTAATTCTATCATAGGCTTCTCGGATATCCTGCTCGAGAGGGTCTTTGGGGAACTCAACGAAAGGCAGTTGAAGTACATAAACAATATCTCACGCAGCGGAAGAAACCTGCTTGAACTGATCAATGATATTCTTGACCTTTCAAAGGTCGAGGCAGGGAAAATGGAGCTGCATTACAGTGAATTTTCCCTTGCCGCCGTGTTCGAGGATGTCAGGACCGTGCTCAATCCCTTTGCCCTGTCCAGGTCCCTTGATATGACCTTCACCATAGAGCCCGGCTTTAGCAACCTTGAAGCTGACCGGAACCGTCTGATCCAGATTCTCTACAACCTCGTGAGCAATGCAATCAAGTTCACTCCCGATGGGGGAAAAGTTTCCGTCTACGGCAAAAAAACGGGAGATTATGCCCTTATTTCGGTTACGGATACCGGGATCGGCATTTCTGGCGAAGACCAGGAAAAACTCTTCCAGCCCTTTACCCAGATCGACGCTTCTGCCTCCAGACAGTACTGTGGGACCGGGCTCGGACTTGCTCTCGTAAAGAAAATCGTAGAATTGCACCGGGGGGTAATCCGGGTTGAAAGTGAATTCCATAAAGGGAGTGCTTTTACTTTCTCAATCCCGCTCAAAAAGCCAGGGGAAATCAGGAAGGCCGGGAACCCTGAACTCGAGGAAGTGCTCCTGGAGTTTGAAATGAATAAGAAAGCCGCCCTTTCGGTGAAAAAATCCGTGGAAACTTCCGGGCATGCTGTTAAACCTCCTGAAATAATCTTTCCCGAAAGCGGAGATGAAGGGGAACTCGTCCTGGTTGTTGACGATGACAATAATTCAAATGAACTCCTTTCCCTTGTCCTGGGAGATGCCGGCTACCGCGTGGCTCCGGTGTATCTGGGAAGAGACGTTTTGCCGGTTGCAAAGAAACTGAAACCCGATGTTATAACCCTTGACGTCTTCCTCCCCGATACCAATGGCTGGCTCGTCCTGAAACAGCTGAAAAATGACCCAGAAACGGCTCGGACCCCGGTACTGATCATCTCCATGGCCGATAAAAATGAACTTGGAATTGCTCTTGGGGCTCTGTATTCCTTTACAAAACCCATTAAAAAGGTTGAACTCCTTACTTCCCTGGAAGAAATCAGGCAGAAGTTTAAATTCGAAACTCTGAAGGTCCTTATCGTGGATGATGACGAAAATGCCGTGGAACTGCTGAACTCGATGATCGAGCCCGAAGGTTTTGAGGTCTTGAAAGCTTACGGCGGGAGGGAGGGTCTTGACAGGCTCTTTTCGGACAGGCCCGACATTCTCATTCTCGACCTCATGATGTCGGATGTGAACGGTTTTGACGTAATTTCCCACCTCCGGGCCGACCCGGGGACCAGGGATATCCCCCTGATTGTCTGCACGGCAGGGGAATTTGACGAAAAGAATATTGAAGAATTGAACAATGAAATGCAGGACCATTTACTCTCTATCATGAAGAAAGGCACTTTCGGAAGAAAAGAGTTAATTAACAGGATAAAACAACTAACTATGCTTAAGAGGCATAAAGATGAAAAAGATTCTGATTGTTGAAGACAACCCCATGAATATGGAATTGATACTTGATCTGCTGGAATTCTACGGGCACAGCGTAACAGGAGCGGAGGACGGGATAAGGGCCCTTGAGTGCCTCGATGAGAACAAATTCGACATCATTCTCCTGGACATGCAGCTTCCGAAAATGGACGGGCTCGAGGTGCTTGAAAGGATAAAGCAGAACCCTGACACCGCTGACATCCCGGTGATTGCGGTAACAGCCCATGCAATGAAAGGAAGTGAGGAACACTTCATCGAAAAGGGGTGTGTTGATTACATCTCAAAGCCCATTGATATAAACAAGTTCAGGGCCCTGATTGACAAATATCTCAGTGATTGAGGACAGGATTCCCCGCATCTCTTGTGGGAAATGCCAGGTATTGATGTCCCTGTTCCGGGGGTTAAACAGGTGATAAAATCCATTCGAATTAAAAACCGGTGAACTCCGATCGATATCAAATCGGAACTCAAAAATCTGTATATTTCGGTTTAAGCACATCAGAAACTAAAATGTAGACTTCGTTTAAGCACATAAAAATATCAAAAATCCGTAGACTTTGTTTGCCAGCAAATCATAAACCAAAAACCGGGGGACTCCGATCGATATCAAATCGGAACTCAATAATCCGTAGACTCCGGTTATAACAAGTCCGGAGGTCCGGTTGATCTCATACCGGAAATCAAGGGGATTTCGATTTTCGACACTTATTTAGATATTTTCAAGGGGCATTGACATATCCTTGTAATGAGTGAAGAGTTCTTCACACCATTCCAGTGCGCTTTCATCAAAGCTCATCAGGCGCTGGTGGTCGAATTTCCCCTTTCTGTCAAAGAGTACCAGTGAACAGAAACGGTCTGTTACAACGTTTTTCAGGGTTATTTTCTTGTCGCAAATGTAAATTTCCGTATTTTTGGAATTCAGAAGCTCCTGGAGGTTTTCTGTGTAGTCTTCTTTCATTCTTTTAAAGACCGGTTCGGTCAGGATGAGGTACATTTCCGCCCCTTTTCGTGCCAGTTCGGAATACAGGTTAAGATAAAGGGGGTGGAAATAAGAAAGAAATATCATGACACGTCTGGATTCCAGGAGGTTTTTCTTAAAGTCTTCAGGCACTTCAAAGAGCCTGTTAAGGTCGGGTTCGAGCAGGAAATAGTTTCCCAGTTCCTCGATCCTGTTAAGAAGGTCCTCAGGAATTGCGCTCAGGTCGTGGTTTACCCAGTAATCGTAATTTTCTTCGAAAACCCTCACGGTATTTAATAGGGGTTCCATCTTTTCGACAACTATCTCCCCCATTTCCGAGAGCTGGTACCTGTCGTTTTCCTGAATGATCATGTGGCCTTCTCTTAATTTCTTTATCTGGGGCATAATTGACGTAGAGCTGACGTTCAGGTCTTTTTTTATCTCGTCACTGGTTTTTGGCCCCTCTTCCAGCAGGCGCAGTACGTTAGTTCTTTTTTCAGAAAGAAATGCCAGATCAATAAGTGAAATCTTCATGCAAATCTACCTCCCCGGGAACCTCGTGAATACGCCGGAGGTATTTTCCCTTCATTTATCCCAAAACCTGTTTTTCCTAATTTGAAGTCCCGGTTTCATTTCCTGAAAGCCCCACCGGTAACTTCTTGAGGAATTATTGCTCTAAGTTTTCCAATTGATTGTTTATATCCTTTTCCAAAAAACATTTATTATTTCACAGTCCCGGGCAATTTCCTGTTCCTTTTTCCTTTCTTTACTTTACTTTACTTTACTTTACTTTACTTTACTTTACTTCCTTTTTTTTAATTGAGCCGGTTTTGTCAGCAATTATCTTCGGGTTTATCAACAATTAACTTCGGGGTTTTGCCCTTATCCATAATTTCCAATTTACTTTATATCTTTACTTCATATCTTTACTTTACTCTTTACTTTACAGTTTTCCTTCCAGTTACTTTTTGGGCTTTGTTCCCGTAGCAAGCACATAACCCACATACCTTGAGGTTGACTTTTTCCTTAGTAGGATCTTTTTTCCTTCCCCGAGCCGCCTGAACCGGTGCCTGATCTTTTTGCTGATCAGCGTGTACTTTATCATTTTCACTGAGACGCTGGAAAAGTACCGGGCAAACTCCAGGAGTCCGTCCATTGCCCTGATAAGCTTCTTTGCCTCTTCCAGGCTTGCCGTGGGCCTGCATTTCCTTACCTGGACGTCCTCCAACCCTGCTTCTTCTAGCTCCTTTTCCCATTCTTCAGGGGTCGGGAGATTAAAGGGAAGTCCGGTTATTTCGCCGAAAATGTCCTCTGCATGAGTTAGCTTTTCTGCAGGTTTTGGGGGGATTTCCTTTTCCCTGTACATTTCATTGATCCCCAGGGAGCCTCCGGGTTTCAAAACCCGGGCAAATTCTCTGAAAGCCCTGCCCCGGTCAAGGAACTGGGAGACAAACTCGGTAATTACGGCATCGAAAGTTCCGGCTTCAAAGGGCAGGGCGTAGGCGTCTCCTATCCGGAAATCCGTTATCCCTTCCACACCTTTCTTTTTTGCCCTTTCCTTTGCCTTCTCGATGGAAAGCTCTGCTATATCGACTCCCACCACGAAACAGCCGACTTTCTTTGCGAGGTAACAGGCAGAAAAACCCGTGCCGCACCCGACCATCAGCACCTTTTTGTCCCTGTCAAGCCGGCAGAGTTCCGCCAGTTTTTCCGTGGAAACGAGGCCACCTACGTGGAAGTAGGGCACCTCAAGGTAGCTCATGAAATCGTAGTAGCCCAGGGTTTCTGTTTCCTGAATTGAAAGTGAATGTCCTGACATGAAAGGCCTCCGGATGCCCTGGTCCTGGACACCCGATAAATATGGGTCTTTATTTATAAATTTTTCTTTATGTACTCTTCCAATTTTTCCAGCGCTTCCGGCATGTTTTTCCTGCCGAACCCCAGCCTGAAATTCTGCTCCCCACAATCATAAACAGTTCCCGGAAGCAGCATGACTCCCTGCTTCTCCACGACATCTACGCAGAATTCCTCCGCGTTTCTCCCAAACTTTATTTGGGGGAACCCTATAGGCCCTGCTTTCGGCTTTACCCACTGGAAAAGTTCTCCGTGTTCTTCAAAGAAGTCATCCAGAACTTCCAGGTTTTTCCGGATTATGCCAAGGTTGCGCTCTATCAGGACTTCCTTATGCCTGAGCGCAAGGCAGGAAAGGAATAAAGCATCTTATTTGGCATGAAAGTTGACGTGTACTTTCATTTCTTTGTGCCTGTTATTCAGAGAATTTCATGTGCGTTTTTTTGGTTCTTTTTCCGAGGCTTTTTTTGCCAGGGCAAGCAGACCTC
The DNA here is from genome assembly GCF_000970045.1 of Methanosarcina sp. MTP4. NCBI lineage: Archaea > Methanobacteriati > Methanobacteriota > Methanomicrobia > Methanosarcinales > Methanosarcinaceae > Methanosarcina > Methanosarcina sp. MTP4. The sequence continues at coordinate 339,402 of NZ_CP009505.1, forward strand.
TCAGGATCTCTTTCGGGGAAGGCGGGTTTCCGGGGATTTTCATGTCCACAGGCAGGATCTTATCCACGCCGCCGAGCACGGCATAGGAGCCCCTGTAAATCCCCCCGTCACAGGCATCGTCCCCTACTGCGACCACGAATTTGGGGGAAGGCATGGCTTCATAGGTCTTTTTCACGGCTTCGGCCATGTTCAGGGTGACTGCCCCGGTTACCAGCAGGACGTCGGCGTGCCGTGGGGATGCCACGAAGGAGATCCCGAACCTTTCTACGTCGTAGTACGGGGTTCCCAGGTTTGAGATTTCTATTTCCGTGGAATTATCGCTGCCCGAGTCCAGTTCGCGGATTGCCAGGCTGCGTCCGAAGACTTTAGGCATTTCTTTTTTGATTTCGGCCCCCAGGGTTTCGAGTTCCTCATCCCGGAATTCAAAAGTCTCCGTCACCTTCGGACGGAGGAAAAGGGAAAGCGGGTTTATCATTCTCAGACCTCACTGCATTTCTTGATTTTTTTTCCGTGTTCATCTCTTTGTTCACGGGCATCTTTGAGTTCAAAGGCACTTTTGTTCAAAGGTCGGTCCCTGCATATGACATGTTCAGGCTTTTGTTGATAACAGGAAAGTCAGGGATGATGTTCCCGAGTACCGCATGTTCGATGGCCTGCCAGTTGCAAAAGGAGGCGGTCCTGACCTTGTAGCGGTCGACAAGCCCGTTTTTCAGGTATATCCAGTGCAGGTTCTGCCCTCTGGGGGCTTCCACCAGGGTCAGGGCATAGCCGGAATTGCCGGGACTGCCTGATCCGGTTTCTTCACCTGTCTCAGGGGAATTTCCTGCAAACACGGGGCCTTGAGGCATTTCTTCCAGGAGGCGGTTGATGAGCTTCAGAGATTCCCTTATCTCATCGGCTTTTACCTCATAACGGGAGAGTACATCCCCTCCTTTCCTTACGGAAGAGTCCGGGGCAAAGTGCCTGTAGGCCCCGTAAGGCCTGTTAAGCCTGGTGTCGGCAGGGCAGCCCGAGGCTTTTGCCAGGGGGCCTGTGAGGTTGAGAGGGACGACGAGCTCTTTTTTTACCACGCCTGTAGTTGCGAACCTGTCGATCAGGGAGGATGAGGACATTGCTCGTTCGAAAGCCGATTCGAAAGTCCGGGAAAACTTTGCGAAGAAAGGAGCCAGCTCTTTCAAAGCCGAATCCGGGATGTCTTTTTTCAATCCTCCGGGCACCATTATCCCCCGCAGGAACCTTGAACCTGTGAGTTTCTCGTTTTGCCTGAATACTTCTTCCCTGAGGATTAAGAAGGGGCTTGCTACCGGGGAAAAACCAACGTCCACGGCCATGCCCGCAAGGTCGGCCAGGAGGGAGTAGACCCTTTCGAGTTCCAGCATTACGGCCCGCAGACATTCCGCCTTTTCGGGCACCGGAATCCCGCAGGTCCTTTCCACGGCCGTGCAGAACCCCACGGCATTTGCCGCGCTTTCATCCCCGCTTATGGCTTCGGCAAGGGCAACGCATTCGGAAGGGCTTTTACCCTCAGCAAGTTTTTCGATGCCCCTGTGCTTGTAAAAGAGCCGGATTTCCAGGCTGAAGATGGGCTCGCCTATAACGCTGAACCTGAAGTGCCCTGGCTCGATGATTCCGGCGTGTACCGGCCCGACCGGGACCTGGTAGACGCCTTCCCCTTTCAGCTGCCTGAACCGGTATTTTTCTCCGGGCTTCCCTACTTCGTTTGCCCCTACTTCAGCTGCTCCGGCTTCTTTTGCTCCTACTTTAGTTGTTCCGAATTTAGCTGTTCCTGCTTCAGTCTTCCCTGCTTCGGTTTTCTGAAGGCTTATTGGCCCGTTTTTGAAGGCTTTTTTCAGGGGATGGAATCCTTCGGGATAGCACTCGTGCAGGAAAAGCCTTCTAGTGTCAAAAGCTCCCGTAAATTCCAGCCCGAAGCCGTCCCTTACTTCCCTCTCAAACCAGGATGCCGAAGGGAAGAGTTCCGCAACCGAAGATACTTTTCCCTCCCTGCCGGCTTCCCGCACCAGGACGGGGACAGATGGCCTTCCTGCCTGTTTGAAGACATAAAAGAGGGTAAAGCCCCCTTCTTTCTCAAAGGCTTCCGCACAGAATAGCCCGATGAGGCTGAATTTCCGTTCCGCAAGGTCTAAGGCTGCCCTTTCAAACCCGGCTTCGGAGAGCCGGACATAAGCCTCGTCTGTGCGGGCGTTGAGCAGTTCGGGCTCTTCTCCCGCCATTTCCGAAATTTCTGAAAGCAAATCCATCGTATCTATATTCTTTTTCATATCCATACGCACCGTCCCCTTACACATATCCCAGTTCAAGGACTATCGCTTCAAGGAGCTCCCTGAGCGGTTCCGGGAACCAGATGCCCAGAAGGAGGGCAAGGGCGAGCATGAAGACTGTGGGAATCCTCATCCCTGCTCTTACAACATAGGGTTCCTGAAAGCTTTTTTTTCGGTATCCGGTTTCTTTTCCGTGCTCCCCTTCTTTGCTTTCTCCTTCCCCTTCTCCTTCTTCGGTGACCCTTGAGAAGGCTTTTAGCAGGAAGTTTGAAAAGGCTGCGGCTGCCAGGATAAGCAGGAGCAGGACTGCCAGGGTCAGGTAGGGGGAAACTTCCGCACTTTCCAGCAGGATGAAAAATTTTGCCGGGAAGAGGGGGAAAGGTGGCATGCCAATGATTGCGACACTCCCCAGGATCAGGGTCCAGGCGGCGCGGGGTTGGAGTTTGAACACGTCTCTCATATTCTCGCGCATGTTGCTCCCGTACTGCCTGTGCAGGATGCCTGCGGCAAAGAGCAGGGCTTCTTTCACCAGGACGTGGACCAGCATATAGAAGAGGGCCCAGAAAAGGGCAAGAGGGGTGCCTATCCCTATCCCTATGAGCAGGAGTCCCATGTGCTCGACGCTTGAAAAGGCGATCAGCCTCTTCAGGTTTCTCTGCTGTAGCATGCTGAACGCCGCAAGGGCAATTGAAAACAGTCCTGCCGCGATAAGGATGAAGGAAGCCTGGGGGGCTGAATCGCTGACCCTGAGCAGGGCGTAGGTCCTGAGGATGCCGTAGATCCCCAGGTTCTGCATGAGCCCCGAGAGGATTGCGCTTACCGAAGGAGCTCTTGCATAAGCGTCAGGGAGCCAGGTGTGGAAAGGAGCTATTCCTGCCTTTGCCCCGAAGCCTATGAAGACGAAGGCAAAGCTTGCAAGGAGGAGGGCAGGGGAAAAGCTAGAAGCGTTTTCCATAAGTTCTGTCCAGGAGAGAGTCCCTTCCCCGAGAGCCCTGGCCGAGAGGGTGAAGAGGAAAATCAACCCCAGGAAGGCAAAGAGCATGGCCCCTGAAACTATGAAGACGTATTTCAGGCCGGCATCAATGTTCTCCCGCGCCGAAAGGATAGCCACTAGCACGGCTGCACAGACCGTGGTAAGTTCGGCAAAGATCCAGAAGAGGGCCAGGTTGTCCGAGAAAAGCGCTGCTGTGGCTGTAACAAGCAGGAGGTTGAAGGCCAGGTAGAAGAGTTTCAGGTTCTTCGGGTCAAGTTCCCCCTCTTCCATCAGGCTTTCCGTATACCCTTTTGCATAGGGGGCTGCTGCGCAGAAACCAAGGACCGTTATCAGTTCCACATAGAGGTTCAGGTGGTCCAGGTAAAGGGACGGCCCGTACCGGACAGGCAGGTCAAGGGTCAGCAGGGCTGTGCAGGTCAGGGCGAGGTGCAGCAGGGCATTGCCTGAGGCAAGGGCATTCATGAGCCTGTGAGACTTTGGAAGGAGGCCGAGGGCAAGGAAAGTTCCCATTGCCAGCAGGTAGAAGCGGATCAAAGGGCTTCACCTCCGTTCCAGATCTGCAGTTTCCTTATTTTCGCCCTGTATTCCTCGATGCTTGAGTCCAGCCCCACAGCCAGGATAGAGGTCAGCAGGACCAGAATTATCAGGTCGATTACAATCAGGACTTCGAGGATGAAGGGGAGTTCCGTGACAAAGATGCCTAACATCAGGACCCCGTTTTCCATGCTGAGGTAGCCGAGAGCTTTTGTAATTACCTTTTTCCGGCTGAACATGACAAGCATGCCCATGAGGGTCAGGGAAAGCCCTATGACAGCTCCGAAAAAGAAGAGCTTTGAGAGGGCCAGGTCCCCGAAAACCCGGGAAAGGAAGGTATAGGAAAGCAGAATCAGGCCTATGCTCAGCAGGAGGGAGGTCGTGGGTTCCAGGTAGGTGAAGTCCAGGTCTCTCCTGATTTTGATTTTCTCCTCGATCCTGTTAATGAAATGGGGGATCAGGAGCACTTTGCTTGCCAGGGTCAGTCCTGCCAGCAGCAGGAGTTCGTTTTTTCCCTCTATCAGGTAGAGGAGGAAGGAAACTGCGGCAAGCAGGAAGGATTGGGCAGTATAGGTATTAAGGACCGAAGCAAGGCTGCGGGTGGAGATGATCAGGGCTGCACTGATCAGGACGAAGACGAAGAGGATCTTGATTACGCCTTCGAGATAAAGCGGGTCAATCATGCAAACACCTCGATAAGGATGGTAAGGGCTGAAAAGAAAAACGCCATCATGTAAAAGGCAGGAAGCCTGAAGAGGCGCATTTTCGCAAGGGATGATTCAAAGAGCCCGATCACCACGGAAAGAGCCCCTGCTTTCAGGAGGAAGAACAGGGCAGATACCGCAATTTTTCCGGCGTCAGCTTCCGTGCTGAGTCCTACTGGAAGGATCGTGTTTATCAGGACTCCCATGAGGAGGAGCTGTTTGAGGGCATGGGAAAGCTCGAGGAGTGCCAGGTTTTTTCCGGACTGTTCCAGGACCATGGCCTCGTTGATCATGGTGAGTTCGAGGTGGGTTGCGGGGTTGTCTACGGGAAGCCTTCCGGTCTCCACGATGAGGATGATGAAGAGGGAAATCGAGACCAGGACAAGGGTCGGGCTTACCGGGAGGAGCGAGCCTGCGGTCAGGGCGAACATCTCGTGCAGGTTCAGGCTCTTCAGGACAAAGGCAAGTGCGGCAAAGGCCACCACCATGGTAGGCTCGATAACAGCTGCCAGGCTCATGGACCGGGAACTTCCCATGCCTCCGAAGGCGCTTCCCGCATCAAGCCCGCAAAGGGCTGTAAAGAAGCGTTCCAGGGCAAGGAGGTAGAGGAAGACGATAACGTTCCCGAACCCTCCCGCCGGTTCCGGTACAAAGACCAGGGGCACGAAGAGGGAGCAGACCAGCAGGGCCGCGAGGTTGAGGTATGGGGTAAACCGCATGATCCCGGAAGATACCGGGGAATAAATTACCTCTTTTTGCATGAGTTTTCTCAGGTCATAGTATGCCTGGAAGAGCCCCGGGCCTTTCCGCCCCTGAGCCTGGGCCTTTACCTTCCGGATCAGGGCCATGTAGAGGGGGGCTGCCAGCAGGGCAAAAGCCGGGTTTAACAGGGCAAAGAGCAGGAATGAAGTGTTCATGAATGACGTGTCAATTGGTGTGCTGATGAATGATGTATTCATACAAGGACCCCCGTGGCGAGAATCAGGGCAATGACTGCAAGGAAGGCGTAGAGGACGTAGCTGTCAAGCTTGCCGTTTTGCAGTCTGGCGACCCGCTTTGAAATGCTCTCAATAGCCCGGGCAGGGGGGATGTAGAGGTATTCTTCAAAGAAACGGAGCAGACGAATTTCCACATCTCCGTTTTTGAAAAGGCTTTCCTGCCCGTCTAAATACTTTGGCGTGTGCACGATCCGGGTCCTGTATATGCTCTTGAGGATCATGACCAGGGGTTCGGAAAACCCTGCTGAGCTGTACTCCATGGAAGGAGCCAGGGTGGGAGCCCCGCAGCCCCAGGTCTCGCTGATCCGGGCAGGTCCCTCTCCCTTTCCATTCTTATCCTTTGCGCGGACTGCCAGGAAGAGGGCTGCGTATATGAGCCCCAGCAGTAGTCCGAGCAGGAGCAGGTCCGGATACTCGACGTCCAGGCCCGCAAGGGAAAGGAGCTGCTTTGAAAAGAGCCCGGCCAGGATACAGAAGGCCGCAGGCACGGCTGCCCCGACGAGCATGAGTTTGGGGACTTCTTTAGCCAGCCGGCTCTCTTCGGAGCGCGGGAGGGCAAGGCAGGTGATCCCAAAAAGTTTTACGAAAAGAGCTGCTGCCAGGGCTCCGGCCAGGGCAAAGCCCGAAAGGGCGATTACCAGAAGCACGGTGAGCAGGGGGTCGTTGAGAGCCGATGCCTGGAAAAATGCCTGGTAGAGCAGGAGTTCTCCTGCAAAGCCGTTTGCCGGGGGCAGGGCTGCAATCGAGACCGAGCCTATCAGGAAAAGGGCTGAGGTAACGGGCATGCTTTTTACCAGCCCGCCGAAAGCTTCGATGTTCCGGGTACCTGTGGCATGGACCACCGAACCTGCGCAGAGGAAGAGCAGGCTTTTGAAAAGGGCGTGGTTGAAAGCATGGAAACAGGCTCCTGTAAGGCTCATCAGGGCAAGGGCAGGAAGTCCTTCGGCTTTGAATATGACGTAAAGCCCTATCCCGATGAAGATGATCCCGATATTTTCGATGCTGCTGTAGGCAAGCAGTCTTTTTATGTCACTTTCCTTAAGGGCGTAGATCACCCCGAAAAGAGCCGAGAGGCTGCCTACGGTCAGGACCAGTACTCCCCACCAGAGTTCCGGGGAGGGAACTGCAAGCAGGAAGCGCAGGAAACCGTAGACTGCAACCTTCAACATTACCCCGGACATGAGGGCTGAGACCCCCGAAGGGGCTGCAGGGTGGGCATAGGGGAGCCATTTGTGAAAGGGCACAAGCCCTGCCTTGATCCCGAAGCCTGTGAAGAGGCAGAGGAAGGGTAGGGTCAGGGCTCCGGGCTCCACCGATCCGAGCCCTAATTCGGCAGAGCCGGTCAGCCTGAAAAGGCTTATGAAGCCCAGGAAAAGAAAGGCCGTGCTCAGGTTCGTCATCACGAAGTAAAAGAAACCTGCTTTTTTGTTCTCCTCCGAGGAATAGTCGTGGAGCACCAGCAGGAGGGAGGAGAGAGACATGATTTCCCAGAATATGAGGAAAACCACCATGTTGCCTGCAAGCACGACCAGCAGCATGGCAAGGATGAAGAGGTTTGTCAGGGCTGCCTGAAGGTCTTTTCCAGCTTCGCTTTTTGCGTGTTCCGTGTATTCCAGGGAATAGATCGAGACCCCTGGCACGACTGCCGCGATCAGCAGGACAAACCCTGCCGAGAGCCGGTCTGCTCCCAGTGTGAAGTCCAGCCCCGGAAGAAAGCTGATAGCTGGAAATAGGACTCCTTTTCCTGTGTAGAGGATTGTCCCTGCAAAACCCAGGAGCAGGACTGAAGAAATAAAGGACAGGCCAAAGGAGGCCTTTCTTGCGTTTTTACTGCGGTACAAAAGAGGGAGGACGGTTCCGGAAAACAGTGCGGCAAAAGCGCCGTACATCAGGGCTTCGAGCAAGCTATTCACTCCCAAAGCCGGGGCACGGCAATTAAATGGGCATATTCCCGAAGCTTTGGTCCGGTAATTAAAAATGCATATTTCCGAAACTTGGGTCCGGTAATTAAAAATGCATAGCCTAATATTTTTCCAGATTTTGAAGGGTTTGCAGGTTTTTCAGTTCCGCATCCTTCTGACGCTGTTTTCCTGAAACAGTTCTCTCTATTACATATAATACAAAGGAATCTTTTAATCGTATCCACATTCCACCGTTAATATCCTTTCCCGGGCAGTTTTTTTCTCCGGGAGTTTGCGCGCCTGATATCCCCTCGGATTATATAGCTTTTCATTGAGAACTTTTTTCTAAAAATTGGTAACTAATGATCATGATGGAGGTTCCCTGGAATTTTCCTTCCGGAACAACGCCAAACCCGGTGGAATAAACAGATTATGCCGGCTTCATTTCTGGATCTTGACCTCTATATGGGTCAGAGTCTGTAAAAAACATCAGATCACTCCGGAATTATAATTATCTTCCATGAGCTTTCCTTAAAAAAGTTTATTTAGACCCTTTTCCCGGTCTTTCCCCTAGAAAAATTTGAAAAGATGGGGCATCCCTGTCGTGTTGCGCACTTGCCAGATAGCAGGGCTCACTTTCTTCTCTCCCAATGCCACGCATGGATTCGTGCTTTTACGCTTTGAGCTCTTTTACATTAATTATTCAGCAGTTATCCCGGCTGCATTAATTATTCAGCAATGACACGGTAATGTTCTCTTACGCAGCAAAACTAAATCGAATATAATATAAAGCCTGCGTACGTACCTTATCCGTATAACTATGAACGGGGAGTATATTTTCGATTCAAGAAAGTGGTTTTTGATTGAACTGCTCTCTTGCCTCGGTAAAATAAGAGGAATAACCAAACTTCAAAAAGTGGTTTTTCTTGGACAGGAAGAACTGGAGCTTCCAAAGCTTTTTCAGTTCGATGAATATCATTACGGACCATATTCCTGGGATTTAAGTGACATTCTTGAGGATATGATTATAACCGGGTTTGTGAGTGAAAAGACCGAATATCATGATGACGGTGTAATTTACACTTACAGCCTTGCCAATAATGCCCTGGAGGAGGCTGGAAAAATTGGGGTTTATATCCCTGAGGGTAAAAAACACATGCTTATTAAATATTCAAAACTTCCAATGTTTGCAATCTCAGAGTTTGTTTACCAAAAGTTCGTGCACGAGGGAGTCGCCTCTTAAGACTCTATCCTGAAGTTTCAGTTTTCAGTTTCAGTTTTCAATTTCTTTGCAGTTTGCAGTTATAGCTCTCAGTTAGCTCTCAGTTTCAGCTTGCAAATTCTCTTTTCATCCTTCTCTTTTCCTCCTGAATTTGCCTTTTTCTGCTTCACCTTTCACTTCAAAACCCGGTAAAGCAGGTGCAGGTAATTTCCTTCCATCCTTTCGTTTTTCACAAGTTCAAGCTCGATTCCGCTTTTTTCAATGTTCCCAAAGAGGTTTTTCCCTGTTTTCCCGACAAGCACCGGGCTTACAAGCAGGCTGATTTTCTCTACCAGGCCCTGTTCCAGCAAAATACTGTTCAGCGTACTGCCGCTGTCCGAGACTACAAGCCTGAAACCGTAGCGTTCGTTTGCTATTTCCAGCGCTTCCCGGTAGTCAACATGGGCTTCCCCTGCCCTGATGAAGTCGTAATTCCTCTCTTTGAGGTAGTCGAGGTATGCAGCAGGGGTCTTTTCCGAAATCAGGACAATCACGTCCTTGCAGTATTCGGAGCGCCTGAAGATGTGTAGCAGCCCTTCCAGAGTCCCTCGGGAGTCTGCAAGCAGCCAGAAGGCCCGTGGGTCTTCGGACTGGATTCCCGGCTTTACGAAATCGTATCCCTCTTCGGGGGGGATTTCTTCACAGAAGAGTTCGATTCCGGTTTTTGCGGTGTTCGAGCCGACGAGCATGGCATCGGGACTGTAGCTTCTCAGGGTCCCGTAGTGGAGTTTGAGGTCGGCTTCGAAGCCGCTTATCGAGCAGTCGAGGCTTATACTGTTGTGGATGATTAGTTTCGGGAGCATTGTGTATCTCCTGGAGACTTTGACCTGTGGGTATTTTTCGTATTCCGTACTGAATTAACTTTATTGCCCTACGAGGATATAGTTAATCGGATGCATGTTGTTGAAGTTGAAGGAGTGTCAAAGTCCTTCGGGGGAACAGATGTCATAAGGGACATCTCTTTTTCTGTCGAAAAGGGAGAGATCTTCGGGCTGCTCGGGCCAAATGGGGCTGGGAAGACCACGCTTATCCGGATGCTCCTGGATATTATCAGGCCCGATTCGGGGGAGATCCGGGTTTTTGGGGCATCCCTGGACCCTGCCGGAAAGGACCGTATCGGCTATCTCCCGGAAGAGCGGGGGCTGTACCGGAAAACAAAACTTGTCGATATGCTGGTCTACCTGGCGCAGCTTAAGAACGTTTCCGGGAAGCAAGCCCGGGTAAATGCCGAGTCCCTGCTGCGGTCCTTGGGGCTCTATGAACACAGGGGGAAAAAAGTTGAAGAGCTTTCCAAAGGGATGCAGCAAAAAATTCAGTTTCTTTCTTCAATTATTCATTATCCGGACCTTGTAGTCCTGGACGAGCCCTTTTCAGGGCTTGACCCGGTGAGCACAAAGACGGTCAAGGAAAGGATTATCGAGTACAGGAATGCCGGGAAGACGGTCATCCTCTCCACACACATGATGGAACAGGCCCAGACGCTCTGTGACCGGATCCTGGTGGTCGACAGGGGAAGAAGGGTGCTTTACGGCAGCGTGGAAGGGATCCGGAAAGAGCGCGGGAAAAATTCCCTGCTGGTGGAATTCGCAGGGTATGGCTCGGGACATGGTTCGGGACATGGTTCGGAATACGGCGCAGGGCATGAGACAGGACTCGATGTTGTACTCGATGTTGGAAGTGGTGCAGGAGCCGGTACAGGAGGTGACTCTTTGAGCGTGCTTAGGGGAATCCCGGGGGTCAGGAGAATTGTGGAGCACGAAGAAGAGCATAAAAAGTTCGTGGAGATCTTTCCGGAGGAGGGTGCAGGGACGCAGGCGATACTGGAGGAGCTTGTCCGGAGGGTCGAAGTCTTGCGTTTCGAGCAGGCACTCCCGTCCCTGAACGAGATCTTTATTGACACGGTGGAGGCCAATGCCAATGAGTAAATTCTCAGGAAAGGCGTTTACGGTTGCCAGGCACGAGTTCCTGAAAACCGTGAAGCGCAAGGAATTTCTTTTCATGACTTTTATTTTTCCGGTCTTCCTGGCAGGGATTACCCTTGTCCCTGCCCTGCTTGCCGGCATGACCCCTTCCGAGGACCAGAGCGTAGGTTATGTCGACATGACAGGGTCCTTTGACTTTCCCGGGGAAGTCACAAACGGCGGGTTTGCGGTGGGACCTTTCGGGGAAAAAAGCTCAACAATAGAGTTTGTCAGATACGAGGATAACCCTGAAGCCAGTCGGGCACTTAGAGCCGGGGATATCTCTTCCTACATCGTAATCCCTGAGGACTTCCTGGAAGCCGGGGTAATCGAACTTTATGTTTCCGAAAAAGGAGTCCCCGTGCCCAGGGTCAATCTTGCGGCAGACCTTTCCGATATCGTTGTCACCTCTCTCTTGCAGGATGAGGTTGACGAAACTGTGCTCCGGAGGGTCAAGGACCCTGTCAACATTAAGCTATTCGATATTGGGGAGGGTGGGGAGACCAGCGAACAGGGCGTTGCGGATATCCTGGGCGACCTGGGCCTACCCTTCCTAACCGCCTTTCTCCTCTTCTTCAGCATTTTTTCGTCATCAGGATATCTCCTCCGTGGTGTCTCCGAAGAGAAGGAGAACCGGGTTATCGAAGTCCTGCTCTCTTCCGCAACCCCCACCGAAATCCTGACCGGTAAGGTCCTGGGTCTGGGTGCAGTCGGCCTCCTGCAGATCGTGGTCTGGATCTCTGCAGTCGCTCTCGGGGCTTCGTATGCCCTTCCTCTAAGCCTGGACCCTTTCCTGCTCTTCCTGGCTGTGGTCTATTTTCTCTTTGGCTATCTCCTTTTCGCAAGCCTCATGGCCGCCGTCGGAGCCATGGCTTCCTCCCTCCAGGAAAGCCAGCAGATAGCCGGGATCTTCACCTTCGCAGCCGCAGCTCCCCTAATCTTCATGCAGCTCCTGCTCACAAAACCCGACAGTCCCCTTGCCGTCTCCCTCTCTCTCTTTCCCTTTACCTCTCCTGTCGCCATGCTGGTGCGGATAGGGGCTACGGAAGTGCCTTTTTACCAGGTCGCAGCAAGCCTTTTCATCCTGATGCTCTCAATCCACGGCGTAATCATATTCTCCAGCCGCCTTTTCAGGGCCTACCTCCTTATGTACGGTAAAAGGCCGGCTGTTCGGGAAATCCTTAGGAATATGCGGGGAGGGTAATTCAGGGAAGAGATAATGCAGTGATGAGATTATCCGGGGAAGAGATAAGCAAGGCTTCGGTTCAGGTACCCTTGAATATGTTTTTGTCCTTATTATGGGAGCCCCTGCTCCGCAAAATAACAGGACTAATTGAAGAAACATATATTCTATGGTCATAGTTTTATATTATTCAGCACATATTATTGACTGATCCATAAGGACAGAGATACAAAGAATGGAGAAGCCGTACAACTTGATGAGTATGGGACTTCATTCAATTTTGGAAGATCCTTATGGATCACCCCTATATCAAGCTTTTTTCCACTTCAGGTTTCTAATTCAAGCATCGTTTTTTTCTTTCCTTGAGAATCTGCTGACTGGGTGAGGATTCAGATCTGTTGTTTTAATTAAGGAAGATTGGAAAGGGTTTAATGGGTTTTTCTCCGGAGGGTGTCCCCACACGTCTCCTGTGAAAAGTTTTGAATACAAATGAACATATTTATAATGTATGTGGGTATACTGAATTTATTATATTCCCCATAATTTAAAAAACCCCACGGAGTTAGTGTAATGGAATTTTTATGTTACAGAGAATGCAGTCAGTGTCCCGAATACGAAGAAAATCTATGCCCCACCCATTGTAGAGTAATAAACGAGGACATTAAAGTCACAGGAGCTATGATTGCTGCAGAAAGAGTAGAAAAATACTGGGATGCAATTATTTGCGAACAAAAATCCGGGCATAAACTCTAATTCACTACCGGTTCCCAAATAGTACTTAATTGAATTAGGCGATAAGTGCCAAAGTCTCTGAAAAAACTATCGCCAAACGGAAAACTTCTTAGCAAAAGGACATGTGGTTACGAGTTTCATGTTGCATGTCCTGAATACGATTTTTTTTAAAAGGAATGAACATGCTGGATATGTCCGGTACATAGGGAAAAATATCTTTATTTCAGGCTAATTTTCTTATCTTAATTATCCATAAATAAATAGTATAGTCCTGAGCGGATTCGAACCGCTGTCCCGGGCTCCAAAGGCCCGAAGGATTGACCACTACCCTACAGGACTGCGCATGAAGGCTTTTAGCTATACCTTATTTATGGTACTTAATTTTTGTGCCACTAAAGGTATCTTTTGGAAGTCCGTGTTTCAGGTTGAAAATACGTGTCCTGTCCAATTCCATACAGGTTTCGAAACTTTTTCAGGGAAAAACTTTTTTGTGCGATTAAAAATTTTCAATCAATTAATTTAAAATAATTTCCAATATAATTGTGTAATTGGGACTGGGAGAGAATAAGGGAGAAATCAGACACAAAATGAAATGCCTGAGGACTCTGATCCTGCTTCGTATCATTATGCTTGGGGGAGCATATCTTCGGAGCGGCTGTATTGGGGGATATAGTGAAAAGGTGTGGCGTTCTCGGGCTTCTTCTTCCTCTGCTTTTTTACTTCTCTTGCTATGCTTTTTTGTGTGATTGTGCTTTTTTATTGTGTGCCTTTTTTGCGTGATTGTGCGTTTTTATGTTTTTTTTACTGTGTTTTTATCTTTTTTTTGCTCCGTCTTCTTTTGAAAAGGGCTTTCTTTGGGGTATGTTTTTTGACATGTCGATAAAATTCAGTTTTCCCGGGGGATTAAGTAGAGGGAAAGTTTAGGTGGCTGTAGGAAACCTGAAAGCCGAAGAATCTACTGCTTCCCTGATTCCTCCAGTTCCGTAGCCCCTCTATATCCAGGATATCTGGTTGAAAATAACTCTCCTGTCCAATTCTGTGCAGGGCTTGAAAGTTTTTCAGGGGAGAAGTTTTTTTTGCGATTAAAAATTTTCAATGAATTAATTTAAAATAATTTCTGGTATAATTGTATGATTGGGAAATGGTAAGTGAACCGGGGAAATTAACAGGGGAAATAAACCGGTTGAAAGAAATGCCCGGAAATCATCGATCCTTATCCGGATCCGTGCTCTAGGGAAGCACATTTTCGGAGGGACTGTAGTGGGGGCTACAGTAACAAGGATCCGAAATTTCCGGGCTTTTTCTTACGCTGCGAATCTTTTCTTTTTTTCGATGTTTTCTGCTCTGCTTTTTTGATTTTCTTTTGTTATCCTGCTTTTCCGGCCTGAATTATCTGGAAATGAGGCCATTTTCTGTTTCTCTTTACTTATGCTCTCCAGGGTGCTTGAGATATTCGATTTCACGATATGATTTTACGTGCTTCAGAGGAGGGGTTTCTAATATAAGGAGATTCTTTTCCCCTTTCGAATCTGTTTTTATTGTACTGTATTTCTGGTTGAAATTAACTCTCCTGTCCAATTCTATGCAGGGCTTGAAAGTTTTTCAGGGGAGAACTTTTTTTTGTGATTAAAAATTTTCAATGAATTAATTTAAAATAATTTCTGGTATAATTGTATGATTGGGAAATGGTACGTGAACCGGGGAAATTAACAGGGGAAATAAACCGGTTGAAAGAAATGCCTGGAAATCGCCGATTCTGGTCCGGATCCGTGCTTAAGGGAAGCACATTTTCGGAGGAATTGCAGTGGGGGCTGCAGTAACAAGGATCAGGAATTTCCGGGCTTCTTCTGACACTGCGAATCTTTCCTTTTTTTGATGTTTTTTTCTCTGCTTTTTTGATTTTCTTTTGTTATCCTGCTTTTCAGGTCTGAATTCTCTGGAAATGAGGTAATTTCTCGTTTGTTTCTGTTCGTTCTGTTTTTATTGCGTGGTGTTTCTGATTAAAAATAAGTTCCATGTCCAATTCTATGCAGGCTTCAAAAGTTTTTCAGGGGAGAAGTTTTTTGTACAATTGAAAATTTCCAACGAATTAATTTAAAATAATTTCCGGTATAATTGTATGATTGGGAAATGGTAAGTGAAATGGGAACACGAATAAGGGAAAAAACTTATTGAAATGAACACCCGGAAATTACTGGTCCTGCTTCGGACCCGTGCTTAAGGGGAGCACATCTTCGGAGCGCCTGTAGTCGAGGATACAGTAAAAAAGATCAGGGGTTTCCGGGTTTCTTATTGCTCTCATTTTCCTCCGTCTTTTTATTTTTTTCATTTTGTTTGCCTGTTTCCGGTTGTGTTTTTTCCTGCAGGTTGTTCGGCTCTTATTTTCTGCGTGTTTACGGTCTCTGCTTTTTTACGGTTTAATTTATCAACTTCTTTCATCCTTTGCCTTCGATCTTGTATCCTGTTTCTTTGAAAAGGAGGGGGTTTTCCGGAAGTTGTCTATCTGATTGAAAATATGCACCCTGTACAATTCTATGCAGGTTTAGAAACTTTTTCAGGGATATTATTTTTTATGAGATTAAAAATTTTCAACGAATTAATTTAAAATAATTTAGATGATTATTGTATACTGGATATGGGAAGTGAAAAGAAAAAGACATGATGATTGTGGAAGAAATGCCTGGGGTCGCTTAATCCTGCTCCTTATTCCACTCTTGAGGGAGGGTGGATTTCCGGAGCTGCTGTATGAGGGGATAAAGCAGAAAGGATGAGGCGTTCTCGGGCATCTTCTTTCTATGTACATCTCTTCTTTTTTATTTTTTCTCTGCTTTCCTTTTCTGCTTTTACTTTTATGCTCCTGGTTTTCTGATTTACTTTTTTGAAAAATATATCCTTTTTTCGACATTAGTTTCTATGCAGAGTTCGAAATATTTGGAGCAAAGATATTTTTTGTGGCGTTAAAAGTTTTCAACGAATTAATTTAAAATAATTTATGAGATAATTCTCAATTGGGAAATGGGAAGAAAATTGGGGAGAAACTGAGAAACAGAAAGAAATACTTGGGGGTGGTGGTCCTGTTCCGGATCCGTATGCTTGGGGGAGCATATATTCGAAACGGCTGTATTGGGGAATGCAGTAAAAGGATCTTCATCCTCGGGCTTCTTCTTGCACTGCTTTTTTACTTAATTTCTCAAGTTTTTATTATGACTCCCCTATTTTTTACTGGGTTCCTCTATTTTTTTACTGTGATTCTTTTCTTTGCTTTTTCGTTTTCCTACTTTGGGCCATCACCTCGAAAGTGGTCATAAAGGGGCGCTTGATTGGAAGGGCAATATTTTCATTTTCAATATAAAGTTCAACGGCTTCTTTCAGGTTTGTAACTGCTTCTTCGATTGTTTCTCCCCGGCTCGTTACGTCCAGTTCCAGGCAGAGCGACTCGTAAGATTCCTCTTTTTTGTTCACTATTGCAGTTAGTTTGAAAGTTTCTTTCATGTTTCCAGATAGGGTTGGCGGCTATGTTAAATATTTCGCAGTTTTTTTGCAGAGTTTTTGCAGTTTTTTTGCAGGCCCGGGCTTTCCGGGCTAATATTTATAAAAGTACTTTTATATTGATTATTGTTTGGAAACACTTACTTAAGGAAGCTATCAGGAAGCGGAGACAAAATCTCATGGTTGAAAAAATGACCTCCAGGGAGCGGTTTATCAATGCTCTCGAAAGAAAAGAAGTAGACCGTGTCCCTTACGGTTACCTCTGGTTCGGCGCCGGGCATGCGGTGCTGGAGCGGATGGGCGTAAGCCTCAAAGATGTGTATTATTCGGCAGAAGGAATTGCCCGGGCACAAATCCTTGCCCGGGAGATGTACCACCACGACAACGTGATGTCCCCCTGGGGCTGCCTCCTTGTGGAAGCGGAGGCGCTCGGGACGAAGGTGAACATCAAGGAAAACGGGTACCCTACCGTGGCTGAGTACGTCCTGAAATCCGCAGGAGAATATGAAAAAATCAATCCGGATAATATCAAGCGGTCCGAACGGGTAAAGACCGTAGCCGGGTCAATCGAAATCCTCAAGAAAGAAATCGGGGACGAGGTTTTTATTACCGGGGCAACACTGGCTCCCCTTATGCTTGCTTCCCAGGTCCTGGGCGGGAGCAGGCTCTGCATTGACATGATGAAAGATCCCGAAGCTTTCCATGCCCTGCTGGAAAAACTTATGGAATGCTGCATCCTTTTTGCCGACTCCATGCTCGAAGCCGGAGCTGACGGAATCTTTGTCGAAAATGGGGAGAGCACCGGCGACCTCTTCAGCCCGCAGATGGCAGAAGAGTTCATGCTGCCCTACACAAAGAAACTTTACGACCATATCAAGGAAAAAGGCGGGTACGTAATCTCCCACAATTGCGCAGCCCTTGCCTTCCACGACCTGGAAATGAAACTTGAGCCCCATGCCCTGAACTTTGCCTTCGGGGACGTCAGGCTGCTCGGAAAAAAGTACGGGGTCGAATGCATGAAGCTCCACAACCACAATAACATCGGTTGTGGCCCAAGGCACTGTTTCAAGGAGTTAAAAACTTTCTCCGATGCCGGCATCTGCCTTATGGGAAACATCATCCCGGACGCCCCCCTGGTCGGAGGCAGGGCTGAGATCGAGCATGAGGTGAAGTGCTGCCTTGAGGCTGCCCCCGAAAAAGGTTTCATCCTTTCCACAGGCTGTGAGATTCCCCTGAACACGCCGCTTGAGAAAATGGAAATGCTCTGGGATGCGATCAAGTCCAGATTCTGATGATGTCCGGATTTTGATAAAGGTCCTGTTTCGATACCCAGGGAATCAGTAAAAAGAAGTAATTAGAGATTCGGGAAAACCTTTTGTTTTCCCCCGATTTAATTTTTGTTTTTACCTTTAGTTTTATTTTTAGTTTATCTTTAGTTTTTAGTTTATCTTTAGTTTTTAGTTTATTTTTAGTTTATCTTTAGTTTTTAGTTTATTTTTAGTTTATCTTTAGTTTTTAGTTTATTTTTAGTTAATCTCATTTCTGAATAATGACGGTCAGGATATCCTCGTCTTCCAGCATGTGTTCCATCCCGAGCCGCTGCCCGGGGTGTTTTGCGGAGGGGCCCCAGACCTGAGCGTAGCGGAACTTCCTGCGGAAGTCGCGGTGCAGGCGGTCGCAGATGTCCCCTATGTTCGTGCCGCTCATGACGATCATGGGCTCTTCCATGTCTGCGGGCTGTCCCTGGGGTTTCATGTAGACCCGGATGAAGCCCAGACGGTCGTAAATGTCTTCCTTGAGGGTTTCGATGTTAGTGCCTTCGTGGGCGGAGATATAAATCGCACTCGGATACGTTTCCATGCATTTCTTGAGCAGTTCCGGGTAGGCCAGATCCACCTTGTTTACGACGATCAGGGAGCTGACGTAGCTACGGTTATTCAGGACTACGTCGATAAGCTGGTCTACGTTTATGTTTTCCCTGATAAGGACGTGGGCATTGTGGATCTTATATTCGTCCAGGACGGCTTTGATGGTCTCTTCGTCCAGGTCCATTTCTACGGTAGTATGGATCTGGACACCGCCCCTGTCCTTTTTCTTTATCACGACGTCAGGGGGGATCTGGTCGACTCTGATCCCGGCTTCGTAAAGCTCGTCCATGAGCACTTCGTAGTGTTTGGGCTGGAAAACGTCAAGCAAAAAGATTACCATGTCGGAGTTCCGGATAACCGCTATGACCTCTTTCCCGCGCCCTCGGCCGGAAGCTGCTCCTTTCACAAGCCCCGGCACGTCAAGGAACTGGATAGTTGCCCCTTTGTGCTCGAGCACCCCGGGGACAACAGTAAGTGTTGTGAATTCATAGGCACCTACCTCTGACTTGGCACCGGTGACCTTGTTCAGGAGTGTGGACTTCCCCACCGAAGGGAACCCTACAAGGGTTACGGTCCCGTCTCCGGACTTCTTGACCGAGTACCCTTCCCCCCCGCCCTTTGCAGACGCCTTTTTCTCAACTTCGTCCCGCAGGCGAGCTATCTTAGCTTTCAGCCGGCCGATGTGGTGGGAGGTGGCCTTGTTATACTGTGTCTTTCGGATTTCGTCTTCGATTTCCTGTATTTGTTCCTGTATGCTGCTCATCTGGAACCTGCCGATTTCAAGAGTGAAAAAATGATCTTGATAGGTGGTAGTGATTTAGCTGATAGTGATTTAGTTGATAGTGATTTAGTTGATAGTGATTTAGGTGATAGTGATTTAGGTGATAGTGATTTCGATGATAGTGATTTAGGTGATAGTGATTTAGGTGATAGTGATTTAGATGATAGTGATTTAGGAGAGATTACGGTAGGAAGCTATTGAATCCTTTTTTGATCCAAAACAGATTCGCTACTCTGGATTTTTTATCCAGATAGTTGGATGCAATATATAAATCTATGGAATGCTTCTCGTGGGTTCGAATTTTCAGATCCAATCGTATCCATTTATATAACTCAATAAATATAATAGTATTTATACATTGTCTCTCGATAACTTTCCCTGAAGCTTACATCCGGAAACTTTCATCCGGAAACTATCTTCGCCCAAAATTATACTCATTAGGATCTGGTTTTCAGAATTATGTCGGGTTATTGCCTTGCATTTTGAGGCAAAAATTCTAGGTTTTAACTCCGAAGGCAGGAAGTCCCCTTCCTTGACTCCAAGGGAGGCAGGGAGGGGTGGTAGTTCACACTGGAGGAGTATAACTCTCCGTTCAATCAAAATTGAGATCCGTTCACTCGATATTGACTATTTCTCCGGTCCTTTCATACACCCGAATCCCTGCCGGCAGCTTTGCTGCAAACTCGCTGGATTTTAGGGTCTCAAGAAACTTCCTGACTTCCGGGATATCAAGTAGCTCTCTTCTTATAAGTAAATCATACTCTTCTTCTGCTATTTTTATGAATTTAAGGCCGTTTCGTTCGGCGCAGGTCCTGGTGCCGACGCCTGCATCGACTTTCCCTGAAATTACAGCTTCGCAGACGGCTACTTCGGTCTTTGCTCCCGAGTTATAGCCCTGGATCGAAGCCGTGAGTTCTTTCCTGCCGCTTCCCCGTTCGCGGGCAAGTTCGGAAAGTTTTAGGTCCAGGAGCGCCCTTGTGCCCGACCCCCGATTCCTGTTGATCAGGCGCTTTCCCGGCAAATCCGAAAGTCCGGATATCCTGCTGTCCTCCGGGACGATCAGTCCCTGCTCGCGTTTGTATCCTTTCACGAGTACCGTGGAGGAAAGCCCCATGCTTTCGATTGTCGGCACATTGTATTCGCCTGCTTCCGAGGGCATGTTCACGCCGGCAATGTCGGCAGTCCCTGAAGCGATCGCGCTGAAACCCCCGCTTGAACCGGTTACAAGGACCCTAAGGTTCAGGCCTGTCAGGTCTTCCAGGATGTCCAGGCCCGGACAGGAGCCCCCTGCTATCAGGAGGTCCGGCTTTTCCACCTTCCCGAAAAGTGTCACTTCCACAGGTGTGCCGGCTTCTATGAACTCGGTTTCAGGGCGGATTTCTATAAACCCGTCTGCCCCTGCCAGCGAAGTGATCGCTCCCGAGCCCCGGTCTGCCGGATAAACCCTGCCCCTCACCAGGCCAACAGGGAGGAGCTGCTGCCTGCCTTCGGAGCGGAAGTTTGTGCCCATAACTCCTTTCTCGGTCATTTTCAAGCCTGTTTCAGCCCCCAGCTTTTTCCTTATAAGAGGGGCTACGAATTCATTGAAGATCATGAGTGCGGAAGTCGGGTTTCCGGGAAGTCCGATAATCGGGGTCCCCTCTATTATCCCAATGACCACGGGTTTTCCGGGTTTGATATTGATGCCATGGGCAAGGGTCTCTCCCATCTCCTCTATCAGCCTGTACATCACGTCCCCTGCTCCCGAAGATGTGCTGCCCGAGCTAAGGATAAGGGAGGATTCCGAGGCTGCGGTTTCCAGGATTTCTTTCATGGCGCTTTCTTCGTCCCTTACGATCCCGTACATATCTGGAACGGCCCCGCATTCCCTAATTCCTGCATGGATGGTGTATGAGTTTGCATCGTAGATCTGCCCGAAAGCCAGCCCTTCTCCCGGCTGCACGAGTTCGTTCCCGGTAGAGATGATCCCAATCCTGAGGCTGAGGACAGGCACCTTCTTTTTCCCGATTGATGCCAGTACCCCTATCTCCCGGGTTCCGAGTTTTCTACCTTTCCTGAGCACCCGTTCTCTTTTCAGGATGTCTGAGCCGGCCTTCATGATATTTTCGCCCACGGTTACCGGCCTGTAAACGAGCACCTCTTCATTTTTCCCTGTGGTTTCGGTGTCTTCTACCTTCACCACAGCATCCGCACCTTCAGGGATCGGGGCTCCTGTTGAGATTTCCACGGTCTCCCCTGCCGCAACCTTATACCTGGCATCCGAACCTGCCGCGATCTCTCCCATGCGCCTGAGCTTGACAGGTTCGGTTTCACTGCTGGTGTAGCTGTCCTCCGCCTTTAGCGCATACCCGTCCATTATCGCTCTTGGGAAGGGAGGGACGTTTATCTCCGTTATGATGTCCTCTGCAAGGATTTTTCCCAGGGCGGCTTCAAGAGCTACGCTTTCCCGGTCCCTGCGGACAGGAAGTCCGTTTATTATCTTTCGTGCCTCCTCAACGGAGGCCAGTTGCCGAAATTCCTTGCGCTTCATGAGACTCAAACCCGATTTTTTTCGTTTTTCAGATGCATGTTTTACTTTAATATCGTTTTCCCGGAAATTTTTCAACTTTTTCGATACTTTTTTGATAATATGGTAAATTGGGGGTGAAAAGGTAGGGATTGAAAAGGAAAAAGGAACCGGAAAGGTGGGGATTGAAAAATAATTTCAGTATTCAAAATAGGTGCCGGCAGTTAGGTCCCGGTAGTAAAAAAAGAAGGTGTTGCGGGAGAAGGTCCCGCATTTTATTCTTTCTTTTAATTTTCCGGCCTGCGGGCTCAGTCGTAGATGGGGGTGCCCGTATTCTGGGTGATGTATTCGAAGGCCTCGACCATCTTCTTTGTGAGGGGACCTGGTTTGCCGGTTCCGATGTGCCTGCCGTCTAATTTGGTAAGGGGGGCGGATTCGGCAGCCGTGCCGGTTACAAATATCTCATCTGCGGTGTAGAGGTCGAAAAGTCCCAGGTTCGTTTCGATGACTTTGATGCCCATGTCTTCCAGGAGTTCGATTGCTGTTGCCCTGGTGATGCCTTTTAAGTTGTTGATGGTGAAGGGGGTCAGGACTTTGCCGTTCTTCACGACGAAGATGTTGTCTCCCGAGCCTTCGGAAACGAATCCGTTGTTGTCCAGGAAGACGGCTTCGTCTCCGCCTTTCTCGTTGGCTTCGATCTTTGCAAGGATGTTGTTCAGGTAGTTCAGGGACTTGATGTTCGGGGAAAGGGCGTCAGGGGCGTTTCTCCGGACTGCCACGCTAACTCCGGTCAGGCCCACTTCATAGAGGTCGCCGTACATGGCGCCCCATCCCTGGGCGATCACGATAATGTTGGGCCTGTCGCACTTGCGGGGGTCAAGCCCCAGGTCCCCATTCCCGCGGGAAACAATCGGGCGGATGTAGGCGTCTCTTAAGTTGTTTTTGCGTAACGTCTTAAGGATTGCTTCGCTCATTTCTTCCCTTGAGATGGGGATGTCCATTGCGATTGCCTTTGCGGAGTCATAAAGCCTGTCAACGTGCTCCTTTAACTTGAAAACACGTCCGTTGTAAGCTCTTATACCTTCAAACACACCGTCGCCGTAGAGGAAACCGTGGTCGTAAACGGAAACTTTTGCTTCGGCCTGGGGGACAAACTCACCGTTTATATAAATCAGTAACTCACTCATACCATCATCTTCTCTGAAATTTTGATAAGCTGTATGCTGTACTTCCTTGATGCTTTCAATCTAATATAATCTTTGATGTATAATCCTCAATTCAAAATTCCGGGTCTCGGACCCTGTCACTAAACAACCTCTGTACATTTCCGATTGAACATATTGATTTTCACGATCAAGGTCGCCAATCGAAGTTGCAATGAATAATAAGTTGCACAGGTTATTTCGTTGCGGGCTCTTAATGTTTCATTTCCCTTCAAAGCCTTCAAGGGGGACCCAAAAGCTTTCAGGAATGAGCATATTTACAATATTATGAAAGATCCGGACTATAGCGGGTATTTACTGAATGTATATTACAATTCCGCTTCCACATAAATATTTTAAGATTTTTTACAATACCCGGATTCGCTTTCATGCAAAAGGCTTTTATCTTTAAAGGCCTATTTCGTACTCTCGTAGTATGAAAAGCAAAGTGGGCTCGTGGCTTAGCCAGGATATAGCGTCGGGCTTCTAACCCGAATGTCAGGGGTTCGAATCCTCTCGGGCCCGCTTATTTTTTCATTTTGTTTCATTTTTTCAATCGCTTTTTTTCAGTCATTTATTCTCTAATTTCTTTTTCGGATAGTTTTCTCGCCTCTTTTTTGAGCCCTTTTTACTTTGGAGTTCTTTTTTCGTTATCTGGAAGCTTTTTGGGTGTAGGGAAGGTGAGGTTCGGAACCGCTTGGCGGGACGGAATGTTTTATAATTTAACGGGGGCGTGTGGAATGGATTTTTATGGTGCGGGTCCGGGGAATGGATTAGAATAGAAAGGGTCGGGACAGAATCGCCCCTGGCAGGGTGTATACAGAAAATAGTGAATTACCCCTCCCCACCTCCTTCAGCTGTCGAGGAAGGGGACTTCCCGCCTTCGGAGTTAAAAAGGTAGTTGAATTGCTTCAACAAAATATTGAAGTCAACCACTCGCCAATAAATTGACGGGCATGTAATGTGCCCTGGTTGACCAGATCCCCGATTAGGAGCTTTGGAAAATCGGGAAACGATAGGAACGAATTTCATAGTTACCCTGAAATGCCGCCTCAGTTTCAGGCTCTAAGGATGCCGGTTAAACAGTCCTGGGAGGTAGGGACAGTGCTTGCATCATACAAACCGTTCCATATCAGATCGAGAGGAAGCCGGAAGACAAGGTACAGGCCAGCAAGGTTCAATAACCGGGGAAATTCAAGGAGAGAAGGAAGGTTAGCTCCTTCCATAAAAAGCAAACTCGAATCTCATTTCAGGGAAAAACGGTTTGTGGAATCCCTGCTTCTGGTAACGAAGTGGAAGGTCGAACTTGCTTCCTTTGATATCCACAAAATCAAAAACCCGGAAGTTTCCGGGACAGGGTATCAGGAAGGGGACCTAAAAGGTTTCTACAATGTCAAGGCTTACGTTTTGCACAGGGACGGGTACACCTGCCAGCATTGCAGGGGAAAGTCAAAGGATTCCCGGCTACATTGCCATCACATCGTTTTCAGGTCAAAGCAGGGGTCAGATGCTCCGGAAAACCTGATTACGCTTTGTGAAACCTGTCACATTGCCCTTCATGCTGGGGAATTTGAGCTTTCAGGGAGAAGGTCAAACACGAAACACGCTACAGAAGTTGGCATTGTCAAGTCCCAAATCAAGAAATCCGATTGGAGCTTTGAGGAAGTGTTCGGATACGAAACAAAGTTCCGGCGAGAACAGGTTTTGGGACTCGAAAAAATGCATTATTTTGATGCGCTTGCTATCTGTTGTGGGGATAAACAGAAAGTAGAACCGGATGATACGGTCTACTTCAAAAAACATGTTCCTGCGGGAGATTATCAGCAAAGAAAAGGGAAACGGTCTGAGAAGAAAATACCTACAGGAAAGCTGTTTGGACTCAGGAAATTCGATCTTGTAAAAACAGAAAAGGGAATTGGTATTGTCCGAGGCAAACGATCAAGCGGGTATTTTTCGATCTCAGATCTCTTTGGAAACAAAATTTCAGATAGTGTCAATATTAAGAAAAATTCAAAACGATTGAGGGCAAGGACAAGCACATTAATTCAAAAAATGGAACTTGCAGAGTGTACGCATTCCTCCCCTGTCTAAAAAGACAGGGGTATCCTGCTTAGTTTTTCATGAATGGGATCGAAATTCCCAAAAATTCTCTCGCTTTCACTCCCGATTTTTGTGTAGCAGCCAGGCTCCTCCAAGGATGAATATTGCGGGAAAGAAGAGCTCTCTGAGCCACCAGAAAGCTGTGTATTCGCTCAGTTCGTCCAGCACGAGGTAAATACCAATTATCAATATAATAACACCAAGAAGCTTTCCGCGCTCCACCCTGTCTATTTTTTCTACTCCTGCTGTCTTCCCTGCCTGTTCGGGCCCCATCTATTCTTTTCCCATCTCGACGCCGCTTTCTGAAGGCATAATGACTGCAAGTATGATGTAGATGACAATACCTATCCCGTTCAGGAAAGCAAGGAGCACGAAGGCAAGCCTTATAAGTGTCGGGTCTATCCCGAAGTACTCCCCGATGCCCCCGCAGACACCAAAGATCATCTTGTTGCTTTTGCTTTTTGTCAGGGTGCGTTTCATGGTGTAGGAGGCGCGCTCTTCTTTAGTCTCCTCGGCTCCCTCCACTCTTTCTTCAGCTTCTCCAGCGGTCTCTTTTGCTTCTTCGGCTGCTTCTTCAGCTGCTTCTTTTGCTTCTTCAGCTGCTTCTACTACAACTATCTCTTCTTCGGGAAGCTTTTCCTCGATAACCTTTTCTTCCTCAGCAGCCTCTTCTTTTGCTTCTTCTGCCTCTTCTTTTGCAGTTTCCACTTCAGCTTTTACCTCTACTTCTTTTTCAGCCTTTTTTCCGGCTCCTTCTTCCGGCTCAGGGGCGGCTTCGGAGGTATCTGCTTCTACATCCTTTTTTTCGATTGGATTGGGATTTTCCTGCATACAGGTAATTCAATTTATGCGAATTTATATCATTCGTATACCTTTTTTTTCAATGGCACCCACATTCTTTTTTTTGCCGGAAGGTCCCGTAAAGCATCAGGGGGAGGAGGAGGGCTGCAAATCCAAGCTTTACGGTTTCCGGGAGCATTTCGCCTGCGCTTCCCAGGGTCGCCGTCGCGCTGATCCCCAGTTTCAGGTAGAGGAAGTCCAGCAGGACCCCTGCCCCCAGGGCACAAAGGGAGATCACTCCCAGGTAAAGGGCTGCAGAACGCTTCCCGAGGAAACGGGCGACCATTGTCACGGTTGCGGCATTGGTTGCCGGGCCTGCCAGAAGGAAGACGAAGGCTGCTCCCGGGCTCATTCCTTTGGCTACCAGGGTCGCGGCGAGGGGGGTCGAGGCGGTTGCGCAGATGTAGAGGGGGATTCCCACCACAAGCATGACCAGCATCGAGCTGAGCCCTCCTCCCAGGTAGTCCCTGATCAGGCTTTCCGGGACAAGGTAGGAAATGATGCCTGCAAACAGGATTCCTATAAGCATCCATTTCGAGATGTCCCCAAGGAGTTCGATGTAAGCATACTTCATGCCTTCGAAGAGCCGGGTCTGCAAGGGTTTTTTGCCTTTCCCGATTTCCTGGCTTTTCCTGTCCTCTTTACTTTCGTTTCCGCCGCACCCGCAGCTGCATCCGCATGAGGCCGTTTCGTCTTGTGGAAGATTTGCAGAATGATTTTTAGTTGGAATTGTTTGAGTGGAAAGGGTAAGATGGCTGATTTTTTCAGTGGAGGGTTTGTTGAGGGTCATGGGGTTTACAGCCTCTGTTTTTCCGGGTACGGGGTTTTCGAGTGAACTGCAACCGCAAGTAGGGCTGCAGATAGAGCCGCATTCAGAGTCGCAAGAAGAATAGCCGTCCCTGCCCGAAACTGAAGTCCGGGCCGAAGTTGCAAGGAGTGTGGAGACGGCAAATAAGCCTGTTTGTTTCCCAGAACCGTCTTTCTTTTTTTTCTCCCCTTTTTTCTCCTCCTCTCCTATCAGCAGGTTGTCTGCAAGCCCTGCCAGGATGGCCGTCACAAGGGTTGCAATGGGGCGAAATATTGTCATCAGGGGGTCCAGCAGAGCGTAGGTGATGGCTATGGAGTCTACGCCGGTCTGGGGGGTTGAGATCAGGAAAGAGAGGGTGGCTCCTCTGTTCGCTCCCCTTTTCCGGATTGACATGGCAGCAGGGATTA
Organism: Methanosarcina sp. MTP4; assembly: GCF_000970045.1. NCBI lineage: Archaea > Methanobacteriati > Methanobacteriota > Methanomicrobia > Methanosarcinales > Methanosarcinaceae > Methanosarcina > Methanosarcina sp. MTP4. The sequence goes on from NZ_CP009505.1 coordinate 365,953, forward strand.
CGCCGCAGGAGCAGAGAGGGAGAGGCAGGCCTGCCAGGGAGGCGTTGATTACCGAACGGACTTTCCCGGCGGAGCTTCCCAGGTATTCCACTATTTTTTGGTCCGGGACCAGGATGTTCAGGAGCCCCGCAATTCCGAACCCGAAGATAAGGTAAGGGGCGGCTTCCACGAAGATTTCCCAGGAGGCCAGCAGGATGCCCGAAAACAGGGCGAGGATAGGGGGGAGGGTTTCAAGGCTCATGCTTTTTCCTCCACGTGTTCCAGGCACATCTCAATCAGCATGCGCACGTGTTCGTCTGCGATATAGTAAACCGTGAATTTTCCCTCCCGCCTGACCCGCACCAGGTCAAGCTGCCTGAGGGTCCGGAGACTGTGCGAGACTGCAGACTGGGTGACGTCCAAGGCCTGTTCGAGTTCACAAACGCACAGCTCTTTTTGCCTGAGTAGAAAGAGAATTTTTAATCGGGTGTCCGAATGAAGCGCTTTGAATACCTCTGCTACCCGGGAAATTTTTTCGGCTTCAGGGACTGCTTGCAGCATCTCCCCTATCTCCCGGGTATTCATTCTTTCACACTTTTCTTTCATGAATATATGAACAACTATTCATGTATTAATCTTTTTCGAAAAACTTCGGCATTCAGGGGTTCAAGTGAAGGACTCACAATTCGATTAGTGGATGCCTTTCAAAGCGAGAAGAGGGGTCTTTCAAAGCAGGAAAACGAATTGGGAATAATTAGGGATTACTTTCAAAGCAAGAAAATGAAAAGGGAAAATACCCCGAGCCCCAGTAGAGCTATCCAATCGAGTTTCTGCATCCTGAGTTCGTGGAGGGAGGTCCGGCACTGTCCCTGGTAGCACCTGCTTTCCATGGCTTCGGTCACTTCTTCTGCCGAGAGGATCGACCTCCTTATCAGGGGCACTGCAATTGCCGTGATCCCCCTGCGCAGGTCGTGCTTGAGGTCAAGGCCCCGGGCGAGTTGGGCTGCCCTGATCGTTGCCGCATTTTCCAGGAAACTGGGGAGGAAGCGGATGGAGAGTGACATCATGGTGGCCAGGTCGAAGGAAGTCACCCCAAGGCGGCGGAGGGGCAGGGGGCGGAGTAGGTGCTCGATCCCGTTAGTAATCTGGCTCGGAAGGGTACTTGCCGTAAGGAGGGCCGCATAGAGCAGGAGCAGCCCGAAACGTAAGGAAAGCAGGGCCCCCAGCCTCAGTCCTTCAAAGGTAGGCGAGAGCACCGGCAGAGGGACAATAGGCGTCCCTTTCGTTGCAAAGAGCTGGAAGCAAAAGATGACGAAAATAAAGACGAGCAGGGGACGGACCGACCTGAGCAAAAAGGAAAGGTGTACTCCCGAAATCCACGTGAGCAAAAGGAAAAATGCAATAAGCAGCCCCATCCCGGCAAAACTCTCCTCCCTGAAGACGAGGATGCTCAGGCACATCACTGCTGCAAGCTTGGTCCTGGGGTCCAGCCTGTGCAGGAGGGAATCCCCATAGATGTAGTTGAATGCAGTCTCAGGCATTGTCCTGCGCCTCCTTCTCCTCTATTCTCTTCTCCTCTGCTCCCTTCTCCTCTGCTCCCTTCTCTGATATTCCCCGATCTCTCTCCGGCTTTTCCAGCCTGAACTTTTGAAGCTCTTTCAAGGCCTCCTCTGCCGTAAAGATGCTCTCCCTGAGGTTGGCTCCCTTCTTATTCAGCTCTTTCATCAGCCTGGCAAGCGGAGGCACCGGGGAATACCCTGCCCTTAGGTATTCTTCCGGGCTGCCTGTAAACACGATCCTGCCCTCTTCCATCGAAATGACCTTCTGGGCGAAGGGCAGGATTTCTTCCAGGGTGTGGGACACAACGACGATTCCTACTCCTTTTCGATGGATATTTTGAAGCCTTCCGAGCAGTTTGGCCCTGCCTTCGGGATCCAGGCCCGCAGTGGGTTCGTCCAGCACCAGGTAGGCCGGGCGAAGCGCCAGGATTCCCGCAAGCGCAACCCGGCGTTTCTCTCCCCCGCTCAGGCTGAATGGGGGGCGGTCCAGGATTCCGGTATCGAGGTGTACGAGGGACAGGGTCTCATACACCCTTTTTTCAAGTTCTTCTCCCAGGATCCCGAAGTTAGAAGGTCCGAAGGCAATTTCCCTGTATACGGTTTCCTCGAAGAGCTGGTTCTGGGAATGCTGGAAAAGCATGCCTACCTTTCTGCGCACTTCCCGGGTCCGGGTGTCCAGGCCGTCCACGGTCACCCTGCCTTCCTGGGGGAGGAAAATCCCATTTAAATGTTTGATGAGTGTAGATTTCCCGGCTCCGGCGGCTCCGGAGATGACGGCAAATTCCCCTTTTTCAATCTCCAGGGAGACATTTTCCAGGGCAGGCTTTCCTTTCCGGTTTCCGGAATAGGAATAGCTCAGATTTTCCACCTTGATTCCCATATATCCTCCGCAAGGTTTTCGATTGAAGCCAGCCGGGCCCATTCCAGGGCAAGTCCGCCTGCTTCCAGGCTGTTCAGCAGTTCCACGATTGGGGGCAGTTCCAGGCCGAATTCTCCGAGTTCAGGGGCTTTGAAAACGGTTTTCGGATTTCCTTCCCGCACTATTTGCCCCCGGTCCATCACGAGAATTCTGTCGGCGTACAGGACTTCTTCGAGCCTGTGGGTAACATACACGATGGTCCGGGCTTTTCCCCGCAGTTTCCGGAGGATTTCCCGGACCTGTTCCCTGGACCTTGAGTCCAGCATGGAGCTTATTTCGTCAAAAACAATGCATTCGGATTTCATCGCAAGGGCCGACGCGATAGCCGCACACTGGCTCTGCCCTCCGCTCAGGGTTTTTGGGGAATGGTTTTTGTAATTCTCAAGCCCAACCACTTCAAGAGCCCTGTCCACCCTTTCTCGGATTTCTTCAGGGGAAAGGGCAAGGTTCTCAGGCCCGAAAGCCACGTCTTCTTCCAGGGTTGTGCCCACGAACTGGGTATACGGGTTCTGGAAGACCATACTCACGGTCTGCCGGATCTCGAGGAGCTTTGAAGGGTCTGCCGTGTCCATTCCTTTTACGTATACTTTCCCTTCCGTCGGCTTCAAAAGCCCGTTCAGGTGCCGAACAAGGGTGGACTTTCCCGAGCCGTTCCTGCCAACTATTCCCAGGAATTCCCCTCTTTCTATTTCGAGGTTAATTTTCTTCAGGCCCCGTGTCCCATCAGGGAAGTTGTAGCTCAGATCCTCTATCCTGATCATTGTTTTTGGCTCTTTGTTGTTTCCGGCTTCTTGCTTTTTTTGACTTTTTGCTATTTCCGGCTCTTTGTTGTTTCCGGCTTCTGGCTTTTTTTGACTTCTTGCTGTTTCTGGCTTCTTGCGATTTTCGGGTCTTTGCTGGTTTTATCTTTTTGCCGCTTTTCCCGTCCTGCTTACTTTTTCATATACTGTGCCTGGATGCTATATGGGCCGCAACTGCCAGTTTCAGGAGGTCTCCGGGGATGAATGGAAGTACCCCCAGGGTTATTGCCTGCAGGAGGTCCAGTTTACCGACAAGTGCCAGCTGGGCCACCCCCATGGCATAGACGATTACGAGCCCTATGCCGATATACAGGGCATTTGAGAGATAGTCGGTTTTTCCACTCTTCTCACTCAGGTACCCGATTACAAATGCCGCAAGTATGAAGCCTATTATATATCCTCCGGTTGGCCCCAGGATTACTCCTGGTCCCGAAGCCCCGCCTGTAAAGACGGGCATCCCCGCAATCCCCAGCAGGGCGTATACCAGCATGCAGAGGGTGCCCCATTTGCTCTTAAGCATGCTCCCTGCCAGGAAGACAAAGAGGGTCTGCAAGGTAACTGGCACCGGGGATATGAAAAGTGGGATCCTTATGTATGCCCCGGCTGCTGTCATTGCGGCGAAAAGAGACGCAAACACCATTTTTCTAAGTTCCGAGGATTGGGCAACGCTTCCTTCTTTGTTTTTCCTTTCCATTCTTTCATCTCTACTTTTATTGAAACTGTCTTGTATTGTTAACCTCTTTTTATGGGGCGGTTAACGTTAAATCCCGGACTTGCTTATTATAGTTTTCTCTTCACCTGGTAATTATCTCTCTCATGTGATGTCCATTTTCCCTTTTCCGGGCGATAATTAAATATATATGTTATGACTGCTATAATGCACATCTCGTCTGGAATGCAGTCTCAGCAGAGAACTTTCATGTTCATGTGTTTCAGGAGTATCGAAGTGGGCGCGTGGCCTAGCCAGGATAGGGCGGCAGCCTCCTAAGCTGTAAATCGGGGGTTCAAATCCCTTCGCGCCCGCCATTTCACTTTCTTTCATCTGTTTTCTTTTCGGTTTTGTTTTACCATTCAGACTCTCGACCCTGAGCCCTGATTGTAATCAATTTCCGAATATTGTAAGCGGCAGATGAATCGTAAGCTGCTCCGGATATTAATTGAACAAGATCTGTTTGACTATTCCGAGTATTAATTGACCAAATCAAATTGCTCTGAATTTAATGGGTAATTCCGGATATTTTAGGAATGAATTAAAGGCAATGCCAAAAAAGCAAATAGAGGAAAATTAACCGTGATCAGGAAAGCCCGGGTAAACGATGTCGTTGAGATGAAGCATATCATCTACACTTATGCGAGGCAGGAACTTATGCTCGCTCGCTCCCTGAGCGAACTTTACGAAAATATAAGGGATTTTTATGTCTATGAGGTAGACGGCCAGGTCGCAGGCTGCTGTGCACTTCATGTATTCTGGGAAGACGTGGCTGAGATTCGTGCTCTTGCCATAAACTCGAATTATACCAGGCAGGGGATTGGCACTGAACTTGTAAGGGCCTGCCTTAAGGAAGCAGAGGTACTTGGCATGAAGGAGGTCTTTACCCTAACCTATGTCCCTGAATTTTTCGAAAGCCTGGGCTTTGAGATTGTGGACAAAAACAGGCTCCCAAGGAAGGTCTGGGTCGGGTGCCTCAACTGCCCGAAATTCCCTGACTGTGATGAAATTTCCCTTATCAGACCGATACTATCTTAATTTTTTCCAGGAATTTCTCCTGGATTTTTTCCGGGTTTATTTTATTTTATTTTATTTTATTTTATTTTATTTTATTTTATTTTATTTTAAGATGCTATGAAAAAAACCAAAAGCTATTTATTTATGCAGTTTATTTTTTAGGTTGCCCTAATTATCCTTACTGGACATCCACACCGGACTTCCGGGCGGGTAGTGGCGGGATGGTGTTATGCACACTGAACGATTGGAAGAATACCTCGAGACAATTTTATACCTCATAATGAAAAACCAGGGCCCGGCCAAGACCAAACAAATAGCCGACGAGCTCAACGTTGCTCCTCCAAGTGTGACGGAAATGATCAAGAAACTTTCCTCCATGGGGTTTGTGGAGCATATCCCTTACAAGGGTGTGGAACTGACCTATAAAGGGACTGAAAAGGCTATAAAAATCAAGCGGAAACACCAGGTGCTTGAGACTTTCCTTGCAGATGTCCTTGATTTAGACCGGAAGGTGGCTCACAGGGAAGCCTGTGAACTCGAACACGCGGTTTCGGATCACGTGCTTGAAAGGCTGTACGAATTCCTTGGCAGTCCCGAGTACTGCCCTGACGGGCATCCCATTAACATTGATAAATGCACCCTTGGGGAGCAGGAACGTTTCATTCCTCTTGACGAAATGAAAGAAGGGAGCTCCGGGACTGTTGCCCGGGTGACTCTTCCCAGGGAAGCAAAGGAACGTCTGAACTCCCTCGGGATCCTGACCGGAAAAGAAATTGAAGTCCGGCGCAAGCAGAAGCAGGGATGCATTTCGGTAATAGCCGTTGGGTCGGAAATTGCCCTGGGCAGGGATGTAGCCAAAAAAATTTTCATAACTCCTTGCGGCGGCAGCTCTTGAACTGATCTATGCAAAAACCTGGCGTGTAATACGGACTATTAAGAAATACGGAGTATGCCGGACAGATCCGAGACATCTCAAAAATACTGGACCTTTAGAGACACAATGGAGATATACTGAAGACCTACTTGAGACATGCTGGAAACGTACTGGAAACGTACTGAATACGCAAATAAACACCGGAGACGTGATCAAAATTTCATCCTCATCTTGCAGTATCCGTGACAAAGAAAATAAAAATTCTTCCTATGACATGACTCTGGCTTTCGTAGGCAACCCCAGTGTGGGAAAAAGTGTTTTTTTTACCCGGCTTACGGGAGTTGGTGTCGAGGTTTCGAATTATCCCGGCACAACGGTAGAGCTTGTCAGGGGTATGGTGAAAGGGAAAGGAAGGACGATAGAAGTGGTGGACCTGCCCGGGATTTATTCCCTGGGAACTTCAAATGAGGATGAAAAAGTAGCAAAAGAGTATTTGATCCAGGACGAGCCGGATGTGATTATCAACATCCTTGATTCAAGCCGGCTTGCGCGGAACCTTTACCTAACCTTGCAGCTGCTCGAACTCGACATACCCATGGTCATAGCCCTGAACCAGGTCGACCTTGCCGAAGAATTGGGATTCAGGGTTGATGCCTCCAAACTCTCGGAAATGCTCGGCCTGCCCGTGGTTCCCACGGTGGCAACCCGGGGAGAGGGGCTTGATGAGGTGGTGCTGGTGGCCATGGAGGAAGCAGGCAAGGTCCAGGACCATCACAGGGCCGAATACAGCCCATGGATCAGGCAGGCTCTAACAGGGCTTGACAAGGCTTTTCCGGACTCTCCGCCGAGGGTGAAGATGGCGGCGCTTTTGAATGATGCGGAGTTTGTCGAACTCTGCTGTATGCCTCCGGAGGCCAATGCTCTGCTGTCCACCGGCAGGAGGCTCAGGCAGAACCTTGAACTTGAACACAGGATCTCGGTCCCGGATACGGTTGCAAGGGATATTTACGGGGAGTCCGGGCATATTGTGGACAGCGTGGTCTCCAGGTTTGAGCCTAAAAAAAGTCTGAGGGACCGGGTTGACGGGATCCTTACCTCTCCAAACTTCGGGATTGCCGTGCTTATCTCGGCTTTGCTCCTTACTTTCCTCCTGGTCTTCAGGATCGGAGGTTTCCTGGAAGCCTGGATCGTAGACGATTTATTCGAACCTTACATTATCGAGCCCGTGGAAGCCATGACCCTGGGGATGTCTCCTCTTATCAGGAACCTCATCATCTACTCCCTGCGGGGTGTAGAGGCCGGGATTGCAATTGCCATCCCCTACATAGCGGTCTTTTACATTATCCTCTCCGTTTTCGAGGACTCCGGCTACCTTACCAGGGCAGCTTTCCTCCTGGACAACGTGACCCACAAACTGGGGCTGCATGGAAGGGCAGTTATCCCCCTTGTCCTTGGTTTTGGGTGCAACGTCCCCGCGATCATGGCGGTGCACTCTCTTGGGACCCGGAGGGAAAAGAGGATAGCTTCCCTTCTGATCTCCCTTGTGCCCTGTTCCGCGCGGACGGTGATTATCCTGGGGCTTGTTGGGACTTTTGTGGGCTTCTGGCCTGCGGTTTCAATTTACCTTATGGAGGTGGTTATCATTGCCGCCATGGGTTTGATCCTTGCAAGAACGCTCCCTGGAGAACGAAGCGGCTTTATCATGGAGATGGCTCCCCTCAGGAAACCCAAGCTTAAATCCACCCTCCAGAAGACCTGGCTTAAAAGCCGGGAGTTTGTCTACATTGCCTTCCCCTTGCTGCTTGTAGGCAGTGCCTTCCTGGGTATCCTAGATGCCCTGGGCCTGCTCACGATCTTCCAGGACTTTGTGGAACCCATTTCCGTAGGCCTTCTGGGCCTCCCGGCGTTTGCGGCAACAGCGCTGGTTTTCGGAATTCTCAGAAAAGAAATGGCTCTCCAGATCCTTGCCGTGCTTGCAGGCACCGCCAACTTTGCACTGGTGATGACCCCCCTCCAGATGTACCAGTTTGCGGTGATAACGACCATCTATGTGCCCTGCGTGGCCACGATAGCCGTTTTGAAGCATGAACTGGGAACAAAGGACACTGCGCTGATTGTGACTTTCACCACTTTCCTTGCCCTCGGGATCGGGGTCCTGATCCGGATGTTCGGACCTGCCTTCCTCTGATCCCTTTATGCAGGAGGAGACGGTTCAACCGGTTTGCCTGACTTTTGAATGTGTGTCCGGGACGGTTACCTTCCCCCTTCCGAGCCTTCGGTGTGTGTTGGGGACGGTTCTGTCTTTTTTCATCCGGCCCTTCCTTAATGGCATGGGTGCATGAAGTATGGGTGTGAGCACCGGCGAATCTCAGATCCATACGGGATAAACGGTGAACCTCTGTGGCGTAATGTTTATATATTTATATTTTACTATATCCCAGTTCAATCTATTTTTCTCATCACCACAAATTACTTATACTCAGCAATTCCTGATTACTTCCGATGACCCGAATTACCAATCACCTGCACAAAAACGTGTTTAGTGTTATTATGGATATTTTTGAAATGGATCATTTCCGTGAGCCTGAGCCGGAAGAGGTGCAGCTTTTCCTGGAAAGCACGGGTACCCATGGTTCCCTGGTCAGTGAAAGTGCCCTGGAAATCGACTGTAGCGAGACCAGAATTCAGTCCCGCCAGAGTGTATTATTCGATTCCGATGACACTTTCTCATCCCTTAACTAACACTAAATCTTTATAATTTTGAACCTCGGTTCTGGAATCCGACCTCTTTATAGGAAGTTTTTCGGGTAATTCTGGATTCATTTTTTGAGTTTTTTTAATTCTTTCTTTATTATTTCTTCATTTATTTTTTTAAAAATGGGGGGATTCTGATTCCGGTCCCGGTATTAAGTCAACCTTTATTTTCCCCCTATTTTTTCACATTCTTTTAATGATATTTTCATACTTCTTATGACCTATCCGCAAAATAAGGCCAATCTTTCTCCCTTTTTCAGAAAGCTTAATAAGCATCCTCTTCTTATATTTTAATTGAAAGTTCTCCCCGCCTGAGAAAAGCCATCGATTACCATTATATATAAAGTGGGATTACATGTACTTTGTACACATTATTTAAATTTGTCTAAACAATACCATCTAATTATAGTTACTATGATCTAATCCCATAACCAGAAATTTTGCATATTACCCGGGACCCGAATTTATTGCAAGAGGAATTTTATGAGGACTGGACAGAGGGATCTGAATAATAAGCCGCTTAAAAGGCGTTTGTCGATTAGCTATGAAGAGCTTGAGACTCTCAAGAAATCAATTAAGGTTTCGGTTCTCAATGAACTTCGGACCGAAATGGAATGCAGCTCCGACCTGGATTCCCTGAAGGATCTTATCCTTTCCGATATCAGGACCGAGCTTATGGGGATGCCGAGTCCTGCTTCCCTTAAAGCTTCAGTCCTTAATGAACTGCGCATGGAGCTGAATCATGCCCCTGTCCATGAGAGAGGGGCGGCTGAAAATAAGTTGAAAGAACTTGCAGGCATCCAGGACGGGCTGGTAAAAGAACTCCTTGACCAGAAATCAGTGGTAAGGAGGCTGGAAGCTGATGTTGAAAAACTTTCCCGGAAGCTCGAAGAATTACAGAATTCCACTCCTGATGTTGCTCCTTCGGTCTCCCTTTCCATGCTCGAAGACCCACTTGACCTCCCTCCCCTTTCCAAAAAGCCTAAACAGAAACCGGAACCCCGGAAAGAAATTCCTTCTCCACGTGCAAGAATCGAGGTAAGGGAAGTTCCCGCTCCTCTGCCAGGGACCAATGCCAGGGTCAGGTTAAAGGTCCGGGAAGTAGAACCTGAAGAACTCGATGAAGAGGAAGTTGAGGAAATAAAGTGCGAGTACATCATTGCCGATAGCGGGGAGCTGAAGCGGCAGAAAGTTGCAAGAACTGTGCAGCGGTCCAGAGAAAATAATGATTGCGAATACATCATCGCCGAAAAGTCTGTCACTCATATTGAACGAAACGAGACCGTTGTTGCAAGGGATGACGAAGACGCAGAGATTATCACCTGTGAAAGATAAGTCCCAAAGGCGCAGAGATAGCCGAAAATACAGGAATTTCCAGATAAATCTTTTTTGTGGGAACTTTGATCAAATTCTATATAATGTTTTCAATAAATTCTCTCCAAAAAAAACGCGAAATTGCAGAGGCATCCTGTGTATATAAAAGAAATAGAATTCGTTAACTTCAAGTCCTTCGGGAAAAAAGTAAAAATTTCCTTTTATAACGACTTCACCACGATTTCGGGACCTAACGGGAGTGGGAAGTCCAATATCATAGACGGGATTCTCTTTGCTCTCGGACTTACAAGTTCCAGGACGCTCAGGGCCGAAAAACTCACGGACCTCATCTACAATGGGGATGAGAAGAAAAAGCCCGACTTTGCTCAGGTCACTATTCGCTTTGACAACAGCGACCGCAAACTTCCGGTGGACCTGGAGGAGTTTACGGTGTCCCGGAAGATCCGACAGACAAAGAGCGGATACTACAGCTACTTCTATTTTAACGGGAAATCCGTCAGCCTGACTGAGGTCCATTCCCAGCTTGCCAAAGCCGGCGTGACTCCCGAAGGGTACAACGTGGTCATGCAGGGAGACGTAACCCAGATTATCTCCATGACTGCTGTGGAAAGAAGAAAGATCATTGATGAGATTGCGGGGGTCGCGGAGTTTGACGAGCGCAAACAAAAAGCTCTCGGAGAGCTGGAAGTCGTCAGGCAGCAGATTGAGCGGGTGGATATCATTCTGGAAGAGGTGCGTGCCCAGCTTGAAAAGCTGTCAGGGGAGCGTGACCAGGCCCTTAAATACCAGGCTCTCAAGGCCGAGAAGATAAAATTTGAAGGTTATGTCCTGCTTTCCAAACTGAAAGACGCAAGGACCGAACTGGGAAATGTGGATAAGGAGCTTGTCGGAAAGGAGGAGCACCTTGTAAAGATCCGGGCAATCCTTGAAGAGCGGGAACAGGAACTCGAAGCCCTGGATGAAGCCCTGGAAAATCTTTCCCTGGAGATCCGGAAGAAAGGGGAAGCCGAACAGCTCCAGATCAAAAAGGATATCGAGGGGACAAAAGGGGAGATATCCAGGTGTGTTGACAGCATCGAACTTACCGAAAACGATATCGAAGAGGGCGATGCGCGGCGCAGGAAAGCTTTTGTGGAGATCGATTCCACCAAAGGAAAGGTCCGGGACCTGGACGAGAAAATCGAAGCCGAACAGATCCGGAAAGACAGCCTTGAGTCCGAGCTTTCGGAACGCAGGACCGAGCGCATGCTGCTCCAGAGCAAAATCGCCGACGTAGACGTGAAGTTTGCCGAAACAAGGGACGAACTTACGGCTGCCAAAGGGAAACTCGAAGGCGTGAAAAACGAAAAGAACGAGCTCATGCGGCATGAGGACCGCCTGCTCGATGCCCTCCGGCGAAAGTCCGCAGAACTTCGGGATATCGAAAACGAGATCCAGGAAGCAGAGGCTGCGGTTGCGAGTTCGGACAGCGATACCCGTTCGGTCCAGTACGAGCTTGAAAAGCTTTCCGAAAAGAAGGAGTCTCTCCTGAAGGACCGGGACGATATCGAAAGCAGCCATTTCAGGATTAAGGAAGATCTCAGGAAACTTGAGAGCAAGCTTCATGGGCTCCAGCAGGAATTTGCCCTCACCGAAGCACGGGTACGGGCTGCGGAACACGGGGGAGGGTATTCAAAAGCCGTGGAGACGGTGCTCGGGGCGACCCGGCAAAACGAACTCTACGGGGTGCACGGGACCATTGCCCAGCTCGGGAAAGTTGACCGTCGCTACTCGAAAGCCCTGGAAGTCGCCGCAGGGAGCCGGATGCAGGCCCTGGTGGTGGACACGGACGCCGACGCCGCGGAAGCCATCGATTACCTGAAGCGGAGAAAGGGTGGAAGGGCTACCTTCCTTCCCCTGAACAAGATGAAAGCGGCGGGCAGGCTCGAGAACCTCAATTATGATTCCGGGATTGTAGGATATGCCATTGACCTCATCGAATTCGACCCGGCTTTTGAGTCAGCCTTCTGGTACGTTTTCCGGGACACCCTCGTGCTTGACACTCTGGAAAATGCCCGGCGCCTTATGGGCAGGTACAGGATGGTCACTCTGGAAGGGGAGGTCCTGGAAAAGAGCGGGGCAATGGTAGGTGGGTTCCTTTCTTCTAAATCGGGACTTTCTTTTGCGGCGGCGGAAAAGGACAAGCTTCTCAAGCTCAGGGACGAGATCCAGGCCCTGGACGCCAGCCGGACTGCTGCAATAGGAAAGCAGGACAACATTGAGAGCCACATTTTCGAGCTGAACCGGAAGGTCCGGGACTGCGAGGAAGAAATTTCCAGGAAAGAACTCCAGCTCGAAGAAATTGCAGGCAGGGAAGCTAAACTTGAAGGACTCCTGCATTCCAAAAAGGCCGACCTCCAGGCGATCGAAAAGGCAAGGGGCGAACTTAAAACCGAAATGGACGAGGTCATTGCCGAAAAGGCTGAAATGGACGAAACCGCCTCAATACTCGGGGGGCAGATTGCCGAACTTGAAGTCAAAATTGCCGATTCCCCGCTTCCGGAGATCAACAGGAAAGCGGAGTTTGCGGACGAGGAAATCCGGCGGCTTGATGGCAGGATCAGGGACACTGAAGCAGGCCTAAACGCACTGAAACTTGAAAAAATCTATGCCGAACAGAAAATTACCGAATCCAAGGAACTGATTGGAGAGCTTGATTCCCGGAAAACAACCCTCCGGGAAAAGGTAGGGTCCCTGCGGATAAAGATCGAAGAACTCGAGGCAGTGCTGGAAGAGAAAAAGAAGCGGGAACTTGAACTTTCCGATGAACTCCTGGAGCTCCAGAAAGAGAGAGAAAAAGTCCAGGAGGGGCATACTGCCGTGAAGCGCAGGGTCAGTGCGGCAAAGACCAGCCTCGAAAAAGCAAACCAGCAGGTTATGACGCTTACGGCTACCCGGAATGCCCTCTTTGAACAGGAAAAACAGTTCCTTGAAGAAATTGAGCGCAGGGGTATAGAAGAAAGCGATGAAGTCCCGAGTTATGAGACTGTCTACCTCCGGATCCAGGCGATCGAGGAGGCTTTGCGCAAGCTTGAGCCTGTGAACATGCGGGCAATTGACGAATATAACGAGGTGGAACTCAGGCTCTCTGACCTGCAGGGAAAGCGCGATACCCTCTTTACCGAGCGGGAGCAGCTCCTGGACCGCATCGATCAGTATGAGACGCTCAAGCGGGACACTTTCCTGGAGGCTTACGAAGGAATTAATGCCAATTTCAAGGAGATTTTCCACGAGCTTTCCGATGGGATGGGTGAACTTGTACTGACCGACCCCAATGACCCCTTTGCGGGAGGCATGACTCTGAGAGCCCGGCCCAAGGAAAAAACCCTGCAGAGGATCGAGGCCATGTCCGGGGGAGAAAAGAGTCTTACAGCCCTTGCTTTTATCTTTGCGATCCAGCAGTACCGCCCTGCGCCCTTCTACGCCTTTGACGAGATCGATATGTTTCTGGACGGCTGGAACGTGGAAAGGGTTTCGAGAAGGGTCAGGACCTCGGGTTCGAAAGTCCAGTTTATCGTTGTTTCCCTGAGAAAGCCCATGATCCAGGCTGCAAGCCGGACCATCGGCGTCACCATGCAGGAAAACAATATTACGAGCATTACAGGGGTAAGGCTGAATGGATGAGCTTGCGGAAGATGCCGGGACTGCGCTGGAGATCTTTAAGTTGAAGGCTCCGGATGTGTCCTTTGAAGTTTCGGAACCGGTTGATGGCGACTCTTCTTTTTCTGACCCCGGGCCGTTCGGGCTTCCTTCCACTCTCTCCAATATGGGGGTTGACTGGGAGGGGCTTGAACTTTCGGAGTTCGAGACCTACGAACCCCTGGGCATCATGGTCGAACTTGCAAAAAGCGGAAAGATCGATCCCTGGGATATTGACATCGTGGAACTGACCGATAATTTCCTGGGAAGGGTGGAGGAACTCAAGAAAATGGACCTCCGGATTTCTTCCAGGACGCTTCTCTATTCCGCGATCCTGCTCCGCATGAAATCCTCCGGGATTCTTGAGGAAGATGTGCCTGAAGAGGAACCCGACTTTTTCGATTACGATGAATTCCCTGAGCCCGAAAAATTCCCTATCCCGAAACTCCCTGTCCGCCGCCTGTCCACCCGTCCAGTGACTCTGAACGAATTGATTTCCGAACTCAGGAAAGCTGAAAAAGCCCTTTCCAGGAAATATGATAAGAAAGCCCGGCAGGCTTCGGAAGCACGTGAAGCGCCGAAAGGGCCACAACTCAGTACCGGGGATGTTCTGGACATCGCTCACGATGAAGCTATCAGTGTCCGGCTGGACCTTATCTGGGACAGGCTTTCAAAACTGTTTCAGATGCAGCCTTATGTGGTCTTTTCCGTTCTAATGGAGGAGAGTGAAGACCGGGTCATGGATTACATTTCTCTTCTCTTCCTGGCTTCCAGCAAGAAAGTCTGGCTCTGTCAGAAGGAACTTTTCGGGGAGCTTTTCATCTACCCCGGGGCAGAATCCGGTTTTTCCACTGAACACAACCCGTCCTCCTTCCATGAAAATAGCCTGCAAAACGGGGCGGTTTCAGGGCATGAAGTCCCGGGAACTGCTGTCTCTCCGGATGCTGCTGTTTCCTCGGATACCGTTGTCTCTCCGGTTATTGCTGTCCTGGCATCTGACGGTAAAGGTTCTGGCGAAAGTTCTTTAAGGAAGGATGCCCTGAATTCCGAACCTGTAGAGGTTTTCTCCGTCGAAGTAAGTCCGGTAGAATCAAATCCTCTTGAAGACTAAACTACCCTATCTTCAAAACTAAATTCCCCCTCTATAAAAATAAATGATCTTTCTTAAAAACTAAACTGATATTTTAAAGAGTAAGTCTCCTCTTTAAACTAAAAGAACCCTCTTGAAGAGTAATTCTTATCTTTCTATGACATTTATCCTTTTTCCGGAAGTGAAACCTTATGAGTGAGCTTGAAATCATTGAAGCGGCCCTCTTTGCCGCGGGAAGGGCAGTAAGCCTTGAAAAGCTTGCGAAAATAAGCGGCAAACCCAAAAAAACCATACTTTCCGTTCTCAGGGAGTTAATGGAGGACTATGCTTCCCGGGAAACCGGGATGGAGATTGTGGACCTAGGGGAACGCTATGTCATGCAGGTCAAACCTGAGTATTCCGAGCTTATACGGATGGTCGCCCCGAAAGAACTTTCCGCGCCTAAACTCCGGACCCTTTCCATGATCGCCTATCACCAGCCTCTGCTCCAGTCTGACCTTATAGAAATGCGGGGCAGTGGGGCTTACGAGCATATCAGGGACCTGATAGAGCGGGGTTTTGTCGATTCCGTGCCCTGCGGGAGGAGCCGACAGCTTTCCACAACCCTGCTTTTTGCGGATTATTTCGGGCTCAAGCGAAACGACCCTCAGGCTATAAAGGAAAAAATCATCGGGCTTTTGAAAGAGGACGCCGGGCAGAGTGAAATCAACCGGTGGATCGGAAAAAAGACCGTTGCCGTAACTCCCATGTACGAGTCCCTGATGGGGATGTGCGGGATTAAGGACTACCTGGTGATAAACGCCTATTCCCCCTCTAAAGAAGATCTCTCCCGCCTGCTTGAAGTGGATGTCCTGGTCATTTCGGCCGGCTACCTGGAGGAGGTGCGGCAGCACTGCGATGGAGAGATTCTTGAGATGCACTCCACGACCTTTGAAGACCTGATCGAGGCAGTTTCCACAATTGCTGAAGAACTTCAGGATGAAGTGAATCCGGAAACCGTGGAAAAGACTCTTGATAATCTCAGGGAGACAAGGGGAAAATACCTGTCTTCAACCCTTCTTATCAAAAAGAAGGTTCAGCCTGCCACGGACATGGTCTCGAAAATCGTAAATGACCTGAATCTGGGGGTTTCGGCGGACGGGGTCCTGATAGCCCCTGATTACGGGACCTCGAAAAGTGGGGCAAAAATCGGAAAAGGGGCGGAAATCCTTCTTCCCACTCACCGCACTGTGGAAGGAGACCTTTTCCGGCGGGTCTGTTTGAAGTACGATGCTGTGCTCGATGGCCTGAAAAAAATTGAGGACTGAATGATCCTGTAATCGGCTCTTCTCCTCCCTTTCTTTTCTAAATTTCTTTGTTCCTCTTGCGCCTTCGATTTAAGTTTTTCCGTAGTATATATACTCTCTTTATATATCATTTATATAGGATGCGTGTCATTTAACTATAGCTTTATATACTGGTTAGAGGATATTACTTTTGCTTTATATACCGAGGGTTGTCCAATGAGTGAATCTAGCATCAAGATCGAAAACGTGGTTGCATCCACCAAACTTGCTGAAGAATTCGACTTAACCGTAATCGAATCCGAGTTCGAAGGGGCCGAGTATAACAAGCAGAAATTCCCGGGGCTTGTCTACAGGGTTTCTGACCCCAAGGCCGCATTCCTTGTCTTCACCTCAGGGAAAGTGGTCTGCACCGGGGCAAAGAACGTGGCTGACGTACACACCGTTATAGGCAACATGGCAAAGAAGCTCAATGGCATAGGGATCACGACTATAGAGAACCCGCAGATAACGGTGCAGAACATTGTCGCCTCAGCTGACCTGCACACAATCCTTAACCTTAACGCCATTGCAATCGGGCTCGGGCTTGAAAACATTGAATATGAACCTGAACAGTTCCCCGGACTTGTATACAGGATCGATGTGCCAAAGGTGGTAGTCCTGATCTTCAGTTCCGGAAAACTGGTGGTAACCGGCGGCAAATCCCCCGAAGACTGTGAAAAGGGTGTGGAAGTCGTCCGCACACAGCTCGACAACATGGGGCTTTTATAAGAACAATTCCTTACCTTTACAAAAATCCCGCCTCCTTTCCGACGGTTACCATTTGCGGAAAGGAGTTTTTTAATAAAAACGGATTCCACATTTATATGTAGAGGTCCGGCAAAGGATATGTGTGAACCTTGAACAGCGCAGACGTTTGCATCCTGATTCCCACCCTGAACGAAGCCGCCACCATCGGCCAGCTCATTAAGGATTTCAAAGCAGAAGGCTTTTCCAATATTCTGGTAATTGACGGAAATAGCAGGGATAGAACGAAGGAAATTGCAGAGGCCGAAGGGGCAAAGGTGGTCCTGCAGACCGGGAAAGGCAAGGGGCAGGCAATGATCCAGGCCTTTCGGCTTATAAAAAGCCCGTATGTCCTTTTGATTGACGGGGACGGGACCGAACTTGCCAGTGATGCCCATTCCCTGCTTGCCCCGGTTCTTGAAGGCAGGGCTGATCATGTGGTAGGGAACCGGCTTGTAAACTATGAGTCAGGGGCCTTTACAAAACTAAACCTCGTTGGCAACCACCTGATAAACATGCTTTTTGATCTTGCTTACGGGGCGCAGCTAAAGGACATCCTTTCAGGCTACAGAGCCTTTACCCTGGAAAGCATCAGGGAACTGGAACTGAACAAGACAGGGTTTGAAATCGAGACCGAAATCTCGGTTGAGTGTGTTCTGAAAAACCAGAGGATTCAGGAAATTCCCATAACCTATCTCCCGAGAAGCGAGAAAGGTGCAACCAAACTAAATCCCCTGAAAGACGGGCTCCGGATAGGCTCCACGATCTACAGGCTTGCCAAAGTCCATAACCCCATGTTCTATTTCGGAATCCTTGGCTCCTTTTTTATCCTGGCAGGGCTTTTCACGGGGACCTTCGTGGTCTTTCAGTGGTTCCAGGGAATCACCCGCATCCCCCTTTCAATCCTCACGACCCTGCTTATTATCTTCGGCCTGCAGATGTTTATTTTCGGGATGCTTAGCGACCTGATAGTTTCCCTGCACCGGCAGACCCTCCGTTTAATCAAAGAACAAAATAAGTGAGGATTCAAATTCTCTTCTTTTTTGGGAATTTACCAATTATTATAGGTGGTGCTAATATTTTTCTTCCTTTTTTTCTTTTTCTTCCCTTTTTTCATCTGTTTTCACTGCTTTTTCTTCTTTTTTCCCCCACCTCTCTCCTTCCTCTTTCTCTCTTGAATAAATCAATTTTACTTGATTTGACGCCTTCTTGGTTTTCAATTTCGGAATCATGTGGCTTTAAACTCAAGTTAATTTGTCTTTGATTAAAGTTTATCTTTTAACAATTGTTATATATAATTACGCACTTTCTATGTTCAAAGATCCTTACCTACGCTTATACAACTGATATTACAGCTGATATTACAGCTGATATTACAGATGAAACTAACTTGAGGTTATAAATATGACAATTGTGGAAGATGCCAAAAATGGAATAATCACCGAAGAGATGAAGATCGTTGCAAAGGAAGAAGGTCTTGACCCTGAATTCATCCGCCGCGGGATCGCAGCCGGAAGAGTCGTAATCCCCACCTCCCCCTACAGGGACGTTAAGCTCTGTGGGCTTGGAGAAGGCCTGAGGACCAAGATCAACGCTTCTATCGGTGTGTCCTCTGACATCGTTGACGAAGATATGGAAGTTCAGAAGGCAATCGCTGCCGAAAAAGCAGGCGCTGACACCCTCATGGAGCTCGGTACCGGTGGAGACTTCCTCGGAATCAGGAAAAAAGTCATTGACAGCATTTCCCTTTCAGTCGGTTCAGTGCCTCTTTACCAGGGTTTCATTGAAGCCGCAAGGAAGTACGGTTCAATCGTGCACATGACTGAAGACGAGCTCTTCAATGCAACCGAAGCCCAGGCAAAGCTCGGAACCAACTTCATGGCAATCCACACAGGTGTCAACAACATCACTCTTGACAGGCTCAAAGCCCACGGCAGATACGGTGGTCTCTGCTCCCGTGGCGGGGCTTTCATGAGCGCCTGGATGATGCACAACGAAAAGGAAAACCCTCTTTACGCCAACTTCGACTACCTTGTTGAGATCCTCAAGGAACACGAAGTAGTCCTCTCAACCGGAAACGGGATGCGCGCAGGAGCAACCCACGACGCAACCGACCGTGCCCAGATCCAGGAACTGATCATCAATACCGAACTTGGCCAGAGAGCCCACGACGCAGGCGTGCAGGTCATCATCGAAGGTCCGGGTCACATCCCCCTCGACCAGATCGAGACCAACGTCAAGATCATGAAGGAAATGAGCGATCACAAGCCCTTCTACATGCTTGGCCCTCTTGCAACTGACATCGCTCCTGGCTACGACCACATCGTAACCGCAATCGGGGCATCCCTTGCAGCCTCCTATGGTTGTGACTTCCTCTGCTACGTGACCCCTGCAGAGCACCTTGCTCTCCCGAACCTTGAAGACGTGATCACCGGAGTCAAGACCTCCAAGATCGCAGCCCACATCGGAGACATGGTCAAGTACCCTGAAAGAGCAAGACAGTGGGACCTTGACATGGGCCGTGCCAGAAGAGACCTCGACTGGGAAAAGATGTACTCCCTTGCAATCGACCCCGAACACGCAAGGAATATCAGGAACGACAGGGCACCCGAAGACACCGATGCCTGCACAATGTGCGGCAACTACTGCGCCCTGAAGATCGTCAACCAGAACTACAACCTCGCAAAATAAACCTTGTTGAGAAGCCCTGCAAAGCACGTCTCGCAATAAGCAGGCAGGGCAGCTCGCAAAAAAGCAGGATGGGGCTTTTGCCTTCCCCTGCTTTACTTTTGATTTTATCTTGATAGAATCTTTTGTATTTGTGTTTGTATTTGTATTTGTGTTTCGTTAATGTTGTTGTTTCCTTTGTATTTCTCATAATTTTTGCCGGTCATGGTTACGACCGGCTTTTTTCTGGTTCACTTTCAGGCATTTTCCCGTACGGACTCTGCAATTTTCAGCAGCTCGGCTTTTTCAAGGGAGGCGCTAAGGCCCAGACCAATATCCCCTATCTCCCAGCTCAGGATTTTCATGTCCCCCAGGGTAAGGTACTTTCCTTCCGCCCCATTGATAGAAACATCTTCGGCAGTATTCATGATTGGAGCTTCCGGGGCCTCAGTTTCGTATACGGTCTCCGAAAGGGAAATGATATCTCCCTCTTCGTTTTCGTATGTCAGGGAGACGGTCTCGCAGGCATGCCCTTCAAAAGCTATCCAGCTGTTGTTGGAGACTGTTGAATGGTTGAAGGCATATCCTTCGGGCAGGTATTCCGGAACCAGGATTTCAAATCCTGCGGATTCTCTGGCTTCTTCGAGGGTCATTTCTTCGGGAAGTTCAAAAGAGTCCAGGTCTACGGTCTTTACGGTTGCCCCTTCCGGCACCTCGAATACAAACTCGGAGTCCGGGATCCCCTGGTTGACTTTTAGGTCACGGATCTCGAGTTCTATCATCAGGCTCCCGTCACTGTCATACATCTCATACCGAAGGGGCATCCAGGTTTCTTTGTCCACCCAGAGTTTCATCCCGTCTACAAGCTGGATTCCTTCTCCATCCCCTTTCGGGCTGGTCTCCAGCAGGTATGCGGACCTTCCGTCGATTTCCTCCATCCCAAGCAAAGAGACATCCGTTTCGTTCAGGAACTCGCCAATAATTCCGGCGTAATCCATCTCCCCTAAAACCGGAGTATCCGGCATTTCCATTTTCATGACCGTATTTGTCTTCGGGTCATAGGTCCACATGACCTCCCCGTCCGAAACTACCATGGTTCCTGCTTCTTCTTCAGGTTTGATTGCAATGGTTTTTACCTTGTTTGGCTTCTTCTGCAGGGTCAAGATCTCGTTTTCCAGGGTCTGTTCCCCGAAGTGTGAAGTTATGTGCATCGTATACGAATAGTCCTGAATACTGGATTCTTTTTCCTGCATCTGTTCTGCGATCTCTTCCGCGCTGAGTTCCTCGGTACAGCCCGATACAAAAAGGGCCGATACCAGCAGGAGCAGCACTGCAAGGGTTTTTCTTGCTGTCATTCTTTTTATTCCTCCGTTTGTGTGTTCCATCTTCCAATAAAAGTTATATTTTTTCATCACGGTGCCATGTCTGGACTAATGGTTATACTTCTCCGTTCATTTTTTTCGTTCATTTCTTCCGTTCATTTTTTTCCGTTTATTCTTTCGCTGAGGTGGATTCCGCAATTTTCAGCATTTCAGCTTTATCAAGAGCGGCCATTATGCTAATTTCAAGTTCCCCGTTTGTCCACTCAAGTTCTTTCATATTCCCCCCAAATACCGGATAGAGCACTCCTTCCCTGCCGTTTACCGTGATGTTTTCTCCTTCTTCTTCAAAAAGCCGGTATGTGTATTTGCCTTCTTCATACAGGGTTTCGGTGATTCTTATCCGGTCGTTCTCTCCGATATATTCGAGAGTAACCCTCCTGTAGCAGGGCATTGCCGCAAATGTGCTAAGGTCGCTGTTAATTACCGTGAAATATGCCCTGTCCCTGCTGTTAAAAACCGTTGAGTGATTGAATGCGTAGCCTTCGGGCAGGTACGCCGGGGCAAGGATTTCAAACCCTGCCCGCTGCTCGGCTTCTTCAAGTGCCAGTTTCTCCAGGTCGATTTTATAGTCTTCAGGACTCAGGGATTTTACCTCTGCGCCCTCAGGAACCTCGAATTCAAACTCGGAATCCGGGATGCCTGAATTTATTTTCAGGTCAAGAATATCAATTTCAACCGCCCCCCTGTCCCTGTTATCGTACAGCTCGTATCGGGTGGGCAGCCAGGTCTCTTTGTCAATCCAGATTTTTGTTCGCAGGAGGTATAATTCATGCTCTTCTTTAGGGGTAAACTCAAGCAGATACGCGTCTTCCCCTTCGATTTTCTCTGTCCCCCACAGGAATACCTTGCTATTGTTCCCGTTCAGGTTTTCCCCAAAGAAGAGGGGGCAGGCCTCAGTGTCTATCCTATCCGGTTCTTCAGAAAGCTCTGTCTTCAGGACGATATTTGATTCGGAGTTATATATCCACTGGAACTTCCCGTCCGAAGCTATTACTGACTCTGTGCCTTTCTCCGGTATCCGAATCGTATTTTTCATAAGGTCCGGTTTTTTCCACAGGACCTCATATGTTTCCTCTTTTTGTTCAAGGAATGAATATTTCATATGTGCTGTATAGGAACAGTCTTCTATACTCGCCTGTTTTTCCCGCATCTTTGTTACAATTTCTTCTGCGCTTTGTTTCTCTTCATAATCAGGGATAAATTTCCGTTTATCCGGCATCTCCACTTCCTTTTCTTCTGCGTTGTTTTTTTCCTCACAACCCGATACGAGGAGAGCCAGTGTCAGCAGGGGCAGTAATGTAAGTGTTGTAAGTGCTTTCCTCTTTGTCATTTTCTTCACCACTCTGTTTCCCGGACCTTCTGAATTCTTCTCTCCTGAAAGTTGAATCCTGCCGATTCCCTTCAGGGCCAAAGGCCTATGATGAGGCTTGAGGCAATCTGCCTGTCTCCGTCAGGGGGTGTCAGGTTTTCAGGGGGATAGCGTTTCCCGAACTCCCTGGTTTCTACCGTTACCCCTTCCGGGACCTCAAATTCAAATTCTGAATCCGGGATGTCCGTGTTGATTTTCAGGTCTCGTATTTCGTATTTTACTGTCAGGTTTCCGCTGCTGTCATAAGTCTCATACCGGAGAAGCATTCCTGTCTCTTTGTCTATCCAGAACTTTTCTCTATATCCCGGAAGGGCTCCTTCTTCTTCTTCTTCTTCTTCTCCTTCTCCTTCTTCATTTTCGTCTCTTTCTTCTTCGGGGTTCTTCCCCAGCAGATATGCAGGCCTGCCGTCTATTTCTTCTGTCCCGAGAAGGGTTGTCCTGTTTTCATTCAAGAGCCCTCCAATGAGCCCGATTTCGCTGTTTTCTCCGGAATCTTTCTCTGCAGGTTCTTTTTCTTCAGGTTCGGAAGTTTCAGGCAGTTTTACTTCTATAGCGGTATTTTTCCAGGGGTAGTAGGTCCACATGTACTCCCCGTTTGAGACCTCTACTTTCTCTGGTTCTTTCCCCGGCTTTTTTGTAAGAATCCTGTACATGTCCGGTTTCCTGGCCAGAACCTCAAATTCATTTTCCAGGGTTTCCCCCTCAAAATCCAAATTCAGGTTAAGGGTATAAGAATAATCATTGATATTGTCCTCTTTCTGCTGCATCTGGGCTGCTATCTCTTCTAAAGTAAGTTCCTTTTCTGCGGCGAGTCCCTTATCTTCGCAGCCCGATGCAAAAAGGGCCGGGACCAGCAGGAGCAGTAATATAAGTGTTGTAAGTCTCTTTCTTGTAGTCATCTCTTTCATCCATTAATCTTCATTTTCGATTCTCTTTCAAGTTCTAACTTTCCATCATTTTAATTTTATTTAATATATCTCTTCTGGCCCAATCTTCCAACTGTTTTGATGTTCCTGATAATTCCTTCTTACCGATTGGGAATTTTTCGCTTCAGAACTTCAACTCCTCTTTTGAAATCCTGTTTTATTCAAAATAGGAAGTTTTTTACCCCGTTCCGGAAATTACTTCCTATCTTTCTAACTATTTCTTTAAAAGTTTTGACTAACTCTGGCAGGAAATGGTAATTAATAGATTTTCATGCAAATCGAGGCGGTATTTTTATGAAAAAGAAAATAGTTGCGGGATTCACAATTCTCGGAATGCTCTTATTGTTTGCTTTTTTCTCGGGGTGCAGTGCCCCTGGGGACAGCGAGGAAGCTTCTAAAAGCGTAGGTGAGGGATACAAATTTGAAGAAATCGATCCCGATGAGATTACGACGGAATGGGACGAATCCTATCTCTTCAGCAGCAGGGAAGATGCGCAGGAAGAGCTTGAGGAATTGAGACAAAGATCGGTGGAGATAAGCGAAACCTTCCGCCCGGAATTCGAGGAGCTTTCGGGGCTTGCTTTGCTGGACTACATTGAAACCAATAAGGAGTTTTCAAGGTCCTTTGAAATCCTGTATATTTACGGGTATACCGGGCTCAGCAAAAACGTAAATGATCCGTTCTTTGCTTCTCTCCTTGCAGACGCCCAGGACCTCGCTACGGAACATGGAAAAGCCACCTCCTTTGCCACTATAAAGCTGACCTCGCTTTCAACTGAGGAATGGGAGCAGCTCTTTTCCGAGGAGTCGGGGCTTGAAGAGTACCGCCCCTATCTCGATGGCTATATCAGGTTTGCAGAACACAGACCCAGGGACGAGGCGCAGGCTGCATACCTTGCGGATATCGGAAACCAGCGCATGAAACTCCAGACCGAGGCATTTTCGAAGATTACGAACAATGTCACCAGGTCAGGGAACATAACCCTCGAGAACGGGGAAGAATATGCAGTCAACTCCCAGTCCTCCTATACTCTGCTTTCAACGGACCCTAACCGGGGCAACAGGAAAACATGTTATGACCAGAGGTTTTACCACCTGATTGACGAATCGGATTCAATGGCGGCTCTCTATTCCGAAAAAATCCGGCTTGATGACCTTTCTGCCCGGGAACTTAACTACTCCGACTCCTATGAATCCTGCCTCTATGCCCTCTATCTTACCAGCTCCCAGGTTGATGAGATGAATGCGGTCTTCAAGGATCGAAAAGACGTATTTGAAGGCTATAACGATTTCAGGAAAACAAAGCTCGGGCTTGAAACCCTGAAACCTTACGACCTCCACCTGCAGTTGACAGGGCAGCCCGGAAAAGATTATGCTTATGAGGATGCGCTCAATAGCATCCAGAAGTCCTATGCAGGAATGGCCCCCTGTTTCAATGAAATCTTTTTAATGATGGTGACAGGGAATTTCATAGACGTTTACCCTGATCCTGAAAATGGGAAACAGCCCGGAGGTTACTGTTACGAGCTCCGTGCCCTGCAGTCCCCTGCCCTGATCTTCATGAACTATAACGGCCTGATCTCGGACCAGAAGGCTCTCACCCATGAACTGGGGCACGGGATCCATTTCTATCTGATGGGCCAGTCCGTTGATTACCTTTACTGCAATGCTCCGGTCTACGAAATGGAGGTCCCTTCCACTTTCAATGAAGAACTCTTTGTCGATTACGTGGTCGAAAACTCCGATCGGGATACCGCTGTTGCGGTGCTCTCCCAGCATGTAGGGGAATACCAGAACTACTTTGGCTTCCAGCCCATGATCACGGAATTCGAATATAAGGCACACAGCTTATGCGCTGAAAACGGTAATGCCAGCGGAGCGGAACTCAATGCCCTCTGGACCGAAATCTTTAAAGAGTACAGGAGCGATTCCATCGAATACTATGCCGAAGATTCTGCAGGGTGGACCTACATCAACCACATCTACCTGACAAATAACTACTATACCTTCAATTACGCAGTTTCGAAGGCAATAACTCTCTCCCTCTTCAAGCAGTACAAGGAAGATCCGGAATCTTTCAATGAAAACTACATAGACTACCTTTCGGCAGGCAGTACAATGACTCCCGAAGAAAAACTGGTAAAATACTTCGGGATCGAAATCAACAGGCAGCTCTTTGAAGATGCCATGGACGTCGTGGAGTTGAGGATTCAGCAGCTTGAGGAACTCGATCGAGAAGCCAATAGCCCTGAAACGAAGTCTGCCGTGGAAAGCCTGAATGTCTATTCGGGTTCGTTCTGGGAGGTTCCGGTGGGAGAATGATTGATTGATTGATTGATTGACTGATTGATTGAATGTTGAACTGTTAGAATTTGATCGATTGGAAGGCTCAATGAATTGAAAACTTTGGGGCTTTCGAGGGCATTTAAGTGCCCTCTTCATCCCTCTAACTTTTTTTCCTATCGCTTATTTTTGCCCCATGAAAGGTTTTTTTTCGGCTTTTAGCACTACCCCGCACTCTCACCGGTCGTGCCTGAACGACCGGTTTTTTCCTGAATTCTAAAAGGGGAGTACAGAAAACAACAAATGAAAAGTATTGTTTTTCGTTAGTTTGAGATATGTTGAGTCCAGGAAATGTTTAACTTGACCTGTTTCACATTATTCCGGAAACCGTTTTTCCCGCAGAGGGATCAAAGGCCTCCGCCAGCTTGTCTGGCGGCCCTCACCAAAAGGAATTAAAAAATAAAAAAATTGTTTTTTCTCTTCTTTCTTCTTTTTTCAATTTTTATTTTGTAAAGGCCGGGCTCCTTCGTCGCCCGTGGACAAGAACGACATGATACGGCTATTTCAGGTTGTATGGGGGCATAGTTCGGAGTTTAGAGCCAGCCCCTTTCTTTTTTTACTTAATAATCTCAACCGGATCACGCAGGAATATTAAAAAGAATGTACACAGAAACCTGGTCGTCCACGAGTCCAAACTCCTGGCTGTTTAACTATTTTCCTGCTGTTGTCCGGTATTCCAGGCATTAAATAAACATTTTTACCGGAAGCAATAGAACTACCAGTAACCGGCAGGAGAATACAAATATGTATTATCACATAATCGAATCCCCAATCGGCCCCATACTTCTTGCAGGGGATGAAGAAGGACTGAAATACGTAAACATCCGGAATGGTAAAAAGAAAGTCGAAATTCCTGACGACTGGCTGGAAAACAAAGAGTTTTTCAGGGACGTTTCCGGGCAGCTTGGAGCTTATTTTGCAGGGGAACTCAAATCCTTTGACGTTAAACTGGCTCCGGAGGGAACGGAGTTCCAGAAATCCGTCTGGAAAGCCCTGAAAGAAATTCCTTATGGGGAGACCAGGACTTACGGGGAGGTTGCAAAAAGCATCGGAAACCCGAAGGCTTCCAGGGCTGTGGGGCTTGCAAATAACAGGAACCCTATTTCGATAATCGTTCCCTGCCACAGGGTAATCGGGGCAAACGGAAAACTTACGGGCTATGCCAGCGGGCTTGATGTAAAAGAATTTTTATTAAGGCTTGAAGAATAATATGTAAGGAAGAATAGTTAGAAGATCTAATAGTTAGGGTGTAATAAGGACTCGTCACAGAATAACCTATGCATATTTCAGATTAGATATATTGATTTTCAATATCAAGAGCACCAATCAAAGTTATAATTGAATGATATGTTGCATAGTTTATTTCGCTGCGGGTCCTAAGTGGAAACACCTGTACAAATCTGCTGCCTGGAGAACAAAGCATGCACTTAAAAAAGAACAAGGACTCGAATAGTACGGACCTACATAACACGGATCTCAAAAACAGAATCGAAAAAATCATCAAAAGCACCGCCGCAAATCCAGGGACTGAAACCCGTTACAGGGAGCCACTTGTCGGTTTTGCCTCCTCCGAGGACCCGATATTTGATGAAATGAAGAAAACCATAGGCCAGCACCACATGCACCCGAAGGAGGCTTTTCCCGGGGCAAAAACCGTGGTATCTTTTTTCCTGCCCTTTGAAGAGAAACTGGTGGGCCTGAACCGAAAATCCCCCGGCCCGGTAAGGGAATGGATTCAGGCAAAGAGTGAAACTGAAAGCCTGATCAAAAAAATCAATGAAAAACTCACTGTCGAACTGGCTGGAGAGGGAATAAATGCCGTGGTTCCGGAAGCTGCTTTCAATTATGCCAAATCTGATTTTGACGTTGCCTGGTCCCATAAGAGCGCCGCTTACGCTGCGGGCCTGGGTACTTTTGGCGTCCATCACATGCTGATTACAAAAGCCGGATGTGCAGGTAGATTCGGGACTCTCCTGATCTCTGCTGAAGTTCCTCCTACTCCCCGGCCCACCGAAGAGTTCTGCCGGTATAAGAAAGGGGAGAGGTGTCTTATCTGCGTGGACCGCTGCCCTGCAGGGGCTCTTACAGTCACAGGGCTTGATAAGGAAAAATGTCTCAGGTATCTTCAGAAAAACGCCAGGGCATTTCCCGAACTGCAGGATATGGCTTGCGGGAAATGTGCAACCGGGCCCTGTGCCCTGAGATCTCGCTGAAGAAAAGACGTCCGGATAAATTCCCGTGAAAAAAATGGCATCCCGGATTTTCGCCGTTGTATCCGGCTGAAATAGATTTTATAGTTTGAAGGCTGAATTAAAACCGGGGAGCAATATGTCTGTCATCACACTTACCACTGATTTTGGGGACCTTTACCCTGCAGCCATGAAAGCCGTTATCCTGGGTGTCAATCCCGGGGCTCAGATCGTTGACATAACTCACCGTATTTCTCAGGCCGGAATCCGGGAAGGGGCTTTTGCCCTTTATTCTCTTGTGCCCTATTTTTCTGCGAAAACCGTGCATGTGGGAGTTGTAGATCCCGGGGTCGGGACTGCCCGCCGGGCTCTTGCCGTGAAAGCCGGTTCCGCAGGGAATGAACAGTTTTTTGTGGGCCCTGATAATGGCCTCCTGATCCCTGCAGCCCGCCGGCTGGGGGGTATGGAAGTGTATGAGATTACGAACCTGGACCTGATCCTCCATTCCGGAGTCTCCGCAACCTTCCACGGCCGGGACATCTTCGCACCGGTCGGAGCCCACCTTTCCATGGGTGTCCCTATGGGGGAGGTCGGACCAAAGACCGGGGATTTTGTAGACCTTGACTTCGGGAACTTTGGAATCGACGGGCGTTTTGTTTTCGGGGAAGTGCTCTTTTCCGACAGCTTCGGAAATGTTGTGACAAACGTCCCTGAAGACTTGATCCTGGAACTATGTGATTACGGTTCTTTGTTTGAAGTAAACGGCAGGAAGGTGCCCTTCATGCAGACCTACGGCCTGGCAGGAAAAGGAGAACCTCTTGCTCTCATAGGCAGCCACGGTTTTCTCGAACTTGCGGTTAATCAGGGGAGTGCTGCGCATTATTTCGGGATTGTAGGCGGGGACCCCGTGGAAATAAGAGTGGTTTGAAAAGGTGAAGCAACCGTTTTTTACTGGACATCTCGGAATTCGAGGTCGGGTTTTTAGAATAGGGTGATCGGAAACCGACGCATCCGGATTTTCTTATTTCCTTCTGTTTTTTCCTTCTGTTTTTTCCTTCTGTTTTTCCTTCTTTTTGTTTTCCGGGCAGAGTTTTTATATAATGTCTAAAATACAAAATGCTCATTAGGAATGAAACTCAGCTACCTGAAAACGTACAAACTGGAATTCTTTTTCTTCCTGGTTCTGTTTTTTCTGAGCTACGCCGCTCTTTCCGGAAATGATTCCGGGGCCGGAGCCGGGACTACTGACAACTACTTCTGGGTACCCTCTGCAGTGATGCAGTCGATAGCCGCAGTATATGCCGTGTTCATTGCCATTTTTGCCCTGTCCCTGCAGAAGACCCAGGACAGCATCCACTCGATTGCAAACAGGTTAAAGCCCCCCCTGAAACTCGTATCCTACACCGCAGCCGGGAGCATATACTTAAACGGGCTTGTGCTCATCATTTTCAGCATATATTCTCCTTCGGAAACAAAGGCAAAGCTCCTGCTTTTCGCATCCCTGCTCTCATTGATAGCCTCCCTCATCGCGATTGTCTACCTGTCCCTGGAGATGTTGAGCGACGTTTCCGGGCTGAAGACTTCGTCGGAAAAATTCGCCCATATCTCCTCCCTTCTCAGGGACCTGAAAGAAGGAAACCTTTCGGAAACGGAGGGACTCAGCGCCGGGGATACGGAGTTGTGCACCCTGGCCCTTCACGATGAAAAACCCGAAGTCCGCCTGGCTGCAGCCGAATTGCTGGGCCGCATAGGGGATGAAAGGGCAGCAGATGCCCTGCTCTCCTGCCTGAAGGACAAAAATTCCCGGGTCAGGGAAGCTGCAGTTGAAGCCCTTGGCAGGATTGGGGCCGAAGATACGGTCGGAGAACTCATTGAATGCCTGGAGGACAAAGACCGGAGGCTCAGGCTTCAGGCGGTACGCGCCCTTGCCAGGCTCGGGGACGAAAGGGCAGTTGACCCTATAATCCGGAAGCTGGACGACAAATCCCCCGAAGTCCAGGCTACTGCAGCCGAAGCTCTCGGAAACCTGGGCAGCCGGAGTGCGGTAGATGCTCTTCTCAAAAAACTGGAAGAAACTCAGGTAGATACCCGGGAAGGCAGCCGGATGGCAGGCACTTTTCCGGAACTCCAGAAGCAAATCCTTTCCGCTCTTGGGAAAATAGGAGATAAAAAAGCCCTGGAACCCCTTCTTTCCAGCCTGGATTCCCCCTTCCCGGAAATCAGGAAGTATGCAGCCGAAGCCCTCGGAAGCTTGGGAGACGAAAGGGCAGTTTCCCCTCTGGTCAAAAAGCTCTCCGATCCCGGCCCCGAAGTAAGAAACGCTTCAGCATACGCTCTCGGAAACCTCGGGGACAAACGGGCGCTTGTCCCTCTCCTGGGGATGCTTGAAGACCCCGACCCCGAACTCAGGATCACTGCCGTATATGCTCTTGGAAACCTCAGAGCTCCGCAGGTAATAGACCCGCTAATCAAAATGCTGGATGACAGTAACTTCTGGGTAAGAAAGTGTGCTGCTGAGGCTCTTGGAAAAAGCGGGGATAAAAAGGCAGTCGAAGTCCTCGTAAATAAGCTGAATGACATGGATCCCGAGGTCAGGAGAGTTGCAGCCGGAGCTCTGGGGATAATTTCCGAAAACCGGGATTTCAGGTAAAAAATGGTGAATCTGAAATTTATATGGTTTTATGGTCGTTTGAGGGGCATTAGTTAAAATTGACTATTAAATTAGTAGTCAAATTTGAATATCGTTAAATTTAACTAATCCTCAAATCTAACCAAACACTTTTGATATGATATTCTAGTCTCCCTGTTTTCTTTTCACAAAACTTATGCCCACAAATCCTTAGGTTAGCATCAGTGAAGCGTAATGTA
Source organism: Methanosarcina sp. MTP4 (assembly GCF_000970045.1). Classification (NCBI taxonomy): domain Archaea; kingdom Methanobacteriati; phylum Methanobacteriota; class Methanomicrobia; order Methanosarcinales; family Methanosarcinaceae; genus Methanosarcina; species Methanosarcina sp. MTP4. The sequence goes on from NZ_CP009505.1 coordinate 396,480, forward strand.
GCGAAATAGGCAAAACTCACTGCTGAGACGCAGCTCAGTTGGTGAAACTCTGCCGTCACATCCATCTGTTGCACATAAATTAAAAATCAATGTGATCTTATTAAATAAAGATAAAATGAACGATAATGAGATAACAAAAGAAATTGAAAGGCTGACTGCCGAAGGTATTAATTTATTACTCAAAATTGATAACTTAAAAATTAACGAAGTTTTAATTCATTCTTTGGACTATCAGAATTGGTATACTGAATCACTTGCTATTGTAAGGCAGTTATTTCCTGAGAGGGCTCAAGAATTCATCGAGTTTTACGAATTAAAAAAGACTTCTGATGACTTTAATCTTGATTGTTACACTATCAAGGATTTCTTCCGGGGAATTACTTTTACTACTTGGGGTGGAAAGGAAGTTTTTGATCCTAAAAACAGCTTCAGGATTAATTTTATGCAGCAAATTGGAATCTTAAATTCCTTAAAACCATTGATTGAAAAGAAATTGTCCTATATAAGGGGACTGCTTAAAGCGGAATTATATGATAGTGAAATCGATAAAGCTAGAGACCTTTATGATAAAGGCTTTTTAAGATCTGCTGGCGTAATTGCAGGGGTTATTTTAGAAGGTCATTTAAACTCTATGTGCGAGAATTACAACATAATTGTTGGTAAGAAAAATCCTACTTTGTCTGACTATAATGAGGCTCTGAAAAGAGAAAACATAATTGATGTTCCTCTCTGGAGACATATTCTATGGCTTGGAGATGTCAGAAATCTTTGTGCACATCAAAAGGAAAGAGAACCAAAACCTGAAGAGGTTTTGAAATTAATAGATGACGTTTCAGAGTTCATAAGCACTTCTGATTCTGCGTTCGATCTTGGTAAAATTTGATTTTATTGTCCTTTAGCAGTAAGGCTTTTCTGGAATACATAATAAGAGAAAATCATGAGAATGTGCCTTAAATTTTGATTTTTCTCTCTTATATCCGGCTGGATATTTCAGTAAATATTTATACAGCTTTCCGGTAAACAATCTTACAATATTGACATCCTCCGGAATATATTGTTTAAAAATACTTATCTTCCGCATAAATTTATTCGGAATCTGTTCAGAAAATTGAACTAAAGATGGGGCTAAATTCTTTTGGCAGGCGATAAATCGAACTCAGCTTCTAACTGTATGCGTCGTGACACTGCAGCAGAGGATGATTCACTCGGATTCAAACCTTACGTCGAGGCTATCGCAGAATTTCTTACCAATGAGGACACTTTAGCTCCGATCACTCTTTCTATTGAGGGGCAGTGGGGATGTGGCAAGTCTTCTTTCATGCAACAATTGAAAAAGAAAATCGAAGAGGGAAATGACCGCAAAAGTAAAAGAAAGAGATATTTCACGGTGTGGTTCAATTGCTGGAGATATGAAAAAGAAGATGAGTTATGGGCTGCTTTTGCCCTTAATTTAATGGAGAAGCTGTCGGAACAGCTTTCTTGGAGGGGGCGTCAGTGGGCAAAGATAAACCTGGTATGGCTAAGACTTAAGTTTAAGTGGAAAAATGAAAGTTCAATCATTCTTCATATTCTTTCACGTGTAATTTTTATCTTAATTATTTTAGCACTTTGGGCTTCATTTATTTTATCCATTCCGCATTTGATGGAGCGCTTATTCTCATATTCTATGGGTATATCATTCTCTGTTTCTCCATTTACAGGCCCAATAGATCTTTTTTTAAATCTGGTAAATCCTTCAAATTCTACCTCTTCTATTGATGCTAACCTAGTAAATAATTCGACCTCCGTTGGTTTAGTTGATGCTAAATTCAGGACATCTGTTAATGTTTTGTTAATGTTGGCCGGAATTATTGGTCTTTTACTTCAATCATTTTATCTTATTAAAGAAATTAAAAATTTTGTTGGAAATCCTTTTGATTTCAGTGAATTTATATCCAATCCGAATTACACGGCACACATATCTTTCATAGAGCACTTCCATTCTGATTTTGACAAGATAATTGAATCCTATGTAGGAAATTCAAGGGTTTATGTCTTCGTTGATGACCTTGACCGTTGCGAAGTCCCAAAAGCGGCAGAACTCATGCAGGCGCTTAACCTCATGATCTCGGATAAAGCAAATGTTTATTTTTCCATAGGTATAGATCGCAAAGTCATCTCTGCAGGACTTGCAGCTAAAAACGAAAAAGTCCTCGGGTACCTGGGTGTCAAGGGACTTAAATACGGTTATGATTATATTGAAAAATTCATCCAGCTTCCTTTTAAAGTGCCCAGTCCCAAAAATGAGGATTTTAAGGAATTTATGAATCCTCAAAAGAAGCAGGATCCTCCCTCAAAAAAGTCCTGGCTATCTGATAATCCATTGAGTAATAATTTAAAGAAAGTATTCAGTAAATTTAAGATTACCCACTCCGGTTCGCAGACCGATGAAGAAAGCATCCCTCAGGAAAGTACTGAAAGTGCCAAAACCGAGGAAGGGGTTCCTGAGGGTACTGCAAAGGAAGAACCTGAAAAAGAGGAGAAGATCCTGAACGACAAGGACTGTGATGAAAAATCAGGGGAATGGGATCACATTCTGGAAATGGTTGCTCCAGCTCTTGATAGAAACCCTCGTCGTATGAAACAGTTCTTCAACCTGTTCCGTTTTCAGAGAACTATAGGCAAAAGAACGGAACTCCTTTCCTATGATCCAGGCACAAATCCTGAAAACAGGTGGAATTGCAGAAAACTTGCAAAATTTGTGGCAATAAGCATGAATTGGCCTTCCCTGATTTCTGCTCTCAGTTCTAACAGTGAGCTTCTCAACCAGTTACAGGCATATGCACTGGATCCGAAAGGTGAAAATAAAAACTTGGAGGAATGGACCAAGGATGAAAAGTTGATCCGCTTATTGAAGTACGGTTGCGTAGAAGAGGGCAATCTCTCAGAAGAGAAAGCTAACTATACCCTTTCAGGTCTTGACTTTAGTAAGTTGTTGCAGATCTCTCCTGTGGTTGAACCTCCTGATGAGAATTTGTCTAGTTCGCTATCTGATATGGAATTTGTGCGGATTTCTGCGGGAGATTTCATGATGGGGTCACCTGATGGTGAAGACGGGAGGCGGGATAACGAAGGTCCTGTCCATAAAGTAACCATTAAAAATCTATTTTACCTTGGTAAATACCCGGTTACTCAGAAACAGTGGAAAAAAGTTATGGGCAATAATCCTTCTCGTTTCAAAGGTGATACCCTGCCTGTAGAATCTGTTTCCTGGAATGACGTTCAGGAATTTATCAAAAAACTCAATAAAATGGAAGGCACTGACAAGTACCGCCTTCCTTCTGAAGCTGAATGGGAATATGCCTGCAGGGCTGGTACAACCACCAACTTTTATTTTGGCGACGACGAGTCAAAACTTGGAGACTATGCTTGGTATACAGGTAACTCCGGTGGGAAGATTCATCCAGTTGGTGAGAAGAATCATAATTCTTGGAACCTTTACGACATGCATGGAAATGTCTGGGAATGGGTTCAGGACAGATGGCATGATAACTACGAAGGTGCTCCTTCCGATGGTAGTGCCTGGGAAAATGGAAATGGCTCCTACCGTGTGGTGCGGGGCGGCGGCTGGCACTACGGCTCCATGAACTGCCGGTCGGCAATCCGCAACGGGCTCGACCTCGACAACCGCGACAACAACGTTGGCTTCCGTCTTCTGAGGAAACCGTAACCACTTTCCACTTTACTACTTTACCACTTTACAATGGATGTAGAAAATAACCCCGGCGAAGCCCGAAGCTCGAAGCGTGCGAAGCCGCCGAGCCTGAGGTGCTGAGCCATCCCACTTTATATATAATCTCATTAAATTTTTCAGTAGTGCTTTTATTGATTTCTTACTGATGAAGTATAGGGCTAGCGATCGTCAATAGCTCTTCCCGTGTAATATGGGGTAGTAGCTGGATCAACAACGCCAGGAATTGCCGGTCAGCAAACCGCAAATCGAAGCTATAACACTAAAACTGAAAATTTAATATCTGTAAAAGAGTAAATCATATATTATATTGTATTATACAGTATTGTAATTCCTGGTAATGTGGAGCTGTTGGCAAATGGAGAATACCTCTGAAAAATTTGATTTTCAAATCATCCTTGAATCCGAAGAAGTTGAGGAATCTTCGACTTATTGGCAAAAACAGTGCCATATGCTCTATGATCAGATTCGTAAGAAACTTCCTGAAGGTTCAATTGACCCTTCAAGTCGTAAGGGTCGAGAGGGAGAAAAGGCTGATATAATCATCTCATTTGATGTTCTTACGTTTACAGGTGTTACTTTAAACTCTTTTTACGTTCTCATTAAATTTATTGATGTCTGGGAAAGAAACCGGAAAAAGGCAAATGTAAAGCTTAATTCCCGGAATGGGGACGAGTTTGTTCTCTCTAATTTGTCTGTTGATGAAGCCCTCGAAATATACCGAAATCTGCAGCAGGAAGATAATGAGCAAGAGTAAGTACTATGGCTGGAAAAAAGTTTGGGATTGTCATAGGTACTAATGAGTATTCCGACAGCAAAATCCCCAATTTACGCTTTGCACAAAAAGATGCAAAAGAAATAAAAAATATTCTTCTTGACTCTGATATCTGTGGATTTGATAAAGTTGTAGATTCCACAGACAAAACTAGCGTACAGACTTTTTGTGACATTGAGGGATTACTTAATAAAGCGGAGTACGACGATTCACTCCTTATTTATTTTTCAGGGCATGGTGAACCTGACACGCAGCATGATCTCTGTTTGTTGTTTAACAACACCAGAATGGACCGGTTGCTTGCTACTTCGTTAAACTACTCAATGATCAGGAAGTGTATAGATGCTTCAAAGTGCAAGACATTTGTTGTCATTCTCGATTGCTGTTACAGCGGGGCTGCAGGCATAAAAGGTAATAATCTAAAAAAAATCCTTGCCAGGTCTTCCGGTTCGGGTACGGCTATACTATCCGCATCAAGTGAATTTGATGTAGCCAAAGAGGATGAAAAACTGGAACATGGTGTTTTTACACATTATCTGGTCGAAGGACTGAGGAGTGGGGCAGTTGCAGGTGACAGAAACGGAGACATATCTCTTGTAGACTTGTATAATTATGCTCATAAAAATACTACAGCCAGATGCTCTCAAACTCCATATATAAAAGTGGAAGGTGAAGGCAGGATCATTATCGGGAAGAACCCTTTGAAGGTTAAAGAGAAGGAGTTCATTCAGAAAAAGAACAAATTGGTTAAAAAAATCAGAAAAGAACTCCCTGCCAGTGTTTATGATATATCTATGATTGTTCTCATTGATGCCTATGAAAAACCAGAGGAATTAACAGAAAATGATGAAGAAATAAGGAGTTCTCTGGAAGATCTTCTGGCTGGCAGAATTAGTGTTAAGACCTATATTCCTACTGTTCAATGCTACTTGGAAAATGAAGATATTGAAAAATCGTATGTTCTGGAAAAATATCGGGAACAAGAAATTCCAAAAACCTTCACCAGTCCTTTTACTGGAATGGAATTTATATTAATCCCTGCAGGCGAGTTTGAGATGGGCTCCCTTCTTGATGAAAAGGACAGGTACGACTACGAAATTCCGGCTCATAATGTACAATTTAAGAATCCTTTCTACATGGGCAAGTATCCGGTTACTCAAAAACAATGGGTAGCAGTAATGGGTGATAATCCTTCCAGTTTCAAAGGTGATGATAGACCTGTAGAATCTGTTTCCTGGAAGGATGTTCAGGAATTTATCAAAAAACTCAATGAAAAGGAAGACACGGATAAGTACCTTTTACCCTCTGAAGCTGAATGGGAGTATGCATGCCGTGCCGGAACGACCACTAAATATTCTTTTGGTGATGACGAGTCAAAACTTGGGGATTATGCATGGTACAGTGGTTATTCAACTTTCGAAGAATGGAAGGAAAATCGGGACAAAATTTTGAAAGAAGGTAAAACTCATCTAGTTGGACAGAAGAAGCCTAATCCCTGGGGCCTTTACGACATGCACGGAAATGTGTGGGAATGGGTTCAGGACAGATACCATTCAGATTATAATGGTGCTCCTTCTGATGGTAGTGCCTGGGAAGATGGAAATAGCTCCAACCGTGTCATTCGGGGCGGCAGCTGGGGCGACCTCGCCAGGTACTGCCGGTCGGCTTCCCGCGCCGGGCCCGGCCCCGACTCCCGCGTCAGCTACGTTGGCTTCCGTCTTCTGAGGAAACTGTAACCACTTTCGACTTTACCACTTTACCACTTTACGGTGGCCATAGAAAATAACCCCGGTGAAGCCCGAAGGCCCGAAGCGTGCGAAGCCGCCGGGCCTGAGGTGCTGAGCCGCGCCTGAGTCTTCCTCGTTTTTTTAAGTCCTCTTGAGGGAGCGCAGCGAGCGAAAAGGACGCGTGCTCCCGATGCGCAATTCGGGTGCGCAAGCCGCCGAGCCTGAGGTGCTGAGCCACCCCACTTTGTAAATATAATTCCCTTAAATTCTTCAGTAATGCTTTTATTGATTTCTTACTGATAAAGTACAGGGCTAGCGGTCGTCAATAGCTCCAACCGTGTAATACGGGGCGGCAGCTGGAACAACAACGCCAGGAACTGCCGGTCGGCTAACCGCAACAGGAACGACCCCGACAACCGCGACAACAACGTTGGCTTCCGTCTTCTGAGTTCACCGCCACTGCCCGAAGTTACAGTGTTTACGGATGCTGTGCCAGTGCCCCGGCGGTGACCAGACCGCAGTCCTGCGCCGGTGTCTGCCGGACAAAGAGAATTCGAACCGCTGCCTCTGGTAGGGCTAAATGCTGATTATGCTGAGGTTTCGAAGGCGGTAGCGGTTCATATAGTCAGGTGCTTCTTCTGGTTTACACACTTTTTTTTCTTGCTGCTTCATTATATTCTACTTTGGAGAAATGCCGCACCGAAAGTGCGGGACAAGACAGACGGAAGATGATATTCAAGGTTGCTCCGGCTCCAATTTCTCCCCTCACCGAACTTCAAGTCCTCTTGAGGGAGCGCAGCGACCGAAAAGGACGCGGGCTCCCGAATCGCAATTCGGGCGTTACATCCACTCATAGCACATCAAAACTTCCGGATTAAACCCCTGCATCAAACTATTTTCCGCATACCCGAAAAAGAGGCACCCATCACAGTTCCTCACAAGTTCTTCCCGCCTGGCTTTCGAATCTCTCCACACCTTTTCAAACCCGTCCCTCATCACATTCCCGAGCGGCTCGTGCTGCACCCGGCAGGTTTCCGCCGTGCCGTCGTGGGTGACGTTTATGATTACGCTGCTTGCCCGGCATTTGTAGTTCATGTCCCCGTCCCTGACCATGCGCAGGTATGTTTTGGAGTTGATGATGGGGTAGCCCTGTTTTTTCAGCTCGATTATCCGGTCAACGGTACGGCGGAATTTTTCTTTGTCTCGGATTCCGAACTCTTCCCAGGTTCCGTCTTCGATTTTGGGGAATTCGTGGACCGGCTCGAAGGAGATTTTTGTGCCCAGGTCTTTTGCAAGCAAAATGAGGTCTTCGATGTCGTCGAGGTTTTTGTTGCTGAGCACGCAGTTCATCAGGATTGGGTGTTCTTTGTTTTGCTGCTTTCGGACTTCTATGGCTTTTTTCAGTCCTTTCATCAGGTCTTCGAAGTCCATGTTCCGGATTTCTTTGTAGCTTTTTGTGCCGTCCACGGAGACGGAGAGAAAGTCCACGTCCTTTAATTCGTGCGCCCGCTTGAAGAGGAGTTTGCCGTTTGTGACCATGGAGGTTATCATGCCGAGTTTTTTGGCGTGAGCCATGATCTCGGGGAGGTCTTTTCGGAGGAGGGGTTCGGTTGTCCAGGCGTTGTAGACTCCTATCCCGAAGGCTTTTGCGTCCTCGAGCAGTTTGAAGACTTCTTCACGGCCCGGGTCTTCGCCCGTTTCCTTCCAGTATTCGCAGAAACTGCAGCGCATGTTGCAGCGGGCGTTTACGCCGTGGGAGATTACGAAGGGGCGTTTTTTGATTCTTATCTGCCAGAGAGCTCTTGCTGCGAGGAGGGGGTCGAATCGGGACATGGGAGATCATTTTTCTGGTTTTAACAAAATTTTGTTTTTAACAAAAGAATGTCTTCTATTCATGGGCTTTTTTATTATAGCTTTTTTGTAATCTGTAAGCTAAAAAGGTAAGGCGGATTTGAAAAAGTTGAGGAACTTAAGTGTGGGGATGCCGTAATAATTAAAATTATTCTAAAGTTCACAAAACCAAAAAAAAAGTGTGCTCGCCCTGAGGCGAGCACCTTGTATCGAATTTAGCCAAAGAGGGCGCCGAGACCGGCCATGCCGTCTTCTTCGGAGGAGTCGTCTTCCTCTTCTTCCTCTTCTTCTGCAGGAGCTTCTTCTGCTGCTGCGGGTGCTGCTGCTGCGGGTGCTGCTGCTGCTGCGGGTGCTGCGAATGCTGCCTGTGCAATTGCTTCTTCGATGTCCACGCCTTCAAGGGCTGCGACAAGTGCCTTTGCTCTGGCTTCGTTCACTTCGATACCTGCTGCCGCAAGGACGGCAACGATTGCGTCTTCAGTAACTTCCTTACCTGCGTTGTGCAATAAGAGTGCTGCGTATATGTATTCCATCATTGATCACCTAGATTTGTATTAGCGTAAATTGTGAATTTCAAATTTGTTCATCCGAAAAGGGCTCCGAGGCCTGCCATTCCGTCTTCTTCGGAACTGTCGTCCTCTTCCTCTTCTGCTTCTTCCTCTTCAGTCTCAGTAGCTTCCTCAACCGGGGCGCTTGTGGCGGCCACAGCGGCTGCGCTTGCGGCGGCTCCGAGAGTTTCTCTCAGTTCGTCGTCCACTGCGTTTGCGTCCTTGTCTGCGGCTTTGGATGCTACAGAGGTCATCTGGGCATGTGCCTTGCCGAGCAGGGCGTCCATGACTCCCGGTTCAAGGATAACAGCATTGACACCCAGGTTCTTTGCTTCTGCAAAGGCTTTCGCAAGCAGGGTGCTGACGGTTGCGCCAGTCGGGAATGCCGTGTTGACAGAGAGGTTGAATGCGTTCTGAGCTGCCCTTGTGATGTCGGCAAAGTACTTGCTTTCATCAATTTCAAGGAGTTCCGGCTTGTAAATAGTCCCGGCATCGTAAACCGCCCTCAAGTCCAGACCGACTATAAGGGGGTAGATTTCCAGTTTTGCAAGCATTGTTGCAAGCTTCTGGGGGACGGCTTCGCCTTCCTTACAGACCACTTTCTTTTCCTTAATGGCAACCTTTCCCGCTTCGATTGCTGCGGGGATCCCGGCACTCTGGAATTCACCGAGGATCGGGCCAGGGGGGAAACTGGTCGGGCCCTTCTGGACAATAATGTCACTGGGGGCGATCGCGCCTCCTTTTATTGGAGACGGGGTCTTGGTACTTTCGAGCAGTTTGTAAAGCTTGAAGGGGCTTTCGTTCGTGAAAACCAGGGCGGTCTGGCTGTCGATGTGATTTTTCATCTCGGGAATATTTTCCCCGAGTTCGCTTAAAGCCCGCTCGATGAGGGTGTTTCTGGAAACCTTAAGCACTGCAACGTCCTTCAGGTCTCTGCGCATCTTCTGGATCTGGGCTGCAAAGATACCTTCAATCCCCACCATTCCGAAAATGCTGTGGGACTGGATGAGTTCTTTTATGTTCTCTATTTCATCCTTTTTCCACTGCGGGATATGTTCGGTATGATGCTTCTCCTCAGCCATTTACACCACCCTCTCAGATTTGCCCATAGTTGTCGTGACATAGACCGATCTCACGTTGTGCTTACCCTTTTCAAGGGCACGCTCCAGTCTGGTCACAATAGTCTCGACATTCTCTGCCAGGGCATCCGAGTCCATGTTTCTCCTGCCGACAGCTACGTGGAAAGTGAGCTTGTCCTTTGACCTGAGCTTTACTGCATTTTGCTTGCTCTGGATCAGTTCCCCTATGTCCTTGTTTGGCAGGAGTGGGATCGGCATTTTTCCCCTGGGTCCAAGTACGACACCAAGGTTCTTACCGATTATCGGCATGAACTGGGTTTCTGCGATAAAAAGGTCACATTCGTTTGCAAGAGACCTTGCCTTTGACTTGTCGCCGACAAGTTCCTCAAGCTCAATATCAGAAATAACGTACGCGGCACCGGCATCCTTTGCCCTGAGTCCCACGTCACCTTTTGCAAAAACGCCTATCTTAAGGTCTTTTCCGAGCCCGTGCGGAAGAATAATCTCTTCGTCGACTCTATTCTTTGGTTGGTTCATGTCAAGGTTCCTTAAGTTAATCGCTACGTCCACGCTTTCCGAAAAATTGCGCTTCGGCGACTCCTCAAGTACTTTCTTGACGACTTCCAGTATATGATCTTCTACCATCTTGCTCCTCTCCGTAGTGTTGAACTTAATTGTCCATCAGCCGCTACGGCTTACTACGGTTTGTCGATAGTTGGCTGCCCGGGATTTCGGGCCCTCTTACTGTTAATTTATATAATTCCTATAATTTGTATCATTTATATAATTCACATAACAGTAAGCCACTTATAGCTCTCTAGCTTTCACACTGTCCCGGGGGATGCTGGTCAAAGCTTCTGAGCTATTAGTGGTATCCCATTTAAAACTATTGGTGTGGATTGGGTGTCCCGGATAAAAAGGAAGGGTTGAAGGTTTTACCACTCTTCGCCAGCAAGTACGTCATCGAACTTGCCTTCGTCGAGTGCCTTCTGGCATTCCCTGGCTTCCGTCTCTTCAATGGTTACGCCCATTGGAACACAGGTGCCCATAACCTCTTTCATTGCAGCTTTGAGGTCGTAGGAAAGGATATCTTCCTTTTTCATGCGGGCAATCTTCGCAACCTGCTGGATGCTCAAGTTGCCAACAACTTCGCTTCCCGCAGTCCCCGATCCTTTCTTGATCCCGGCTTCCTGCATTACCAGGGCCGAGGTCGGAGGGGTACCAACTTCGATCTCAACGTTTTTCTTGTCATCAACGATTACCTTTACAGGGACCTGCATCCCGTTGTAATCCCTGGTTTTCTCGTTGATCTTGTCGACTACTTCTTTTATGTTGACCCCGAGGGGACCAAGTGCCGGACCTAAGGGGGGTCCTGGGTTTGCTTTTCCACCCGGGACAAGTGCTTCAACAATACTTGTCATCTGAGTATCACCGGTTTTGATAAGTATAATTATAATTTTGCTTGAATTTACCTTTATTTTCCTATTGAGTACTGATTATCAAATACTGATTATCAAATACTGATTATCAAGTACTGATTATCAAGTACTGGTTATTAAGTACTGGTTATCAAGTACTGGTTATCAAGTACTGGTTATCAAGTACTGATTATCAAGTACTGATTATCAAGTACTGATTATCAAGTACTGATTATCAAGTACTGATTATCAAGTACTGATTATCAAGTACTGGTTATTAAGTACTGGTTATCAAGTACTGGTTATTGAGTACTGGTGAGTAATTAATAAGCGGAATATTTCGGGCTTTTAACTTTCGATAGTGCCCTGTGTCCTTTTTCCTTAATTTTCAAACTCTTTTTTCAGTACCCTCACGGTATCCCCGCGGATTGTAATGGGGATTGGGACCACTGCGTCAAAGAGTTCCACCGTAATTTCTTCATGCCCTTCGTCAACCCGCTTGACCCGGGCTTTCTCACCTTTAAAGGGTCCTGAGGTTACTTCTATTATGGCCCCTTCTTTGATGCCGGTCACCACTGGCTTCGGTTTCAGGAAGTGCTCGATTTCGGCAATCGTGGAACTTCCCCTGACAAGAGCTCTTGCATGGGGGATAGTCTGGATTGCCAGTTCCACTATCCCGGATTTCGGGGCCTCTACAAGGACATATCCCTTCAACTCATCCGGAGCTAGGATTGCCCTTATGTCGGACTTTTCTTTCTTCACAACTCTTGCAAGGGCTGTCGCTACCGATCTTTCCTGGTTTGCCGTGGTCTTGATTACGAATATCTGGGACTCCTCACTCATTGAGCCACCCACTGGGGCAACATTGTTAACAGTACATAGATAATAAAGCCTATTGCACCCACAGCCAGGATCCCGGCACCTGCAACTTTAGCAATGGTCAAGAACTCTTCCCTGGACGGTTTTTTTGTAAGTTTCAGGACCCTCAGGTGTGCCCGGATTACCTGACCGATGCGTTCTGTACTTATTTTCTGTTCAAACATGGATTCTGCCAAACGATTCACATCCAGGTTTTCTGTACTACTCTTTGATAATCGGAATTGTTATATAAATACGCTTCCGGCTCCTTCCCTTACGCCCCATGACAGGATATGTTTGCCCTGTACGCAAGGATGTCCGGGCTCTGTTCGGGATGAACCGAGCGGGTAATATTACTAATTCCTCTTATTTTAAGATATCACTGATTCAGGCCTTAAAACATCAGATGGTTTCGATTTTCGGACCTTCCGTCTACTTTAAATTCGAAACCGCATCAGTATCCGCATCAGTATCCTGAAATGTTTTTTTGATGCCGAGTCGTATCGGCATCATACGTTATTTACCATAAAAATAGTTTTCGATTGGATTTTTACCCTTTATTTTTTTCCCTTAAGGAGAGGAAAACAGTACGTCTATCCAATCGGCCTTTTTTATCCCTGATCTTCTGCTTTTTAAGCCCTATCACTCTACGAAGTCAATCCCGTATTTGAGGGTGACATTTTTGTCGTTTCCGTGCCCGTAAATCTGGGCGGAGGTAACTCCGGTGACCACGATCATTGTGCGCACGGTCTGTTCAAGTTCGGGGTCGACCTGGGCACCCCAGATCAGGCGGGCATTGGTGTCGATCCGGTTGTAAACTTCCTGGACCACGTTCTCTGCTTCGGCTATGGTCATGTCAGGGCCTCCGACCACATTCACGAGGGCAGAGGTCGCGCCTGAGATGTCAACGTCAAGAAGAGGGCTCCTGAGGGCTTTTTGCACGGATTCTACCGCCTTGTTCTCGCCATCGGATTCCCCGAGTCCTATCATAGCAACGCCTCCGTTCTGCATGACAGTCCTGATATCCGCAAAGTCAAGGTTGACAAGCCCCGGCTTTGTGATAAGCTCAGTGATACCTTTTACGGCCCTCATCAGGATTTCGTCCGATACCTTGAAAGCCGCCTGAAGCGGAAGTCTCGGGACAACTTCTATCAGTTTGTCGTTGGGAACCACGATCACGGTGTCGGCAACGTCCCTAAGGCGTTCGAGCCCTGCTTCTGCATTGGTTCGGCGGATGTGCCCTTCCACACTGAAGGGGAGGGTGACTACTGCGATTGTAAGGGCGCCTGCGTCCCTGGCAGCTTCGGCAACGACCGGGGCGGACCCTGTTCCGGTTCCTCCTCCCATACCTGCCGTTATGAAGACCATGTCAGCGCCTTCGACAATTCTGTTAATCTCATCGATGCTCTCGATTGCAGCATCTTCTCCTATCTGGGGGAGGCTGCCAGCTCCAAGTCCGCGGGTCTTCTTTTTCCCTATAAGGATCTTTTTGTTAGCGTGTACATGGAGGAGGTGCTGGGCATCAGTGTTCAGGGCAACCATTTCCGCTCCCTGGATTCCTTCCCCCAGCATGCGCTGGATGCTGTTCGAACCGCCGCCTCCGCAGCCAACGACCTTGATGGTTGTTTGAAGGCTTTTCAGGATCTCTTCGAGTTCGGCGTTGATTTCGTCGTTTTCGTTCGAGTCATCAGGGTTTACATACTCTCCCTGCCCGCCACGTCCTTCCTGGGCAGATCGAGCAAGGGCTTCTTCCACAATGGATCTCATGCTACTGTTTTCCTCCGACCTGTAGGGTAATCGCTTAGTGAATAGTATTGAAGGATAAAATTATTTTTAAACATCACATATACAGTTTCCAATTTAAGAGTTTTCCTTTTCCGGGTTTCTGGTTTAGATGTTCATTGTTTAAAAATTTTGCCAATGTTTTCGGATTTCTCTCTCTAAATTGTTTTTTTCTTGCCTCTTGCCCGTCTTATGATGTCTTTTTTCTCCCTACTCTCTCCGGGATCTTCTCTTATTTTTTTCGGCAAGCTGTATATTTTTTTAGATTTTATATTTTTTGAAGACGCCCTTCTATTTTTATTTTTCCCTTTTGCCCCGGATTTTTTCTTCCTTTTCTTTTTTATGAACCCTTCTTAACCTGTTACGGCTTCTAATGTCCAGGGCCTGGCTTCTAGTGTTTCATACCTGGTTTCTATAATCTCAGGCCCGGCTTTGTGAGCCCTGCAAGGTTTTTTGTAAGGTTGTATCCTTCGGGTTTTTGCCCTGCGTGTTATGCTTTTCCCCTTGATTCCCCTAAAATAATTCCCGTGGCAATCAGATGGGCTACTCGCAGGGGTTCCGGGATATTGCTTCTTATTGCTGTGAGCCTGACTATTTTCTCCGCGCTTTTGAGCCCGATTCCCTTTTTCTGGATATACACGGGATTTTCCCGGTTTCTCGTGACGACCTTTTCTATCTTCCCGGCTTTCTCTATTATATTCCAGCGTTCTTCCCCGTCAGGGAAGTGCTTAAGTGCGGCTTTTATTTTTTCAAAGTCCGGGTACGAGCGCATGACCACTATTACGGGAAGTCCTGTTTCTTCGTGAAGCTTCACAATGTCAACGACGTTGAAGCCTCCGTATGTGACCCCGTCCAGCATGATAACCCTGAGCTGCCCGTAGTGCTTGCTTTCCTTTGCCATCCGGCTGATGACCTCGGTTGCATCAAGCCCGTCCCGGGTGATTTCCGAACGCAGGACCCCGTCCATCCAGTCCCCTCCCCTGAAAACAGTTCCGACTATCATTATTTTTTCTGTAATGAGGGCCGAGTCATCTATCCCGAGGACCCGGATCTCGGGTTTGACATGAAAATCCGATTCCACGCTTTTCTTTACGTTGAAATTGCAAAAATAGTTTACCGGTTTTCAAAAGCAGTTTTACAGGAATAGTTTTACAGGAATAGTTTTACAGGAATAGTTTTACAGGAATTGTTTTTTATGTTCGTTTTCCCAAAATAGTTTCCCCCTAATATTTTTCAAGATCCGTTTTTCAGGATATTTTTCAGGATATTTTTTCCGGAAACTGCTTTTTTTAGAGGACGTGCTGTTGTCGATATCCATCAGGCCCTGAATTTAAAAAATACCCCTGGGGGCTTTCTTCCCCCCCGGTTTCAGACGAACATTGTTTCGGCCAGCTCGATCTGGTTCATTTTCTGCGTACTTGCGGCCATTGAGACCTTATCTACCGCTTCCAGGAAGTCTTCCATCTCCACTGCCTGCCCGTCCTTCCGGACTGCAAGCATCCCCGCTTCCGTGGCAATTGCCTTCAGGTCCGCTCCGCTCATGCCCTCGGTGAGTTTTGCGAGCTTCTTGAAATTGATGCCTCCGGTAAGGGTCATGTTTTCACTGTGGATCTGGAGGATCTTTTCTCTGGCTTCTGGTCCGGGCATCGGAACGTTCACCAACCTGTCAAAGCGCCCTGGCCTGAGAATTGCCGGGTCAAGGACGTCCGGGCGATTAGTTGCTGCAATGATCCGAACGTTCTTCCGCTTGTCAAAGCCGTCCATTTCCGCAAGGAGCTGCATGAGCGTCCTCTGGACTTCCCGGTCCGCGCCGGTAGTTTCGTTCAGACGCCTGGCTGCAATCGAGTCCAGTTCGTCAATAAATATAATACTCGGGGCTTTTTTCCGGGCCATTTCGAAGATTTCCCGGACAAGCTTGGAACCGTCCCCTATGTACTTTTGCACAAGTTCCGAGCCGACTACCCTGATGAAGGTTGCTTTCGTCCTGTGAGCCACGGCTTTTGCGAGCAGGGTTTTACCTGTCCCCGGGAGACCGAAAAGAAGCACTCCCTTGGGAGGTTCTATCCCTATGCGGGAAAAGCGTTCCGGGTCGATAAGCGGCAGTTCCACTGCTTCTTGAAGTTCCTGAATCTGCTCCTCTAGCCCACCGATCTGGCCGTAGTCCACTTCCACTGTTTCGAGGACTTCCATCGCAGCTACAAAAGGCTCTTACGTAGAGGGAATCACCTCAGCAATGGCAAGGGTATGCTGGTTCAGGGCGACTTTTGCCCCTGGGGCCAGTTTTTTCTCGTCAATGTACTGGGACACGTTTACCAGAAACTGGGGTCCGTTGCTGCTCCTCACAATGATCCGATCGTTTTTGATCACATCGATAACCGTACCAATGATCAGAGGAGAGGTCTTCATGCGATCCAGTTCAGACTGCAGCTTCCGGATTTCCCTTTCATATTTGATCTTCTGGTTTTCCAAATAGCGCTTTTCTGATTCGATCTGGCTACACTGCTCTTCCAGATAGGTGTTGCGGCTTTCAAGCTGTCTCATGCGGTCCTGAAGGTTCTCTGATGACTCTTCCATCCCGCCAGTCTCGATTCCGTCATACACAGGTCCGGACTTCACAACGTGACTGCGCATGTTTTCATCCTTACTTTTGGTACTTTCCGTCATGGAGCTCCGAATAATATTTAAGTTCGTACCGTATATAGCGTTTTCGAAGTGATCAATATGCAGTGCGAAATATGTGGTGCAGAGATCCGTGAAAAGCCGATAAGCGTTACCATAGACAATAGTGTACTTCAGGTATGCCCTAAATGTGCTCCATACGGGCAGCCTGTCAATAAGAGGGCACCTGTTTCCAGGAAAGTCTCTCCGGTGGCTCGAACGGCACCACGGGTTACAAAGAGGCCCCAAAAGAATTACTTTGACATTCTAAAGGATGAACTTGTAGAAAATTATGAACATCTTCTCCGGGAAGCCCGGGAATCTCATGGCTGGTCTCAGGAAGAGCTGGCTGTCAAAATTAAAGAAAAAGCATCCCTCATTAAGAAAATAGAACGAAAAGAGATCGTGCCCGAAGACTCCGTGCGCAAGAAACTTGAGCACACCCTCAACATCAAGCTAACGGAGCGGGTTTCCAGTTCGGATCAGGAGGTCTCCCACTTTAAGACGGATACGACCCTCGGGGATATCGTTAAGATCAAGAGGAAGTAATTCTCCGCTGAGACATGGTAATTAGGTTACGGTAATTAGGTTACGGTAATTAGGTTACGGTAATTAGGTTACGGTAATTAGGTTACGGTAATTAGGTTACGGTAATTAGGTTACGGTAATTAGGTTACGGTATTACATATCAGGTATTAAAGTTGGGTAAGTAAAATAAGGTACTAAGATAAGGTAATTAAAATAGATAAATCAATATAAAGGTGAATTCCGGGGTATCGGTTTTCAATCCTGACACCTCAGTAATCCAGACTGGAATGTAGGCTGGAGAGTTCTTTATCTCTCCTTTTTCTCATTTCCCTTTATTTTTTACTCCCTTATGTCATCCCTTTTTCTTCTCTTCTTCTCTCCTCTATTTTTTTTCTGCTTTTTCTCTTCAATTAGGTCCTGGTCTGTACAGTTTCCTACCTGCCTGCCTTTTGCCTTCCCTTTACATTTCGATCTCAATGTCGTACACTTTTTCAGGATTTTCCTTGTGGATGGTCCAGAAAGGTTCTTCCCCGTGCTTTTCTACCAGTTTTAATGTTCTGCGAGGGATTGTTTTCGGGCCAAGTACCGCGCCGGGCCTTTCAGGGTCATCGATATAGTCTGTTTCCATCATGAAACGGGTACCTTCTTCAAGGGCCTTTTCAATCGCTCCTTTGGAACAGATCACTCCGGGAAAGACTCCCAGTTTCTCGCAGGCGTTAACGAGAGGCGGGGCATAGTGCTTAACCACCCTGTACATTTTGATCCCGGTTTTCCTTGCCCTCTCCGCAATATCGGTGAGTTCCGGCTCTTCGACGCTTTCTGTGTGGAGCTGGACTGCACAGTCCTGGTCTCTTCCCAGGGAAAAGGCGTGTTCCATGATCTCGTTTGAGGCTTCCCAGACCTCTCCGGGAACGGGGTAGTGCGGGCGCCCTGATTTAATTCCCACCGCAAGACCTTTTTCCACGTAGTCTGCCGCAAGCTCAAGGCCTTTTTTCATGGTCTCGGCAGCCTCTCCTAGTTCCATGTACTCCGTGAGTTTTGAAATCTCTGCAGGGTGTACCCCAAGCACGGGAAATGCCCCAACTCCCATCTCCCGGATTTTTGCGGCGATTTCCACTGTCTCATCAAAGACGGGCAGGTAATCTTCGGGCTTTTTTACAGTGATCCCCAGGGTCCAGGTCGGCTTGGTCACCAGGATAATGTGGGTTCCCCCTGCGTTCTGGAAGTCTTTTACGGCGGCAAGCCCCCTGGCTCTCGGGTCGATGTGCATGTGGTTGTCGGTAATCGGAATTTTTGCGGGCATTTTTTCTTCCTCAAATTTGCTTTAGCCTTGCTTTAGCCTTGCTTTAGCCTTGCTTGAATCTTTCTCAAAAAGGGTTTTCCGAAAGTTCTTTTTTTCATCTTGAATATTTTTATGTGTTTTCACGGCCTGTAAATTTTCCGGTTTTTCAGGTCTGCGGCCTCTTTCGCTACACTTTCGCAGAAGGCTTGTCCCCGATATATTAGCACCCAAAACTTGAAATAGATAGCCTGCTGTTGAGTACCCGGGAAGCAATCAAGTAATTTTTAGTCAAATTTTTTGAAAGGTCTTTTTCCCTTTTCCAGCTTATCAAGCGCTACCATTCTTCAAATAAGAAACCAAACGCATGGTTACCTGATACACGGTGACCTGAAATGGCAACCTGATATACGGTGACCTGAAATGGTGATAATATGAGCAAAACCGCAGCAGTAATAAAAGGTGACGGGGTTGGCCCCGAACTTGTCGACGCAATGCTTAAAGTCGTGGAAGCCGCAGGTACGGACGTCGAATTCGTGATGTGTGAAGCCGGTGCCACCTGGTGGGAAGAACACGGTGGAAATTCCCTTATCCCTGACGAGACCTGGGACATCCTGGACAGCTCCGACGCCTCCTTTAAGGGGCCTACCACCACTCCCGGGGGGATCGGTTCCCCGAGAAGTGTGGCCGTGTCCATCAGGAGGAAGTACGACCTCTATGCAAACGTGCGCCCCATAAAGACTTTCCCGAATTCCAATGCCCCCCTGGGAGACGTTGAACACATCTGTGTCAGGGAAGGGACGGAAGGCCTCTACATCGGCGAAGAAGTCGCACTTACGGATGATGTTTCGATAGCTATCCGCAAAATCACCCGTACTTCCTCAGGTAAGATTGCTCGCTACGCCTTTGAAGAAGCAAAGCGGAGAGGCTACGACACTGTTGTCCCAATCCACAAGAGCAACATCCTCAAACAGACCTGTGGTACCTTCCTCGAAGAGGTCGAAAAGGTCGGAAAAGAATTCCCTGACATCGAGATCTGGCCCTACCATGTAGACAACATCGCTATGCAGCTTATTAAGAACCCGCAGATCTTCGACAAGAAGATCCTCCTGTCTACCAACCTCTTCATGGACATTATCAGCGAGGAATGTGCGGCTCTGGTCGGCAGCATCGGGATGATCTACTCCGCCAATATCGGGGACTCTTTTGCCATGTTCGAACCCGCCCACGGCTCAGCCCCCAAATATGCAGGTCTGGACAAAGTCAATCCGGTTGCAACCGTCCTTGCAGGGGCCTGGATGCTTGACTACCTGGGTGAAAAGGATAAGTCCGAAGCCATCTTCAAAGCCACGGAGCGCGTGGTCTCCGAAGGCAAGTACGTCACCTACGACCTAGGCGGAAACGCAAAACTCAGCGAGATGGCCGACGAGATCGCAAAGTACACGGCAGAAATCTTGAAGTAAAAAAGTAATTCTGATGCACAAAGTGCAATAACGCGGAATAAGGTCTCTGAAAGAGTTTTTGAGAGAATATCTCAGAGAGTTCTCCTACTTTAGAGCCTTGTTCTGTTCCTTATTTTTCTTTTTTTCGTGTTCCTATATTCCGGTTTTCGGTCTCAGTTTCATCTCTTTTTCGCAAACTTCCCTCTGCCTCCTGCGTGTACAGGGTCACAGATCGACTGGCAAAGGAAATACTTCTCCACGTAGGCCAGGAGTTCTTCGTCCGAGATGGAGGAGACCCGCTCTTCGTTGTCGTAGAGTTTCTGGATTTCTTGCTGGATGTTGAGGAGCCTTTCATCGTCTTTTTCTACGGCTGTTTCGACTCCCAGCAATTCGTTTAAGGTTTCCTGGACCTTATGTCGGATTATTTCCAGGCCCGAGGAATCCCCAATTAGGAGCAACCTTTCTCTTCCTATCAGTTCCGGAGGATAGGGTTCGTAGTTGAAGGGGTTTTTCAGGATGCCTGCGGCGTGTATCCCTGATTCGTGGGCGAAGATATTTTTCCCCACAACCGGTTTGTTTCTCGGGATCCGGAGTCCCAGGGCTTTTTCCATGAAGTCCGTGAAACGGGAAATGGGTTCGAGGTTGTATTTCTCAAAGCCTTCCACGCGGTCTGCCAGGAAAAGGAGGATTTTTTCCATCCCCGTATTTCCTGCACGCTCTCCTATTCCGAGGAAGGTTACACTGCTCCAGTTAGCTCCATACCAGTATCCTGCAATGGAACTTGCTGTCCCCATCCCGTAATCGTCATGAATATGGGTCTCGATGTTCTTGACTTTTATCTCTTTTTTCAGATGTTCCATTATTTTCGGGATCCCGTAAGGTTCATCAATTCCTATGTACGGAAGCCCGTACCCTACTGTGTCGCAGACCCTGATAATGCAGTCAGGATCGATTTCCATGATTTTTTCGATAAGTGGGAAGACGAAGTTGTAGTTGTCAGCTCTTGTCATGTCTTCCAGGTGAGCCCGGGTGCGAAGCCCATGGTCAACGGCGTACTGGAGGGCATCAAGGTATTTCTCCTCTGCTTCCTCCCTTCCTGAAAGCCGCATTTTGGACTTTATGTGGGTATCCGAGACCGACATTAATATTCCTGTTTCTTCGAGCCCGTCAACTTCCAGGATCTTATCAATGTCCCCGCGAGAAGCCCTTGACCAGCCCGTGATCTCGGGGCACTCGTATCCCCTGTCAAACATGAGCTTTACGGCGTCCTTATCTCTCTGGTTGAAGACAAAAGCTTCCAGTTTTTCAATTCCTATCTCGTGGAGGTACTCGTAGATCTGAAGCTTGTGGTCCCTTTTCAGGACTATCCCCGGCATCTGGGAGCCGTCGCGGATTGTGCTATCACTGATGAAAATCTCATTTCCGTAGGGCAGCTTTAACTTGGGTAAATCGTCATATGATTCGTAAACCTTCATCACTTTTCCTCCTGTATTTGTAGATAACAGTGGCCTGCATAGGGGGAGCGGGCTTACACTGTTGGGGGTCCCCATCTTCTATTAAAAAATGTCGTTACATGATATAAAGTCGGAAAAACCAGTCTAAATAAGCGAGAAATTATCCCGTTTCTAACCTGAAAATCCCCTTTTCAGGTGTATCTGAGTCGACGTTTGCTTTTTCAGGTCAAGTTGTCAGCATAAATATATGCGTTTATGGTTAAAATGTTTTTCTTCTATTTAAAAAATATATTTCTATTTATAAAAACCCATTTTTCAAGAATACCCGGTTAATATTCACAAATCTTTCCCATCATATTGTTTTTCACTTTTAACTTAAAGGGGCAAGTCCTATCATTAATAATACATATTTTCTTAATGTGTCCCCCCCACGATCAGTGATTTGCCAGTAGATACAAACTTTCCCATGGATAATTTTTCCGAACACTTTTTTGTCGCATGAAAGTTTACTTTCCTGACAAGCCCCTACTGCTGATAATAAGGTATATCTAGAACAAATTATATTTATATCTCCGCAGATTTCAGGTGTATGATTTATATTTATTGTTGTATAATATCACATGCCTGACTTGCTCAGAATTATATAATGTTAATTTGCTGTATAAAGTGAATTGCTGTATGAAGTGAATTGTTGCATGAAGTGAATTGTTGCATGAAGTGAATTGTTGCATGAAGTGAATTGTTGCATGAAGTGAATTGTATAGTTAATTTGTTTCAATTTAAATTCGCATCCGGCACATATTTAATTTACATTTGATATTTAATTTACATTTGGTATATTTGCATCACTTTTACCCAGGTGGAACATGTCCGAAATAGTAGGTGTTAGCGGCGGTCCGACAAAACCGGAAATCATTGTGGTGTCCCTCTCAAAGCTCGGGCTTCGAGACGGGGACCGGTTTGCAGATGTAGGCTGCGGTACGGGTTCGGTATCAATTGCAGCAACCCGGCTGGTCAGGGGGCTCACGATCTATGCAATCGATGCCCGGGAAGAGGCTCTCAGGGCTACAGAAGCGAATTTTAAAAATTTCAATATTGAGAACGGCAGGATTTTTGCCGGAGAAGCCTCGGAAATCCTGGGTGGAGAACTCATTGATTCTGTTGACTGCGCTTTTGTCGGTGGGACAAAGAACATTGGCACCGTGCTAGAAAAACTGGTGCAGAAAAATGCCAGGAGCATTGTGGTAAATGCCGTCCGGATCGAGACTGTTGTCAGGACAATCGAGGCCATGAAGAAACTCGAGATTTTTGATGAAGTCATCCACCTGGTGGTCTCAAGAAGCGCCCCGATTGCAGGGGAGACCATGTTCAAGCCTGAAAACCCGGTGTACATTATTGTCGGAAAAAGCTGAATAACTGAATTTCATGCTTTGTGTTAATCTTTGATGATTTACGTTTAATCTGGTAATTTATGTTTACCTGATGATTTACGTTTAATCTGGTAATTTACGTTTAACGTGACAATTTACGTTTAATCTGGTAATTTACGTTTACCTGATGATTTGCGTTTACCTGATGATTTGCGTTTAATCTGGTAATTTATGTTTACCTGATGATTTACGTTTATATTTAACAGTTTATGGAGCGATAAGATGTTAATAGGAGTAGGACTTGGTCCCGGAGACCCTGAACTTCTGACCCTGAAAGCAGTGAATGTTTTGAAAAACAGTGATAAGGTATACGTGCCCGGGCGCATGGCACAGGAGCTTGTGGCCCCTTACGCGGATTCTGAAATTCTGGAGTTTCCCATGATCAGGGACCTTGAGGCGTTAAACGCTCTCTGGAAAGAAAATGCCGACAAGGTTGCGGAGCAAGCCCGGAATGGGACCGTAGCTTTCGGGCTCATAGGTGATCCCAACTTTTTCTCTACCTTCACCCACCTGAAAAAGGTCATGCGCAGGTATTATCCGGATGTCGAAGTCTCAACCATCCCGGGCATCAGTTCTATCACATCTTTTGCTGCCAGGACCGATGTGGCGGTTGAAACTTCCTTCGAGGTCAGCGACGGCTCGGAAATCGGGTATAAGATCCACCTGAAAGCCACAAAACCGAAACAGATAATCGAAACGCTTGAAGCCGAAGGTTACAGGGAATTCATCTTTGCGGAAAAACTTTTTTCGGATGATGAAGTGATTATCGACAAGAAGGAAGAGATCCCTGAAAAGGGGAACTATTTCAGCATTGTTTACGGGAAGAAATGATTGAATTTTTGCGCCGGGGCTCTGAAATTACGGTCTCCGGGCAAGTTTTAATTTACCAAGAATGCTAAGGGAATGGTCAGATGGAAAGGAAAGTGTATGTTGTAGGAGCAGGTCCCGGAAACCCCAAACTAATTACCGTTCTGGGGCGCGAACTGCTTGAGAAAGCGGACCTTGTAATGTATGCAGGGTCCCTTGTAAACCCCATAGTTCTGGACTATACGAATGGGGAGACCGTGGACAGTTATGGGCTTACCCTTGACGAAACCACGAAGATTATCGTGGACGCCGTCGACGCAGGAAAATTCGTGGTACGCCTCCACAGCGGGGACCCCTCCCTCTACGGGTCCATCGTGGAGCAGATGGAAGAGCTGAAGAAATTCGATATAGAGGTCGAAAGGGTCCCGGGAGTTTCCTCGGTCTTTGCAACTTCAGCCGCCCTGAACACCCAGCTGACCTTAAACGGGGTGTCCGACACCCTGATTATCACCCGGCCGGCAGGCAAGACCCTGGAAAAGGACCTGATCCCCGAGCTTTCCTCTTACGGAACAACAATGGCGATCTTCCTTGGCACCCAGAAAATCAAGGAGATCATGGAAAAGGTCCAGTGCCCGAAAGACACCCCCGTGGCGGTCGTATTCCATGCCTCCTGGGAAGATGAGGAAGTTATCACCGGTACCGTGGAAGATATCGCGGAGAAGGTGAAGGATGCCGGGATCAAGCGTTCGGCAATGATCCTCATCGGCGGGGTAGTCGACCCAAAGAACTACAGGAGGTCACACCTATACGGAGTGCCCCAGGAACCGCTGTAATTACTTTTGAAAGGAACCGGGAAGTCGCTTCCAGAATAGCGGAGCATTTGGGCGCAGACCTGCTCCTCTACGAAAAGGGCATATTCGAAACCGCCTTTGAGAAATATGGGGCAATCGTAGCCGTCTTTGCCTCGGGCATAGTGATCAGGGACATCGCTCCTCTCCTCAAGGATAAGTGGTCGGACCCCGGGGTAGTTGTTGTGGACTCGAACCTGAACTTCGCAATCCCTATCCTTGGCGGGCACCACGGGGCAAACGAAATCGCAAAGAAACTGGCGGAACTGGGCGCCGTCCCGGTCCTGACCACTGCCACGGAAGTGCACGGGAAACCATCCGTTGAGGGAATTGCCGACAGGCTTGGCTGCGATATTTTCAATAAGGAATCCACGGTAGCCGTAAACTGCGCTCTCCTTGACCAGGATGTCGAGGTCCTTGAACTTAAGGGCCCGAAGATCGTTGTCGTGGACGAGGACGTATCCGTGCTGGTCAGGAAAAAGCAGGATAACGGCTAATCCCGTTAACGTAACGGATCAGGTTATCTGAATGGGTAATCAGGTTTCCGGCAATAATGTTAATGGGTTACCAGGTTAAGGTTACGGATACTAAGGTTAACTTATAGTCAAGGACCCAAATTCCTTTACCAATCTCAAGCAAAAGTTTAAGCATCGAAAGCACGGAAAACACGGAAGGATTGTGCCCTATTTCCTTTATTCCGTGTCTTCCGTGTCTTCCGTGGTTATAATGTAAGTGTAAATATTTACGTTCAGGACTATAAATCATCAGTTAACCGTTAATTCGCTACGGTTACGGATAATAAGGTTAACGAATACTAAAGTTAACAGGTTAATTCAGGTTACGATTACGGATGATCATAGGAATCGGAACCCGCAGGGGTATAACAAAAGAAGAAGTCATTGAGGCTGTGGGGCAAGCCCTCGAAGAGTGCGGGGCAGACCTGGAAGAGGTCACAGCCTTTGCCTCTGCGAAACTCAAAGAAAATGAACAGGGGCTGCTGGAAGCGGTCGAACTGCTGGGCATCCCGATTGAATTTATGCCGGATGAAGTGCTGAACAGTTACAACCCGCCTTCGGCGTCCCAGGCATCTCGCTTCGGGCTTAAAGGGGTAGCAGAACCGGCTGCTCTGGCCCTTTCGGAAAAAAAGGAATTGATTTGCAGGAAGAAAGTCTATGGCAGAGTCACAATCGCAATCGCAAGGTAAGGAAACCGGTGGAAAACTCTACGTTGTGGGGATCGGACCGGGTTCCGTGGAACAGCTGACTATCAAGGCCCGGGAAGTGATCCTCAACGCTGATTACGTGCTCGGGAACAGTACATACCTGGACCAGATGGAAAGCCTTCTCGGCACCCAGGAAGTAATCCGGAGTTTCATGGGAAAAGAGGTCGAAAGAGCCCGAAAAGCCGTGGAACTCGCAAAGGACGCAAATGTGGTCATGGTCAGCGGGGGCGACACCAACGTCTACGGCATGGCAGGCATAGTGCTGGAGGTTGCCGAACACGAGAACCTTGACGTGGACATCGAGATCCTTCCAGGGGTAACGGCGGTCCTTGCAGGAGCAAGCCTGCTCGGGGCTCCCGTGGTAACGGACTTTGCGGTGATCAGCTTAAGCGACCTCCTGACGCCCTGGGAAGTCATCGAAAAGAGGCTTAACCTGGCAGCAGAGGCTGATTTCGTTATCGGGCTCTACAACCCGAAGAGCCGGAAGAGAAAGTCCAACTTTGCAAGGGCAATCGAGATCATCCGCAAGCATAAGGCTGACTCCGTGCCGGTCGGGCTTGTCAAGAACGCCATGAGAGGCGAAGGTGAAGACCAGATCGTGACAACCCTCGGGGAAGTCATGGAATACGAGGACTGGGTGGACATGAGCACCGCCATTCTCGTCTGCAACGGGGAGTCCAGGATCTGGAAGTCTCCGAAAAAGGATATCATCATCACACCCAGGGGGTATCATAAGAAATATGACTACTGAAAAAAGTTCCGAAAAAGCCGGGTCTGTGGACGACCTGGAAGAGTTTACCGAACTCACCGTGGATGTTGACCCCGAACTCGTGAGCATCTGCAAGGATTCCGGGGCAAGGACCGAGGAAGCCAAAGCTATCTACATGAAGAGCCGGACCATGATCCAGGAACTGGTCGGGAACAACACCCTTGAAGACCGTTTCCGCCAGCGCTGCGTGATTGCTACAGGCGACCTCTCCGTAGCTGACATCATGCGCTTTTCGCATGACCCCATTCCCGCAGGCGTCGAAGCCATCAAGAAAGGTGCCCCCATCTTCGTGGACATCAATATGGTAAAAGCCGGGATCACAAAGGTCGGGCACTCCTCCGAAGTGATCTGCGTCCTCGACGAGGACCCGAACTCGGAAATCGCAAACAAGTTCGGGATTACCCGGACCTCCGCAGGCTACCTGGCAGCAAAGGACAAACTGGACGGGAGCATCATTGCAATCGGAAACGCCCCTTCAGCCCTTATCATGGTCTGCAAAATGATTGAAAAAGGGGTCAGGCCTGCTCTCATTATCGGACTTCCCGTCGGCTTCGTAAACGCAGCCGAGTCCAGAGAACTTGTCAGAAACCTGAAAATCCCGGTCCCTTCCATAAGCTGCGTCGGGACCAGGGGCGGAACTCCGATGGCTGTTGCCTGCGTAAACGAGCTTGTGGCAATCGCAAGGGAAAGTGAAGAATAAGCTTTTCTTTTCTTTTTCCTTTTTTTTCTTCTTCCTTTTTTTTCTTCTTCCTTTTTTAAACCTGATTCTTCACTGGTTTATCTCTCTTAATTAGCCCTTATCCTTCTGTCTTATTGTTCCGCTCTTCAAATTCTTTCAGGAAATCTTCTTCCCTGAGCCTGACTGCATGGTCCAGGGTTCTTTCAAGGACTTCTTTTTCCGTAAACCCTGAAAAACTTGCAGACGGGTATTCAGGGGTTACGTCTCCATCCTCTAGCATGTAAAGGTACATGCCGCGTCCTATGTTCAG
This sequence comes from Methanosarcina sp. MTP4, assembly GCF_000970045.1. NCBI lineage: Archaea > Methanobacteriati > Methanobacteriota > Methanomicrobia > Methanosarcinales > Methanosarcinaceae > Methanosarcina > Methanosarcina sp. MTP4. Next base: position 423,674 of record NZ_CP009505.1, read on the forward strand.
GATTACGCAGGATGCCAGTTTTTTCTCGTCCTTTCTCCCCAGAAAACGTTTGGCAAGATCAGGGTCCTGGTCGGAGTCGACGCATAAGACCGTTGCTCTGCCTTCATATTCCTCTGCAAGCTCTTCGAAAACCGCTGCCTGTGCCATGTACTCCGGGTCCTTTGAAGAGCCTGCCATAAGGAGTACAGGTCCTTGCTGAGTAGCTTCTTTGATTTGCCCGGGTTCCGTTACCTGGACAATCCGTTCGAAGCCGCATCCGGAACTGTTCGGGTTGTTTTCATTTTCTTCAATACAGCCGCAGGCTATAAGGAAAAACAGGATCATGAGCAGAATTGCGGCATTTCCCTTCATAAATTCCCCCGTAAATAAAAAGGCGGGGATGAATAAAAAAGTAGGGTTTCGATTAAAAATTTCGAGGGTGGCAGTGAGTGTGCCAGTTTAAGGTGCAGAGTTTGGCGGTCTGGCAGCTTGTGTGGCTTTTCAAAAAATACTGACAAGGTGGTTCTGGTATATCATCCAGAGCCCTATCAGGATAAGCACAATTCCGGCGCCCTTCTTAAAGGCTGCATCGTACTGGGAGATCGTCCTTAGTTTTGTGGAGGAAAGATGCGTCGAATAAGCCAGCAAGAGCATCGGGACCGCAAATCCCAGGGAATAGATGAAAAGCATCAGTGCTCCGTATAAAGTGTCTCCTTCCAGGGCCACAAGGGTCAGGATTGAGGCAAGGATTGGTCCCACACAGGGAATCCAGATAATTCCCAGGGAAAGTCCCAGCAGCAGGCCTGAGATCAGGCCGCCTTCCCTTAATCCCGCAAGGAGAGGGAACCTTGCAAAGGCATTGAAGAGGGAGAGATCAAGGAGCATTGCCACTCCCATTATGATAATCAGGATTTCCGCGAGGATTTTAAGATGGCCAATATAGGCCTGGGCAGTCGCTCCGAATGTAGAAGTCACCACACCCATGAGTGTAAATGTCATGGAAAGCCCCAGGACTATTGCAAGCGGCCTTAACTTCCCTTTCTCTGTAGATGAGGCCAGGACGGCCGGCAGCAGGGGCAGGATGCAGGGGGAGAGGATACTGAGGACCCCTGCCCCAAAAGCAGCCAGGGGGGAAATCGCTTCATTGAACATGTTTCATCCGGGATTCGGGTTTTGAGTTGTTCTCTCTACTTTTATTATTTTTCATTCTGTCTGCGGCAGGGCAAGTTCCAGGCGGGCTTCAAAGGTTTCTTTGTCCCTGAGTCCGATCATCCTTGCCTGCATCCTGTCTTCCGTGACGCTTCCATCCTGCTGCATGTACAGGTAATTTCCATTTTCAAGGCCTGTGATCACGCAGGAGTCCGGAATGTAGCCCACATTGAAATAGGCTGCGAGGTGTGGACTCTCATCTATATCGACGGACATAATTGTAGCCCTTCCTTCGTATTCTTCTGCCATTTCAGCCATTATAGGTTTCATTTCCCTGCAGGGTCCGCACCCTTCAGATCCCAGTTTCAGGAAGACAGGGCCTTTCTGAATGGCTTCGTTTATTTGCTCCAGGTCGTTTACTTCGACAACAAGGTTTTTCCCCGAGTCTACGGCTTCCGGGGTCTCTTCCGTACAACCTGCCGTAAAAAGGAAGGCTGAAACAAGGATCAGGAGTAAAACAATTTTATTCATACTGCCCCAATGCGCTGGTTTTGGTTTTGGTTTTTCTTCTTCTTCTTCTTCTTCTTCTTCTTCTTGTATATTGTAGTCCCGAACGTAAATATTTACACTTACATTATAACCACGGAAGACACAGAAAGCACGGAAGGATTGTGCCCCTATTTCATTTATTTCATTTATTCCGTGTTTTCCGTGCTTTCTGTGGTTAAACTTTCACTTGAGATTGGTGAAGGAATTTGGGACCTTGACTATAATTTCTATTTCTTCCCTGAATGGTTATGACCAATGCTAATAAATTCCTTTTCAAACAAATAATTTTGTTTCTACTTCTCTGAATGACCTGAATCTTGCAGTTGCGCAGACAGAAAATATAGAAAATCCGGGTGTGAAAATAGCTTCATCTTAGTTTTTTGCACCGGACGGAGTGGTCTCTTCCGGTTTGCAGCATTTTCGGGGTTTCAGCCCTGCATTCCGGGTCTGCATAAGGGCATTCTGCATAAAATACACAACCTTCAAAACCAGGGGTAATGTCTGTTTTTGCTTCAAAATTTGCTTCAAAATCAGGCCCTCTGATTTCCTTTCCCCCCTGTTCCTGAATCTTATCCGATAGAAGCTGCCGGGTATAAGGGTGTTGGGGATGGGAAAAGACTTCTTCTACGGCTCCGATCTCCAGGACCTTTCCGGCATACATTACAGCTACCCGGTCGCACATATACCTTACAACTTCGAGGTCGTGAGAAATAAAAAGCATACCCAGGGAATGTTCTTCTTTCAGGTTTTTTATTAGATGCAGGATCTGCGCCTGTACAGATACGTCCAGGGAAGCTGTAATCTCGTCCGCAATCAGGAACTTCGGCCTCAGTGCTAGAGCCCTTGCTATGGCAGCCCTCTGGTTTTGCCCCCCGCTCAACTGGTGGGGATACCTGTTTTCATGTTCCGGGGAAAGCCCTACTGTTTCCAGAAGGTGCGGAACCTCGGCATAAGCCGCTTTTCTTTTGACGCCCTGAAGCCTGAGGGGCTCGGAAATGCTTGTCTTTAGTTTCATTTTAGGGTCAAGAGAAGAATAAGGGTCCTGAAAGATCATCTGCATCCGGGGCTGCACTTTTGAAAACTCTTTCTTCGTGAGCCCTGCCAGGTCTTTCCCTTCAAAAGATACGATCCCGGAGTCCGGCTCCGTAAAACGCAGGATGCACCTGCCAACAGTGCTTTTTCCGGACCCGCTTTCTCCCACAAGCCCGAGGGTTTTTCCTTCCCTTACCTCAAAAGAAATGTCATCTACTGCCTTTATAATTTCTTTTTTGAAATGTCCCGAAGAAAAGTATTTTTTCAGTCCCCGGACTTCAAGCATACTTAAAACACCTCACCTGCCGCTTCCCCTCCACAGAATATAGTTCCGGATGCCTGGTTTTGCAAACCTCCATTGCATGCCTGCACCGTGGGAAAAACCTGCACCCCGTCGGTAGGGCAAGCAGGGAAGGGCTTGACCCCGGGATCGGTTGCATCCCCCTCGAGGGAAGAGAATTCAGAAGCCCCTCTGAAAAAGGGTGCATGGGGGCCTGGAAAAACTCTTTGCAGCTTGCAATTTCGACAATTTCTCCAGCATACATCACAGCAAGGGTTTCAAAGAGTTTTTCCGCAAGTTCCAGGTCATGTGTGATAACAAACATTGCCGTATCCTGGCTGATTTCCTGCAGGAGGGATATGACTCTGCGCTTAACCCTGAGGTCTAGCCCGCTTGTGGGTTCGTCTGCAACGATAAGCGAGGGCTCGGCTGCAATTCCCATGGCAACCATCACCCTCTGTCTCAGGCCCCCGCTCAGCTCGTGGGGATACTGCCTTATGCGGAGGGCCGGCTCTTTGATGCTGACCCTGTCCAGGAGCTGCATCACATTTTTTTTCATATCCGTCCCTGAAACTCCTGCACCTCTGCCCAGGGCTTCCGAAAGCTGGTTCCCTACCGTAAATACGGGGTCAAGGGAAGCTGCGGGGTTTTGAAAAATTGCCCCTATTTCCCTTCCGTGAAGTTCCCTGATCCCTGGGGCAGACATAGAAAAAAGTGTTTTCCCCCTGAACAGGACCTCTCCTGAACAGGACGCATCTTCGGGAAGGAGTCCTAGAATCGCCAGACAAAGCACCGTTTTTCCTGATCCTGATTCCCCGATGATTCCAAAGCACTCCTTATCCCTGACTGTAAGGTCGATCCTGTCAACGGCTTTTACGGGACCGGCGCCGTCAGGAAAATGGACTTTCAAATCCCGGATCTCAAGTAGGGGTGGAGAGACCCCCTGGACGCCGGGGTTACAGGCCGTAAGGATCCGGGTCATAAAGATTCCTTCCCTTGCTTTGATTTCGGGTCCATGCAGTCCCTAAGCCCGTCTCCCAGGAAATTAAACCCGAGGACGGTAAACATTATCGAAAGCCCCGGGAAGATCATAAGGTAGGGGGCCGTGCGGAGAAAATACCTCCCGTCATTTAGCATGGCCCCCCATTCCGGGAGGGTTTGCACCCCAAACCCGAGAAAGCTCAGGCCCGCAGATGCGAGGATCACATATCCGATCCCGAGGGTCCCCATCACAAGGAGAGGGGATGAAGCATGTGGGAGGACATGGCGGATGATCACGTACAGGTCGCTTCCTCCGAACCCTTTTGCTACTGTTACGAATTCCCGGTTTTTAACCGTAAGTACCGAAGCCCTGACCACTCTTGCATAGCCTGTCCATTCAACCAGGACAAGGGCCAGCACCAGGTTCGTAAGGCTCCCTCCGAAAAGCCCCACTATCGCCAGGGCTAGAAACATGCTGGGGAACGCCAGAAACCCGTCTACGAGTCGCATCAGGACTTCATCCGCAAACCCTCCGAAGTAGCCGGCAGTGGTGCCAACGGCAGTTCCTATAAAAAGGGATAGCATCACAACCGAAAACCCGATTAAAAGGGATATGCGGCTCGCAAACAGTACCCTGCTAAGTACACATCTCCCCAGGTGGTCGGTGCCGAAAGGGTATTCGGAGTTTGGGGGAGTCAGCCTCAAGTCCAGGTTTATTGCTTCCGGGTCGTGGGGGACAAGCCAGGCTGCAAAAAGGGCTATAAAGCCGAGGAAGCCGAGAATAATTAGCCCGGCAAGCAGGCTCCTGTTTTTAATTCCGCATTTCATCTCGAATCCTCGGGTCAAGGCAGCTGTAAGAAAGGTCAACAAGCAGGTTTATGGCAACAAAGAGGACAGCCACAAAGAGAAGGGTTCCCTGGATCATAGGATAGTCCCGGTTGTAGATCGAACTGACAATAAGGTTTCCAAGCCCCGGCCAGGCAAATACGGTTTCAACCACCGCGGAACCGTTTAACAGGTATCCGAAATTCAGGCCCGCCATGGTCAGCACGGGAATTATGGAGTTTTTAAGGGCATGTTTTCCGATCACAACCTTTTCCGAAAGCCCTTTTGCCCTGGAGGCGTAGATGTAGTCTTCCTGAAGTACCTCGAGGAGGCTTGCCCTCATAAGGCGCATTGTCACGGCTGCGGAACTTGTCCCGAGAGTCAGCATGGGTAAGATGAGGTGTGAAAAGTCTCCGTTCTCCCCAAACCCTCCTGCAGGAAGAATACGTAAGAATACGGAAAAAACCAGTATCATAAGATACCCCTGCCAGAAATTTGGCATGGAAACCCCAAGGAGGGCAAGAAACCTGCTCAGGTCGTCAATCCAGGTATCATGTTTCAAAGCTGCAAGGATGCCTGCGGGAATCGAGATTGCAAGCGAGACCAGGAAACTTGCAAAGGCAAGCTTGAAAGTGGCGGTAAAGGCTTGCAGGATTGCCTCAGAGACCGGGCGTTCGCTCATATAGGAATAGCCAAGCTCCCCCCGCAGCACGGCTCCTAGCCAGTTCAGGTACTGCACATACAGGGGCTTATCAAAGCCTTCCTTGATCCTGAATTCTTCCACAGCGGCAGGGTCAGCCCCTCCCGATGAACTTGTCAAGATAATTTCGGCGGGGTCTCCGGGGGCTATATAAATTAAAGAAAAACTAACAATTGAAATGAAAAGAAGCACTGGTGCCATCAACACGATCTTTTTTAACATATATGTTATCATTTTGAAGTACACCATTTTTAGCATTAATTTTTATTTTTTTATGATTTATTGTTATCCTTTTGTTAATTTGTCTCTCTATTATTCATATATATTTTTTTCGATTTGTTCCGGGATTTCCGGATTTCAAAGAGCCCTAAAAATGGTTATTAGGCTCGGGAGTATCTTTTCATGGTATACTTATGAGTGATTTTTCCATACTGATGAAAAGCTCAATATGCTGAATCTGTTTAAAAGGTAGTATATGCGAGTTGCCGGAATACCTGGAATAATGAGCAAAAAAGAGAAGAGGGTAAATTGGTGGACGATAGTAAATTAGCGGACGATAGTAAATTAATGAATGATAGTAAATTAATGAATGATAGCAAATTAATGAATGATAGCAAATTGACGGACGATGATATAACTGCTGACGTTATAGCTTATCTTCGTGGAAATGGGGCTTCCCTGGTAGGGGTCGCCGGGCTTGATTCACTGGATTCTAATCCTTATTCTGACCTGCATAAGGCGGTAGTTTACGGGGTTGCACTGGACCCTGGGGTTCTCGGGAATCTCGTCAATGGGCCTGATTCTGGTTATTCTGCCGAATGCACACGGGCAAACGGGAAACTTCGGGAACTGGGCACAAAGCTTGTAACTTACCTTGAAGAGAGGGGGTTTGAGGCAGTTTCCCTCGGTCCGACCACTGAAAACTTTGATAAGGAAAAATTATCCGTGGCTTTTCCCCACAAAACTGCAGCCACAAGGGCGGGCCTGGGCTGGGTTGGCAAATGCGATCTCCTGGTCACAAGGGAGTTCGGTTCGGCTCTTCGCTTTAACACGGTCTTTACCAGTGCGCCTCTCAAACCCGGCAAACCTGTAGGGCGTTCCTTCTGCGGGGAATGTACCCGGTGTGTAGAAGCATGCCCTGTCGGTGCCATTTCAGGCAAAGAATGGTGTCCTGGGCTTTACAGGGATGAGTTTCTGGACATAAAAGCATGCTACGAGGAATGCAATAACAATTTTGAAAAAAGGGACGTCCAAGCCTCAATATGCGGGATTTGCATTGCTGCCTGTCCGTGGACTCTGAAATACCTAAAAAAGGCGTCCACAAAAAGCAAAACTTAAGCTTGAATACAAAAAATTTAGGAATCAGGGGGCTCATTAGGCCGTTTTTTGCCCCGTAATCAGGAAGATTGAGGTGTCCCTGAGAAATCTTTGGGTGAATGAAAGCTTGCTTTTCTTAAATTTTTGCACTTCTTGAAGGGGATTTACAGCAGTGTTTGCAAAACCCATTTTGGAAAAGACAATAGAGATGTTTTCCGGGCTTATATCTTCATAAAGGGGAAGGGAATTTCGGATCGGCTCGTAAAACTCGTCGAAAAATGATCTTGGAGGGTTTTTATTCATGTCCGTGTTCACCACGCCGGTAATCCAGCGTTTGATCCTCTTGTCCGGGCGGGGGTTAAACCAGTTGCCGTCGATGGCAAAAACCTTGCCCCCTGGTTTGAGGACTCGCTTCCACTCCTGAACAGCCGCGGTGGGTCGGGGGAGGGTCCAGAGCAGGTATTTGTTCACAACAAGATCGAAATAGCAGTCCTCAAATGGCAGGTTTTCCGCATCCCCCTGAAAGAAATCAACCTTAATTCCCAGGCTCTTCGCATTGTTCCGTGCTTTTTCGAGCATGCCTAGGGAAATATCTACGGCCGTCACCTCGTGCCCCATTTCGGAAAAGAGAAGTGCAAGAAAACCAGGCCCTGTTCCCACATCCAGTACCTTTAACTTTTGCCCTGAAGGCAAGGAATTTTCAAGCATACGCCTCCAGACAATCCGCTCTTCTTCATCAAAGCCATTCTCCCCATTTGTATATGTGGAAGACCTGAGGTTCCAGTAATCGGCAATAACTTTCTTGCAGTCCATAAAATTACTCCCCATCATAAATCTTTAAGAGAAATGCAGTTTCTGCTTTTTCGTTTTCATGAGTTTTCTTTTCACAACTTTCCATTTTCATAAGCCTGTTTTTCCCGGGTCGGCCATTGACCTGAAAAGCAGGGAGAAACCCCTCCATCAGGAGCTTTTCCTGTGAATTTCTCCCTGCGAATTTCTCCCTGCAAAGTTTTCTAATTATTCTTCAATGTAGATGTCCTTCGTTATGAAGGAAATGTCATTAGGGTAAATCTCATATCCTTTTACCCGTGTGTTTATTCCATCAAGTTCCTTATAGTAAAATACAAATATTTCCGGAGAGTCGGCAAGGACCCGGGCCTGGACGAGGTCGTAGTATTCCTGCCTTTCCTCAGGGCTCGTGCTTTCCCTAGCTTCTTTGATCCATTCGTCAACCTCACTGTCAGAGTACCCTGTCCAGGCTGCCTGTACGCCGGTGGACTCAAAGTGGTAGGAGAGGAAATAGTCGGGGTCTCCGGCAGGCGCAACGTTCCAGGCATAAAGGGAAAGGTCATAGTTCCCATCACTGGTGTCTGCGCTCAAAGCCCCTGTTTCAAGGACAATTACCTCGGTTTTGATGCCGATTTTCTCAAACTGGGAGGCTATGACTTCAGCCGTGGGTTTAAGCTCAGCCCTTTTTTCATAGGTGCGGATGGAAAGTTCGAACGGCTTTCCTCCATATTCAAGCCAGCCGTCTCCGTCAGTATCGGAAATTCCTGCCTCTGAAAGCATTTCCTTTGCTTTTTCGGGGGAATAATCGTAGCTTTCGAGCTTTTCATTGGCTGACCAGGGAAGAGTTGACGGGAACACTCCCTTTGCAGGCCCCCCTGCCCCCTCGAGAGCAGCGCTTACAACCTGGTCACGGTCGATTGCATAATTAAGGGCCTGCCTGACACTCACATCGCCAAGGGGTGCTTTGTTTGTATTGACATACATAAAACAGAGTCTCAGGGTTTCCTTACTCGGGACTTCAAGGTCCGGGCTTTTGCTGATAAGTCCGGATTCCGTGGCCGGGACACCCCGGACAAGGTCGCAGTCGTCTGCCTGGAGTTTGAACGACCTTGTAAGAGGATCGGAAACGTAGTCAATGGTCACACTTTCAAGCTTAACATCCCCCCTCCAGTATGCCTCGTTTCGCAAAACCGATAGTCTGAGGCCGTCTTCGTAGCTTTCAAACTTAAAAGGCCCCGTCCCCACGGGTTTATGGGTAAGGTCTTCTGCTTTCGGGCTTACAATTGAAAGCAGGGGGTCGGATAGGCTTGCAATGGTCGGTGCATAAGGTTCTTTCGTCCTGATGAGGACCTTCAGGTCTTCCGGGGCTGATACCGATTCGATAAAATCATACTCAGTATGCCTGACGTTTTCAGGGTCCAGGGCCCTGTTTATCGAATATACCACCGCTTCGGCATTAAGGGGAGTTCCGTCATGGAACCGTACCCCCGGCCTCAGGTCGATTTGCCAGGCGGTATCATTGAGCCTTTCGTAGCCTTCCGCAAGTTCAGGCTTGAGGTTCATATCGGAATCATAAGCAAAGAGGGTCTCATATATCCCGGCTTCCCGGACGTACCAACCCACCCATTTGTAAGCAGGGTCAAGGGACTCATCCGGTCCGAAAATCATAACAGCCCGAAGGTTTCCACTCTTTCCGGAGGAAAGGTCTTCTCCAGCTACCTCTGAATCATTAAGTGAAGATGCTTCAGCCTTATCGGAATCGACACAGCCGGAAAAAAACACTGATATCAGCACAATGCAAATCAATGCAATATATATGGAATTCCTTTCTTTTTTGTTAATTGGTAACACTTCAATCACTAAAAATGTGTAATTGAACAAAGTATATTAACATTCTCATTTGTTCTATTAAATGTTACGATTATATTTTTATTTGCTACTATATCCGATACATGGCTTATAAATTCTCACAATATATCTATAAAACATTTTTTTTTCAGAAATATCTTACTCATTTTGTTCCATGAACTTCTATGTGATATTGAATTAATTTGAACATTTCTCATGTAGCGACATCATAATGCATCAGGTCAAACATAACTTAAATGCTAATTTTCAGGTGTGATAGGATATGTTCCACACCCTGAGGCATAAAAGGAAATTAAAAAGAAGATGAATGAAAAATAGATAAATAAATGAAAAGAAAAAAAGAAATAAATTTATTTTTTTTAGAGGATCTTTTCGACTGAGTTTACTACGAGTTCGAAGTTCTTCTGCCACTCGGTGCTGTGGTCGAGGCCCTGGAGGACTGTGCCTTTGTCTTCCATTTCGGCTACTTTGGGCTCGATCGGGAGTTCGGCAATGACGGGGACGTTGAAGTCCTGTGAGGCTTTTTCCACGCCTCCGCTTCCGAAGACATTGATCATCTCGCCGCAGTGGGGGCAGACGAGGCCGTTCATGTTGTCCACGATCCCGATTACAGGGACGTTGAGTTTGGACGAGAAGTTGATGGACTTCCTGACGCTGACCAGGGCTACGTCCTGGGGGGTCGTGACGATCACGGAGCCGTCACAGTTGGGGATGAGCTGGGCTACGCTGAGGGGTTCGTCTCCCGTGCCTGGAGGAAGGTCGATTATCAGGTAGTCAAGTTCGCCCCAGTATACCTCTTCCAGGAACTGCTTGATTGCTCCCATCTTGGCAGGGCCTCTCCAGATTACGGGGGAGTCCTTGTTTTCGAGCAGGAAGCCCACGGACATAACGGACAGGTTGGAAAAGACTCGTACCGGGATAATTCCCTGTTCGTTGACCTCAGGCCTTGAGGATTCGAGTCCGAAGATGGTTGGGACTGTCGGCCCGTGGATGTCGCAGTCAAGGAGCCCTACCCTGTACCCGCGCAGGGCCAGGCCTGCAGCAAGGTTTGCGGCAATGGTGCTTTTTCCCACTCCCCCTTTTCCGCTCATGACCATAATCTTGCGCTTGATACGACGTAGATTGACAACGATTTTTGGTTCTTCGGGCTTTGTCTTCGATAATGTTTCTAATGGTTGAACCTTATCTGTCATATTTGATCGCCTTTGTGATATCTATTATGATTTTTTAAACAGTATCCACTATCCATGTACCTATTAATTCTCTATATCCCTTTCACGTTTCATCATTTTTGATGTTATCTGTACTCTCTGCCTCGATATAGTTCCCGCCCTTTATTTCTATTGCTTTGCCCCGGCTAAGGGCCAGAGCGACTTTCATGCGGGCGGCTTTCAGGTCTTCCCAGAAAGCTCTTCTCGAGATTCCTACCCTGGTCGCGGCATCTTCCTGCCGCAGGTCTTCAAGGTCCACCAGTCTGAGGGCTTCGAGTTCTTCTATTGTGAGGGATACCACTTCAAGTTCGGATAGAGGGACTCCTCTTGGCTTGAAGTACGTGATATCAGGCGTCTGTGATACGCGCCTGGGGCACTTTGGTCTTCCTCTGCATTTTTTCATGGTAATTACTTATGCACATTGCGGAGTAAATATATAATTATTTCTCTTTCCACACAGAAAAGTATAAATATTTATGTACTATTGAGTTAAATTAGTTATTATGGATGTACCCGAGTCCCGACAGGTTCCGGTTGGAATCCGGGAACTCGTCATTGCCGGCAAAAATCCTGTTTCCGGGAAATGAGCCTGGGTGCAGGCTTGGAAATGAGCTGTCGGAGACGGAGAAATTAATATGAAAATTTGCGTAACAGCTAAAGATAAAGGCATGGATTCAGGGATTGACCCACGTTTTGGAAGATGCGCGTATTTCGTAATCGTTGATTCCGAATCAGGTTCTGTGAACTCTTTTGAAAATACAGCGGTAGGTGCATCAGGTGGAGCTGGCATACGAGCTGCGGAAGCCGTGGCAAACCTGGGAGCCGAAGCCCTCCTGACAGGCTCGGTAGGCCCGAATGCATTTTCCATCCTTTCCGAGGTTGGAATCGATGTCAGGGTCGGCATAAAAGGCACAGTTGAAGATGCCTTGAATGCATATCGAGAAGGGAAACTTGAAGCAATAGACTCTCCGAATGCCTCTGCCCATGCGGGAATGAAATAAAGCAAAGGAAATAAGCCGGAAAACAAAAAAAACGTGTAAATTACACGATAACTCTCAAATAGCTCTCAAACAACTCTCAATTATATATAAAACAATTTAAGGTGACTCCTATGAAGGTATGCGTTCCCACCAGGGATGAAAACGGTATGGAAGGAATTGTTGAACAGCACTTTGGAAAAGCTCCCACATATACTATCCTTGACACCGATACGAGGGAAGTTGTGGTGATCCCCAACACCAGTGAACACCTGGGCGGTGTGGGGCTGCCCCCTGAGTACCTCCACCAGCAAGGCGTAGATATCATGCTCTGTGCAGGGCTAGGGTTCAAAGCAGTTCAGATGTTTGAATCCTACGGGATTAAAGTCTTCGTAGGGGCTGGCGGTACGGCCAGAGACACTTTCGAAGCCTGGGAGGCAGGCAAGCTGCAGGACGCAAATGCTAGCAATTCCTGCGCCGATCACGGACACAACCATTAAAAGGGTTCTGAAAAACTTGCTTTGATATTCTAAAAGGACTTTCCAAATGACTGTACAGGAGAAGCTGAGACTCGGGATCACGGCCTCCAGAAACGCCATCTTCTCCCTGGTCCTGCTGGCCCTGGTTAAAGGTTCTGTCGGGCTTTATTCTGGAAGCACGGCTCTGCTGGCAGACGCAGTCCACACGGCTATGGATGTCTTTACTTCCCTGGCAGTCTGGATAGGCCTGAAAGTGAGCATGAAAAGCGGGGGAGAGAGTTTTCCTTACGGCTACTACAAGGCCGAAAACATAGTTGCACTCTTTGTTTCCCTCCTTATTCTCCTCTCCGGGGTCGAACTGCTTCGGGAAGGGCTTGCAGGTGTAAAAGCCCCCTCGGAGATCCAATTTGAAGGGTTAGCCCTTGCAACGTCCGTGTTTTCGGTCCTTGGGGTTTATGCTCTTTCAGTCTACAAGGAAAAAATCGGGAATTTGATCAATTCCCAGGCCCTGATTGCGGATGCCAGGCATTCGTACACGGATGTCTTTGCTTCCCTCGTGGTGGTTGCGGCGGTTCTTGGTTCAATGTTCGGGGTGCCGCAGCTGGATAGTTTAGGAGCGATCGTGATCTCTTTCTTCATCTTCAAGCTAGGGCTTGAAAGTGCAAAGGACGCAATGCTCATCCTCATGGATGCCTGGCTGGACAGGGAAGCAAATGAGAAGATAAGGCAAAACATCGAAAACATTCCAGGGCTGCTTGCCCTCAAGGACCTGAAACTCCGGAAATCAGGGCTCGTGGTCTTCGGAGAAGCAACTGTCGAAATCGAAGGTGATCCTGACCTGAAACAGATCAATCTTCTCTCGGAATCTGTCGAAAGGGCAGTCCGAAAGGAGGTGGAAAACCTCGAGCACCTTGCAGTCAATGCCAGAGCTGTGGAACGGACGCGGATCCGGTTTGCACTTCCGGTTTTTGGAAATGAGGGGCTCTCTGCAAGGCTTTCGGAGCACCTCGGGAAAGCGCCCTATTTCCTCTTTGCCGACCTGGAAGCCCGGGAGCTTCGAAACTGGAAAGTGCTTGAAAACCCCGCCTCGGACATCGAGAAAAAAAGGGGCGTCAAGACCGTGGAATTTCTCCTGCAGGAAAAGGCAAACGCTCTGGTGTTGAGCAGTGTGGGAGAAGGCCCTTTTCACATGCTCAGGGATAATCTTGTTCGGATTTACCGGACCCCCGATGGTGTCGAAACTGCTCTTGAAATCCTTGAAAGAATTGAGGGTCTTGAAGAAATCGAGGAGCCAGAATAAGAATAAAAGGTGCCTGAATAAGGAAGAAAAATATGAAAATTGCAATAGCAAGTGGAAAAGGAGGTACCGGAAAAACAACGGTTGCTGTAAACCTTGCCCTCTCTGTTGAGGGCATGCAGCTTTTTGACTGTGATGTTGAAGAGCCAAACTGCAACCTCTTTCTGGGCCAGGAACTTGAAAAGGTGGAAGACGTCTCCTGCCCGGTTCCTGTCATTGATTCTGAAAAATGCACCCTTTGCGGCAAATGTGCGGATTTTTGCAGGTACAACGCCCTGGCTGCCCTCTCAACAGGGATTATGGTTTTCCCATTCCTCTGCCACGGCTGCGGAGGGTGCGGGCTTGTCTGCCCCGAGGGGGCGGTCCGGGAAGAACCGAGGGTTCTTGGTGTGGTCGAAAAAGGAAAGGCAACTGCTCCCCTTGAGTTTTACCGTGGGCTTTTGAACATAGGTGAAGCGATGGCAACCCTTGTCATCCGGACCCTTCAAGGACATATCGATGCAAACAGGCCTGCAATTATTGATTCTCCCCCCGGGGTCGCCTGCCCTGTCATTGCGGCAGTCGGGGATGCGGATTACTGCGTGCTTGTAACCGAATCCACCCCCTTTGGTTTCCACGATTTCAAGCTTGCCGTTGAGGTCGTAAAGCTGATGAAAATCCCCTTCGGAGTGGTCATCAACCGGGACGGGCTTGGGGATTCAAGGGTAGAGGATTTCTGCAGGGGCGAAAAAATCCCTGTTCTCCTGAAGATTCCGAATGATATGAGGATAGCCCGGCTTTATTCCGAAGGGATCCCCTTTGTTGAAGAAATGCCCGGATGGAAAGAAAAATTTGCAGCTATGTTCAAAGCAATTAAATCCGGTTCCGAATCCGGGGTGATGAATGCATGAAGCAGCTTGCTATTATCAGTGGAAAGGGCGGTAGTGGAAAGACCACCCTTACGGCAGCGTTTGCTTCCCTTGCAAAAAATGCCGTTATTGCGGACTGTGATGTGGATGCTGCAGACATGCACCTGATCCTTAAGCCCGAAATTCAGGATGAAGATGACTATTTAGGTCTCGAAGTCGCTTCTATCGACCCGGAACTCTGTACCGGTTGCGGAAAGTGCAGGGAAGTCTGCCGTTTCGGTGCGATAAGCGAGAATATCACGATAAACCAGTATAGCTGCGAAGGATGTGCAGTCTGTACCGTTGCCTGTCCTGAAAATGCGGTTTCCATGAAGCCGAGAATCTCAGGGCAGGTTTTTTCCTCCAAAACACGCTTTGGCCCTCTTGCCCATGCAAAACTCGGTATAGGGGAGGAAGCTAGCGGAAAACTTGTGAGTGCGGCCCGGGAACGGGCAACAAAGCTTGCGGAACAATATACTAAGGACCTTATCATTATTGACGGCCCTCCCGGGATCGGCTGTCCTGTGATTGCAGCAATTACCGGCACGGACCTTGTCCTTGCGGTTAGCGAACCCACGGTTTCAGGGATACATGACCTGAAACGGGTTATCGAACTTGCAAAACATTTCCGAATTCCTGCAGCTGTATGCATTAACAAGTGCGACATCAACGAGGAAAACAGCCTGAAGATTGAGGAATTCTGTGCCGAAGCCGGAGTGCCGGTACTCGGAAGGCTGCCCTATGACGACATCACAACCCGGGCAATGATGCGGGAAGAAACCGTAATCGAGTATGCAGCCAGGGAAGGTTCCCTTAGTAATGAAAAAGTCTCTTGCCCCGAAAACAGTCCTTGCCTTGAAAACAGTCCTGACCATGAAGAATCTGTAAAAGGAAGGGATTTCACTTCAAAGGTTCGTAAAATCTGGGAACGGCTTGAGGAACGGCTTTCCGAAGTGTCCTTTAAAGGACCTGGGATGGTGTCCTTTAAATGAAAAAATTTTAACAATTTCAATTTTAATATCTCAAAATTTTATTTATCCTCAAAAACGGTGGTATTCCCGGCTGGCTTGAAAACAGGACGGCAGGGTTTCAGGAAAAGATAAGTTTAAAAAGATATTATTCGAAAGTTAGATAATGTAACAGCCTGTTATTAATATTTAATAAATAGTTGGTGAGGAATTTAAATGGATTACGCTGAAATTTCAGAGAAACTTGTCAAGATACTGGATCTGAGATACGAACCTGTAGCAGTGAAGGTTATTAAGAAAGGCGAAGCGATTCCTGAGGGATATAATATTCCCGAGAAAAACATCCGTCACTGCCAGTCTATCATGAGAGCCAGGAAAGGTGAGTCCCTTGTGGTCACAGCCGACAAGCATGCCTGTGTGGTCGGAGGTTCGAGCCTTGGAATTCTAGAGACCCCGGACAAAGTGGCGGCAGGCGAGTTCCACAAAAACCTCGGTATGTTTGACAGCGCCGAAGCTGCAGCCGAAATGATTGCCCAGCGTCCGACTTTCGAACCCGGGAGCAGGATTGCAACCGTGGTTTCCCCCCTCAAGGACGCAAAAGTAGAGCCTGACGTCGTGATCCTTGTGGACAGGCCTGAGACTGTCTACTGGATTGTCCCTGCGAGCACTTTCTATAAAGGCGGACGGATCGGTTTCAGCACTGCAGCTTTCCAGGCTACCTGTGCCGACACAACCATTCTCCCCACACTTTCCGGAGAAATCAACCTCTCCCTTGGATGCTACGGTTGCCGCAGGTCCACGGATATCGAGGTCGATGAAATGCTTGTTGGAATCCCCTTCGGTAAGATTGAAGAAATCGTCAGTGCCCTCGAAAAGATCTACGATGGGCCCATGCAGAAAGCCCGGCAGAAATAATTTCTTCTGCCTTTTTACTCTTTTATTACATCTCTTACAAATTTTTCAATAATTTTTCATTTTTTCCGTTCCCTTGTGTTTTCTGCTTTTTCCGTTTCTTTATATTTTCTGTTTTTTTCTATATTATCAGCCTTTTAATCTTGTTTTTTCTTTCTCACCTGTATTTTTCTCTCCTGTCTGTCTGACTTTCATGGAAATATTTATACCTTCAAAGTTTATTTATGAATTTATAACACTTTATCCTTGTTAAAAAAATCACTGGGAGTAAAAATGCAGTGTGCGTTATGTAAAAATAAAGAATGCTTGAAGGGCAAGAACTGTTCTGTGATCAAGTCGGGGCTTGAGTATGGCGGCAAGGACTTAAAATCGCTTCAGGTTTCCGCCTGGCTCGAGGCTGACCCTACAAAAAGGACAAAGGTTGAAGAAATTGTAATTTATGCAAAGAAGCTGGGTTACGAGAAGATAGGGGTTGCCTTTTGTATCGATTACGAAAGAGAATCCAGGCTGGTTTACGAAATTCTTTCCAGGTACTTTGAGGTGTTTTCGGTCTGTTGCAAAGTCTGCGGGTTTGGTAAAGCTGATTTCGGGCTAAGGAAATGCGAAGGGGCCGGGTTCGAGGTTGCCTGCAATCCAATAGGGCAAGCCCTGCTCCTGAACGACGACGAAACCGACCTTAACATCATGCTCGGGCTGAAAACGGGGTACGATATTCTCTTTGCAGCGCATTCTGATGCCCCCTCTGTCTTTCTTCCCGTGCAGGAAATCTCTCAGCTGGGTAGTTCCGATATCGATATGATTGATTGATTGATTGATTGATTGATTGATTGATTGATTGATTGATTGATTGATTGATTGATTGATTGATTGATTGATTGATTGATTGATTGATTGATTGATTGATTGATTGATTGATTGATTGATTGATTGATTGATTGATTGATTGATTGATTGATTGATTGATTGATTGATTGATTGATTGATTGATTGATTGATTGATTGATTTTCGGGAGTTCTGAAATATTTATTTATATAATTACAAATTAATACAAGCCCTGAATAGGAATTTTCAAGGTTAGAATATAGAGTTGAAAGTGAAGAGCTTTCCACTCAATTTGAAAAGGATACAGATTTTTTGTACCGGAGAAACACATGTTCAAAGAATCCGAATCAGAATGTATAAGAATCCGGGCTCATCATCTTTTTTGCATGCAGGGCTTCCAGGGTTACGGGTATAGCTCTGAGTTTGTTGCAAACATGCGCTTAGTTCTGGAATCGATAAAAGCCTCCCCTTCCGGGCATCTGGAACTTGTTTCCGAATGTGATGCAATCTGTGTTTCCTGTCCCCATAAAAAAGAATGTTCACTTTCCGATTCTTTCCTCGCGCTCAAGATCCGGAAGATGGACCAGCTTGTGCTGGAAAAGCTTGGTATGGAAGAACAAACTGTTGGGGAAGCAAAAGAGCTTTTCAGACTTGTCAATAAAAAACTTAAAAACCCCTCCGATATCGAGGAGGTCTGCGGAAGTTGCAGGTGGAGGCAAAAGTGCCTCTGGTACCTGCAAAAAAATGAGGGAAACTGAGCTTTTAACTCCGGAATTCACATTAAGGCCTTTTGAATCCGGAATTCCGTTTCTTTGTTTTTACCTTATCCCTGCATTGATTTCATATACTTTTGCCAGGAATTCCAGGTTCTGGACTGCGTTTTGCTCAATCCCGAGCTTATCAGGGGAGATCCCCAGGGCCAGGCCCAGGAGCTGGGAATAATGCAGGACCGGGATGGAATAGTCCGTTCCGAATTTTTCGTTCACTGCGAGCTGCCCCTTGTCAAACTGGAGGTGGCAGAAGGGGCATGCGTTGACGATACAGTCCACTCCGGCCCGCTGGATGCATGCCAGTTTGTGCTCGAGCATTTCCAGGGATTCTTCTATGTGTCCCGAGCGCACCCCGCCGCCTGCTCCGCAGCACATCATTTTGTCAGTGTAATCCACACTTTCTGCCCCTGTGGCTTCGACCAGTTCGTCAAAGAAAGTAGGATTTTCCGAGTTTCCGAGTTTTCTTTCCTTTGTAGGCTTTATCAGGTGGCAGCCGTAGTGGAGGGCTACTTTCAGGTCGAGGGGAGTCGTAACGTAACTTTTGAGCTTTTCAGGCCCGATCTCCTCATAGAGCAGTTCTATGATGTGCCTGACTTCTACCGTGCCCTGGTACTCCATGCCGATTCCTTTCAGGCACATGTTCGTCTGGGCTTTCATTTCGGGGTCGTTTTTTAGCTCAATGTTGGCATCCGCAAGAGAGGCATAGCAGCCGTTGCAGATGGTCAGCACGTCCCTTTCCATTTTTTCGGAGATGACGACGTTCCTGGCGGCAAGGGACAGCCAGGTCCCCTTATCAAAAGACTTGAAAACCCCGGGGGCAGGACAGCACGAGGCTCCTGGCAGGTCTACCGCGTCAAGGTCAAGTTCCTCAAGGCAGATCTTCGTAGCGTTTTCAATGCCCGGGTAACGGTTCGGGACTATGCAACCGAGAAAGAGTGATAATTTTGCCATGATAAGTCCTCTTTTTATTTTTCAGCCGTCAGTTCATCGAATCTGCAGGTTCTGAGGAGGGTCCTGACCTGTTCCAGGGCTTCCGGGGAGTGCTGGGCTGTGTTAGGGAGTGGGTCCAGCCCCAGTTCCTCCCTCTTTTTCTTCGTTTCCTCGTCGAGAGGGACGGCATGTCCGTATTCCAGCACCATTTCCGAAACCCGTCGGTGCTCGGGCAGCATGAGCCCTTTACGGACCGCAAGCCTGCGGATTTCAAGCAGGGCATCTGTTATTTTGATCCCTCTTGGGCAGCGCTCCTGGCAGGTGTAGCAGGTGGTACAGAGCCACAGGTCCTTATCTTCAAGGACAGGCCTGTTCTTTCGCGCGTCCCTCAGGATTCTTCTGGTATTTAGCCCGGTATGTCTTCCCGAAGGGCAGCTTCCGGTGCATGTGCCGCAGTGCATACAGGAAAGAATGTCAAGCCCTGCAGCCTTTAATACTTCTAATACTTCTTCGTCATCACTCATACAGGTTCACCGGCTGATTTTTCGGATTGGTCTGTTTTAGAAAAAGTAAAGATGATGTCGAATATACGCGACCTTGATCGAATATACACGCTCTTGAAAGAAATGCTGCCGTAATGCGACAACGCTTCAAATGTCTCAGGATTAATAATTTTCCTTTTATGTATCGTATAACTCTCATAATATTTAATGTAGACTAAATCTGTTCACAGGGTTGAATTCCCTCTTTTCGGGCCATTCATCCGGATCTGTACTTTTACTTTGATAAGCTTTTTTTATTTGAGGGGGCAGTTGAATAGCTAATATCTGTATGGCTGATAATTGGGCTTGGTTACGGAAAAATGCCCTTCGGATCCATTTCGGATTCCTCTCCCATGCCTGTATACTATCCCTCAAAATATCTACATTAATCTATTATATGCCTTTTTTTATATAAAATAAATGTTTGCCCCCTCTTTTCCGGGGCTTGAAACCCTGAGCTGGATCAGGGCTTTGAGCTTCCGGATTTATCCGGGTCAGCAGTAGCGTTTCTCAGGAGAAGTTTACACCCAGGTCTTTCATCCCGTTGAGTTTTGCGAGATTTATCAGAAGTGGGGTGAGGGATTCGATTGTGTTTGCGTTCTTCAGGGGTCCGCCGTCCAGGGGTTTCAGGCAGCCCATATGGCGGGTCAGTTCAATGACAAGTTTCTTCGCTTCTTCATCGTCACTGCAGATTACGGAATCGTTGACTGCCTTGCATTTGACGATATCTTTCAATTTCCTGGCTGCAATATTATGGAAAGCTGCGACCACTTTTGTTGACTCCGGGGTCATTTCCTTTATTGCCTGGGCTGCCGAGCCTTCGGCCGGGGGCCTGTATTCGAAGATGGGGCCTGCTTTTGCCATGGGGACAACGGGGCTGATAAGGATTTTGCCTTCAATGGCCTTGCGGATTTCCTCGAGCAGGGATGGAACATTATCGAAACGGATTGTGAGGACGATGAGATCGGCTGCCTTTGCGGCTTCAAGGTTGCTGTTCCCGGTGATCCTGATTTCGGTGGTGTCAAAACCGCAGTTCTCAAGCTCTCCTAATGCTTCTTTTGCAGCTTCCTCTGCAGCTTCCGACGACCTGGACCCGATGATTATTTCATTTTTAACTCCTTCGTCCATCAGGTTTTGAAGGGCAAGCCTTAGCACCAGGCCTTCTCCTATATTGCCGGTTCCTCCCAGGACAGCTATTTTCAGCTTTTCAGAATTCAATTAACATAAACCTCCAGTTTGTTATGTCACCCCATAACATATCCGGGGTGCTTAATATACCTTCTCTCATTTTTTTACATCAAAATATAATATCAAAGTTATGTCGCTGTTATTCTTGTAGGTTACCTGGCAGATCTCCCGGGTACTATGGGGCTAAAGTTTTTAATTAATTCGGTTTTTTGCCTGAGCATTTTCAAATTTCTCCCAATCTTCGTAGATATATTTATAATGTATGTGCCCATTCTTCTAAATAATTTGTTAATGTGGGAGTGTTATCTACAGGGGATAACTTTGTTCAGAATTGTGTCTCTTCACGGCTGTCTTTTCGGGGTTATTTCCTGTTTATCTTCGCGTTAATACGTAAGCGAATACCGGGGGTGGGGGTAACTGGGGAGTTACACCCGAAAAGTGTTATATGTGTTTATAGCAGCAGTAGCTGTCACAGGCATATTTTTCTCTCCCTGTTTCAAAACTTCGGAGGAGAGTGGGATCGATAAGCTCCAGGGATGGACTTCAGGACAGGCCTGGCCCTCAGGATTTTCTTTAGTTCCGGATGGGGTAAATTTAAAAGCCGGATCCGGGCAGATAATTGAGCTGACCGGGCCGGGAGAGAAAGGAGAGATAACTAAGCAGGAAGGTCTGGTGTACATATACCTCTTTCCGGCTTTCGGTACCCATGTGCTTGACCCTTTTGTCCGGGTCATAGAGAGGGACGAAAGCAACCATGTTGCTGTGGCCCGTGTGACTCCCGCCTCCCTTGAAACGCTTGTTTGCCTGGAGGAAGTCCGGGGAGTCCGGACTGTCTCCTCTCCGCTGGTCAGAAAAGTCCTTCCTCCTGGTGGAAATTATCAGGATGAGAATTCCTATGTACCAGGTCTGGAGTCCTTTAGGAAGCTCCCAGGAGTCTCGGGAAAGGGGTTCAGGGTCGGGATTATCTCCGATGGAGTGGATTCTCTTGCCGGAGCTCAGGCTTCCGGGGCTCTTCCCGGGGATGTGCATGTCCTTGCCGCAGGAAAGGGAAACGAAGGCACAGCTATGCTCGAAATCGTACACGGTATAGCCCCGGATGCCAAGTTGTATTTCCACGAGGCAGGCAGCAATAAACTTGAATTTAACAAAGCGGTCGATGCTCTCCTTGCCGAGGGCTGCCAGATCATCTGCGATGACATCGGCTGGCCTGACGAGCCTTTCTTCGAAGACGGGGTCGTCGCTTCCCATGTCCGGGAAGCCCTTGAAAGCCAGGACCTCCTTTATGTAAGTGCTGCAGGCAATGATGCGAGCCGCCACTATCAGGGTATGTTTTTCGATGACGGTTCAGGCTGGCATGATTTCAGTTCCGGGAAAAGCAGCTCCAAAAACCTCTATGTGGATATCCCTCCTGCCGGGGAAGTGACCGTGGTCCTCCAGTGGAACGACCCCTGGGATGCTGCGGGAAACGATTATGACCTCTACCTCAAGGACTGTTCCGGTGGAGAGGGACTTGCCTCGAGCAAAAATTCCCAGGACGGAAACGGCATCCCCCTGGAGTTTTTCCGATACACGAACCCGGAAAAAACGGTCATTAAAGGGATGATCTGTATTGAAAAGTATTCAGGAGAGCCACAGGTGCTGGAAGTTTTCATCTATCCGGAATCCTGCAGGGATATCTACCCTGACAACCTGGTTGAAGAGGATTCGGTATTCGGGCACCCGGCTGTCCCGGAAGTGCTCTGCGTCGGAGCGTTTGGTTCTGAAAATGGGAATTCGGGAAATGAAAATTCGGGCATTGCTCCTTACTCTTCCCGCGGGCCGGTAAGCATCTATTCCCCTCAGTACGAAGCAAGGAATAAGCCGGACCTCTGCGGCCCCGGGTCCGTGGAAATCAGAGGAACGGATGAAAGCCGCAATCTTTTTGCAGGCACCAGCGCTTCGGCTCCCTATGTGGCGGGGGTAGCTGCCCTTGTCTGGAGTGGGCAGTCGGAGAAAAATGCCAGTGAAATCCGGGAAATCTTATGTTCCACAGCAGGAGACCTGGGTGCCCCTGGATATGACAGCATCTTCGGCTATGGGATTGTTGATTCCAGCGCCTTTACGGAAGGGCAGTGAAGGTTAAACAGGGTGTAGTTAAGGTTAAAAGGGTAGTTAAGGTTGAAGGGGCAGTTAGAGTTGGGGAGAACCTTTTCACTCAACCAGCAAAATCCCCACACACATCGTTTTTTCCGGCTTGCAGAATTTAAGGTCAACTCCTGCCCTTTCCATTACCTTCTGCAGGTTTACCCCCACGCCTTCCGGAGCAAAACGCCTTCTTTCAGGCTTTACGCACCTTTCAAGGTTGCATTTGTCGCATTCGTTGCAGGAGCCGGGCCTGAGCAGGTGGGCGTAGATGAAGCCTTTCCTGAAAGCTTCCTGTTCTAGCTCGAACATCTTCCGGAAAGATTCTTTCCTTAACTCTCCCCAGGCTTCGAGGATATCCTGAACTTCTGACGTGTCGTGTTCGTCCACAAGGAGCAGAGCGTTGCTGTATTCCTGAAGGACCTGCCTGAATTCGTCTATGGAAATGATGTGGGGCGGGCAGCTAAGCCTCTTTCCGTAGCTCCGGCAGCCGTAGGCGCACTTCAATGCGATCCGGTTTTCCACCGCAATGTCTCCCGATTCCAGCGGGTAGGCTTTAAGCCCCAGGCCTGAGGCTTTTTCAATCAGGTTGTTTAGGTTTTCGGACAATTCAATCCCCCTTCTTTTTAATTTTAGAATTTGTGCTTGATATAATTTGGTAACTGCACCCATATAACTTTAGTAACTTTGATAATTATGCTCTAAATTTGCTGTTCCTTTTACTGGAGGGTTACGTTTTTTCACTATCCTAGCTGCACTTTTCGTTGCGTGGGATACACTTCTATAATTTGCAGCAAATAACCTTAGTAGGGATCTCTATGACGAAGAAAGTACCTTCATCTGAACTTGAAAACCGTATGGGTCGCTTCAGAAAACGGATGTATCAATCGAATCCCGACTGGGAAATCGCCGTGATCTTCAGCAAAATTAACCTTTACTACTTTACCGGCACGATGCAGGACGGAATGCTAATTATCCCGAAGAACGGAGATGCAACATTTTGGGTCCGGCGCAGCTATGAAAGGGCTCTGGAAGAATCGTTATTTCCCAGTATAGCACCAATGAACAGCTTCCGGGATGCTGCAGGGAGTATAGGCAAGGCAGGTACGGCGGATAATGCAGGTAATGCAGGCAATGGAAGCAAGCTTCCGGATGCTGTCTATCTTGAAACTGAAGTAGTCCCGTTGGCCCTTTATCAGCGTTTCCAGAAACACTTCCCCTTCAAAGCCGTTAAACCCGTTGACCCTCAGATTGCCGCGGTTAGAGCCGTAAAAAGTGAATATGAACTCTCCCTTCTGCGAGAATCCGGCAGGATTCACCGGCATGTGCTCGAAGACCTCGTGCCCGACATGCTGCGGGAAGGGATGAGTGAAGCGGACCTTTCAACCGAACTGTTCTCGGTGCTGGTAAAGGAAGGGCACCACGGAGCCTGCCGTTTTGGCATGTTCGATACGGAAATGATCCTGGGAAATGTCTGTTTCGGGGAAAGCTCCATTTACCCGTGTTACTTCAACGGCCCCGGCGGAAAGCGCGGAATGAGCCCTGCAGTCCCCCTGCTCGGGAGCCGGGACCGGAAATTAAGGAAAGGCGACCTGGTCTTTGTTGATGTCGGCTGCGGGGTTGAAGGTTACCATACGGATAAAACCACGACATACATGTTCGGCTTTTCCCTTCCGCAGTATGCCATAGATCTCCACAATAAATGCGTGGCTATCCAGAACGAAGCTGCATCGATGTTAAAACCCGGCGCTATCCCCTCGGAAATCTACAGTACCATAATGAACGGGCTTGATGAGGAGTTCCTGCAAAATTTCATGGGATTTGGGAAGCAGAAAGTAAAATTCCTGGGGCACGGGGTCGGCTTGCTGATCGATGAAACTCCCGTAATTGCCGGCGGGTTTGATGAGCCCCTTGAGGAAGGAATGGTATTTGCCCTGGAACCCAAAAGGGGAATTGAAAACGTCGGGATGGTGGGAATTGAAAATACCTTTGTGGTGACAAAAGAAGGCGGGGAGTGTATTACCGGGGACAATCCGGGATTGATTCCTGTATATTGATTAGTAAATGAGAATAAAATTTACGTTTAGTGCTTTAAGAGCAAAAAATGGGAAAGTATAGCTTTTAAAAATAGGATTTACGCAGTTGAACAAAAAACCAAAACATAAAACGCCAAACTGTCTAAAGCGTTATCTTCTCGGAAAGCTCTCATATGCTTGTTTTACATCTCAAGTGCGTAACTCCTATATTTATATTTCTATAATTATTTTACTATACAAAGTATAGTCTTTTTTGTCAGAAGGAAATTACTTTCATTTTGTTCCATATATGGAGTGATTTTTTTCCTTGGTAGCATTAGCAATCTCAGACAGCTTATTCACCCAAGAAATTATCTCATTCTTATCTTTTAACAGAGGAATAAAAGGGGATTAAACCGGCACTTATAGAACTCTCGTTACACTGTCTCATTATGTCTGCAGTGATAATTCAGTACAGGGTTTTTATCCTACAATATCATCCAGACCTACAATCAAAACTTTCTCATTTGTTTCGAGTTCATTTTTTATCCTGATTGCATCCCTCTCCAGAATACAATTCTCTCCAACAACCCAGGGCGCTGATCCATCTCCAAACTGGATATAACACACAACAGCCTTTTTCAACTGAAGGTTATTTTTTTCCAGCATTGCGAGAACATTTTCATCTGGAACAAATTCTTCAGATAACATAATTATGTTATAATTTCCTTTTTTGATTTCAACTACAGAAGTCCAGTTTTCATCTTTCCTTAATTCATATATTTTATCTTCATCAACTTCTATGTAGTACATTCCTCGCCCAATATTAGAATTATAGTCTATGGTATAATTCACGGGTATGTCGTAATTTTCAAGAATGGCTTTAACTTCCGCCTCACTAGTTTCATTTTCAAATTGAATAAGTAAACCAGGTGTTTTAACTTCTTGAGATTGCATCATCAGTGCTAAGAAGGTTAGAAGAGCAATGAAAACAACTACTACTTTGCTAATTTTATTCACATCAATCACCGAAAAAAATGAGGAGTTTTAACTCCTCACATATATACGTTTAATTTCAGAACCGAATGCTTCCCAATAAGGTATACAGAAATATATGGGATTAGGATCACCTATACGCAAATATTCATCCGAACCACTTATTTTGTATCCACGACACATTCGAGCATGACCTGGAACTCCACTCTTGAAAGGCCTTCCATTGTCAATCTCATTAATGGCTGTATCAAAAATCACAGAAGTTACCGAATATGAATTAGGTTTATTTAATCCACTACTTGACCTGTAATAAAGTAACTGCTGGGAATTAGTAACCCCATTAGGAGCTACCCCATTCATCATTTCATATATAGTAGTTTGGTGAGGACTTTCATCATTGTAATATTTAGTAAGCATTTTGGCAGTTGCTGGACCACAGTAGTAACTCGTTATTTGCGCATATACAGTAGCACCAAGATCTACTTCAACATCTGTTGTCGCTTTTGTTATATCGCCACTGAGTTTTTTAATATTTTCTTCAGTGGCCGTCGCATTAATATTAACTCCCTTAGTAGATGCTGCTTGTTCTATAGATTTAGCAAGTTCATCACTTTCTTGCCAGTGTTTTATATTATTTTCTATCCCATTCTTTAATCTCTGCTCATATATTGAGCCATTTTAACAGGTCGGCTTCGAGAGCCGGATTCACAAAATATTTTCTGGATTTGCCTTCTGTTTCGGAATGAATGATTTTGTCGTCCCTTAAACTTTTTATATGCCAGTATGTGGTGCTTTTGTCCAGATACAGGTCCTTTGAGAGTTCCTTGTTTGTGATTTCGGGCTTTTCCAGGATCTTAAGAAGTATCTGCTTTCGTGTGCTGCTTTTGAGATGTGCTATTATTATCTTTTCGCTGCTTGCGAAAAAATCGGAGTTTTGAAAGACCCTTGTGAATTTTCCGGTCCTCATTAAGTTTATCTTATTTCCGGCTTTAAGCATTTCAAGGTGGAACCTCACAGCCCCCCGGTTAATTTCCAGGTCTCTTGATATTTCGGATATCGTGCATCCCGGAACCTGCTGGATGTAACGGTATATTTTCTGCCTGTTTTCATTTACCTGCGGGATTCTAACCTTGCCCAGGATTAAGGGGACCAGTTTGAGTATGGAAGCAAAGGCAGCCAGATATCCTATTATGTAAGCTATCTTAAACGACAATGGAAATTCCCAGAAGGTGAGAGTCCTGTCCGCCCCGCTGGTGTCAACGGCATCGCCCAGTTTATCAAGCTCTTCCTGGGGCGGGCAGGGACCCACGATATATCCTCCTTCTTCAGCATGGGCTAAGGCGCTTGTACTTAAAAGTAGAATGAAAAGTAACCCTGCTTTCCACATAGTTTTTACCTTAAATCCAGGCAGAAGTGTCTTCTGTTCAGGCTTTCCTGTTCTGTCTGCCCTTTTTGGCTTTCCTATTACGGCTTTCCTGTTCCAGAAACCCTCTTTTTTGATGTGTTTCTTTAATATGTTTCAACTTTTTTAGAAATGATTCAAAAGAAACTTATATAATTTTTATGGCCAAATCGTCCAACTGAAAATTAACGGTCCGGTGCTTAATTTCTGCAAATTGGAACATTAAATCGTAACAATTCACGTTTAAGAAGCTGAGGTATTTCTACTCCTTTCATTCGGAGGTATCTCAAATTTTTCCTTCAACATTTCCATAAATCTTTTCCCCCTCATCTTTGACGTCTCATAAATACTCAGAAGCACTTCAAATACTCCAGCACCGTACCATGTCCTTCTCCCACCACTAATTTTCCTATGCAATACTCCTTTACGCATCGCACGCTCTGCGTCATTATTGTGCCAGGGTACTCCCTCAAATTCCATGAACGTAAATAGCATGGACTG
This sequence comes from Methanosarcina sp. MTP4, assembly GCF_000970045.1. NCBI lineage: Archaea > Methanobacteriati > Methanobacteriota > Methanomicrobia > Methanosarcinales > Methanosarcinaceae > Methanosarcina > Methanosarcina sp. MTP4. The sequence goes on from NZ_CP009505.1 coordinate 451,163, forward strand.
TCTCTTTCGAAGCTCTTTTGATATTCTGATGACATCCACATCAGTCCATTGTCTATTGAGTAGAGCCTTCATCTCTTTTTGGAACTCTTTACAAGCATTTTTACGTTTTTCCATTGATGGAGGCGGATCTTTCTGCGTGAACTCAATTGCTCTTTTCAGAATTGATCGAACACCATCAACGAATTCTATGAACTTTTTAGGTGGTCTTCCAGGTTTTGTCCTTTTTGCAGGCTTGGATGTTAAAAGACTTCGAGGTTCTATCTTGTGTTTAATTTCAGCTCTTTCCAACCACCTATTCACATGAAGAAGGTCAAGCTGATGTCCCGCACATTTTACTACATCATACGGTTTCCAGGCATCTCTTCCCAGAACACCTTTAAATCCTTCAAGTATTCTTTCCGGTACTATGTGACCACGAGTTGGAGAAACTTTATAGTAAGTACCTAATAAAGAAGTAAAACCCCATAACCAGCTATTCTTACCGTTTATCCTAAATCCCGTTTCGTCGCCATTGACAGCCTTTGATCTTACTATTTCTTTATGGAGTTTCTCATAGTCTTCCTGAAGTGTATCTGCCACCCATTTTTCCAGTTTAAGCACAGTGGCTCTACTAATCTTGATATTATATGTCTCATACAAGCTGGATTGAATCTTTTCTATACTCAATCCTAACATTCGCTGATAAGCAACCCATGAAGCTATAGAAGGTCCAAACTCCTGGTTTGGTGGTATCCATGAAACTTCTCCACGAACCATCTTTTTGCACTTTTTGCACCAATATCTTTGATAAATAATTTCAAAGATAGTAGGTTTTGGAACTGGGATTTCAGTGATGGTACGGGTTTCTTTGGCACCTTTAACAGGTTTGCCCAGAGGAGTGCCGCAACATGGACATTCTTCCGTTTTGATATATATAGGAGGAGAGTTGGGAATTGGTGTTTTTCGCCCGTGTCCAACATGTCCAGGCTGACCACCTCTGGCTTTTTTCGGCCCTTCCTGTCTATTTCGCCGGTAATAAGTTTTAGATGATGGAACACCACCTGCTTCAGAAGTCTTGTCAGATGATGCGAGAACAGGTGCAGAACCCTAAAATTGAGCAAGTTGTTTTTTGAGATATTTATTTTCATTTCTGAGGTTTTTTGCACGCTCTTTGAAGCGTTCAGTTTGCTTTGTGAGGTTGTCATTCTCTGTTTTGAGCTTTTCTACGTGCTGCAAACTGCTTTGCTTCTCGTTACGCTCTTTTTCGAGTTCTTCCTTTAATTGTGTGATTTTTTGTTCCAAATCACTTACTTGTTCCTTCATGTTTTTTGTTTCATCTTGAGGAACGTTCTTCATTGAATGGCTAATATATTTTTCAAAGTAAAAAAATGTTTTGAAAATATTATTTTTTAGTTGCGGACCTTTGAACAAAGTTTAAAAATTAATCTGGAAATCTTCTAAAACGTGAATTGTTACATTAAATCTTTGCGTTAGTTAAAATTCATTCTCTTATACACGTTTTTTGAAAAATATTCCCTAACAGGCTGTCTCAAAACTATGCTTGATCGTACATTTGGGTAAGAAATATTAGGAATATTTATCTTTTTAAAAATATGTATTACATCTAAGTACACTATTTGAGAAAATTAATTCCAGTGTTTCACCATGTTCAAAAAGTACGATCAAAAGCAGCAATTTTTACTTCCATTAAGCCTGGAAGAGTTTGTTCCTGAAAACCATATTGCCAGAGTGTTAAACGACCTCATAGATCTCGTTGATATCAGTGATATTGAGTCCACTTACTCTGAGGAAGGTTGTCCTGCCTATCACCCAAGATTTCTTTTAAAAATCTTACTCTACGGGTACCTTATAAACATTAGAAGTTCACGCAAGATAGAGCAAATGACACAAACTGATACTGCTTTTATGTACCTTGCAGCTATGCAAAAACCTGATTTCCGCACTATTTGTCGATTCCGTTCAACTCATCTTGACTCTATTAAAGAAATATTTTCACAGGTTGTCACGTTTTGTAAGGAAATGGATATGATTGGTTCCAGTATTTCGATCGATGGAACAAAGGTTAAGGCAAACGCTTCACCAAGACAAAGTAAAAGTTCCGACGCTCTCAAAAAAGAGATCGATAAGATACTCAAAGAAAGCATTGAGATCGATAAACAGGAAGACGAAATTTATGGTGATTCGACACCGTACCAGGTGCCAGAAGAACTGGTTAACAAGCAGAAAAGAGTAGAGAAAATCAAAGCTGCTATGAAAAAAATTGACGAAGAAAAGTTAAAAAAAGTAAACATCACAGACAACGATGCTAAAATTATGAAGCATAAAGATGGAAGCAAGAAACCTTCCTATAATTGTCAGGTTGCTGTTGATGAAAAGGAACAAATAATCGTTGCATCAGACGTTGTCGATGAAGAAAATGACTTGCATCAAGTTGTACCAATGATAGAAAATGTAAAGGAAACACTGGGATACAAGCCGACAATAGTGCTGGCAGATGCAGGTTATTTTTCATATGATAATGTGAAATTTTTACTCGATCAAGAAATTGATGCTTATATTCCTGATAACTTTTATGAAGTAGAGAAAAGGGGAAAAACAAAGAAGTTCAGAAAATCTCTCTTTAAATATGATCCGGAAAAGGACTGTTATTATTGCCCTGCTGCTTTTGAAATCCCATTTACAAGAATCCAAAAAAGGAATGATGAGCCAGATTTACGGTATTATGTCTGCAAGTATTGTTCTTTGTGTGTGTTAAAAAATGCATGTACTGAGAGTGAAAACAGGACAATATCAAGAGATCCAAGGGAGTACCTCATGGAGAATATGAGGGCTAAACTGAATACAGAAGAAGGAACGGAACAGTATCAGAAAAGAATGTGTACTGTAGAACCTGTGTTTGGCCAGATGAAACAGGATAGAGGATTCAGGGAATTTCTTTTGAGAGGGAAAAGGAAGACAAAAATTGAGTTTCTTATGATGTGTACTGTACACAACATAAAGAAAATAGCAGATTTCATGAAAAGAGAAGGAAAAAGCCTGAAGGAAATACTGAATATGATAACCGGGAGAGGAAATGAATGTAGGAATAAAGGGGGAATTACTGCAAGAAAGGCAAGTATGGTACGTTGATCAATGAAAACTGATCTTTTTTTGAATAAAAATTGAAATGGAAATGGATATTACCCAATTGTAGAATTCAAAATGGTTTTGAGACAGCTTGCTAAACTGGATTCAATTTCTTGGAAAATTCATAATGCTGATAATCAATAGTTTGATGGTTTGGCCAGAAAACTTATCAAGAGTTGGTTAAAAGTAGTTTATAGAAAAATTTTTTGATCTATATTGTTAATTTAAAGTTGAACTTATACTATAAGGGTGTATCTTGCCACATTTGTATTTAATTCTTCAGAGGAACTCATGAATCTGAAAAGAGGGTTATTTTTAGTTCTGCTCTTAATTTTCCTGTCTTTTTTGCCGTTTACTTTTGTTTCTGAAAACAACGAATTTTCTGAGTTGAAAAAACAGGAGCTTTTGTATTCGGAATCTGTAAATGAGGATATCGGCCCACATAATGAAAAGTACAGACAGGATTTCCCCGTGGAAGTGGGTGCAAGTAATATCGAAGTCCGTCTGCGTATCGATGAGTTTGATTCCGATGATTACGGAAAAATCCGCCTGACATTGTATGATAATAATAACCGACCTGTAGCAAACGATACTTTTTATCAACTGGAAAAATACCTGAATGTCAAGTATGAAAATGTCTCACCCGGGGATTGGCATATTATCGTATCTGTTGAAAAAGAATTAGGATCTAATTCCATCAATGTGGGTGGAAACATAAACGTGTTTGGGAGAGCTGTCAACAGTACGGTTTAATGTTTCGGAATCATTTCCGGGAAATCTCTTTGAAAATTGATACCCGGATGATTTTGTCGGAAACTGTTTAAACGTCAAGGCCAGGAAGTGAAATGAATAATGACATACTGAAAATCTGGAATATGGGGGCGCTTAACATTAAAACAAATAACTCTAAAATTTTTTCTTTAATCGTTTTTTTGATTATTAGCACCTGCATTGGATGTGTTGATCAAGAACCAACCGGGAATTTTTCAAAAATACCAAACGACAGCACAGATGCATCTGTAAGTGAAGATGTAGATAATTTAAGTATTAATTTCTCTGCTATACCTGTTCTTCCCCCATACAACGAATCTGAATCAGAATGGCTCAAAACAAATGCATCTTTTGTAGCTCAAATTGCAGTTAATGACAGCCGTGCCAAACAAATGATCCGGGAAGGAGCAACGATTGCAGGCGTGGTTTATTCCTGTCATCCGACTCCTGAAGGTTATGCCGGGCCCGGGTGTGCTCCGGCTTTGAGGATACAGTCAGAAGACAGGACAGTAGATTTCCTGGTTGATGAAGAAAAAGGAATAGTAGTTGAAACGGTTACGGAAATTACATCAAATAGTGGATTCCCAGGGGAATGATTAGTATATGAAAATAAAATTCTGTTATCTGATAACCTTCCTCTTTTTGTTGATGACTGCCGGTACCGGGGCTGCAGACAAAATTACGGTAGATGGCAACGGGGGAGCAGATTATACTTCAATCCAGGACGCAGTCGATAACGCAAATGATACAGACCTCATTATCGTGCACAGCGGTATTTATTTTGAAAATATACTCATTAACAAACCACTAACACTAAAGCCTGCAGATAATAACTCAAATGTAATCATCAAAGCTACAAATTTTTCGAATTACATATTCCACATCAGATCATCAAATGCCAGCATAACCGGTTTCAACCTGCTGGGCGAAACCGGGAACAAACTCAGGTCCGGGATATACCTTAACAATGTAAAGCACTGTCAAATCTCAGGCAACAGTATTTCGAACGTAGAAGACGGCATTCTCCTTTCCTCTTCCCAGGAAAACAATATCGAAAACAATTCTTTATTTTCAAACGGCCTGCACGGAATTAACATATCCGGCTCCGATAACAATGTCATAAGTAAAAATAAAATTTTCAGCAACCGATATGGAATAATTATAGAATCTTCAAACAGTAATCTAATTTCCGGTAACAATGCAAGCCTCAACGAGAATTATGGAATAGCCCTGTTCAAAACAAATGATAGTTTTGTAAAAGAGAACATTGCTACCGGAAACAAGCATGGGATTTGTTTAACTTCATCCTTCAACAATAAAATCGAAAACAACAATGCTGTCAAGAATACCTTGACCGGTTCGGTTGTGTGGGACTCGGGAGCTAACCGGCTGGAAAACAATGATTTCAGCTTCAATGGGGATTCGGGCTTAACTCTTCTTCACGAAAATAAAAATAATAGAATTGTAAACAATGAGATTTCACACAACAAAAACGGGATATATTCCAGAAGTGACGGCGCTCTTATCCTGAACAATACCATAAATTCCAACGACAAATACGGAATACTTCTCATATACACTGAAGGCAATATCATCGAAAACAACACTCTTCTGGATAATGAAAAAGGAATTGAGACTAAAAAATTGTCAGAAAACCGGGTATCTTCAAATACGATTGATGACCGGCTGACCATCCGGAAACTAATATCTGCTTTTCTCATCCTGATAGTAATCGGGACGGCATATTACCTGAAAAAAGAGTCATTGATATTGAAAGCTCTAAAGGTCCTGCTTATTGCGGCCATAGTATTGATACTTGCAATCCTTGCATGGTACTTCCCGTTCGAATCAGGCCTGTATGAGAGCAGTGTTGAAATAAACAATATCCAATGGACCGATACAGCCTCCATAAATGAGAGTTACACAAGAGGAAACCTCTCAATGGACCTTGACTATATCGAAAAGTATACATATCCTCCAGACTCCGGAAAAAGCCTTGAAACAGATGCCTTACCGGTTGATATCCGTATAAGTTCAATGAGTGCTGAAAGCACGTTAGGGGATTACGCTCTGTTACATGAAGAACCTCTCACCCTGGAGTATTCGGAAACATATCGATACAGCCACCTGCTGGATCTGGAAAAAGAAAAACAGCATAAAGTATTAGTTGAAATTTTCACTGTGAGATACTACGAATACCCAAATCCTGCTTATGGGGACTCAAGCCGGGAATTAATAGGACTGGCAGTAACAGATGTTGACCTGAAAAGGAACTAAGACATTAAAGACATTAACTTGAAAAGCAATTAATTCTATTTGAAAATCTGAATTGTCTATAACCGAGGAGGAACTGTCTTGGAAGGAAGTAAATGGGTCATGCTGTTGATCGTCTTATTTCTCTCGGGAACCCTCCTTTTATCCCTCCATGAATCCGGCAAACTACCCTGGGGTGCGGATGATATTGATAACCGTGGCGGGATTAACAGGACACCTGCTTCAGTAATAATGCAAGAAATCTGTCTAAATGACAGCGATTTTCAAAACCTGACAAAAGGAAATTACACCTGTCCGGTTACAATCTTCAATGAGACCGGGGAGTCCGTAAGATATATCCGGATTAATGGCTGGTATATTCACAAAGTAACTATTGAGATGCAAAACGGTACCTTGAAATCCATTGAAACGGAGGACACCCTGGATGATCTCTACAAAGAAGTTGATTCCCTGAACGGGTCTGTAAAATCCGTTGACTCGAAAATCACCGGTGGAGAATTCTACATGGTGACTATTGACACGCCAAACGGGACCGTGAAATCCATTGAGAAGGTGGATAAGCTGCCTGAATGGGCTCTGGGGATTGCAGAGTCCGTCGCTGTTGAATAAATTCCTCAAAATCAAAGTTCACATATTGAGCCATTTTAGCAGATCAGTTTCGAGAGCCGGGTTCACAAAATATTTCCTGGATTTGCCTTCTGTTTCGGAAAGAATGATTTTGTCGTCCCTTAAACTCTTTATATGCCAGTATGTGGTGCTTTTGTCCAGATACAGGTCTTCCGAGAGTTCCTTGTTTGTGATTTCGGGCTTTTCCAGGATCTTAAGAAGTATCTGCTTTCGTGTGTTGCTTTTGAGATGTGCTATTATCATCTTTTCACTGCTTGCGAAAACATCGGAGTTTTGAAAGACTCTTGTAAATTTTTCAGCCCTCATTAAGGTTATCTTATTTCCGGCCTTAAGCATTTCAAGGTGGAACCTCACAGCCCCCCGGTTAATTTCCAGGTCTCTTGATATTTCGGATATCGTGCACCCTGGGAGCTGCTGTATGTAACGGTATATTTTCTGCCTGTTTTCATTTCCCTGCGGGATTCTAACCTTGCCCAGGATCAAGGGGACCAGTTTGAGTATGGAAGCAAAGGCAGCCAGATATCCTATTATATAAGCTATCTTGAACGACAACGGAAATTCCCAGAACGAGTATGTCACGTCAGCCCCGCTCATGTCTACGGCATCGCCCAGCTTATCGAGCTCTTCCTGGGGCGGGCAGGGGCCTACGATATATCCTCCTTCTTCAGCATGGGCTATGGGGCATGTGCTTAAAATAAGAATAAAAAGTAACCCTGCTTTCCACATAGTTTTCACCTTATATTTAATTGGGACTTATTTAATTTTTATGGCCAAATCATCCAACTGAAAATTGAGTGCCCGGTTTGAAAAACATACTTAAGCCTGAATTCAAATATCTGGAAAATTTACAGTGATACTAATCAATAGTTTGATGATTTGGTCAGAAAACTTATTAAGAGTGGGTTTACATCATTTTATGGAGTTGATGAATTGGGCCTATTAAATAAAATAATGGCAGTAGCTTTACTTTGCTTTTTTTTGATAATGCTTCTTATAATGGCACCACTGGCGTTCACGACAATCGAACCACTTTACACAATTAAGAATTATGACGAACACCCACATAATGCAACAGTCAAAATCACCGGATACAATGGAGAGTATTTTGAAGAAACATATTATCAACTCAATCCGGGACAAACGGTAAGCGTAGGAAAACCAAAAAAGCTTTTGTTAAAATGGTCAAACCCTTTTAAAGAAGGGTATCTGCATTATGCATCGGGGGATTACCATTACTACATTGAATCCGGGAATGTTTCAGCAAGCTATTATTCAACTCCGCACCTTACAAACACTGTGATCTTCGAGCTGGTTAATTATAGTGGTGAATTCAATGTATCAATCATGGAGTATACATAAAAATCATAGGAGGGCTGGCTTTGAGAGTTTCGGGATTGTGTGAAAAAATAAAATACTGTTGTCTGATAACTCTCATCTTATTGTTGATGACTGCCGGTACCGGGGCTGCAGGCACAATTACGGTAGATGACAACGGGTGGGCAGATCATTCTTCAATACAGGAAGCAATAACTTTTGCACAGGAAAATGACTCTATCCTGATCTACGAAGGAAACTATTCAGAAATTCTTACAATCGACAAAAAATTAAAAATCAGTTCTATTTCTCGCAACCCCGCAGATGTAATTATCAACCCGGATATCCCTTCCCGACAAATAATCCACGTTGCATCAAACAATGTTGAAATAACCGGCTTGACAATCCTTGGAACCGGCAACGAAAATCAAATCTCAGGAATCTATCTGGATAACGTCAGTAACTCATTCATTCAAGACAATATCATTTCAAACGTTCAGGATGGCCTTGTTCTAAATGCCTCATCCGAAAATAGTATTAAAAATAACACTTTACTCTCGAACAATTTACATGGAATCTACCTGATTAACTCGAAGAGTAACAATTTGAGAAACAATCTCATCATTGGCAATAAATTCGGGCTTTATCTGGACCTTTCAAATCAAAATACTTTAACCAGCAACAATGCCAGTAACAATGAAAACTATGGAATTGCTCTCAGGAAATCAAATGCCAATAACTTAACAAATAACCAATTTTTCATGAACAAATATGGGCTCTGTCTAACCGACTCTCATGAAAATGTAGTAACAGATAACATTGCCAGCAGCAACAAACAGTACGGCTTTCTTTTATGGACCTCCCGATCCAATAACGTAAAAGACAACCTCCTCATAGAAAACGAAAACTCTGGCATTTATCTCCTGCCTTCCTGTTCAAATAATACTTTTTATGGAAATACCTTATCCAACAATGTCAACGGCATCTCAATAGAAGATTCCAGCAATAACTTTGTTATAAACAATACTTTTAGTTCTAATGAAGAACATGGTATTTTTTACGTATTCTCAGAAGACAGCAACATCGTCAAAGGAAACATTTTTTTGAACAACAAAAAAAGTGACGATAATTTTACCTCTTACTCCACGCCAATTTATGTCACCCTTCTTCTTCTAACAGGAGCTGTTCTTGCATATTACTTAAATAAAAAGTCTTTGTTGAAAAAAGTCCTTACAGGTTTAGGCATTTTAATTGTAATATCTTTGATTGTAATTATCGCCTGGTATTTCCCATTTGAATCAGGTCTACCTGGCAATAATGTTTACATTGAAGACATAGAGACTAATATCACTCCCATAAACGAAACCTTTTCCAGGGTAACTCTGTCAATGAATCTCAATTATTTATATAAGGATTCCTTCTCTCACACCAATAAAGGCGATATGACTGACAACCTGCCTGTTATTGTTCAGGTAAAATCTTCGTCTCCGGCAGATGGAACATATACCGACGAAGTTGCTGATTTGGAATGTGAAGAAAATATCATTTTGCAGTACTTAGAAACCAATCCCTATGAATGCACATTTGACCTGAAATCAGGAACTGACTATTATTTATCAATCAATGTATTACTGAAAGAAGAACTCGACTATCCGCATCCCTATTACGGTGAGTTGAAATGGGACGGACTGGGTGGTCTCTTGATTGAGGTTGACTTAAAATGATCAGTAAGAATTATTATTGCTCTTCACATTTTACTCCGGAAAGGCCGGCCACCTTCGGTGTCCGGGACAATAACGACGGGAGATGGTGAATTCAGGTTGTACGGGTAGAACTTCTTTTCCGGATTCTGCGCTGGCAGTTGCTGCAGTCTTGCTTGCATCTTTCATTTTTGGCAGAAAAGTTCGTGGGAAGGAAGTCGCAGGCAAAATCGCAACAAAAGTCAAAAAAACACAAAAAAGAATGAAACAAAGATGAAGCTTGAAGCTTCACCTTTACATGTTTCCTGCAAGTTAATTTCTGTTCTGCAATTTTTATTTCTGCTTCCGCTCGAGCTTCTTTGCGCCAGGCTTCTCGATGATCCCGAGATTGAGTTCATCGGTGGTGCTCAGCTTCCCGTTGGCAACTGCACTTTCCAGGAGGTGCTGTCCTACAAGGGTGCGGACGATCAGGGTGGTGTAGCCGTTCGGGCTTCCCACTGCGCCTGCGGAGATGTCGGCTTTGAGGGTTGTAAATCCAATTTCATAATCTTGTTTTTATTTGGTGGATGTTACGGAAATAGTGGCCACATATATATAATTTCTGTCCAATATATCAAGCGGTTTATCAGATAAAGTATTACTACTGGAAATAATGCTTATAAATCGAACACCATTCTTGATAGTTTGATGATATGGTCAGAAAACTTATAATGAGATGGTTAATAGTAATTTATGAAGTTTATTTAATTTATCTATTATTCTTGACTTAGGACTCAATTTTTCAGCACAATTTCAATATAAATATATGAGGAATATACTTTGAATAAAGCAATTAAAGCTGTTTTTTTCTGTCTGCTGGCAGCATCGTTAGTTTTTTTCAGCGGGTGTACTGATAATCAAGAAAATCTGGCTCAAGGAAAAGATCCAGGGGACGTGACAAATGAAACACCAAACAAAAGTATTTTCGGTATAGAAAATGCGGGCACTATAAACTCTCTTAGTCCTGGGAACATTACAAGTGAAACACCAATCAAAAATATTTCCGGTACAGAGAATGCAGGCAATATAAACTCTCTTAGGCTTGAAAAGCAAAGCTCTTTTTCCAAATATTATAGCAAAGAAAATCTGCAGTTTGAGCCCGATATTTCTCCTTATTCCTTGCCTCTTGAAGTTTCCGAAATTTCAAATTATTATGATTTTACTCAGAAAATTCCCCTGGCAAATGATAGCAGGGATTTGCTATACAAAAATGGATTTGTTGTAATTGAAAATTCGGCTATCGAAAACTTACCTGGAGCAGGGAATACGCGGGTAAATGATGCTTACAGAGACCTGAAAGTGGCTGATGTTCCTATTTTCATCACGTCGGATTCTCTTCTTCACCTTTATCACATCCAGTTTGATGAGACGCTAAAAAGAGCAGAATCTGAGGAATTTTATGACGAGCTCTGGAAACTTGACAAAGCTCTCCTTGAAGCCTCCATAGAGGATTATGACAGTGCATCGGGGCGAGAAAAGGAAGCTGCAAGAAGAAATGTCGCATACTTTGCTGTGGCTTTGAGACTTCTTGAACCGGAATCTTATCAGATAGGGAAATCACGGGAATTGTCGGGGGAAATTGCACTTTTCAATTCTCAGGATGCAAAAAAATATAGCGTCGAAGTCCCCTCATTTGTAAAATCCGATGTAGAGGCTGAACTGCGCTTAATAGAAGCCCGGGAAGGAGGAGTATCTCCAATTTTCAAGTACGTGGAAGATTACTCTCAGTATACTCCAAGAGGACATTACACTCGCTCTGAGAAACTGAAGAACTATTTTAAGGCCATGATGTGGCACGGCAGAATAAGTATGCTGCTCCAGCCGGACATGATTTCTGCAGAAGACCCGGAAAAGGAGGCAAAAATTCAGACTATTCAGGCCCTTTTAATTTCTGACCATTTTGTCAGGGACAAGGACCTCCGGGACAGATGGGATAAAATTTACGAGGTGACGGCTTTCTATGTTGGTTTTTCCGATGATCTCGGGCCTTATGAATATGCAAAAGCTCTGGATACCGTATTTGGGGGTAATAGATATGGAGTGGGTTTCGACAATGAAAGCCTGGCAGAACTGAAATCCGAGCTGGAAAGATACGAAAACCCGAAAATCTACGGCGGGACAGGGAAACTAATTCCGACTGGTTCCGAAACTGAATACGAAACTCTTGATACTACAAAAGGTTTCAGGTTAATGGGTCAGCGCTATACCCCTGATTCCCATATACTCCAGACGCTCAGTCCTCCTGCCCTGAATATCATGAATCTTCTCGGCTCTGAAAGAGCGAAAGAACACCTGAAAAACCTGAATATTTCTGAAAACGAAGGATACAAAAACCGCCACCAATCTCTGGAAAACGAATTCGGAGCTTTTGATGAAGAAGACTGGAATAAAAACCTTTACTGGGCTCAACTGTACGCTCTAAAGCCTCTCCTTGTAAGTTATCCGGAGGGTTACCCCACCTTCATGCGGACTGGAGCCTGGGAAGATAAGGAGCTTAACACAGCCCTTGCTTCCTGGACCGAACTCAGGCATGATACTATCCTCTATGCAAAACAGGCTTACTTTACAGGTGCTTTCTATAATCTGGAAGAAAAACCTGTAGAGGGATATGTGGAGCCAGTTCCTGAATTTTATGCCAGAATGCTTGCTCTTACAAAAATGGCACACAGCGGGCTGGCAGAAATGGAAGTGCTTGATGAGCAGTCGGATAAAGATTTCATAATTCTGGAAAACACGCTTGAAAAACTACTTGAAATCTCGATTAAAGAACTTGAAAACAAAGAGCTGACGGATGAAGAATACGAGTTCATCAGGAATTTCGCCCAGAACATATCTCCAATGCTTGAGAATGTGGATATAAAGTCCCAGATGTCCACTATGGTTGCGGATGTTTATACAGGTCCCGGAGGAAGTGTCCTGGAAGAAGGAACAGGAAAACTGGATCTGATGGTAGTAGCGTACAAACAGCTTGACGGCAGGATCGTGCTCGGAGCAGGCCCCGTAATGAGTTATTATGAGTTCTGGCAGCCCTCAGGGGAAAGATTGACTGATGAAGAATGGCGAGAAATGCTAAATAATAACCCTCCTGAAAGACCGGAATGGATAAGTTCTTTTAGGGGGTAAAATATGCTATTCTGGACAGCCTATCTTTTTCATCCATTTTTAGTATCTTCTCCATCAGACAACGCAACAGCGGTTCTTTATGATCTTGAAGAAAATTATACATAAAAATAGAAAAAGAAAGTAAAAAGATGGAGCTTGCTCCATCTAAATCCATTTTTGAAGTAATCTTATTTCTGTTTCCGCTCGAGCTTCTTTGCGCCAAGCTTCTCGATTATACCGAGGTTGAGCTCATCGGTGGTGCTGAGCTTTCCGTTGGCAACCGCGCTTTCCAGGAGGTGCTGGCCTACCAGGGTGCGGACGATCAAGGTGGTGTAGCCGTTCGGGCTTCCCACTGCGCCTGCAGAGATGTCGGCTTTGAGGGCGGGAAATCCAGTTTTATTATCTTGTTTTTATTTGGAAATTCTGGTGGCAACCGTTGTCATGTATATAATATTTCTGTCCAAAGTATCAAACTGTTTGTCTTATAAAGTAATACTAATGGAAGAAATAATCATAAATATAACATCTTTCTTGATAGTTTGATAGTTTGGCCAGAAAACTTATAAAGTGCTGGTTAAAAGTAGTTTATGGAGTTCAAACGAACTTTCCAGAGCCAATTTGAACTCCACATTGCCCGGAGGCAAAGAAATGTTAGCTTTGAGGGTACTTAAGGCTTACCTGATTTGTCTCTGGAGTAAAGAAAAGAGGCAATGAAGAAATGATTGCAAACAGAAAATTTGGAATCGGTGTGTTGCTAGCGGCACTGCTGGTGAGCGCGGTGTTTGTGCCGGCTGTAAGTGCAGCAGGTAATGTTGGAATGAATGAGGAAGGATCCATCGGAACTCCTTGGTTTGAAAAAGGTGATGAACTAAATCAGCTTAGCGGAGATGAACGTCGTTCCCTTGCCGAGCAAAATGAAACCGTAAAGAAAATGATCGAGGAAGATCTAAAAATTAAGTCTGTACAAATCGAAAATCTTGACGATTTGGAAAATCTTCCTACTAATTATCCTGAGAATATCAAAAAAGTAATAACTGAAAATTTCACCTCTAAATACATTAGTCAACAGTCTCCAACTATGCAAACAACAATGACAAACACAGTTAATGTTTGGATAGTCGCAGATGAAGAGTACAGGGATACATTCGGAAGTAATTGGCAAACACAAGCATACAACACCATCGAAAACGCCGACGATGCATTCTACAGTGATCATAGCATAAATTTTGTGGTGGGTAAATACTCAACATGGGATAGTACTGACAGTACGGATAATAGCAGTGTACTTCTAGCTGAGGCACAAAGCGAAACTGGATGGAACTCCAATCAGCAAGGTATGGATATGCTTGCCATTTTCACCGACCAAAGTATGGATCACAGAGGTCGGAGTGAATCAATGAATTACAATGGAGGGGATGCGTGGATAATGAAACATCAAATAACTTCTGGTTGGGATTGGCATCTTGCGCAACATGAAGCGTCACATAACTATAATTGTCCAGATCATGGATATGCTGGCCCAACCTGCATAATGACTTACACTTTTATGATGACAACAGACAATTGGTGTAGTGGCTGTGATCAAACCATAGAGGCCAATAGGAATCATTTCTAAGATTATTTGTGTGTAGGATCAAACCCTACACTTATTTTTCAATGTATTTGGAGAGAGTACTAAATGAAAACAAGAACAAAATTCTTAATCGCCATTTCCTTTATGATACTTGCAATAGGTCTGGTTTTCTTTTTAATGATTTATCAGCCGGGAGCAGGCATGTATGTTCGTGCGGTTAAGCTTTCTGATACACCGGAAAATTATGTGGAATTCAGTTTAGCAGATCTTGAAAAGTATCCTTATGTAAAAGAAGCAGTGATGAATCCGGGAACTGATATTAAGGTTCCTTCCGAGCATCATCAAAATATGTCGGAGTTTGGTAAAATAACGTCTTATAATAATACCAATTGTATAAAAGTGAATAATGAGTATTATAACATCCATTATGAATCTGCTGATTAATCAGCGCACGCTATTCAAAATACAGGATCAAAGGCGAAAATTCAGGTTTTTGAATAAGCTAAAAAAGAATGAAATAAAGATGAAGCCTGAGGCTTCACCTTTACAAGTTTCCTGTAAGTTAATTTATGTTCCGTAATTTTATTTCTGCTTCCGTTCGAGCTTCTTTGCGCCAGGCTTCTCGATGATCCCGAGATTGAGTTCATCGGTGGTGCTGAGCTTTCCGTTGGCAACCGCGCTTTCCAGGAGGTGCTGTCCTACAAGGGTGCGGACGATCAGGGTTGTGTAGCCGTTCGGGCTTCCAACTGCGCCTGCGGAGATGTCGGCTTTGAGGGCGGTAAAGTCGGTGCAGACGTGGCAGCCGGGGCGGACGGTGTCTTCAGTTCTTCAGCATGCGGACCCGGCAGTCAGTTATTGAAAGCCGCCAGTAGAAGAATAATTTTCAAATCTGGATACTCAGGGCTGATATGTCCGTTTTTCCTGATTCTTTCCTGATTTGATCGACAACTGCAAAATCAAATTTACCTTTTTGTGAACTCTGCCTTCCCTTTACAATACCAAAAAAGCCATTCTCCCCATTCAATAGCTTTCGGATCTAAACTGAATAATCCTGTAGTAATGTCGTATTCAACGCCGTCTTTTTTGTACAGGCTCAGGGAAAAGCTTTTATCTGTAACAATGATCCCAACTTTAATATCTTCACCAATGACCATTAATTTGAAGTTTTCATAATCTTTCAGTGCGTCTATTTTTTCCAGATAAGGTGATTGCTTCAATTTTCCCGCAATATGAGGAGGAACTATAAGCTCGACAGAGATTCCTTCTTTCACTCTTTCAGAGATAAAATCAGCATACCCTTCTGTTACCACGGACGATATGCCATGTATATGATCTGCCTCTTTAATCATTTTTAACTGATTGTTGTAGACCTCAAGGACTTTCATGCCTCTGTCTTTGAGGACTTCAGACTCGTAAAGACATCCGATTTCTTTTAAGATGAAAACGGGAATTCCTTCAAGGTAATGTCCCGACCAGAATTGTTTGAATTTATTAATTGTTCCTACTGTTGCAAAAGAGTCAGCTAATCTTGAAGCCACAATTTTTCCTGTTTGAGTCAGGTAATACTCGTGTTCTTTTGCTTCTATCAGATGATCTGCTTCGAGTTTTCTTAGTTTTGGAATTATTGCCTGGGATGTACTTCCGGTAATCTCCCGCAGCTGGGAAAGCTTTCTGCTGCTTTCGTTTAACGACAAAAGGATCTCGGTTATAAGTCTTGACCTGTATATTGCCTGGACATCATCTCCCATCTCCCTATATATTTCAAAGCTTTTCATTTCCTGTCGCCACATCTACAGATTTTTTTTACTTTCTTATTGAATTCTTCTAATAAATATTTTCTTTTGTCTTTTGTAGGGCATGTATGTTGCTATCACTTTTGCCAATTTTATGTTTTTGTTAAGAAAAGAATGTTAAAATCATTTGCTAAAAGTGAGGTCGAATTCCTGATGTCAATTAGGGCTCTGAACCTCCATTATTTCGATGAAAAAGCTGATCGATTGAGTGAATGTTAATCAGACTGATGAATATTCATCATCGTAATAAATGTATAGGAGAAGATTAATAGAGATTTTTGGATGTGAAGTTCAAACGAACTTTCCAGAGCCAATTTGAACTCCACATTGCCCGGAGGCAAAGAAATGTTATCTTTGAGAGTACTTAAGGTTTACCTGATTTGCCTCCTAGGAAAAAAGAACTAGGAGTTAAACAAATGACAAAGAACAAGATTAAAATAGGTGCGGTATTTGCAGCAATGATTCTTGTGAGTCTCGCTTTTGTACCGGCTGTAAGTGCACAGGCTGAAACTAGATGGTATGAACAATTACTGGAGTCAAACCAAATCACTGTTAATGATTTTGATACAGAGTTGACAGAATATGAAAAAGTAGGAGATCAAATTCATTTCAGTGGTACATTCAAATTTGATGTTGAAAAAGATATAAACAAACAAACTAAAAAACTGAAGTCCAGTGGAACAATTTCAGGGATTATATATCCAGACTCTTCAATTCACACCGAATGCACTGGAGATAACTTTAAACTTGTGACTGACACTTCTAAAATTGGTGAAGATGAGGAGAATTTTTTGTATCAAACCGAGCAGACACTGACGGTAAATGGAAAAAAAAGTTCTCAAACAGAAACATTCGAAGTGTCTAAAGAACAAGTCGATGCCTATAAGGCACAGTCAGTAAACTTCATAGAATCTACTGATTCAGTAATGTTTACGACAACGGCGACAAAAGTAAAGGTTGACTTACCATCTTTAGCTCCACCTTTATCTTGTTTAGTTTTTAACGATGTTCAGTATGCAGATATTTTGGCAACTGGAGCGGTATTAGCTGCGATACTGGCGTACTTCGGAGTGGCACAGGGTGCTGCTCTAGCTGCAGTTGCTGTTGCTGTTGGAGCTGCAATACCAGAGTATCTGGATATTGATGCCAGAGACATATATCTTGATTTCTTTACAAGTCCTTTTATCTCGTTATACATAGAAGTAGATTACTACTATTGTTATATGTAAATTATTGACATCATTTACTTTTTTATTTTTTAAATTGTTGAAATATCGCGAAACGAACTTAAATTTTCAAGGGATTACAATGAACAAAAAGTTAATTAATATATTATGGCGTGTGTTGTCATTAATCGCCATACTTATGGCACTATATAATATGTACCTCTCATGGTTTGAAGATAATTTCAGTTTATATTTTTTATTCCTTACGTTGATACTTATAATATTATCAATTATTGTTAAAAAATATTCCTAATAATGATATAATTATAAGAGATGGTCTCAAATGTCGAATAAGTCAGGGGGGTTTTGATTACTGAATTTAAGTTGATTTTTTCAATCTTAACACTTTGAGTTCTCCATTTATAATTCGAATATATTTTGATGTTGTTTTGACCTTATAGCCGATACACTTTACAGGTTGCTTGCCGATGACCTGAAGAGATTTGAGGATTTCACTCCAAAAACTATTTTTTCCGATTTCATTAACTGCAGATGTAATGGAGAGGTTGTTGGCGAGGAGATAATAATCAAAATGAAGAATAAGGCAACAACACCTGTTTTCAAATCGAATGAGATTTTTCAGAAATCGTATCCAATACCATGGTTAGGCAACAAGAGAATTCGATTTGATTGGATCTCTTGAGCATGCTTCAATTATGAGACATAAACACTTGACGAAAATCGGTGTTAAATAAACAATTTTTCGTAATCGATCGCCATACTTCTAAAACGTGAGTAGTTACGTAAAAAGATGGAGCTTGCTCCATCTAAATCCATTTTGAAGAATATTTATTTCTGTTTCCGCTCGAGCTTCTTTGCGCCAAGCTTCTCGATAATTACAAGGTTGAGTTCATCGGTGGTGCTGAGCTTTCCGCTGGCAACCGCGCTTTCCGGGAGGTGTTGTCCTACCAGGGTGCGGACGATCAGGGTGGTGTAGCCGTTCGGGCTTCCCACTGCGCCTGTGGAGATGTCGGCTTTGAGGGCGGTAAATCTAATTTTATGATCTTGTTTTTATTTGGGAAGTCTGCCGGCAGTAGTTGTTAGATATATAAACCTTCTGTCTAATGTATCAAACTGTTTGTCATCTAAAGTAATACTAATTGAAAGAAGGATCATAAATAAAACAACCTTATTGATAGTTTGATGATTTGGCCAGAAAACTTATCAAGAGTTGGTTAAAAGTAGTTAACGGAGTTCAAAAGGACTTTTCAGAGTAGACTTGAACTCCACATTGCCCTAAGGCAAGCTTATAGTCTGCTTTAGGGAATGTCGACTTACTGCTATCAGGTCAATTACAAATGGACGAATTGCATGAATACGAATGTTAGGAGATGGATGTTGCAACAATGGAGCACGCATCGCGTTTGCTATTGGAATTCGCTTACAGTGTAGACTGACAAAATTTGTGGCATTCGTCCATTTTGAATATATTTAAGGGGAAAACGATATGACCAGCATTTTTATTTTTTGGGATATGAAATCATGAAAACCGAGAATTCGTTGTTTACAGGAATACTTATTGGGCTTGTATTATTCGAATTTTTTGATGTTTTAGCTTTTGATCCAATCTATGGTGGGATTATAGGTGCGATTATTGTTGGTATATTTAGTGGCAAAATTATAGGCAAAGGCTCGGTAAAATATGCTTTTTTTTCAATATTTACTTACAACCTGATCGCCTGGGTTTTAACGTTTTTGTTTACCTCCGATGGAAAGCTTATATTTCTATCTGATGGCCCGGCTGTGTCTGTTTTTATCGGATCTTTGCTTGTACTGGTATTTTTCTATTCAATAATCGGCTCCTTCGGGGCATTTGTTACCTGCAACCTAAGCAGGAATGAACAGGGTTGAGGATTATGAATTTCTCGGAAATACGGATTATTTGGGAAGATGAAATATTGAGGGGGTCAAAAAGTCGGTACGTATGGCTTTTTGGTGGGATATTTACCTTTCTTTGTTTCTTGGCAATGCACTACAGTACTTACATATCCTTTTTATTTCCAAACTCCGGGCGTGTCCCGTATACTTTGGTTTCATATCTGGTGATATTGTTTATCGGGCCTTTTATGATTATGGCAACATCTTTCGATATCGTATGCAGTGAAATTGAAACCGGGTCGATAAGATACATTATTTCCAAAGTTCACAGATCATCGCTGATCATTGGAAAATTTTTATTTCTGTTTCTGGTATCTGTCTCCATTTCCTTTGGAATTGCACTTATGAGCCAGATCTACCAATATTCAGCAGGTGATGCCTTTCAGTTCGGAAAAATCTTTTTGCTCTGGATCTTCTCAAGCCTTTATCTGGGGTGCTTCATAAGTATTTTTATATTCATTTCAACGCTGTCTACAAACAACAAAATTTCATTTGCAATGTCTGCAGTCTTTCTTGGGATTTTAATATTTTTCTTTTTACAGGGGAGTGAGAGTTATCTAAAATATATTACCCCCTATTTTTACGGAATTATAAATTTGGAGTTCTTAAAAGACTTTCAGGTTGAAACTGGATATCTAAGGGTTTTTGAAAGCCTGCTTTCAATGTTCTTGTACATATCAGTCTTTCTATCTATAAGTTTGATAGCCATTAAAAGGAGGGATTTGTAATTACTATGGCTATTTCTGCCAAAAACCTGTACAAAAAATACGGCTCTCACTTTGTTCTGGAAAATCTTTCCCTGAATGTGGAAAAGGGGAGTATCTACGGCTTTTTAGGCCAGAATGGTGCAGGGAAAACAACTACAATAAAATTATTATCCGGGCTTTCAATACCTACGGAGGGGCGGATTTTTGTTGACGATATGGACCTGTCTTGCGAATCAGGAAAGATAAAACAGATTCTGGGCCTGGTTCCCCAGGATTCCGGGTTTTACGATGAACGTACCGCCTTAAGCCACATGGTTTATTATGGCAGATTAAAAGGCCTGAGTAAAAAAGAAAGCCTAGAGCAATCCTGGGTTTTATTAGACCGGGTCGGGCTTGGAAATGAAATGTCCAAAAAAGTGAGCTATTTTTCCCATGGTATGAAAACACGGCTAGGGATTGCTCAAGCTCTTTTGAATAATCCGAAAATACTGATTCTCGATGAACCCACAAATGGCCTTGACCCTGTTGGGATCCGTCAAATCCGTCAAATTCTTCGTGAGTGCAATAAAAAAGGAATCACGATATTTCTTTCATCCCATAACCTTCTGGAAATACAGGAGATTTGTACTCATGTAGGAATTTTGGATAAAGGCAAACTTATCGCAGAAAGCCCAATGGAAAAAATCCGTCACCTTGAGTCAAATGGGGTAATTACGGTTGGTGTCTACAATCTTTCTTCTGAGATGATTTCTTTAATTGAGAATCTGGAGTTTGTTGTAAAAACCGAATTGAAAGCTGAACATACTCTGGACATTTTTGTAAATTCCAGAGCAGATGTCAAACCGGAAATTAACAGGTTAATTGTTGAGACCGGAGGCCAGGTTTTCAAACTTATAGAAAATTCTTTCTCATTGGAAGACGCCTATTTTGAAGCTACCGGAATAAACCTTTAATTTTCAGGCAGGAAATCTACATTTTCACCTTCAAAGGAGGCCGGGTTCCAAAAAATTAGTTGGTTCTGGATTTTGGGCAGATTTGATGCCTGAAGATGCAGACCTTTCAGGGGTTAAAAACGATACGAATCAACAAACTGAAACAGGGCAGCAGACAAGCAAAGAGGAATCAAATAGCATTTCTGGTTCCAGTTCCATATACGAGCTGTTCGGATTATCCGGATTGTATCTCGTTTACAGGATCAGGCGTCGAGCTGTAGAAAAGCTCTAAATTATGTTTGATAAAAACAGAATTAAATTATATTTAAATGTCACTTGATAAATAATGAAACAAAGATGAAGCTTGAAGCTTCACCTTTACATGTTTCCTGTAAGTTAATTTCTGTCCTGCAATCTTATTTCTGTTTCCGCTCGAGCTTCTTTGCGCCAAGCTTCTCGATGATTCCGAGGTTGAGTTCATCGGTGGTGCTGAGCTTTCCGCTGGCAACAGCGCTTTCCAGGAGGTGCTGTCCTACAAGGGTGCGGACGATCAGGGTGGTGTAGCCGTTCGGGCTTCCCACTGCACCTGCGGAGATGTCGGCTTTGAGGGCTGTAAAGTCGGTGCAGACATGGCAGCCGGGGCGGACGGTGTCCTCGAGTTCGGCGAGGGGGATTACGTACTGGGTCCCGTCGTTGAGGGTGATTTCCAGCTTGCCTTTGACGTCTATGCGGCAGACTTTCATGGGCTCGAGGGCATACTCGCTTTTCAGCTTGCCTGCGACCAGCTTTTCGTAGTCGAAGCTTTCGGTACAGAAGAGGCCGATCACGAAACGGATGGAGTCTTTATACGGGCGGACAAGGTCGTGGTCGGTTTCGAGCATTTTCCTGACTGCCTGGACCACGCAGGGGACACCGACTACTGCGATGTTCCTGTACTTCTTGTTGACCACGGCTTCCTTGAGGGCGGAGACCAGGGGGACCCACCAGTTGTAGCGGCTTCCTGCCTCGTTTATCAGGGCTTCGCTTTTTGTGATCACCATGGAGCTCGGCTTGAGGGTCCAGGGGTCTTCGGTGACTGTTACCACGGCGTCCACAAGGCCGGTATCCAGGGCGTTTGTTAGGAGGGCTGTGACGGCTCCTCCGCTCTGCTTTCCCGGGATGTCGAACTCGGCTTTTGCGGCAGTGATCTTAAGATAGTCCCCGAAGATGGATTCGGGCTGTTCGCCTATCCTGGGGCAGACTTCGTAGCAGGCCCCGCAGGGTACGTCGTCAACTGCGGCTTTGCAGTAGCCGTTGCTTTTGGGCTTTGCGGAATCGGTTCCGGTTTCAAAATAAAGGGCGTCGGCAGGGCAGACCGCAATGCAGGCCCCGCAGCCTGAGCAGAGGTCCGCGTCCCATACTTCCTTTTCAAGGTCAATGTAACTCTTGCTAATTGGTTTTCCTTCTGCCATCTCGATCACTCCCAGACGTATTTCCCTGCAAAGGGCCGGCTGCTTGCCGGGGCAATTCTGGTGTAGTTTGTGTCCAGGAAGGGGGCCGGGTCAAGGCCGAACTGTTCGCAGAAGCTCTCGATAACCGGTTTTGTCCTTTCCAGGTCGGCTTCAGTGAACTCGAACTTTTTGGCTCCGACTCCGAGCAGGTAGTCGTCTACTTCCCCGCGGATGATTATCTCTCCGCCGTGGATCCCGCTTCCGATGCCCCTGTCGGTCATGGCTTTTTCCTGGCCGATTCCGAGCACGAGCACAAGCCCTCCTGCCATGTATTCTCCCAGGAAGGAGTGGGCTGTACCGCCCACCACGAGTATGGGCCTGGCTTCCACTTCGTACTGCTTCATGTGGATGCCGCCTCTGTACCCGATATTGTTCCTTACAAAGACCTTGCCTCCGCGCATCCCGTGGGCAACCGCGTCTCCTGCGCTCCCGTGGATCACGAGCATGCCCTTGTCCATGGTGTTCCCGGGGGCGTGTTCGGCGTTCCCGTTTACGATACAGGTGGGCCCGCTCATGAACATGCAGACGTCTCCTCCGGGGACTCCGTTGACTATGATCCGGGAATTTCCCCGGACCCCGTTTCCGATAAAGCGCTGGCCAAGCACGTTGTCAAGGACGATTTCCTCTGCCCCGTCAGCAACTGCAGCCCTGACCTTCTGGTTCAGGGGGGTGTAGTGCATGTCTTTGGCGTCAATCGTGACTGTCTTCATCTTCATGCCCCCGCGTTCTTTACGTCAAGGACTTCAAGTATTCCTTCATCAAGCATGTACCCGCGCAGGCGGTCCCTGTTTCCGCGCATGCTTTCGATACTGTTGATGCCTGCAGCACCCATCAGTTCGCTGAGTTCCAGAGTCCAGGCATGGATCAGGTTTGAAACCTGCCTTGCTCCCTGTTCGGGGTCGAGCCTGTCTACAAGGTCCTGGCGCTGGGTCGCGATACCCCACGGGCAAAGGCCTCTGTAACAGTTTCCGCAGACCCGGCAGCCCATGGAAATAAGGGCAGCGGTTCCGATGTAGACCGCGTCCGCGCCAAGAGCAATGGACTTTGCAAGGTCGGCACTGTTCCTTATCCCGCCGCTGGCAATGACGGATACTTCGTTTCTTGTGCCCTGTTCCCTGAGTTTCTGGTCAACGCTTGCAATGGCGCCTTCGATGGGGATTCCCACATGGTCCCTGAAGACCTTCGGGGCGGCTCCGGTCCCTCCGCGGGACCCGTCAATTACCACCGCGTCCGCAGAAGAGCGGGCAATGCCTGCTGCAATGGCAGCCACGTTGTGCACGGCTGCGATTTTCACGAAGACCGGTTTCTTCCACTCGGTCGCTTCCTTCAAACTCCTGACAAGCTGGACCAGGTCTTCAATGCTGTAAATGTCATGGTGCGGGGCAGGGCTGATGGCATCGCTTCCGAGGGGTATCATCCTTGTGCGGGATACCTCGGCAGAGACCTTTTCTCCGGGCAGGTGGCCGCCGATTCCGGGCTTTGCACCCTGGCCGATCTTGATCTCGATTGCCGCTCCCCTTTCAAGGTAGTCCACGTTCACGCCGAAACGGCCTGAAGCGACCTGGACGATCATGTTGCCCTGGTAGGGGTAAAGTTCCCTGTGCAGTCCGCCTTCTCCGGTTCCCATGAAGGTCCCGGTTTCCTTTGCGGCTTTTGCCATACTGAGGTGGGCGTTTAAGCTGATTGCCCCATAGCTCATGTGCCCGATCATGATGGGTGTTTCAAGCTTCAGGTTGGGGGCAAGCTTTGTTGCAAGTTCTACGTCCCCTGCTTCGGTCTTCTTGAATTCGAGCTTTGATGGCTTTTTCCCTATGTAGGTCCGAAGTTCCATCGGCTCTCTCAGGGGGTCAATGCTCGGGTTTGTTACCTGGCAGGCGTCAAGCAGGAGGCGGTCGAAGATGCTTGGGAGGTTGCTTGCGTTTCCCATCCCTGCGAGGATGATCTTTCCGCTCCTGGCCTGTTTGATGATATCTTCCCTGGCTTCCCGGGTCCAGAGGGGGTGGCTGCGGTAGTCCACGGGGTTTTCGGTAAGCGAAATCGCGTCCCTGGGGCACATAGATACACAGCGGAGACAGCCGGTACATTTCCTGGACTGGATCAGGATTTTGTCTCCTTCTCTCCTGAAAGTGCCGTAGGAACAGTTTTCAATGCAGCGCCCGCAGTCCATGCATTGTTCCCGGTCAATGGTGACCTTGTATTTCGGGGGTATGCTTCCGAGGCTCATGCGTTAAACCTCCCTATGATGGGCTCTCCTGCCCGCGGGGTGCGGATGTTCTTAACTTCGGGGTCCAGGACCCTGATTGCGGATTCTTCACTGGATATGTAGAGCTTGTCCCCGTTTTCTCCTACCACAAGGGGACGGAGTTTGATCCTGTCAGTGAAGCCCACAATCCCTTCGTTCGATGCGACTACAATCGCAAAGGGGCCGTTCATGAGGGCAGAGCCGTAGGTCAGGCGGATTGCCCGGTGCAGTTCTTCTTCGGCAGGGGGCATGCGGTCTATTTCGTCCCAGAATGGAGGGGCAAGGGCTTTAACCACCGTTTTCGTTGGAAGCTCATGCTGCCTTCCGAGGAGGTCAAAAAGGTAGGCTACCACTTCGGTGTCCGTTAGCAGGGTGCACTTGTACCCGTAGCCTTCCACGTAGCGTTGGTTTGTCCCGTAAGAGGTAATTTCCCCATTGTGTACAACGGACCAGTCAAGCAGGTTGAAGGGGTGAGCGCCTCCCCACCAGCCCGGGGAGTTCGTGGGGTAACGGTTGTGGGCAAGCCAGATGTAGCCCTCGTAGTCCTCGATCCTGTAGAAGTCCGCCACCTCTTCCGGCCAGCCGGAAGCCTTGAAGACTCCCATGTTCTTACCTGAGGAAAAGACCAGGGCTCCGTCGATAGAAGCGTTCACTTCCATTACGATGTGCTTGATGATGTCCTTCTCGGAACCTACCTTTCCTCCGATCATGTCGTCAAAGGGCTTGAAGAAGTATCTCCAGGGTGTGTGGACTCTCTTCAGTCCCGGTTGTTCTACGGTGGGGATTTCTTCCTGGTGGACAACAGTGCCCCAGCGGTGGAGGATTTCATCAACCTTTGTTTTTGGTTCTACCATGTTGTCAAAAAAAACATGAAGCGCGTAACAGTCTGCATAATCCGGGTAAATCCCGTATGCGACATAGCCTGCCCCGTCTCCACTGCCTCTTTCATTCATGAGACTCAGGGCGGCTTTTATTTTCGACCCGTCCATTGGGGACTTTGTCTTGTCTATGAAGCCTATTATTCCACACATTTCGATCACTCTAGAAATGAACGTAATGTTTTTTGTTAACAAATCTCTGATAATCCGGATCTTTTCTTAAATCCGGATATTCTTGATAATCCGGAAATTTTTAGTAGTCCGAATATTCTTGATTATCTGGATCTTTTCTTAAATCCGATATTCTTGATCATCCGGACATTTTTGGTAGTCCGGATATTTTTGAGAATCCGATGTTCCGTTGTTAAAAATTTCTTCAAAAAATTATCAGTGAAGAATACGGATTCCAGTGGGGTTTATGCTTGCGATTTTTGAAGATAACAAGTCGCATAAATTGGACTAATTATAATTATTTTAATAATGTGTATAATTTTCGACATTCCCTCTCATGTTCCTGTTTTTTCCTTGTCAGGTGTTGAGAAGGCCGCCGCTATGGGAAGTAAGTAATTTAGTACCTATTTGACAATATATATATGTTTCTTTTTTCCTGACCAGTGTTTCCTTTGAAGCAGCTTGGAAAATACTTTTTTTTCCTTGAAATGGGATACTTTTCTTCTCTGTATTATCCCTCTTGAAATGGTTTTTCTCTCCGGTGGCAGTGATCAGGATCTCGGAATCTTTGATTTGGTCCCTGATATTGTTATTTGCTTTGCTTATCCGCACCGTGGAAATTCCGGACAGCCCGGATAACAGTTGATATCTCCTGAAAAAGGGAAGTTGAAAAGGGAAGTTGTTTCCTCTGGCGGTAAAAAAGTGGGGAAAATTACGGGTTCCTGGCGGCAGTCCATGCCGTGAAATCCCATGCTGGCTTCTGTCCGCGAAATGAACTCCTTAAAAGGAATACTTTCTCATTTTAACCTAATAAATGAGTTAAAATGTGTACTTAATGGTGTACTTTTTCCGTTTTAAGTGAGGGCACATTTCCCAGGTAACTATACATGCCTTCCGGGGTCTCCGGCAGGAACATTTTCCCCCTGAGTTTTTCCGGCAGGCACGCATAATGTTTCCGGGAGGATGTCTGATGCTTTATCGTATTTTCAGTGCTTTTCTATAATACCTATGTTAAACGCTCAGAGCATCGACAGATATTTATCGAGTTCCCAGGAGTGAACAACAGCTTTGTATTCGTCCCACTCGGCGGTCTTTGAGCAGAGGTAGTTTTCGAAGACATGTTTCCCGAGAGCTTTCTTTACGAATTTGCTCTGCTTCATCTCGTCGACTGCTTCCTTAAGGTTTCCGGGCAGGGATGCGATACCTTTTTCTTCACGCTCTTTTTCTGTCAGGTTGAAGATGTTGACGTTGGTCGCTTCTCCAGGCTCGATCTTGTTCTTGATCCCTTCGATTCCGGCTTTCAGCATGAGGGCAAAGGCCAGGTAGGGGTTGCATGCCGGGTCCGGGCACCTGAGTTCCACCCTTGTACCGTTGCCGCGGGTGGCTGGAATTCTGATCAGGGAACTCCTGTTGCTGGCGGACCAGGTCACGTAAATAGGAGCTTCATACCCCGGGACGAGTCTTTTGTAGGAGTTTACCACAGGGTTTGTTACGGCTGCAAATTCCCTTATATGCTTCATCAGCCCGCCGATGTAGTATCTTGCCTCGTCAGAAAGCTGGTCCGGAGTATCAGGGTCATAGAAGGCGTTTTTGCCGTCTTTGAAGAGTGACTGGTTGGTGTGCATACCCGAGCCGTTTTCGCCGAACAGGGGCTTTGGCATGAAGGTTGCATAGTAACCTTTGTGGTATGCGATGGACTTAACCACGTATTTGAAAGTGACCACATTGTCCGCCGTTGTCAGCACGTCCCCGAACCTGAAGTCTATTTCGTGCTGGGATGGGGCTACTTCGTGGTGGGAGGCCTCGATATGGAAGCCCATGTGCTCCAGGGCATAGTCAATGTCTCTCCTGACATCCTGGGCCCTGTCCAGGGGTGCGAAGTCAAAGTACCCGCCCTGGTCGGTAAGTTCGGTTGTGGGGTTTCCGTTTTCGTCCAGTTTGAAGAGGAAAAATTCGAGTTCCGGGCCAACGTTCATGGAGTAGCCCATTTTTTCGGCTTCTGCAATTGCGCTCTTCAGGACATATCTCGGGTCTCCCTCGAAGGGTTTCCCGTTAGGGAGGTAAACATCTCCGAGAATCCTGGCAACAGCCCCTGTTGAGGGTCTCCAGGGGAGAAGCCTGAATGTTGAAGGGTCAAGTACGAGCTTCATGTCTGATTCTTCGATTCGGGTGAATCCTTCAATGGAAGATCCGTCAAACATGACTCCGTTTTCAAAGGCCTCTTCGAGCTGTTCAACGGGAATTGCCCAGCTTTTGATAATCCCGAGTGTATCGGTAAACTGGGTCCTGATAAATTTTACATCACGCTCGACTACAGCCTGAAGTACATCTTCTTTAGTCTTAGGTATGTTGTTTGTTTGCACCATCTTGACGTCATCCTCACTAGGCATTAGGTAATCACTTACCTACCTCATAATATTTATAATTTTCTATTATTTTGGGGTTAAAACTTGGAAGGACGTTTTTTGAAAACTGGCTTTTTCCAGAAAATCGGGCTAAGAGATCCGCTAACATGTCCAGTTGACATCTCCTACTAACAGTTTCAGCTAACATATCCTATTGCACGAAGAAGCTCAACAGTTTCAGCTGACATATCCCATTAACAGGTCCCGCTAACAGATCTCATTCCCCTCGGTATAGATATTTATCATTTCACGTATATAATTCCTGAGTACCTTATAATCTCCAGAGGCCGGAACTTCCGGGATCTGGATGTCACGTGGTGGGGAGTATGCTTCAAGAAATAAACAAATTCAGACTCATTGTTTCGGTACTGATCTGTCAGTTTGCAGGGATAATTGGTTCGGTTTTTACGGTAACTTCCATTGAAAGCTGGTATGCTGCCATTGAAAAGCCTGCTTTCAATCCTCCGTCCTGGGTTTTTTCCCCTGTATGGATTATCCTGTATACCCTTATGGGGATTTCTCTTTACCTGATCTGGGAAGAAGGTCTGGAACGAAAAGAAGTAAAAGTGGGGATATTTGTTTTCGGGGTCCAGCTGGCACTAAATATCCTCTGGTCCTTTCTCTTTTTCGGGCTTCAGTCTCCTTTTTATGCCTTCATTGAAATCATCCTGCTCTGGCTGTCAATCTTCCTGACAATAATCCTCTTCGGCAGGATTTCAAAAACAGCTTCCCTTCTGCTGGTCCCTTATCTTCTCTGGGTCAGTTTCGCAGCATTGCTGAATTACCGGATCTGGGTGCTGAACCCGTAAAAAAATCCGGGGCTCTATGCCCTTGAGAGCTTGCGGTAAGTTTTGCGGGGCTCCATACCCCCCTAAAATATTTCTTCTTTTTTCGGTTTAAAGGGCACCACAGCCGCATCCCCGGGCAAGAAGAGTCGAAATCCTGTACTTTATGTGGTTTATGTCATCTTCTGACATCTCTTCGAGAAGGTCCTTATGTTCCTTTTCTATGTGCTTGAACATTTCTTTTTTTACCTGCTCGGCGTTGGTGCCGGTTGCAATAAAATTGCACCTGAATCCAAGATCTCCGCATTTTACTATCTTCATGGGATTCCCTCTTCTTTGCAAGAAATACGGGTAAAATTAATATCAAAAAAATAAGTTTTCTGTTTTTTATTCCGATTCCGGACCATGCTTTTATTCAATTGGTATGTTTCTTGCGCACAGGAAACCCTCTTTGTAAGGGACTTTAATCGTAAGCATACCTTTATTGTTCTTTGCTATGGCTTTTTCGGGATCTACGGGCCCATCCATAAAAAAGGACCCCAGGTACTCAACGTTATTGCTGAAGGCTTTCAGGTAAAAGCTGTTCTCATGCATCATGAGGGTTATGTTTTCATTTTCCACATCCGGCAATTCAACCTCAACTGTGAGGTTTTTATGCTCATCATCATGATACATTGCTATTATAGGAGTTTTCATTATTTTAGGTATCGGATTTTCCATAATACCCCTCCCCGGAAAACTTCGGTACTCCGGTTCTTGATTCCTGTTTACTGTTTCAGGCATTTATTCGATTTTCACGTCCACTGCATTTTCAAAGGGCTCCTGGTAGGGGACAGTGACCTTCAGAATCCTGCTTGAATAGGTGGTAGCGGCTTTGTCAGTGTTTACCGGGAAGCAAATCGAATAACTGTCTACGTATTCCACTCCCTTTTTTGTCGCTTTTACGTAGAAACCGTCTTCGCCCAGCTTGAAAGAAATGTTTTCTTTCTCAATTCCCGGAAGTATAACTTCAATCTTCAAATTTTCATCATCTTACAGCAGGATACCCCTTCCTCAAAAACCAGAGCCATCAGGCGAAGGTTTTAGGGAGGGGTGTTGACACTCGTCGTCACTCGTCGTCAGGATATGCGCAGATAGCTGGTGATAATTTCAAAACTTCTGCCATAAAACTCCCCCTAAGATCATAATCAGGTATGTATTATATAGATTTCTTATTCATATCTTTAAAAATCTTCTGAAGCGGCACATGGTCCTGTTTCTTTAGTTTAAGATGTTTCCAGTTTTTCTCAGTTTTTTTCAGATGCTTTCAGGTGGTTTCAGATTTTTTCATGCTTTTTCAGATGTCTTAGGGTGGTTTCAGGCAGTTTAAGGTGATAAGTTCCCGGAACTCTTCGATCCAAAAAAGTTTGATTTTGAAAGTTTTGATTCAAGAATTGTCGAATTTCATGTAAAAGTAGTAGGAAAGAAAATTGGGGGAAGTCCCTTTTAGATGTTAAGGATCCCCAGGTCCAGAAGAAGGGACAACACGATTGAAATCACGGAAAATACCGAGATTACCAGATAGTTTGAGCGTTCTTTGGAAACCGAGAGGCTCCAGAGCAGGTAATCGAGTCCTTCAATATCTTTTTCCGAGAGTTTCTGCTGGTTTCGGATTTTTTTAAGCAGTTCCAGGTCCTTTATGACGCTGAATCTGCGCTTTGCGATATGGTATCTGTGCATGAAGAACCAGAGGTATCCCGTGACCCCGAGATACCAGATCACTTTTGCGTAGAATGCGCTGTAGTGGTCAGCTATTATTATGGCCCTCAGAAGGACTGCGGATACGAGTCCGATCCAGAAATAAAACTTGATTACGGACGTACCGTATCCTCGAGGGATCTCGAAGTTTACGTTTTTTACATTGAATTCTGATACTGATTTGAATTCTGACATTATGGATACCTCCCGGGTTTAAAGTTGTTTTTACGGTCTGTTTTAATTAGCAATTTCGTCTTTTATTAAATTTTATCTCTGTTTTTTGCAGGTCTGCAGCCTGGCTTTTAAGGTTTTTGAGGTTTTTCTGGAATGATCCTTTTCAGGCGGTGTTTAATCCGGGAAGGAAATTAAGGAAATAAGAGAGGGATGCGTTTAGAGTGCATCTCCATCTCTTTCGCCTGTCCGGATCCTTATTACGGTTTCTACCGGGTAGACAAAGATCTTTCCATCTCCGATTTCTCCCGTGGAGGCCGTTTTCTGGATCACGTCGATAACCTGGTCGAGTTTATTATCCGGGATGACGATTTCTATTTTAGTTTTCGGAAGGAGGTCAACACAGTATTTCCTTCCTCTCCACTGCTGCACCATGCCTTTTTGTTGCCCTCTTCCTTTGACATCTGTCACGGTGAGGCTTGCAAACCCCGCTTCATCAAGAGCGTCTTTTACTTCATGCAATTTAGTGGGTTTTATGATTGCTTCGATCTTGTACATTCAGATCACCTCTTAGTCCTCTGCAGGCTGGTACTCAGGATATGCCCTGATGCCGTGTTCAGCGATGTCCAGACCCATGATTTCAACGTCTTCGGGCACCCGCAGTCCGATTACTGCGTCAATTATCTTGAAGAATATATATGACATTCCGAATCCCCAGATCATGCTGACGATTACAGCCACTGCCTGGATTGTCAGCAGCCCTATTCCACCGCCATAGAGCAGGCCCGGGACTTCAGCGGCATAGACCGCGTCTGCGAGGATTCCGTTCCCCATTCCTATGGAGAAAAGCCCTACTGAGAGCAGGCCCCAGCTTCCGCAGTACCCGTGTACTACAATCGCACCTACGGGGTCGTCTACCTTGAGGACGTTTTCGTTGAACATTACACCGAAATAAATCACGAATCCTGCAATGATCCCTATAACAAGGGATGCTGAGGGGCTAACAGATCCACAGGGAGCGGTGATTGCAACAAGTCCGCCGAGAAGCCCGTTTGCGGTAAGGGACGGGTCAGGTTTCCCGGTCTTCAGCCAGGTGATCAGCATTACTACGACAGCGCCCGCAGCGCCCGCAATGAAAGTGTTGGCAACGACAAGGTTCATGTAAGCGTCGTTTCCGTCAAGGGTACTTCCTCCGTTGAACCCTATCCAGCCAAGGGCGAGGATCAAAGTCCCGAAGAAAGCAAAGGCCAGGTTGTGACCCGGAATTGCCATAGGCTTTCCGTTTTTGAACTTGCCTATTCTGGCTCCCACAAGGAGTACTCCTGCAAGGGCTGAGTATCCGCCAATTGAGTGTACCACTCCTGATCCTGCAAAGTCGTGGTGTGCGACTCCAATTGCCTTGACGATCGGGCTTTCGGCTCCGGTCAGGAGTGCCATGTCAGCCCCGCTCCAGACCCAGTGCCCGTAAATTGGGTAGATTACTGCAACCATCAGGACACAGTAGACCAGGTAAGCCTTGAAATCGGTACGTTCGGCCATTGCCCCGGACACAACCGTTGCTCCGGTTGCTGCAAAGACCATCTGGAAGAACCAGCCGTTAAAGGTCGCGTTGTCGGCACCCATCAGGAAGAACTGGTTAGTCCCTACAAGGCCTGCTGCATCGGCTCCGTACATGACGCCCCAGCCCACGGCCCAGTAGACTAGGATTCCAAGAACCACGGTCATGAAGTTTTTCATGAGGATGTTTGCCGTGTTCTTGCTTCTCGTAAGCCCGATTTCTACCATTGAGAACCCGGTATGCATGAAGAATACCAGGGCACTTGCTACCAGGAGCCATACAAAGGTAAGAGCTGTCTGCACGTCAGAGATCGCCTGCGCGTTTTCCTCTGCCGTCACAGCTGCTCCCGGTGATGACAATGCAATAAGTATCACACAGGTTAACAATAATAATTTTCCAATCTTTTCCAGGTTTTTTAACATAATTCTCATTTGCCTCCTTCACTCGGCAACCGGTATCTGACTGTAGATTTAATACTATTTATAGTTGGCGCATAAACAAGGCTATATATACTTTATATTGGATTATTCCCCTCTTAAAAATAATAAATAACTTTTTTTTAGCTTATATATCTATATTTTCTCAAATTATTGTTTCTAAAAATCTTGTCATATTTTTTATAATATAATGTTTCCTTCGATAATCTGCTTATATAATACTTTACGTTTGTTTCTTTTATTCTGGAATGCGTGTACAAACAATTAATTCCGCACAAGAAGGCAATAATCCTTAATACGAGTTAGTTCGAGCAGAAGTTAAAAACAAAAAACGAAATTGATAATCGTATTATCATCAACGGTTCTCGGAGAAGTGTCCATCCCCGCAACAAGTTATGGGTATTCCGCTGAAATAAGTTTCAAAATCTTTTACAAAATCAGATTAAGAAGAGATTATGAAATTTTTGATCCAATTCCAGCAACCAAAAATTAAAAAATCGTTTTTAAAAAAATGTCTTGATTTTTTGTAAAGTTTGAACTTTAAACTATCGGCCCAAAGATTATGGAGAATCCAGCAAAAAATTCAGGTCCAATAGATACTGATACAAACCAATTCAATACCTCAATTGCGATTTCTATCATTGATTCTCACCATCCGTGTAGATACTTCTTAATCTGGTCTTATGCAAAGAAATTTATGTTGGCGAATATAAAGTCAAATACGTATAGCATGAAGCTCAGCATGTTTACTCCTCTGGCTTTTCCTTTTCATGTACCTGTTTTTCCTTCCATTCTGTACTTTCCTTATATCTAGAACTGGAAATAGCTAAGCAAAAACTGATTGAATGTGAAAATCATGAAGTCCAGCATTTTAATTTTCCCTGATATAATTTTGAGTAGTAGGGGGTGAGTTATTGATCGTGTCTGTAAAAATAGGTTCATTCGTCTTGTTTGCCCATATTTGAGGGCGTTTCTTTTGCTTATGATTCACAGTAGCTGCCCCCTAATACTCGATTTTATTCTTCTTTCTATACCTGGTTTTCTTTCATTCTGTTCTTACCTTATATGTAGAACTGGAAATAGCTAAACCAGAATTCATTGAATGCGAAAATTAAGAAGTCCAGCATTTTGATTTCCCCCTGATGTGATTTTGTTCTTCTTTCTATACCTGGTTTTCTTTCATCCCGTTCTTTCCTTAGATGCAGAACTGGAACCAGCTGCATATAAAGGTGTTAAATGCGAAAATCACGAAGTCCAGCATTTTGATTTCCCCCTGATGTGATTTTGTTCTTCTTTCTATACCTGGTTTCTTTCATCCTGTTCTTACCTTACATGAAGAACTGGAAAAAGCTGTATGCAAAGGTGTTAAATGCGAAAATCAAGAAGTCCAGCATTTTAATCCCCCCGAAACGGTTTTGTTCTTCTTTCTATACCTGGTTTCTTTCATCCTGTTCTTACCTTAGATGTAAAACTGGAAATAGCTAAACCAGAACTCATTGAATGCGAAAATTAAGAAGTCCAGCATTTTAATTCCCCCCTCCCCAATTATTTATATAATTTTTAACTATCTGTTATATTTTAGACATTTGCCCTCTTTAGGGCTTTTTTGCTGAATTATTTATTTGTAATGTTTTTTTGTGCAAATGACTGCATTAATATTTCAAGTATAGCTTCATTTACACCTCATTTTTGGATAAACCGTTTTTATATTATCCCCTTTATAAGTAGAATTTTTATATAATACGTTGGGAAATTATGATACTAATCGGATGTAAGTATCTCGTTTTCTTGGCAAACTTTGGTCCGATTAATATCGATTTTTCCAAAATAAGAATGTGATAAATAATGATGTATCATATGAAAGCTTTTTAAGAATCTAATATTCTACTTTTTTATCTTTTCTTCTTGAATATTATATTTTTGTATTCAGTTTCTATATATAACTTTTGTATTATTTTTTCGGAGTTTAATTTTTTTAGTTAACATATTTCTTTACACATTTTAACCGACTTTGAAATCTCCAATTTGTTTAAATAATGTCTTATTTTGGTATTTTATTAATAGTCTCTTTTTCAGATGCCCCGGTCGGTTTTTATTCGTTCCTTTTCATGAGATCTGCTGCTTAGAATCAACTTCCTCCAGGGTTCTATATTATTATTTTTTTCCGGATTTTTTAAATACAAATCCTTATATATTATTTATAGTATATTATCTACTGGGGAAATTCGGGCGGTGGTTCTATTTGCCATTTTATCTTTTTATTGGCATGTTATCCGTCCGAATGCTAAAACTTTCCATTAAAAAAAGTAAGCTTGAGTTTCCGTGTATTGTTAATTCCGTCATTTAAACAGGAATTATATAATATTTAAAGGGGGGTATAAATAGTGCCTAAGAAGAACACGACAATCGCTATAACTTTCATTATATTTTTATGGAGTCAATTCTATGATTCCATTTTGCAATTCTTCTTCTGGAGCTAAGGTATTCAAAAATTAAGACAATATCCCAGTTGGAGAAACGCATCGAATTTGAACATGATTTTACCGGTCTCCTGAAACCATTTTTTTTCGTGTCTTGAGAGGCCTGTTAATACAGCAAAATCTGTTAACCAGATTTTCTGTACTTTTTTGTAAAAATTCTCTCCTGTTAACTAACTTGATTTGGCTTCTTCTCTCGAAAGCTTTGTTCGGCTTCTTTATGAGCACTTTTTTGTTGTATGATGTTTAACGGTGCCGGTCTTAATGGAAAAAATAATAGAGCATAGATTAAAATGGATTTTTGTACATAATGCCTAAAAGCAATCGACGTCACGCATGTGACTTTTTCTAATAATTGCATGTCAAATGTTTTGGGGAGGGGGGACTGTAAGTAGAAACACAACTGGTTTGCCTGTGGGGGAGCCTCCGCTTGTTGAAGTGGCTAATGTCAGGAAAAGCTATGTTCTTGGGGGTGCGGAAGTTCCGGTTCTCTCGGATATCAACCTCAAAATCAACGAGGGGGAATTCCTGGCTATTATGGGGCCTTCGGGTTCCGGAAAGAGTACTCTTGTGAACCTTATCGGTTGTCTTGACAGGCCTACCGAGGGACAGGTCCTGATCAGGGGGCGGGACATCCATAAAATGCCCGATGAAGAACTGGCCCGGCTCAGGGGGCTTGAGATCGGTTTTGTTTTCCAGACTTTCAATCTTGTCCCGCGTCTGACTGCTCTGGAGAACGTACTGCTCCCCACTTATGCCAATTCCAGGGAGCGGATTGATTCTCGAATCCGTGCAACGGAACTTCTTAAACAGGTGGGGCTGGAAGACCGCATGTACCATAAACCCGGGGAGCTTTCCGGTGGCCAGTCCCAGAGGGTTTCAATTGCGAGAGCCCTTATCAATGACCCGGCTCTTCTCCTTGCGGATGAGCCCACGGGAAATCTGGATTCAAGGACCGGGGACGAGATCCTGGGGATGTTTGCAGAGATCAATAAGGAGGGCAGGTCCATAGTGATGGTCACTCATGACCCGGAAATTGCGAATTATGCAGACCGAATAATTCTGGTAAAAGATGGGGTAATTAAACATAATTAAGGTGGGGAATATGAAATTAATACGAAGCCATGTTGTTGCAGTTGCTTTTTCTTTTCTTTTGGTTACTCTGGTTTTAGCATTCCCGGCTTCTGCCAGTGTAGGGAGTGCAAACCTGAAAGTCACAATAATCGAGACCAGCCCCTATCCTGCAAAGATAGGGCAGTACCTGACCCTCACAGTCCAGGTGGAAAATGTAGGAGGGGATAAAGCTGAAAATGTCGATATCAGAGTTGTGCCTGAGTATCCTTTTTCCCTTGACTCTTCTGCAAACGCAGTGCGGAACATCGGAGCTCT
Source organism: Methanosarcina sp. MTP4 (assembly GCF_000970045.1). Classification (NCBI taxonomy): domain Archaea; kingdom Methanobacteriati; phylum Methanobacteriota; class Methanomicrobia; order Methanosarcinales; family Methanosarcinaceae; genus Methanosarcina; species Methanosarcina sp. MTP4. The sequence goes on from NZ_CP009505.1 coordinate 487,965, forward strand.
CGGTCCCGGTAGGACTGCTACAAAGGAGATTCATCTTTTCGTGGACAAAGGTGCCAGGAAAGGGACTCGTTCTATCGACATCTACAGCAGGCCCTCCGGGGATAGCCCGTGGAGTGAGGAGACTTTTGATATCAGGATAGGTACCGAAACTTTTGATAGCAAAGGTACCGTGGAACTCAAAGAGATTGTCTCGGAGCCTGAGGTCTTCATGCCCGGAGACCGGGGGACTGTCACCCTGACCCTCTGTAATACTGCAACAACGCCTACAGTTACTATAGGTGGGGAAGATTTCGATACTAATGCCCGGATCCAGTCTGCAGTCCTTGAGACTTCAAACGACGGCATAACGGTTTCCAGTGCCCCTTACGTTGAGATGGGCCTGCTCGGTCCCGGGGACAGCATTGACCTTACTTTCAATGTGGAGGTCGGTGAAGACGTCGGGGGCGGGACTCACAACCTCGTACTTGCCATCGAGGGGAATTCCTTTGACTACAGCAGCCGGAAGAATGTTCCCCTCGAAGTTGACTCTTCCAATGTAAGAGTGATCCCTTCAAAACCCCTGGAAATGGTTGACGGGAAGGCAATCCTTGAGTTTGATGTGGCAAATACCCATCCCAATGAGTTCAGTTCCGTGAGCATCAAACCTGAAGCCGAGGGAGTTGAGTTCTACCCGGCCGAGTATTTCATAGGTCCCATGGATCCGGATGAGCTCTTCACAATCGAGTTCGATGCCACTTATGGAAATCCTGTGGGTGGATATGGGGGTGACAGGGAGCCGATAAATATGTCCCTTACTGCAAGTTACAGCAACGGGATTAACAGGCATGAAAATATTGCCGGAAATCTAGAACTTTCAACGGGTTCTCCTGAATCGGACTCTCTTGAATTTGACTCCGGGGCAGCTGTTGCGGGTGGGGTTGTTGCCCTCTTTGTTCCCGCAGCTCTTCTTTTTTACAGAAGAAAAAAGCAATGATGCGGGTTGAAAGTTGACGGAAGTTGAAAGTTAACGGAAGCTGAAAGTTGGCTGGGTGTCATATTATTTGGGGGAAAATATGATCAAATTCGCACAGGCAGCCCGGATTGCTCTGGGGAGTATAGGCAGTTCCAAGCTTCGGTCTGCCCTTACAACCCTCGGGATAGTGATAGGGGTAGCTGCAGTTGTTATTAATGCATCTCTGGGTGCCAGTTTTAATCAGTTTTTTGCTGATGAGGTTTCATCCGTAGGCTCGAATTTCATAATTGCATATAGCAAGCAGCCTAACCTGTTCTATGATAATGAACTTGAAATAATCGAAAACACTCCCGGAATTACCGGGATTTCGCCTAGAAAAATGATGTCTGGAGAACTAAATTACCTTTCCGAGACAAAAAACGTGGATATCGTAGGGGTTGAGGAGGAATTTCGGGAGATCCAGGACCTTCAGATGGAAGAGGGCAGTTTCCTGACGGATAAGGACAGTTATGCGGCGGTGCTCGGGTATGACATGGCAAATGAGGAGTTTGGCAGGAAAATTTCCCACAGGAGCACGGTGGAAATCGCTTTTCGACAGGAAGACGGCACTCTTGTGAAAAAGGATTTTAAAGTGAAAGGGATCTTGCAGGATTCAAAAGAAACCATTGTCGGAGGAGACGGCAGTACTGATCTGCTGGTTTTCATCCCGGTTTCTTCCATGAACGAGCTGGCTGGAGAACAGGATTACGGGGCTTTCTTTGCCATGGCAAACAGTCCTGAAAATGTTCGTCAAATCTCGGATGAAGTTGATGAAAGGCTGGCCCGGAATTTCGGAATTCCGGACAGAGACCTTGAAAAGGAAGATGTAAAGCCCTACGAAATCTTTAACCAGGCTGATATCCTTGAACAAACCGAAGAACTGGGAAATGCACTCAGTTCTTTCCTGCTGGTCCTGGCTTTGATTTCCCTTTTCGTCGGCTCCATCGGGATCATGAACATTATGCTCGTTACCGTCACGGAACGCACCCGGGAAATCGGGATCATGAAGTCAATCGGTTACAGCCGTTCCAACATCCTTTCTCTTTTTTTGCTTGAATCCGTGATGGTAAGTTTCTTAGGGGGAATCGTGGGTACAGCTATCGGCGGCTTAGGGGCTTACGCCCTTGAAAATTTCCTCAAACTCCCTCCTGTCTTCCCTCTCACACTTATTGAAATCGGAGTGCTGGTCTCAGTCCTCGTCGGAATACTCGCAGGCTTCTACCCTGCCCGAAAAGCTGCAAACATGAATCCCGTAGATGCCCTGAGATATGAATAAAGATGCCCTGAGGTATAGAATAAGGAATTATGAAAAAATATTCTGAAAAGGGAGATGAAAAAGGAATCTGAACAGGGAATTTCCCACTTCCACCTGGAAATCCCTATCTTTTTCCTTCTCCTCTCTTCAGAAAACCGGTGGTTAAAAGCCAGAAGTCTGATACATTGCCAGTGAAAATTTCTAACTTTTATCTAACGTACATCTGTTGCCATTCCTTAGTCCGCTTGAGTGAGCGCAGCGAGCGAAACGGACCGCGTACTGTTGTGATTTCATCGCAACTAAAAGAAAAATCAAAGATTTTTCTGATGCAGAGCCGCAACTTGGCTGGCGCAACTAGACTGGGCAACTAGACTCGGCCAATTCGGCTGTTTCTATCAGTTTTTTTTCGGCTGCCGTAAGTTTTAAGTATTTTATTATTTATTGTATTTTTACTAAATACTAAATATAGTAAATGGGGTTAAATGACCTTTCATGGATGAAATTGACAGAGAATTCATTGCTTTCTATCAGAACGTCGGCAAAGCCTATGGGATGGACAGTCTGATGGCCACCATCTTCGCACGGGCTTTTATCGAACCCGGGGAGCTGGCTATGAGTGAGCTCGCTGAAGAAACCGGTTACTCCCTTGCTTCGGTGAGCAATAAGATCCGGCAGCTTGAACCTTCAGGCTTAATTGCCCGAAGTACAAAGCCGGGCACCAGGAAGGTCTATGTTCATACCGACAAAGATATCCTGAAAATTGCTCTGGGGCAGCTGCTAAGGGCAAGGGCTAATGAAACCCAGCCTGCTGCTGTTGAAATTCCTCGTATGATAGAACGCTTTGAAAAGGAAGAGTTGAGCGAAAAGCAGCAGGAGAAACTTGAGATCCTCAGGCGCTACCATCGGGATATGCTCAAGCTTGATTCCGCGCTTGAGGAAATGCTCGAAAAACTTGAAAAGCTCAGCCGGGAAACCTGAGTTTTCTATGGGTCCCGGCTGCTTTATACCTATGAGGGGTGAAAATGCCAGAACAGAATACGAACACCAGGGTTGCTTCCTTTGAAAAACAGGGGAAATTGCTGGTCCTCCCACTTTCCGGGGGTTCCAGAAAGCTTGCAAGGGCTCTTTCCAATGAAACTTCCCTTAAAATCCTTGAAACTCTTGGCAAAAAAAGCATGTCTGCAGGGGACCTTTCGGAAGCTCTGGGTATACGGCTCAATACCCTGAAATACAACCTTGATACCCTGGAGGAATCGGGCCTGATCAGTGTCCAGCAGGTAAAGTGGAGCCGGAAAGGGAGGAAAATAAAAGTGTATGCCGCAGTGGATCAGCTTATCGTGCTGGTCCCCGGAAAAAAAGCCGACCCTTCTTCGGTACTCAGGATATTGAAAAGTTGCCCTGCGTCATGAGGCTCAAAGCATAAAAGTCAGAACAATGATACTATTAATAGGGTGAATTTGCCCGACTGTACAATTGATTTCAAGATATGAAAAACAGTGGAGTGTACATGGAAGATAATAAATCCGATGAAGAACCCCGGGTCGTGAAATCCGTTTCTGAGTCCAGAAAAGGGGCTTCAGGGTCTGAAGAGGATGCTCTTTCCTCTGAAGACCGGAGTTTGATGCCTGATAAGGAATCAACGCCTGATAAGGAATCAACGGATGAAGAGCCCTTCGTATGCGAGGTGAAACGTTCCGCAAAGCGTGCTCCCGGTTCAGTCCCGGAAGGTGAACCCATCATCGAGGTTATCAATGTAAAAAAGAGCTACACGCTAGGAGATATGGAAGTTCTTATCCTTCACGAGATCAACCTGACAGTCCGGGAAGGGGATTTCCTTGCAATCATGGGACCTTCAGGCTCTGGAAAGAGCACTCTCATGAACCTTATCGGTTTTCTTGACAGGCCTACTGAGGGAAAGATCATTATTAAAGGCAGGGATGTCAACAAACTTTCGGACAAGGAGATCGCCAGGCTCAGGGGGATGGAAATCGGTTTCATTTTCCAGACTTTTAACCTTATCCCGCGGCTTAATGCCCTTGAAAATGTGGAGCTTCCTACATATGCAAATGCCAGGCCCGGGGTTGACTCTCATAAAAAGGCAAGGGAACTCCTGAAACTTGTTGGGCTCGAAGACCGCATGCACCATAAACCAAGTGAGCTTTCGGGAGGCCAGTCCCAGAGGGTTGCAATTGCCCGCGCCCTTATCAACGACCCGTCCATCCTCCTTGCGGATGAACCCACCGGGAACCTGGATTCTAAGACCGGTTGTGAAATCCTGAACATGTTTACAAAACTTAACGAAGAAGGCCGGACTATTGTGATGATTACCCATGACCCGGATATAGCAAAATATGCGGACAGGGTCGTGCTCGTAAAAGACGGAATAATTCAGAATCAGAATAATTCAGAATCAGGAATTCAGAATCAGAATAATTCAGAATCAGGAATTCAGAATCAGAATAATTCAGAATCAGAATAATTCAGAATCAGGAATTCAGAATCAGATTAGTTGCCATTTCTAGGCCAATCAGGGTGGAGAAAGTGACAAAAATGAAACATCGAATCATTCCTCTTGTATTGTCTTTGCTTTTAATAGCCTCGGTTTTTGCGGCTCCGGTTTCTGCCAGTGTCGGGAGTGCAAATTTGAAGGTTACGATTATTGAAATCAGCCCCTATCCTGCCCAGATAGGACAGTACGTGGACCTAACCGTGCAGGTGGAAAATGTAGGGAGAGACCGGGCGGATGACGCTTCCGTACAGGTGGTCCCGGAATATCCCTTCTCTCTGGATTCCCCTCTAAACGCGGTGCAAAATATCGGGGGTCTTGCCCCTGAAAAAGTCGCTACAAAGGAGTTTCACCTTTTCGTGGACAAGAATGCCCAGAAGGGGACCCGCTCTATAGACATCCGGACGAGGATCGATAAGGATAGCCCATGGAGTGAAGAGACTTTTGATATCAGGGTAGGTACCGAAACCTTTGACAGCAAAGGCACCGTGGAACTCGAGACAATCACCTTTGACCCCGAGGTTTTTATGCCGGGGGACAGGGGTACCGTAACTGTTACTCTCATTAACAGGGCAACAACACCTACGGTTTCCATAGGCGGGGAAGATTTCGATACCAATGCCCGGATCCAGTCTGCAGTTCTGGAAACTTCGACTGATGGCGTAACGGTTTTCAGTGCCCCTTACGTTGATATGGGCCTGTTGGGGTCCGGGGACAGCATCGACCTGACCTTTAATGTGGAGGTAGGTGAATACGTCAGGGACGGGACTCACAACCTTGTACTTGCAATCGAGGGCAATTCCTTTGACTATAACAGCCGGAAGAATATTCCCCTTGAGGTTGACTCTTCCAATGTGAGAGTGATCCCTTCAAAGCCCCTCAAACTGGTGAACGGGGAGGCAACCCTTGAGTTTGATGTGGCAAACACCCATCCCAACGAGTTCAGTTCCGTGAGTATAAAACCCACAGCTGAAGGAGTTGTTTTCTATCCGGCCGAGTATTTCATAGGGCCCATGGACCCGGATGAGCTCTTTACAATCGAGTTTGATGCCGTGGCGGAAGATTCGGAAGGTCTGGGAGGTCTGGCTCCTGATGGATCGGAGCCTGTAAACCTGACCCTCATAGCAAGTTACAGCAACGGGGTCAACTTGCATGAAAACGATGTAAGCAACCTTCAGCTCAGGTTTGCCACGGAAAATACGGGCAGTAGCTCGCAATCCATAATAGGAGCCGTGGTGCTCGTAGCCCTGATTGCTGCGGGTGTGCTGGTCTACAGGAAGAAAAAGCAGAACAAGGAATGAATGGGGCAGAAACGCACCCGGTAAAAAAACAGGTCATGAATGTTAATCTCTGCCTGGAAGACAGCTATGTCAGGAGGTCCTAACTATGGTCCAGTTTAAACAGGCCCTGAGGATTGCTGCAAGCAGTATAGGCAGTGCCAAATTACGCTCTGCCCTTACCACTCTGGGGATCGTGATCGGGGTTGCGGCGGTGATAACCAACGCATCCCTGGGGGCCAGTTTCAACCAGTTTTTCGAAGACGAAGTCGCCTCCGTAGGCTCGAATTTCGTAATCGCATACAGCAAGCAGCCAAACCTCTTTTTTGATAATGAATATGAACTTATCAAAAACACTCCGGGAATTACCGGAGTCTCTCCCCGCAAACGGATGAGCGGAGAACTCAGTTATCTTTCCGAAATCAAAAATGTGGACATTTCGGGGGTCAGTGAAGACTTCCAGGAAATCCAGAGCCTCCAGCTGGACGAGGGAAGTTTCCTCTCGGATAAGGACGGCTATGCCGTAGTGCTGGGGTATGATATGGCAAACGAGGAGTTTGATCGGAAAATATCCCATCGGAGCACCGTCGACATTGCTTTCAGGCTTGAAGACGGGAGCATCGTAAGAAAAACGTTCAAAGTAAAAGGAATTCTTCAGGAATCGAAGGAAACTGTCATTGGAGGGAACGGGGATACGGACACGATGATTTTTGTTCCTATCTCAACCATGAACGAAATGCTCGGGGAAAAGGACTACGGGGCTTTCTTTGCCATGGCAAACAGCCTGGATAATGTCGGGGATATCTCTGATGAGGTGGATGGCCGGCTGGCCCGGAACTTCGGGGTTCCCAAGCGGGACCGTGAGGACGAGGACGCAAAACCCTATGGGATTGTTGACCAGGCCGAGATTCTCGAACAGACAGGGCAGATTGGGGATGCCCTTGGTTCTTTCCTGCTTGCAGTGGCGCTGATCTCCCTTATCGTGGGCTCCATCGGGATAATGAACATCATGCTTGTAACCGTCACGGAACGTACCCGGGAAATCGGGGTCCTGAAATCCCTTGGCTATACCAACTCCGGAATCCTTTCCCTCTTCCTTCTGGAATCCGTTCTGGTCAGCCTTTTCGGGGGCATCCTGGGAACCCTGGTCGGGGGACTCGGAGCTTTTGCCCTGGAAACTGTTCTTAAACTCCCCACTGTTTTCCCTTTCACTTTGATCGAGATAGGATTCTTTGTCTCGGTTATGGTAGGAGTGGTGGCGGGAGTTTATCCCGCAAGGAAAGCGGCAAAAATGAACCCTGTGGAAGCTCTACGTTATGAATAAATATTTCCGGTCCGGGCTGTTGCCCTGACCGTTTTTTGAAGGTGGATACCCCCGGATATAGCTTCAGCTGCTCGCCACTCTCCGCTCCAGGGGAAGCGTAAAGGTGAAAGTGCTTCCTTTTCCTGGTTCTGAGTTCACCCCTACTTCGCCTCCATGAAGTTCTACAAAATTTTTAACAATATAAAGCCCGAGACCAACCCCTTTGTATTCTTTTGCGGAGGACGAATCTCCCTGTACAAAAGGCTGGAATATTTTCCTGTGGCTTTCTAAGGGGATGCCTATACCATTGTCAGTGACCCTGATCTCTGCAACTCCGTCCTTTTTACGTGTTTCTACGCTGACTTTTCCCTCTCCGGGTGTAAACTTTATGGCGTTACTCAGGAGGTTGTAGAGGACCTGTTTTAATTTTGCCCGGTCAGCCCGGATGTTTCCGAGGGTAGGGTCAAAGTCAGTCTCAATGGCAACATTTTTGCTTGAAGCCAGGGGGCGGATGGAGGTTCGAACTTCTTCTATGAAGGGTGCAAGGTCCAGCTCTTCGTAGTCGAGGGAGCTTTCTCCTGTTTCGAGTATTGAGATGTCCAGCAGGTTGTTGATGATTTCCAGCAGGTGTTTCCCGCTGTTCAGGATATTGTGTACGTATCTGGCCTGCTTCCCATTGAGCGTCCCGAAAGCCCCTTCAAGCAGGAGATCCGAAAACCCTATTACGGAATTAAGGGGGGTCCGCAGTTCATGGCTCATGTTTGCGATGAACCCGCTTTTTGCCCTGTTGGCAGCTTCAGCTGCTGTTTTCGCCTTGAGGAGGCTTTTCTCCAGTTCTTTTCTTTCGGTGACATCCCATATGATGCCCAGTAGCACGGAGTCTTCCTCGGAGGGGCCGCCAAACACAACCTTATTGAAAACCACTTGATGGAGGGTGTTGTCAGCATACCCAACGGTTGATTCGAACACTTCCTTTCCTCGAGTCCGGATTAATTCCAGATCCCTGAGGTGCTGTTTTTCGGAAACTTCAACTGGGGCGAAATCGCACACCGTCTTTCCAGCGATTTCTTCTTTGCTTTTTCCCATAAACTCTTCAAAGGCCCGGTTGCAGCCGATGTATTCCCCATTTCTGTCTTTATAATAAACAGGTGCCGGAATGGAATCTACAAGGTTTTGAAGGAAACACATTTTCTCCTGCTGGAGTTTTCCCATTTTTTTGCGTTCGTTAACGTCTTCTTTTACGGTTTTCTCACTTCCGATAAACTCCCATTTACCTTCCTGCTTTACTATCAGGTCCTCCTGCTTTCCCATCAGCTTGAGAAGTTCCGAAGCTGAAAGTCCTTCAAGGGGGCAGGTTAAAAGAAGCGTAATATTTTCTCTTCGGTCTATTTTTTCGAGGGCTTCCCTGCAGTTCTCAAAAACGGATGATGGGGCTCCTTCTGCTTTTTTAAGGTCCAGGTTTATCCGGAGTCCTGAATACCCTTCCGAGAGGGCTTTTTCAGATCTCTTTTCCAGCATTTCCACTGCTGTGGGGGCAGGCCAAGCTGTATTTTCCTGAAACTCCCTGGCCTGTGTTATTTCCAGCTGGTCTGATCGTAGGCAGCGCTCAAAATCCACTCCCGTATTTTCCAGCGCCATTTTTGCGTTTTCAGCTTCCCCTGGTTCGGGGCTTATCCATACGCAGCGTTCTCCCTTCTCGATCCCCTCTTTAAAATAAAGAGCAAGTAACTCTACCACTTCTTCAGGGTTGCTATATAATGCGGTTGTCTGGGGGCTGCATGGTACGGTTAGAGAAAAATCGGTATCTGTGTTTTTATTTTTTGTCTGAATTCTTCCCCCTCCGGATATTTGAGGTTAATCTTCTTAATAAGCAAAATATGGATTTGATAAGGGTTAATAATGGCTTTTTTGCAAAGCCTGCATTGAGTACGATTTTTTCTTTCTTTTGTCTCAATACATCGTGTATTTATTTTGTTTTAATGCGCAGAACATCCAAATATGCAGAACATCTATAACTACATTCTTCATATGATATATCTCAAACATATATAAGAAATGTGGCAATTTACAATGTTTGGGGCGTGATCGGGTTTCTGGTTCTTTCCTTTCCTTTCCTTTCCTTTCCTTTCTTGCTTTTTGCCATCGGTTAGTTGACTGCGGTGTTTATAATATGGGTTTGCGGTTCCCCTGTAAAACTGCCCCTTGTAAAACTGCCGTTTGTTTGATCAGTTGACCCTCTATCTGTTTGTACAACCTGCTTATATAGTTGTGGCATATAATCTAATAATGCATACAATTTAATAATGCGCATATCAATGAGGTATTGGGACATACAGCTGTCTGGATTGGGGTATTTTTTCAGTGAATTGCTTTTCCGTAAGTTCAGGCCTGTTTTTTCAGGTTTGCTTTCGGAATTTTAAGTCTTAAAAAGGTCATATAAAGTCCTTTTTCGGGAATTAAGGTGGGATTAGGTGCTTAATTTCAGGCAAGCTATCAAAATTTCCCTGGGGAGTGTGGGGAGTGCAAAGCTTCGCTCGGGCCTGACGACTCTGGGCATTATTATAGGAATTGCGGCAGTAGTTGCAAATGTCTCTCTGGGGGGGAGTTTCAACCTCTTTTTCAAAGAAGAAATCAATGCTCTGGGTTCCAATTTTATAATCGTTTTCAGCCAGGAACCTAACCTCTTCTATACTGACGAACTGGAAATTATTGATAAAACCCCTGGAGTGATGGGGGTCTCGCCAATAAAACAGCAACTTGGAGAGGTCACCTATCTCTCACAGAATAAGAATATTAACATTGTCGGGGTTTCCGAAGACTACGAGGAGACGGCCAACATCATCATGGAAGAAGGCAGTTTCATAACTGACCAGGATAAGTTTTCAGCGGTTATCGGCTCCGACGTGGCGTCTGAGAAGTTCGACCGGAACATCTCTTCCAGGAGTTCTATTGACGTTGCCTTCCGTCTTAAAGAAGGGGAGTTTGTGACGCGGACCTTTAAGGTAAAGGGCATAATCGAGAGCCCGGATACCTCATTCGCCGAAGGGGGGATTGACCGGGACGTGAGCATATTTGTCCCTGTCTCCACAATCAACGAAATGCTCGAGGAAGATGATTTCGGGGCTTTTTTTATCATGTCCGGAAGCCTTGAAGACGTGGAGGAAGTCTCGGATGAAGTGGACAAGCGCCTGGCAAGGAATTTCGGGGTTTCTTCCAGGGACCTGGACGACGAGGACGCAAAACCTTACACGATCTTCAACCAGGCCGATGTCCTTGAACAGGTCAACCAGCTCTCTGATTCCCTGGCAGCTTTCCTTGTCGCAGTTGCCCTTATCTCCCTGCTCGTGGGCTCCATTGGGATCATGAATATCATGCTTGTTACTGTCACGGAGCGCACCCGGGAAATTGGGATTATGAAGGCCCTGGGTTATTCAAGCACCGATGTCCTCTTGCTTTTTATCGTGGAAGCCATGATCCTGAGCCTTTTAGGTGGTATTATGGGGCTGGGAGTAGGACTGGCAGGCGCTTATGCGGTTACGAACTTCCTGGACCTGCCCTTCCTTTATCCGCATTATATACTGGAGATCGGGTTAGGGGTGGCACTTATAGTAGGGGTCGCCGCCGGGGCGTATCCGGCAAACAAGGCTGCGAAAATGAACCCGGTGGACGCTTTGAGGTATGAGTAAGCTGCCGGATATTTTTTTCCTGGAATGATCGAGCTATCTCTGTTGCGGATTCTTGAAAGTCGAAGAGCTGCTCTGAGTTTTCTGTTCTCCTTTACTGGTTTATCCTTTTCCATGTTACATTTTTGTATTTCAAAAATTATTGCTGGATATTTATATCCTTCTTTATTATATCTTACATTATATATTGCACAAAACCGGAATACTAATTAGATCCCGGTGGGCATATTGAATATAGTGAAATTTCATTTTGTTAGCTTTCATGATATCACAACTCTTCAGATTCTGATTTCAATCTAATTCAGATTCTGATTTCAATCCAATTCATACTTTGATTTCAATCTAAATATTTCAGTTTGGATAATGATGGAGAGAGGACTGATGAACCGCATGGAGAAACAGAATCTCGGAGCCAGGAATTTTCTGTACCCGATGCCAACAACCCTGGTGGGCGCAAATGTAAAGGGAAAGCCTAATTACCTGACCATCGCTTTTTGTGGGGTCGTACAGGCAATCCCCCCCATGATTGCGGTCACCCTGGGAAAGATGCACTATACAAACGAGGGAATTAAGGAAAACCGCTGTTTTAGTGTGAACATCCCTTCCAGGCACATGGTGGAAGTTACGGATTACTGCGGGATTGTTTCCGGGAAAAAAGCGGATAAGTCCCAAATTTTCGAAACCTTCTACGGGACACTGGAAAATGCTCCCATGATCATGGAATGTCCGGTAAACCTGGAGTGCAAACTTGTGGATACTCTGGACTTCGGGGGGACAAACGAGGTTTTCATCGGAGAGGTCGTGGAAAGCTACGCCGAGGAATGTTACCTTTGCAATGGGGTTCCTGATATTGAAAAGATTGAACCCATCGTGTTCTCGATGTATGACAACAACTACTGGGGAATAGGCAGTCACCTGGGCAAAGCCTGGTCTGTAGGAAAGAACTTCAGTGGAAATGGGGATGCCGTAAAAAAATATGAGTAACGGGAATAAATATTGCTTAATCATTGGCTAAGTATTTACTATAGTCCCGAAAGTAAATATTTACATTTAATTTATAACCACGGAAGACACGGAAAGCACGGAAGGATTGTACCCAAATCTTCTTTATTCCGTGTTTTCCGTGCTTTCTGTGGTTAAACTTTCACTGAGATTGGCGAAGGAATTTGCGGCATTGAATATAATAAAGGATTTTACAGGCAACTCTTCCGTTTACATAGTTCCGTTTGCCTGGGGGAGAAAAAGGGGAGTGATCACATGAAAATTACGGTATTCAGCGGGAGCCATAAGGGCAGGGAAGGCAATACCCTTCTTATGGTGGAGGAGTTTTTGAAAGGGGCAGAAGAGGCAGGGGCAGAGACCGAAAACGTCATCCTTGCCGAAAAAAATATCCGGTACTGCAAGGGGGACTTTGACTGCTGGCTCAAAACTTCCGGAAAATGCACGCTCCATGACGACATGGAGGTCCTTATCCCGAGCTTTATGGAATCGGACGTTGTGGTGTTCGCATTTCCGGTCTACTTTGATAATATCCCGGCACTTATGAAAACTTTTATCGATAGGCTGCTTCCTATCCTTTTGCCCCACTTCGTGGAAGATGGGGAGGGGGGGTACAGGCACGGTAAACGCTTTGAAAAGTATCCCAAAATCGTCGTGATTTCAAACTCCGGACTTCCCGGACTTAGCAATTTCCAGGTTGTGAGCCTCTTTTTCAGGCGGTTTGCGAGGACTCTCCACACTGAAGTAATTGGTGAAATCTACAGAGGGGAGGGGGAAGTCCTGAAAGTTAAAAACCTCCTCGTAAAACCCCTCGTCTCAAAGTACAAAAAACTCCTGCGCAACGCGGGCCGGTCTATTGTGGAGAATCAGGAAATTTCCGACGAATTGCGGGAGAAACTTGAAAAAACAATTGTCCCTGATTATCTCTACATAAAATTCGGGAACGAAGAAATGGACCGTATGATTGAGAATAAAGGGAAAAGAGGGTCAGAAGGGGCTTAAAATCTTTTCGAAATGAAATATGGTTTAGTTGATTAAAAAATAGTCCGAAGGCGGGCGAATATCTTTAGACAGCGGGCAAATATCTTTAATAAGTAAAAAAGGTTTAAAAAAGAAAAAAGGTTTTTGCGGAAGGCAAAACCTTTTGTTTCTCTTCTTTTATTTGCCTTCGACAAGGTCTTCAAGGTTGTGTTCCATGTAGGGGGCGTTGCTCCTGTTGATCAGTTCCTGGCAGACTTCTGCAGGTTCCCCGTCCATTACCAGTGCCCCGTTTTCTATCAGCACGGCTCTGTGGGCAACTTCCCGGACGAAGTCCATGTGGTGACTCACGAGAACGATTGTGGTCCCGAAAACTTCATTGATCTTTTTCAGGGAATTGGTGACGTCCCTCAGGGTTACAGGGTCAAGGTCTCCGAAGGGCTCGTCAAGAAGCAGGTATTCGGGGGAGGTTGCAAGGCTGAGGGCGATAAAAGCCCTTACGTGTTCTCCTCCGCTGATCTGGTAGGGGGTCTTGTCCAGGACTTCCGTTGGCAGGTCCAGGGCTTCAAAGACCGGTTTTGCGTATGTGTCCACGTCCGTTACGGGGATATAGGGGAAAAGTTCGGAGTAGATTGTTTCCGGGAGATTCATTTCCCTGAAGAAGGCATCTCTTTCTTCCGTCGGCATATCGGGCAGCCTGTATACATTGTCCAGGGTCTCATCCGACATCCCGATATCCTGAGCCTTTTTCCTGGCGTACTCGATAGCTCCTCTCCTTTTCAGGCTGAGCCTGAAGCGGATCTGCTCCCTGACCGTGGAGTGCGGGGACATTGAAAACTCCTGGTTCATGATGCTCATTATCCTGCGGAGTTCTATGCGCTTCTTGCTGTAATTAATAACGTCAACCCATTCTCCATTGCAGCTGTACTCGACTGTCCCGCTCTTCGGTTTGATCAGCCCTTCCATGAGCTTTATGAGGGTTGTCTTCCCGGCTCCTGAAGAACCTATAAAGGCTAAGATTTCTCCTCTGTTGACGTCAAGGGAAAAGTCTTTGATGTTCAGGACTTCTCCCATCCGGATCAGGGAGTAGCGTTTGGAGATGTCCTTTGCCCGAATGCAGGCTTCCCTGGATGTGAGGGCTGCAGGTTCTTCCATGGGCTTCATATCTTTCCGGAAGTTTTTGAGCACGGTGGTGGGTTCTCCGTCTGCTGCAATCTTTCCGTTTTCCAGGAAGATCAGCCTGTCGGCAAGGTAGGCATGGATTTCCGGAAGGTGGGAGACCACGATAATTGCAATGTCAAGCTTCTCCTTAAGGCTCTTTATTACGTCGAGGATTTCCTGTTTTGTGTCCGGGCCGGTCATCGTTACGGGTTCATCCAGAAGGAGGACCCGGGGCTTTGCGGCAAGCTGCCTGGCCATGACGACCCTCTGCTTTTCCCCTCCGCTTAAGAGGTTGGTGGAATGGAGGGCCTTTTGCTCGAGACCTACGAGTTTCATGTACTCCATCGCTTCTGCATAAAGATCGTCGTATTCAGGGGCATCAGTGGCCGGGAGCGCTTCATGGCCAACTTCCAGGTAATAGAGTTTCCTTATCACATTCTCAATGCAGGGGCCGTTCCAGAGTCCGAAGTTCCGCTGGAGATGAATTGCTGTTACCCTTTTCAGGAACTTTTCCCCTTCCTTCCCAGAATCAGGGGTAACTGTTTCCCCATCCACTTCCACGCTGCCTTCCTGGAAGGGTTCGACCCCTCTGATGATTCTCAGAAGCGTTGATTTCCCGCTCCCGCTTCGACCTGTAATCCCGAGAATTTCCCCGTCCTGTACCGTAAGGTCGATATTGTCCAGCACCCTGATGGTTTCGGAATTGACCTCATAATCCTTTACCAGATTGGAGATTTTGAGCATGTTATTCACCTTTTGAATGTTTCTTGGGTCTATCCGGGTGATGTTCGATGATTATGGTATACTCACGAATTAATCACACTTTTAAACGCCAATTAAATGCATCTTGCTTATTTCGGAAGTGTTAATTTTACTATGAGGACTATAATCCTGTATAATATCCTGTGATATTCGAATACCCTGTGATATTCGATAGTGTTATCGGCGGCTGCCCGGGTATCTTATAAACCCCGGCACTGTCCGGATATGGTTTTTGCTGATTTAATAAAATAGGAAACCAGTATTACCTTTAAAACTATTTATTATAATCGCCTGCCTGCAAACTGTATCCTGCTCGGGTATGCTTTGGAAATATGAGCATCAGGATTGTTTTGTTAATCCTCAGGATTGTTTTCAAGTATAAAAATAGTTTAGGAAATAAAAATTTTGGGTACAAGGAATGGCTTGTTACCAGGGTGTTGAAAACTCCCTCTCCGGCAACAACTGATGAAGCAGCAGCTTATCCTGCAAGCTTCAATAAAATAATAAGGAAAATGAAAAGTATTGCTGGTTGGGTTTTTTCCGGTCAAACTCCATAAATTCATATTAAAAAGAAATAAGTTCACAATCCTGCTCTTTCAACCATTAAGTCTGCCACATTTTTCGCATCTTTGAACGGGAAGTCCTTTTCAGTAATCAGACTTCTTGCCTCTGCTGCAGTAACTTCAACATCTCCTATTCTGCATGTGGTGTCCAGCCCCTCGGGTAGAGCAGTAATCAATTCCTCCAGCGTGTTTATGGGAAACTTTGCATCTTTGAGTATTTCAAGGATCTGTTCATGGACCTCTTCCCTTACGTCCATTTTTTTTCCTCCGGTTTTGTTCATTTCCCTTTTTGTTCATTTTCCCGGTACAGGCTGGCGTTCTCAGGAAATATTGTTCCATAATCTCTTATTCTCAGGGTATTTTGTATTCCTAATCGGTACTGCAATATCAACATATATTATGTTTGAATCAGGCCTGTCCCGGTGTAAACCAAATATCCTCTGTTTTAACCTTGTATGTCCTGGTACAAAACCATATTATCCCGGGTATAACAACTTTACTAAGTTATCCGGTGGAGTTTTTCCCTTTCAGATCACTTTCTGTAATCGCTCGGGTAAAAAGAAGGCTTTTAGAGAATTAAATAGCTTAAGCTCTCGAAAAAACAGGGTTTTAAAAAAATAAATGGTAAAAAGAACTGTAATTTAATGAACTTCTTTCATTCTTTTATGGCGGCCACTATTTCGGCAACCTTTGCCGTAACGTCTTCTACTTCCTCGACAATCGTGCCCGTTACGATCATGTCCGCACCTGCGGCGGCGCAGAGTTTTGCGGTTTCCCCGTCCCGGATTCCGCCTCCTACGATCAGCTTGTTGTCTCCGAGCACTTTCTTGACAGCCCCTATCATTTTCGGGTCAACGGGCGTGTGAGCTCCTGATCCGGCTTCAAGGTAGGTATAGTGCATGCCAAGGTATTTGCCTGTAAGGGCGTAGGCAACGGCAATTTCCGGTTTCTGTTTGGGGATCAGTTTTGCATCCCCTACCCAGCCCACGGTTCCCCCTGGTTCGACCACGAGGTAAGCCATGGAAATTGGCTCGATTCCACTCCTGTACACAAGCGGAGCTCCAAGTACCTGGTTTGTGATGATATAACTGGCATCCCTGGAGTTCAACAGGCTCATGAAAAATACGGCGTCAGCATAGCTACTAAGCCCGGCTGAACTGCCCGGGAAAAGGATGGTAGGTACATCTACCTTTTCCTTAATCCTTATGACGGTTTCATCCAGGAGGGTCCCGGAAGCTCCCGTAGAGCCTCCGATCATTATGGCATCGCTCCCCCCTTCCACTGCGGCAAGGGCGATAGCTGCTGCCTTTTCCGGTGTCTGGGACGCCGGGTCAATAAGGGTAAGATGAACTTTTCCGTCTTTATCAATAACTTTCTGGAGGTGTGCTTCCACCTGCAAAAAGGATCATGCTCCCTTGGATTCCTTGGATTTTACGCGAAGGCCTTCGTAGCCACATTTCCTGCAGCGGGTCGCCCTTACTGCGTTTCTGGCATTGCATTTCATGCAGATCTTTTTGTTTAGTAACCTTTCTTCTGCTTCTGGGAATCTAGCCATTTTTGTCACCTGCTATTATTTTTTCATTCTAGGTACGGTATATAGCCCGCTTAATGGATGTTAAGGCATATAATGTTTTTCATTAAAAAATTCCGCTGTCTTCAGGGACAGTCCCCCTTCTTTCTACTTTTTTCCTTTCTCTCTTCCCTTCTCCTATTCTTTCCTTTTTCTTTTCTTCCCTTTCCCCAGATTTTTCCTTTCGAGACTTAAAGTTTATTTATTAGTTATGTTGTTTATTCCCCCCTGCTCTTAATTGATCTCAATGACGTATTATAGACGATGCAGGTTCAATTCTGAATTAAATTCCGAATTGAATTGAAGTCCTAATTGAATTAAATTCCGAATTGGATTGAAGTCCTAATTGAATTGAAGTCCTAATTGAATTGAAGTCCTAATTGAATTGAAGTTCGAATTGAATTGAACTCAAAATTGATTAAGTCAATATTGAAATGACTTAAGGTCGAATTTAGATTTAAATGGTTAAATTTTCCTTATTCCAGAAATGGTGATTGTTGTGGCGATTCATCCGATAGAATACCGTTACGGTACCGCAGAAATGAAGTACGTATGGAGTCAGGATAACCGGCTTTCCCGGATCCTACAGACCGAGGCTGCCCTTGCTAGGGCCGAGGCAGACATGGGGCTAATCCCTGCAGAGGCTGCTGAGATTATTTCTGAGAGCATTGGTCTGGTGAAGGCCGAGCGAGTAAACGAAATCGAGGCTGAGATCCACCATGATATGATGGCGGTGGTCATTGCAATTTCCGAACAGTGCAGGGATGATGCAGGGAAGTGGGTGCATTTCGGGGCCACCTCAAACGATATTCTGGACACGGCAACGGCTCTCCAGATAAAAGATGCAATTGACCTCCTGGAGGATAAACTGAAAATCTTACTCAAGGTTCTCCTTGATAAGGCGGAAGTTCACAAGCATACGGTTTGCTGCGGGAGGACCCACGGCCAGATCGGGGTTCCTACAACATACGGGCTCCGTTTTGCTATCTGGGCCTCCGAAGTCGCGAGGCATCTGGAGCGTCTGGCTCAGCTGACTCCGAGAGCCACTGTCGGGCAGATGACGGGGGCTGTCGGGACTCAGGCTGCCTTTGGGTCTGCAGGGGTTATGGTCCAGAAACTCTCCATGCAGCATCTGGGGGTCGGTTCGGTTGACGTTTCCAACCAGATCATCCAGAGAGACCGGCATGCCGAGTTTGTGATGTGGATGGCAAACACGGTTACGACCCTTGATAAAATCGGCGTTGAAATCAGGTCTCTCCAGCGCAGTGAGATTGCGGAAGTAGAAGAAAGCTTTGGGAAAAAGCAGGTGGGTTCTTCCACCATGCCGCATAAGCGAAACCCTATCAAGTCCGAACAGATCTGTGGGCTTGCAAGGATCGTGCGGTCCATGGTCGAGCCCGAACTCCTGAACAACACCCTCTGGGATGAAAGGGACCTGACAAACTCTTCCTGTGAAAGAGTAGTCTTCCCCGAGGCCTGCGTGTTAACGGACCATATCATAAAACTCGGAATCAGTGTAATCGAACATCTGCGCTTCTATCCCGAAAACATCCGTCGGAACCTTGAACTGCTACGGGGCCTAAATATGGGGGAAGCTGTCATGATAGAACTTGCAAAACGCGGGGTTGGCCGTCAGGAAGCCCATGAACTCGTCCGGGCCTCTGCAATGAAAGCCCATGAAACCGGACAGCACTTCAAAAACGTGCTTCTGGAAGCTCCGGAAGTTGTAAGATACCTGAGTGCCGGGGATATTGAAAACCTTGTAAACCCTGACAAATACATCGGAACTGCCGTGGAACAGGTCGAATCCCTTGCCGTGAAACTGCGGGAGGCTTACGACCTCTAATCTTTTTTTCTTTTCCTTCCCCTCTCGAAGTCCGAACAATTCTAAACAATTCTGTACAATCTAAAAACTGTACAATCTAAAAACTGTACAATCTAAAAACTGTACAATCTAAAAACTGTACAATCTAAAAACTGTACAATCTAAAAACTGTACAATCTAAAAACTGTACAATCTAAAAACTGTACAATCTAAAAAAAGCTTTTTGCCCCTTTACTTTCTTTTTACCTTGTGCGGCCCTTTACTTTTTATCTCTCCTCTTTTTCCCTTTCGGCGGACCGTATATTTTCGGGCTTCTCTGTGATTATGTGTATCAACGGCAATTTAATCTTCGATGAGGGTTGGTGTACTCTACACTATTTATATCATTAAAAATAAATATAAATATTTATATGTGATCAGCCCTATCCTTGTCACGTCTTCATAAAAATGGGTATATTGAGGCATCTTAAAAGGCGTTGCGTAACTTTAAAAGGTCTGTTTGGGCTAGATGTGGTAGATTAATTACGGTGTGAAAGTGGATTAGATGCCTCAATAATTCCTATGTGAAGGTTGCATATATACTTTGTGTTCGTTCTGTGCACAACCATCCAAAACTATTCTCACTCCTTTTCTGATTCTTCTTCCTATGTTCACACTATTTGCTTTTCGTTCTCACTAATGCTCTTTCCGTGTCAACATTTCGCCTTTTTTCCTGCATTTTTTACTATTCATCCCTTCTGTTTCTAATCTGTCTTTATTTTTTTTATTTTTTCCCTCCTTTTTGTTACTTCTTTCGGATTTCTTTCGGGTTTTATGGGGTAACTCTTAATTCTGCGGGATTTTTTTTTGCTTTTACCTTTTATATGAGGGTCCGAAACCGTTTTACAGGGCTTGAATCCGTTTTTCAGGATTAAAATTGTTTCACAGGCCCGGGGGTAGTTTTTCCCCTGTGGTCTTATGTGCCCTGCCTTATGCCCCACCAGGGTTTAGCATGAAAAAAAGACGTAGTTAGCTCTCCTGAGTTCTTTATTATTTTTGTATATGTCTGGGTTTCAATGCCCTTTCTCGTGCAGGAGTGCCATTTTTGTGCGGTGCTTTAAAAAGGGTAAACGGCTTACTCAATTTTTATTTTTCTAAAAAAATATATAACTTTATATGTGATGAATTGCCTTCCAAAAAAACGTTGCTTAAAATTGGGTATATTGAGGCACCTAAAAAGGCGTTGCGTAACTTTAAAAAGTCTATTTGGGCAAAATGTGGTAGATTTTTTACGGTGTGAAAGTGGATTAGATGCCTCAATAATTTCTTACGATGAGGTTGTTTATATAATTTGTGCTGAATATGCGCACAACCGTCCAAAACTCGTCAATTGCCCTTAAATTCCTTTAAATTTGGTCTGTTCCTATTCTCCGTTTTGAACCAATATTCTGTTCTTTTTTATCTCTTATTTCTATCTTTTTCCCATTTTTATGCATCATGACCCTGATTTTTCCCTTTTATGCCCCCTTCCTCTTTATTCTCCTGGCACATGTTCACTTCTTGTTTTGCTTCTGAATCACGCGAAATCTTTTTATGTGGGTGTCACCAGGGGGTTGCCCTATTCAGAGGGACACCGGGGTTCGGCCAGAAATCTGTTACCGGAAGTAAACCTTTTGTCGGATTCCGGATATATCCTATTGCTTTTAATACTGATTAAGGATTCTCGAAGACTTCCAGGTTTTCCCAGTTGAATTTGTCCCCGGGGCAGGCCCGGATACATTTCTGGCAGTGGGCGCCGTCACAGAGGTCGGTGCTGATCATGACTCTGTTGTTCTCGTCAATGCTGATGGCGTCATTGGGGCAGACTTTTATGCACTTCGGACACTCGGGACAGTCTTCGACAACCATTGAGAGGTATGTCCCCACCCTTTCGAGTACGTGCAGCCCCTCTTCCCCTAGTACCTGGATGTCCCTTTCCACGCGTTTTTCGATTATCGGCTTTTCTATGGGGTCGCCCAGGGCGGGAAGTCCCTTCTTTTTGAGGTACTTCCTGAACATTTTCATGGGCATCCCCTCTTCCCAGTAGGCAAGTTCGAGGACGTAAGCGTCGCTGAATTCCGGGGCAGTTGCAAACATAGTGTGAGTACCTATGATCTTGTTTGCAACGTCCTGCAGTTCCCAGAGCCTATCTTCGGAAACAAGGATTTCCTTTGCCACGGTAAGCGAGGTGTTTCCTAGCTGGCAGATCCTACCTGTGCCGTAGGGAATCAGCCCTATTTTCTGGGCTTTTGCCGCATCCATATAGGTGCCTGCGGCTCCTGCCATGTAAGCCGTTTCGATATCTTCCATTGTAATTCCGGCAGTCGCACAGAGGGTGATATGCCCCGCACGAATTGCCCCGATAGCTTTTCCGGCTTCTTTCAGGTCATGCTCCGAGAAAAGTATCTTATCCTGGAGGTGAATGATCCCTTCGGGAGTCTTGACTTTAGGAAGTTCAACAAGG
Organism: Methanosarcina sp. MTP4; assembly: GCF_000970045.1. Classification (NCBI taxonomy): domain Archaea; kingdom Methanobacteriati; phylum Methanobacteriota; class Methanomicrobia; order Methanosarcinales; family Methanosarcinaceae; genus Methanosarcina; species Methanosarcina sp. MTP4. The sequence goes on from NZ_CP009505.1 coordinate 509,320, forward strand.
CCTTTTCCCAGCGCTTTTTCGATCAGGGCTATAACTCCCGTGCCCGTAATCCCTTTGGCTTTTATCTGGCCCTCCTCAAGAATTTCCCCTGTTGCCGGATCAACAAGGTCTCCTGGGGTTGATTTCATCTCTTCGTTCAACACATAGTTCCGGAGTGCCCCGTTTTCAAATTCTATGTCGGAAATCGTGAACGGGGATGCAAGGTTCCCGTGCTTTATCTGCTGCCCTTCCAGCGCAGGCCCGGCAGCTGCAGAGCCTGTGTAAATAACATCTCCTACTTTCAGGGCCATCTCGGCGTTTGTCCCGTAGTCCGTTGCAATCGAAATCTCATCCTTGTCAAGCATCCCGGATTTTACGATCAGGGCAAGGGCATCGGCCCCTACTTCGTGCTTGATTGCCGGGGGTACCATCACCTCACATTCAAATTCCTCAAGCCCGGGGATTTCACTGCTTGGCACTATCCTTGCGTCTCTTTTCTGGTCTTCTATGTGGTATTTCTTTTTCTTCCGCTCCCCTGCGTAGGCAAGGTCTTCAATGGTAATCCCCTGGAATATGGATAACTGGATGGGGTTTCCGCATATGGAAATCCTTTCAAGTTCCCCTGTTTTCACATCAAGGGCCTGGAGCAGGTTCTTTACCGCATTCACGGAAAGTCCGTGGGCCAGGTCCTGCCCGTAGTGAATTGCGAAGTCCATGTGGTCCATCACATTCGCTCCCGGCAGGGGGTTCCTCAGTGTGATTACCGTTCTTTTGATTTCATCCCGGTCAAGGTCTACTTTCTGAGCTCTAAAACCGCTCGTTCCCAGGTCTACTGCAACTCCAACTCTCATACAATTCCCCCATTATCTGACTTTTTTCCGGTATCCCGGTGTGTTAAGTAAATAGTTCCCATAAGTCGTTTGGAACTTATCAGTCGTTTGTAGTCTTATGTAGTCGTTTATACTTGTTCGTAGTCGTTTGAGATCTAATTATATGGATTACTTTGTAAATCTACGTATAAATACATAGAGGGAATTATAAGTATTTATATATATTTTCAAGTTCAATAATAATTCTCTTTCCGCAAAAAGGGGGTTTTAAGGGGTCTCCGGTTCTTAAATCCTTTTTTGAGTTCAATATTTTGAAAAGGGGGTCGCATGGACTCTTGATTCTTCTCCGAATGTCCGGGGGAGATGAGATGTCCTGTCTGCATGTCGGAAATAAATGCATATCAGTAGGGATACTTTTATAAATTACTAGCGTGTTGTATGGTTGATGAGCTAGTTCGGGTAGCCCGGCGTTACCTGTAACCCGAAATCGCCGATACGCGGGGGACGAAGCCAATGGAAGGTTTATCAAAGAGTTCCGAGCCTGGGGCCTCAACTGAGAAGCCCCGTCCTGCTTGGATGTTGCTGGTTTGAGGGCTTGCTGGAGAACAGGTCTTCCTATCTTAACCGCGGAAACCGGTCGAGGTCCGGAAGGGAGCAGACTCACCGTGGGCAATCATCGCTTGTGGGGTTGCGGGGTGGAGAAGGGGTGCCAGCCCCCTGGGATCTCCGAGGTGTATCAACCTGCGGCGTGCTCATCACTAAACACCTTTAATCGGTTAATTTCAAACCTTTCAACCTGACATAAAAATCTGCAAAAATCTTAATGTGAGGTGGATGTGCAGTTTTTGCAAACTGTTTTTTCTCCGGAAAAGGTTAAATATCTGAAATGCCTTTAAGGGAAACGCGTCTTCTAAAACCTGAATGACGAGATAGCCAAGCCCGGTATGGCGCAGGATTGCTAATCCTGTGATGCTTTGCATCTCGGGGGTTCGAATCCCCCTCTCGTCGTTTTTCCCTATTTTCGATCTTTTTATCTACGTCCTCTCTGCGTTTTTGTTCTAAGTATTCTCTTTTTTCCTTCTCTTCTCCTTCTCTTTCTCCTCCTTCTTCATTCAATTATTCGTGAACTGTGCAATTTTTTATATGTGATGCACTTTAACTGTACATAGTTAAAAATTTACGTATAGATAGTATTTTATAGGGAACGCCCTTTATGCCCACATCTTATAAATATCACTTAAAGTTTGTATAAATACTATCAATAACTACATCAAAAACTGGCCACTGACAGGTGGCTGGCAGCAGAATAAAACATTTTCAGGGCATAATTACTTTGAATTCAGGTGTTTTTCAATATGTTTGTTATATTATTGTGAATTTACCGTTTGATGGAAGGAAAAGGGGTGCAGTAAAAATGGAACGCATATCCTCGGGCATACCTGAACTGGACGACAGACTTAACGGTGGCTATCCAAGGGGCAGGGTAATCATGGTTACCGGGAGTACCGGTACGGGTAAGACCATCTTTGGCATCCATTTCCTTTACAGGACATGCATGGATGGTAAGCGCTGCGTGCTGGTCGCAACCGAGGAGCTTCCTGAAGATATCATCAAGCAGTCGGAAATGCTCGGGTTAGGGCTTTCAAGGTTCTATGAGAACGGGCAACTGGTTATAGAAAAGGCATTCCAGAACCGGTCCGAGAAAGTCCAGACCTCCAAATTCGGTTTCACTCCCGAGGGCCTGGAAATCGAACTCCCTTTACTTGCTGACTATGTGCCTGAAGGAACCGATGTCGTTGTTATTGATAATCTAGGAGTTTTCACCCTTCGCCTTTCGGTCCAGGACTTCAGGGACCAGTTCGATGCCCTTAACTTCATTCTCAGCACAAAAGAAGGTTGCACGGCCATGTTTGTCATGGATGAAACCGCCTGCAAAATGACCCGGGGCCTTGCAGAGTATTCTTCCAGTGGCTCTCTCAGGCTCGTGCTGGGTGAAAATCCCTATACCGGCAACCTTGAGCGCCACATCCATATACCGAAAATGCGAAGAACCTGCATCAAACTGGAGTTGATAAGGTTTGAAATCGGTTCGGGTGGTATCAGTTTGCTTTAATCTGATTTTTCTTGATTTCATCAAGTCTTCTTTTATCTGATTTTTCTTGATTTCAAGTCCGCTTTACTTCTTACGCTCTATTTTTTCAGGGTTCTTATGTTCCGTGGGATGTTTTTCGAAAAATTGAACCTTGATTTAAATCCTTTCCTCTATCTAATTCAGATTTAAATATTCCTGTTCTCTAAGCTTCCGGAAGAACCTCTTGTGTAAAATTTTTTACAATATCGTGGCATCCATTCCGGAAATTTATTAAAAACTTAAATATCATAAACAATAATTAAGAACAGTAAACATTATCAAAATATTATATATCACAGGAAATGGTAATTTCCAGGTCGGACTAAACAATGATCAAAATAGTTACATCTTGCAGGCTTCATATGACTCTTATTGACTTAAACGGGGAGATCGGAAGGGTAGATGGGGGGGCAGGCCTTGCACTTCCAACTCCCAACGTCACGCTAACAGCTGAAAAAGCAGACGAAATCCGGGTTGAAGGCGCGGAGGCTTTTACCGATCGCATGAAACGGGCCGTTGAAGCCGTTCTCCCGGAAGGGGAAGGTGTACGGATAAATGTTGAGTCCCTCATTCCCCCTCATGTTGGATTCGGCTCCGGAACCCAGTCCTCTCTCTCGGCTGCTGCGGCCGTGAACGAGCTCTATGGGCTCGGGATGAGCGTCCGGGACCTCGCGTTTACCGTGCAGCGGGGGGGGACCTCGGGAATAGGTGTAGGAGCATTTGAAAACGGCGGTTTCATTGTTGACGGGGGACACAGGTTCAGGGATAAAGGAGCTTTTTTACCCTCGGCTGCCAGCAGGGTGCCTCCGGGTCCCGTGCTCTTCAGGAGAGATTTCCCGGACTGGAACCTGGTAGTTGCCGTTCCAAATGACAAGGGGATGCACGATGAGGAGGAAGTGGCGGTTTTCAAGAAATTCTGCCCCCTTCCCATAGAAGAAGTCAGGGAGGTTGCTCACGTCGTGCTCATGCAAATGATGCCTGCCGTGATGGAAGAAGATATCGAGAGCTTCGGATCAGCCGTAAACCATGTACAGAACGTGGGTTTCAACAGGCTTGAACACTATGTCTGGCCGGATATTGTCAAGGAAGTCTCAGCCTTCATGCGCACCCGAAGTTACGGTGCCGGGGTGAGCTCATTCGGGCCTGTGGTCTATTCCCTGGTGGATAACAAAGCCGAAGGGCAGGAACTCCAGGCAGAAGTCCAGCAGATGCTCGATGAGTCCTTAGGTGGGACAGTCTTCATGACAAAAGCCAAAAACAGTGGAGCGGAGATTTCCCGGCTTTGATTAGGGGGACCTGAGGTTTGAAATCCCAAATTCAAACCTTTGAATCTCTGAAAAATCTGGCTGCCATATACCGTAAAAACGGGGGCTGTAACTCAACTTTTTGTAACTCAATTTAGTGGGAATGCGGGGGCAAACTGTCGTGTTCATGCTCCGGGATCCTGTGAAACTCCTCGCCTGAGGAACCAAGGGGGTCCACATGGACGACAGCATTTGAGAGGTAACCCAGGTCATGCAGCAGCCTGTGGCGCACTTCCACTGCAACGGCATGGCCGTCTTCCACTGAGAGGCCCGGGTCCACTGCAATGTTCACCTCGGCGTGCAGCCTGTGTCCGAGCCAGCGTACCCTGACCTCGCTCACATCATTCACCTCCTTTACCGTGCCGAGTTCCTCCCTGATCTCATCCACGATTTCGGGGTCAACTCCGTCGAGCATGCGGGACAAAACGGCTTTTCCCGCGTCCAGGACAATGTGGAGGATTGCAACGGTTATGAGCAGTCCGATAAGCGGGTCTGCAAGAGGGTAACCAAGCCAGACTCCCAGCGCCCCGAACAGCACGGCAAGGCTTGTGTACCCGTCCACACGGGCATGATATCCGTCAGCTACCAGGGCGGCACTTCCTATTTCTTTTCCTACGCTTATCCTGAATTTAGCGACCAGTTCGTTGCCTAGAAAGCCTATTAAGGATGCGACAACCACCGCCCCCAGGAAATTCACAGGCTGAGGGGAAAGTAGCCTTTGCACGGATTCATAGGCCGCAACAATGGCACTGAATAAGATCAAAAAAACAATTATGAGCCCAGCGAGGTCTTCTGCTCTCCCGTACCCGTAGGTGAAGCGCTTGCTGGGCTTCTTCCGGGCAAGCAGGAAGGCAAAACCCAGGGGAATCGCAGTTACGGCATCCCCGAAGTTGTGGATGGTATCGGCAAGGAGGGCAACACTGCCCGAGATGTAAACAATGAAGATCTGGAAGAGCGCGGTGAGCATGAGTCCTGCAAAAGACCACCTGACCGCGTAGAGTCCCCTCTCTGTGGAAAGGAGCTCCGGGTCTATTACGCCATGGGTGTGGGAATGAGGGTTTCCGGCGTTAGTTTCCTCTCTCCGGGGGAGTTTTCCGTAATCCCCCTCTTCTTCTAACTCCTGCTCTGCCAGCTCTACCATCTTATCTCACCACATTCCACCGTATCCCGCCGTATCCCACAGTTCTCCCGGAAAACGATGTCTGATATTCCAGAACCGCTATGAGTTCTTCAGAACCACTGATCCAGGGTCTGCTGCCTCCCTCCGGATGCCGCCTTCAGGCGTTCGAAAGCTTTTTCCACCCTGTCCTCCGAGAAATCATGCTCCCTGCAGAGGAATTCGATCAACTTATCATGGTCCGGTTTTTTCCACTTCAGCTCGTAGTCGTCCGTGGTTTCGGGGGATGTAAAGAAATCCCTTATCCGGTCCAGGGCTTCGATTTCAATCTTTTTCTCCCTGAGTATGGCATGGATATCCCCCTGCTTCTTGACCAGTTTCAGGGCGGTTTTCGGGCCCACCTTCTCAAGACCCTTATTGTAGTCCGTGCCCACGCAGATTGCAATGTCGATTAGCTGCTGTCTGTTGATTTCAAGGGCTTTGAGGGTCTCTTCGAGTTCGATCATTTCGGGTTCTACGTCAACGTAAACGTTCTTTCCGGGAAGCTTTCTTTTTCCCGTAATCGCCAGGTTCCGGACAACCGCAGGAGCTCCGAAAAGGAAGGAGTCGTAGTCCTGGGAGGCAACGAAATCCGCATCTTTCTTAAGGGCCATATAGGCAGCCTGGGCTTCGCCTTCGGAGGGTGCCTGGACCCAGGGGATGCCCATAATGTCGAGCAGGTACCTGGCGTCTTCCACAATATGCTGGTCGACCTTTGAAGAAGCCTGGGCGTATTTGTAGGCAGCTTCCCGGTCTCCGGTGGCTTTAGCGGTCTCCCATTTTTCCCGGGCCGATTCCCTTACCTCTTTTCTTTTGTTCAGGGTTTCAGCTTTCAGGTCCGGAGGTTTGCCGTCAAAGACAAAGACCGGCTTGATCCCGGCTTCCACCAGGCTCGTGGTCCGGTAGAGCAGGCCTGAAAGGTGGGAGGTTACCCTCCCTGAGGAGTCTTGCAGGGGATTTCCGTCCCGCTGGCGGATGATGCTTAAAAACTGGTGCAGGGTGTTGAATGCGTCGATTGCAACTACACGGTTTGCAAGGTATGAGAGCTCAACCTTTCTTTTCTGGAGCAGGTCGCCGATATCTGTACCCATGTTTTCCCTCGTGTTTCCTCTGAATTTCCTTCAGCGCATATGGCGCTTTATTCTGTGCTATGTGTTTTATTCTGTGCTTAGTATAGGTTATGCGTACTGAAATTTTATCTTTACCGCATCATTGCTTAGTTAAGTATCTGTTTACCTCAATGGAACAGGGGAAAACTCTGGGAAAAAAGACGGAAGGGTAAATCCTCTCTGGAACGAAAAAATTGAAATATTGAGTAATTCCAGAACTAAAGAATGAAAGACAGATGCCGAAGGATGGGAAAACAGAATGAAAATCGGATGAATCCTAAAAAACCGCGGGTAAATTCAGTCCAGAACCACTTCCACCGATTCGCTCATATTGAAGTTTGAGCCGAAATCCCTGGCATAGAGCGCGGTGTAGTAGGTCCCTTCCGGCAGGTAGTCAAAGACAAATGCCGCATCTTCTCCCACTGAAATCGTTTCCAGCGATATCCATTTCCGGGTCCCGTCATTCCCGTAAAGGGGGGCATATGCGGTGAGGGCATCTCCTCCTTGCGGGCTCAACACCTCCCGTGAAAAAAGAATGTCCCCGTTTTCCAGGTTCTCGTATGGGTTAAGGTATGTATCCACGGTCCCGTTCTCCGGTTCCAGGTAAAGGTAAGCAAGGCAGTTCCTGGCTTTCCCATTCCTTCTAAGTTCGAGTTCCGTGGAGAATATTCGGGTGCCGTCCTCGCTTTCCCCTTCATACGTTGCGGATATGAGGGTGTAAGCGCCTGATTGATTGTCCCGGAAGTAGACCCATTTCCCATCCCATTCCGGGAGGCAGTATGCACTGTCCCCGGAGCAGGCAGCAGGCAGTTTTCCGAAAATGACGGCTCCCCTGGCTGAATTTATGAAGTATACCTGCTCAACCGAAGTCACCCCCGAATCATCTTCAACCGTAAAAGAATCCCCGCTTTTCGAAATCCCGGGTTCTGTCAGGTCCGTGCAGGCCCTGTCCCTATACTCCCCCAGGAAGCCGTACCAGGTATCGGAAACCGAAACTTCGCGGTATTGCCGGTAATTGCCCTCGGTGGCGTGTGGGGAGTATATGGAGACGCCGTGTGCCCCTGGGACGGAGCCGTCATGCCGTGCATAAACCACTAAGCTGTCAAGAGTTTCAAGAAGGTGATCTGCATCCTCTGAAAGGTGGGGAACCTCTTCCCGGACTTCGAGGGTAAAACCCTTCAGGTCCATCGAAATTTCGGCTTCCTGCCGGGGCTCTACCCCGAACTTCCTGGCCCCGGTAAAGGATGCCCCGAGTCCGCAGTAAGCCCTGGGATTTGCGATTTCGGATTTCAGTCCTGCTGCAAGGGTATCAAAACTTTCCAGGACGGCATCGGTTTTTGAAAGGTCCAGGAGGGAGAGGGTCCGCGGGCGCACATGTGTGGGGTTTTCCAGGTAGCTGTCAATGATTTCCCTGCCCACGGCTTCAGGCGGAGCCTCCGGGTGTTCTGCGGCATACTCCGCAAAAGCGGTGTAGTCCCAGCCGTGTGTAGGTTCGATTGTTTCGGAGGCTAGCATATAATCGGCAAAAGGTCCGACTGCTTTTGCAAGTTCGAGGGTGGACATGAGGCAGGCGTCAAAGCCTATGAGGTCGAAATGAAGTTCTGAGGCTGCAAGGGCGCTTTCGAGTTCGGAAATTTCAAGCTTGTCGTAGCCGTGGTTTTCATCAAAGCAAAGTCCCCGGTAGGCGTCTCCGTGGTCCCAGAAAACCAGCAGGACCTTTTCGCTTTCGTAATTGTCCCGGATATAGGAAAGAAAGGTTTCCAGGCTTTTTTTGTCCCCCATATTTGCCCGTGTATATACTTCTCGGTGGTACGCCTCATTGCCCACGACCTCGTCGTCAGCATCCTGCCTCAGGTCTTCCAGATCAGCAATGGTCATGCCTTTCCAGCCTTCCGCAGCAGCCCCTCCGTAAGCCAGCACAACTTCCATGTCCTCCGGGTTTGTGGGCAGACCTTCAAGGATTTCAAGGATATCCCGGCTCGCATACCCGCTTTCAGACTCAAGGTCGCTTCCAACCATATAGATAGCTACAAGAGTAGTAACCTGGAGTTTTCCGGACTCTGTTCCGTCGGCAACAGTTATGTTTCCCTCCATTTCCCCCTGTTCGGGGCCAACGCCGCTCTCAAAGCAGCCGCTGACCAGGAGAAATATGAGGATGAGCACTATGATCCCCAACCTCTTCATTCCAGGTCCCCTGGTCCGGAAACTCCCGGAAATCTCCTCCGGGCTCTCCGGTTTAATAAAAAAATGCGAAAATATTAAAATATAAAAATATTATGATTGGTCTATAGTCTATTCTATTCCTCCATGCCTAATTACCTTTAAGGGGTCAGGCAATGGCATCGAGACGTACGTCGATCACGGAGTCTTCATTAGCGTCAATTTTGGATACGGTCAGAAGATTGCCTTTTCTTTCCAGCAATGTTGTTTTCGTAACCCTTACCTGGTGTCCGTCAGAGGATTTCTTGCTGCCGCTCTTGTGGATGATCAGAAGTTTCTGTCCGGCTTCGGCCCCTTCCCCCATTTTTGAAGCTATATTCCGTATTACCTGCTCGAAATCGGAATAAATTAATATTTCCGATTTATTAACAGCCTTTTTAATAATACCGATTGGTTCCAGATTAAGGTGCATATCTGCGTTCCTTCTTTTCCTCTTTAAACCAAAGGATAAGTAGATTATACATATTTAGGGTTAATAATAACTTACGATCGTGCATCACTTCAATTATATATTTTGATACATCCTCTTTTTCCGACGGTCGCCGTAATAAATCCGATCTGATTTATACATCTTTCGGTACCGTTTCCAATTTGGACGAAAATATTCTCTCTCCTGTTAATACTATCCTTCAAATTTTTAATATTTATCACTATCTTTCTATCTCTTTAGTATTATAATTAAAATCTCTAAATTATTCTCTCTGGTTGTAATTAGATTCCCTGAAAAATCAGGTCGAAGCTACAAAAGACAGGGGATTGCAGGGAGATCTAAATCGGTAACTGGCAGATAAGAGTCGCTTAAAAGAATACTGGAGTATAAAAATGTCGTAGGGAAGGGTGGATCACAAACAAGAGACTGTGGATCTTCTTACTACTCGACTTCTTACTACTTGACTTCTTATTTCTGAAATTCTAACTATGAAACTTCGTGCTCTTCTATATTCTATAATATAGCGCTTAAAGTAAACTGCTAAAGCGCCTGAATTAGTTCTTTTGCAAAGCTGAAGCTCTCGAAAAACAGCCCTGAGGGCTCAACGCTCCCATCTCGCAAAAAGCCTGCCTTTTTTAAAAAAGGAGTGCCATACAGCTTAGTGGTATTTCCTGCGGTTGAATTCGTAAATGGCGTTGTCGACCTTGCTTACGAGCTCATTCATCTTGTCTTCGATGTTGTTTTCCGTGTTCTGGATGTTTGCCCTGAGGGAACGATCCTTTGATTCCATCTTTTCCTCGAGACTCCGAAGCCTGGCATCGATCGAGATCAGCATTGCGGATAACGTCGCGATGAGGATCATCACCGAGATGATGATAAGGGGGTTTGAGGGCTTGTACGTGAACCTTCTAAGCCATTCAAAGGATAGAAGGAAAGATGACAGGACCATCACAACAAAAAATACGGTATCTCTCGTTTCCATTGTATACCTCTAACATACTAGTTATGGAAATTCTCTGCACTGCCATGATTTCCGTGAAAATATCTCTAACATTGTATATTTTTTGGCGGAAATACTTTCGCTGAAATATTTTGCGGGTTTTCTATTTTTTTCTATTTTTTACACAGATATGCTATTTATTTTTTTGCACAAATTATTTATCTTTCCTTTCCCAACTTCTACCTCTTTCCCGTATGATGTCTAAAAATAGCGTCAGCGCTGTAATATCTCGAAATATTTGTGGATATTTTTTTAATGTCCGGTTACGCGAAGGAATCGGTTTTAAAAACGTTATCTCTTGTGCACTTTCACTGGTAGCATAGGTAAATATACGTTACGGCATATCTTAACAAGAAGATTTAGAGGGAAATCCCATTACCAGAGGTCTGAATGCCTGAATACATAATCATTTTTCAGAGGAACTTCTACCTCCCGTCGATCAGATGGTGAACCTATCGGTCAACTGTATGAAATAATATTTCTGAAAGACAGTAAATTTATAAAGGAATAGTAAAGGCATAGTGTCAAGAATTAAGGAGCACAGGTACTTGACTTTCAGTAAGCAATCACTAGCGGCATATTTTCCAATGATTACCATGGCAGGGCTGATCCTTTTAGTACAGGCCCTGGCGCTTTTCATGGCCACCCCTATGGAAATTAATGAAATGCAGGCATTTGAGGACCCGACACAGGTATCTCATTCCATCTACTACATCGGGCTAATCCTGGCCTTCACCGTGCTCGTCCTGATCGCAATAAAAAAGAATATGACGTGGCTCATCAGCTTATTTATATACTTTGCGGTCCTCAGCACCCTTTACTATGTATTCTTCGCTCTGTTGACCCTCTTCCCCTCACTTGCAGGACTTGAAGTTCTGGTTTCAACCCTGCTCTCTGCAGGGCTGACAGTGCTGCTTTACAAATATCCGGAGTGGTATGTTATTGACATTGTGGGGATTTGCATAGCTAGCGGAGTCAGTGCCCTCCTAGGGATTTCCATGTCCGTTATCCCGGTAGTCGTCCTCCTCCTGCTCCTTGCAATCTATGATGCCCTCTCCGTCTACAAGACAAAGCACATGATCACCCTCGCCGAAGGGGTAATGGATCTGAAACTTCCCATCCTTTTCGTAATTCCCAAACAGCGCGGTTACTCTTTCCTGAAGGAAAACTTCGCGGAAGGGGAAAAGAGGGAAGCCTTTTTCATGGGGCTCGGGGACGCTGTCATGCCTACCCTGCTGGTGGTATCGGCAAGTATCTTTATGGAAAACGGCGGGCCAATAACCTATCCTGTACTGGGAGCCATGCTCGGAACCCTGGCAGGATACTTTGCCCTCTCCATCCTTGTCATGAAGGGGAAACCCCAGGCAGGGCTTCCTTTCCTGAACAGCGGGGCAATTCTTGGCTTTTTCGCAGGAGTTTTCGTTTCAGGGTCAGCAATAATGTGAATGTTGCTGTATGATGTTGCTGTATGATGTTGCTGTATGAATGTCTAAACGTAACTTTCACCCTCATCATTTAATTTATTTTTATAATTTTTCTTCTCCCTGCTGTCTTCTCAGTTATCACAAAGATTTTTTTATTTTACAGGTTTATCCTTTCCTATGGCCAAACGAATCGCCGTGGTCTTCGACAGTGCCGGGACCCTTCTCCATATGTACAGGGTTGCAAAAGAAGCCGCAACGGGCCGTATTCTTGAAAACATAGAGAGCACCGCAATTGTTGCAAAGAAGAATGGGTGCGGGCTCGTTGTCCTGAATGCCGAAAACGAAACCATACTCCGGTCCAGGGAAGAAATGCTCCTTTTTGAGTTCATAGAAGAGTATAGGGTCCCGATAGGGATTAGTTGCTCAAAGGGAGAATTGTCCTTGGAAACCGTCTGTGAGATCATAAAAGGAACGCAACTCCGGATGGGAGACGTCCATGAAGTTCTTCACGCAGTTTCTGCCCGCTGTCCGAACATCTTTTACCTGGCCGCAGGGCTGATTGTAGACTCAAAGGCCCGGGACGTGCCCTATGTGCTCAGTACGGGAGGGCAGGTTTTTGCTACCACTCTGGAAACCCTCCGGGCTCTCCAGGCAATGAAGGTGGACACCTACATAGCATCCGGCGACAGCATGCGCACCCTCTCTCAACTTGCGGAATACATTGGCATACCCCCCGAAAGGATCTTTGCCCTCGCAACTACAACTATGAAGGAGGAAGTCGTTCTTAAGCTAAAAAACAAATATGAAAAGGTGATCATGGTAGGGGACGGTATTAACGATATCCTTGCCCTGAGGGCAGCAGACCTGGGAATAATGACGGTCCAGCAGGGTGATAAAAGACCTGAAAAACTCAAGGAAGCCGCCGATCTGGTGCTCGATGATATTATAAAGGTTGTGGATGTGGTAAAGGGACTATGAAGGGATTACAAATTTCGGGAGAATCCGGCGCCGCATCCCGGTTCCTGGAGTTAACAGTGAGAAAATAATGCGTTATGTTTATGTAATGTTCATTCTTATGTACTTGTTGCCCAAATGTGTGAAATTATTTATTTATGTTAAAATACTGGTTCCGTTAGAGCAGTTTCTTTTCAAACTCTTTGGAACCTGTCCCGACAGGCGGGAAACCCCACATTAAAAAATAATTTGCAGCTCATAGTTTGCGGAGGAAAATTCATGTCAATATTTATTGAAGTTAAAAACCTTACTGTAGATTTTGACGGTGTCAAGGCCCTGAAAAATGTAAGTCTTACTATCAACGAAGGAGAAGTTGTCGGAATTCTGGGGAGAAGCGGGTCTGGAAAGACCATCCTCATGCACGTGTTACGAGGGACCGAATCTTTTGACAACATTTCCGGAGAAGTGATCTACCACCTTGCTCGCTGTGAAAAGTGCGGCTATATCGAACGCCCCAGCAAGGTAAGTCAGAAATGTCCGGTCTGCAGTGAGGAACTCCTGGCTTTTGAAGCGGATTTTGTAAAACTTTCTCTCTATGACCCTCTCAGGAAAGAGATTGCAAAAAGGATTGCGATCATGCTCCAGAGAACCTTTGCCCTCTACGGGGACGAAAGGGTCCTTGTAAATGTCATGAACTCCCTTAACGAAATCGGGTACAAGGGCGAAGACGCCATGAAAAAGGCGGTTGAACTCTTGGAAGAGGTAAACCTGAACCACCGCATGATGCACGTAGCAAGGGAACTTTCCGGGGGCGAAAAGCAGAGAGTGGTGCTTGCCAGGCAGCTCGTCAGAAATCCCCTGATCCTGCTGGCAGACGAGCCCACAGGTACCCTTGACCCGATGACTGCAAAACTGGTCCATGAAGCCATTATGAGGGCAGTTGATAATTACAATATGAGCATGGTATTGACTTCCCACTGGCCCGAGGTAATCGAGCAGCTTGCGGACAAGGCGATTCTGCTCGAAAATGGGGAGGTCACCATGACCGGGGACCCCATTGAAGTCTCCACAGCCTTCATGGAGAGCGCGTCCATGATTAGACAGGATAAGGACGTGATGGTGGGGGACTCAATTATCCGCGTAAGAGACCTTGCAAAGCGCTACATCTCGGTGGACCGCGGAGTTGTCAGGGCAGTGGACAAAATCTCCTTTGACGTAAAAGAAGGCGAAATCTTCGGGCTTGTCGGAGTGAGTGGTGCGGGCAAGACGACCACCTCCAAGATCCTCATGGGAATTTTACCCCCCACTGAAGGGGAAGTAGAAGTCCGTGTAGGGGACGAATGGGTGGACATGACCAAGTTAGGCGTGGACAACAAAGGCAGGGCAACCAAGTACATGGGTTTCCTGCATCAGGAATACGGGCTTTACACTCACAGCTCTGTCATTGACAACCTGACCGAGTCCATCAGCCTGGATCTGCCTTTCGAACTTGGGGTAAGGAAAGCGGTTATGACCCTTAAGGCTGCGGGATTCGATGAAGATAAGGCAAAAGCCGTTCTAACCAAAATGACTGATGAACTGAGCGAAGGGGAGCGGCACAGGATTGCACTTGCCCAGGTTCTTATCAAGGAGCCGAGAATCGTGATCATGGATGAGCCTACCGGGACAATGGACCCGATTACAAAGGTTGCGGTCACAAACTCTATCCTCAAAGCCAGAGATGAAATCGGAGAGACTTTCGTTGTCGTCTCCCACGACATGGACTTTGTAAATGAAATCTGCGACCGGGTCGCCCTTATGCGCGATGGAAAGATCGTGGACCTTGGAGTGCCTAATTCCGTACTTTCTCAACTTACGGATGAAGAAAAGCTCAAGGCTGCAGAAGAATTATAAATGTGCTTTCCCCTCTTAGTATAGAAAATACTAAGATGAGGTGCTGGATTACGAGTAAAAAGATTAGCGTAGAGGTGAACGGGCAGCAATTCGAGTTGCCTGAAGGCTCTACACTTGGAGACGCCCTGAAAGTTTCCAATGCTCCCTATAGAGCCGGTACAGCGATCGGAATTTTGAAAATGACCGCTGAAAGGAAATCGGAAGTCATCACTGAATACGCTATCAACACAACGAAAGGGGAATTCAGGATCGAACTTGAAGATTCCGATTCTCCCTCCGGAAAATTATGGGCTGAAAACTTCAAAGAATATGAAGGGAAAAACGTCCATTGGGCAGGTCCGGAAGCTTTGGCTTTCGGGCCTTTTGAAGCCGAATTGAAGCCTGAGCGAGGGCTCAGAGGTTTTGAAGCTTTTGATGTTGTGTTCGGAGCCGGTGGATTCGATCCGGGGAACACACACCTGATCATTTCCAGGAAAAGGCATGCTGCAGAATATGGAACTCCTGAAGAGGGGGTTTTTGCAAAAGTCATAGGTGGAAAAAACTTATTAAATCGGCTTTCAAAAGATGACTCCATTCTGAACATAGAACCGATAATCGAATGGGAGCAACTTGCAGAAAAAACCTGCACAGGTGACCTTTCAACTTCTATCGAAGACGGGGCAAGCATATTCACTTATTTTGAGATCGAGCTTTCCAGAAACGCCCCTGTGGGTGCAGAGCATTTCTATGCCCTGTCCCGGGAAGGGGTTTTGAAAGTTGACTATGTGGCCAGTTCTTTTATTTCGGATAATTCCCTCCGGGAAGAAATCGCTCCTTACGAAAACTTTGAACCGCGGACAGAAGGTGCCGTTTCGGTCAGGACTGTAGGGTACGGGACAGGCAAGGTCTACATATCAAGAGAGGACAGGCCTTCCAGTCTCGTACACTCTGTCGTAGGGCATGTGACGAAGGGGCTGGAACTAGTGAAACTTGCCGAGAAAGGACAGGAACTTGCGGTAGAGAGTCTTCCGCCTCAGCTTGTTCTTCTGGGTCACAGTTTTGAAGAAGTAGAACCTGTGCTTTCGTCCATAGGGGTGGAACTGGTAAAAGAAGGATATACAGAAGAAGACGCGGTAATTGTGAGACAGGAGCCCGCGACCACTCTCGAGATCCTCGGGGATGCTAAAGTTACTGCTTTTGCTGTGCCCGGGTCAAAACTCGTAAAAGTGGAACTCTACCCTGAAAAGGCTCCCAAATCAGTGGACTTTTTCCGCCATTCCCTGGAACTCAAGACAAAAACCGTAGGGCAGTTGCTTGTTAGCATGGTCTATGAAAATACCTACCTTTTCAGGGCCGAGAAAGTAGAAGCCATTAAGTATAAAGAGATCCTGCCCGAAAACAGCCCCCGGGACAAAGTCCTTGCCGGAGAATTCGGGATCACAAATCAATCGGCAAAGAGGATGGGAAACATCGGGGTAAAACTTGTGGATGACGACCTTTTCGGCCCTACCGGGGAAAAGTTCTCCTCAACAAATATAATTGGCCGGGTTATTGATCCTGAGAAACTGAAGGGCATCAAGGAAGGAGATATAATATACGTAAGTGAAGCTATACGTAAGTGAAGCTATACGTAAGTTAACGCTCATCAAAGTGGATCTATATGTAAATAAACGTCATTAAAGTGGATCTATACGTAAATAAACCCGTTTATCAATTCAGTTATATGAATACAATATCTGCGAATAGGTTCACGCGCGTGAATTTTATCACAGGCGGATCTCACCGCAGGTAAAGTCTCCCGCAAGCTTAGGAGAGACGGAAAATGACAGACGTTAAACAGGAAGAAATTACAAAGGTCATCGTAATCAGTTCGGATAAGGTGTTGCCTGTAGATGCAGCCATGAAGATTTACGAATCAGAGTTTCCCGTCACGGTAAAGGAAACCTGTTTCGGGCTGATCGTGACCGGGCCTGCTGAAGATGTCCTGATGGTGACGGAAGAAATCCGGAAACTTGATAAAAACCATATTTTCGTTAAGGACAGAGGATTCCCCGCAGGAGACGAACGGCGCTGCCGTGCATCCCGGGGTGGGGGGCCGAGGCCCGGATTTCATTTCCTCAGGGAAGAAGTGCGGATGCTCCCTGCCATAGGGACTGCACTTGATGAACTCGAGGTAAAAGAACCCTTGAAAAAGAGCCGTGGGAAAAAGGACAAACTTAAGGTATCAGAATTAGAAAAAATCATTGAAGCGGAAATTGCGAGGTGAGTGTGTTTGGCGAAGATTTTCATTTATCCTGTAAACAGTCTTATCCTTGCGGACCTGGTTGAGCGCTTCGGGCACAAGCCCCTTGCTGTCATGAACCAGGTGCGCGAAAAAGTTACGAATATCAGCCTTGACTCACCCCCGGTCAATATCACCCCCGAAGACCCGAAAATAGGGCTTCGATATGCTGCAGTGGAGGTTCCTGCCGGGGTAAGGGGCAGGATGTCCCTTATCGGTCCCCTGATCGAAGAAGCGGAAGCGGCAATCATTGTACATGAACCTCCCGTGGACTTCGGATGCGTGGGCTGCAACCGCACGAACGAACTTATGAAGTACCTTGTCCGCTCGAAAGATATCCCCATACTTGAGCTCAGGTACCCTGAAGCCGAAGAAAACGCCCAGGAGTTCGTGTACAAAATCGCAGCTTTCCTGGAAGCACTGTCGGGGGAGGAAGAAAAATGAGTGAGGAGCTTGAAACCGTCAAAATAGCTCTGGTATCCTGCGGCTCCGAATATTCGGGTGTCCAGCCCGAATTTGAAGCTGCTGCCGCCGAAGTAAACGCAAAGTTCGTGTACCCTGAAATTGATGTCGCAGGCCTGGACAGCATAGGAAAGGAGTTCGGGCTTGAGGTGGCCAGCGGGGATCTCCTGCTAATGATGGCCAGGGCAAAAGCCGTTGTAGAAGGCACAACCCACGTTGACGGGGTCTTTATTACTACCTGTTTCCGCTGTGCTGAAGGGGCGATTGTCCGAAACGAAGTCCGAAGGTATATTCACAAGCACTCGGATATCCCGGTAATCAGTTATTCTTTCACCGAAAGGACCACTGCCGGAACCCTGTTAACAAGGCTGGAGGCCCTGACAACCGTTGCTCGGCGCAGGCACCTTCTGGCAAGGGAGGTACAGACAGGCCTGACCGCAGGCATTGACTCGGGTTCCACCACGACCAAAGCCGTGGTCATGAGAGACAACGAGGTCATTGGGTCGGGCTGGGTGCCTACCACTAAAGTCCTGGAAAGTGCCGACGAAGCGTATTCCCTTGCTCTTGAAGAAGCAGGGGTTTCCAGGGACGAAATCCAGGCTCTTGGGACCACAGGTTACGGGCGTTTCCTGATTGGGAAACATTTCAATGCTCAGTTGATTCAGGAAGAAATCACGGTAAACTCCAAGGGAGCGGTCTATCTTGCAGACTGCCAGAAAGGCCCTGCAACTGTCATTGATATTGGCGGGATGGACAACAAGGCGATCTCCGTGGACGACGGGATCCCCGGTATGTTTACCATGGGAGGGATCTGTGCCGGAGCTTCGGGGCGTTTCTTTGAGATGATCTCAAAACGCCTGGGAGTGGACATCACGGAACTTGGATCCCTTGCAGTTAAAGGCATGCAGGAAAACGTAACCATGAACAGTTACTGTATAGTCTTCGGGATCCAGTCCCTGGTAAACTCCCTTGCCAAGGGGGCTGTCCCTGAAGATGTTGCTGCCGCAGCCTGTTATAGTGTGGTCGAGCAGATCTTTGAACAGCAGCTCCAGGAAGTGGACGTAAAAGAACCCCTCATCCTGGTCGGGGGCTCTTCCCTGATCGAGGGAGTCCCGAAAGCTCTCGGAGACCTTCTCAAGATCGACGTCCTTGTGCCAAAGAGCTCTCATCTGATAGGGGCAGTCGGGGCGGCTTTGCTTGCTTCCGGCTATGTGGAGGAGTGAAGTGGCATGGATGCGCTTGAGACCTTTATTGTTGAATCGGCAATTGATTCGGAAACGGCCTTTTACAGGCAGATTATCGAGGATAACCTCTCGAGTCTCAAGCTCGGGCCGGCAATAGGGAGAATAAAAGTTGTGCTGCGGCCGGAAGACTCCCTCTTCCAGATGGCAATCATTCTCCGGGACGTAGGCACGAAGGTCACAACCCTTGATATGGCTGACGTGGAAGCAAAAACAGGAGCTTCCCACGAGGTTGTTATCTCGATCAAAAAAGAACGGTATATCCCGGAGCTTCTCAAGAAACTCTGGGTGCGCCACGGGAAGGCTAACATCAGGCAGCCTGACCGCTGGACCGTTGCCGTGGACTCGGACAATCCCCAGGAAGAAGCCGAGTTTATAGGAAAGATGATTGTGGCCGATCCCAGGCACACTCTGCACGAAGACCTTGTGGACTTTGCAATCCGGGTGACCCCCGAAGGGTTCAGGGTCCGCTATCACCTGTTCAAAGGCAACCGTTTTGTCTTCGTGGCATCCGAAGAAGCCATGGATAGGGAATGGATCGAAGAAGCAGGAGCAATGCTTGAAAAATTAATGGCAGGAGGGAAAACAAAATGACGTCTATATTCCTCCCCTATCTTTACACCGGCGGGGTTCATAAGCACGGGCTTATTCTGGAACTGCTGGAAGACCTTGGAGGATACATAATCCAGAAAGTTGTTACCGGGACCGAAGTCAACCTTATCATGCTTATTCCCGAGAAGGACGTGCACCTGGTAAAGGAACTTTCCAAGGAGTTGCTCGGGGTCCTGCTCAAGGCTTCCCTTACGGGAGTTGAAATAGCAGTTGTTTCTCCCACTCTTGCCTCTCACCATCTTCCTCACTCTGCCTGCGATGTGGCAGAGTACCTCCGTCATCCCGGAGCCAATACCAATATGATCGGGCTTGCCCGGGGGATGGGGCGAAGAGTTTCCCTGTCCATGGACTACGAGAGAAAGCTGATCAATGAACATGACATTGCGGTGTTCACTTTTGGGTCTTTCAGTGACTGCATTATAAATAAGAAACCCAAACTCTTTGAGGGTATCGAGATCCCTATTGTAGTTACAGGCGGCCCGTACCTGAAGACCGAAGACGTTCCTGGAGCAGACCTTTACGTTGGGGGCATAGGCAGGGTTTCCCACCGACTCAGGCAAAAAAATGAAACCGATGCTCTGGATGCGCTCAACGAGGGAGTAGGAAAGGTCGTAGACAAGATCCGAAAGCAGCTTGCAAAAGATCCCCTTGCCATTTTGCCGGCCAGGGTTATGAAGGAAATCGAAAACCAGGTCCCTGCAATCAACAGGGTGCTTTCTCCGGCTCCTATTACCATGCAGCTGAATGGACTCAGGGTCAAACTGCCCTATGATGAATACCATGAGAGGCTCGAAAACCTGGAGTTTGATGAAGGGGTCGTACTTTCGGAACTTGCAAATATTTCCCGATCAAAAATGAAAAATTATATATTGATAAAGATCAAATCTAAGTCTGACGTTGGTTTTGCAATTTGACCCGGATTTTGCCCACTTTACATTTTTTTTGGGTTTGTGTATTCACTCATCCTTTAATTCGTAAAGCCGGGAACTTAAAGTGACATTCTGAATCCGGCTTTAGCATCGAATGCATGCTGGTGGTTTCGTATGGAACTGGAAGACATTGTGGAAATTTTAAAAAAGGATCCTGATAACGCTGTCCCCGAACTCCTTGAGGATGTCAAGAAACAGTACGGTGAAGTCCCTTATATCATGAATTTCATGAAAGATATGCCGGAAATCTTCATCCCGAAAACTCTCTATGACAATTCAATCATGCGGGAATTCAAGAACCTCGACCCCGAAATCGTGGAACTTATTTCCATAGGGGTCGCTTCTGCCATTCGCTGTGAGCACTGCCTGAAGATGCATATCAGGATCGCAAAAAGAAAAGGTATCCCTAAAGAAAGTATCTTTTCTGCAATCATGATAGGGGCTTCCCTTTCGAATGCCGCCGTGCTTGCCGAAAGTACAAGGGCTCTTGCATCCGAGTTCGAAGGCGAGGATAAAGAAAAAGACCGGTGTTGCGACCCTAACTGCGAAGTCTGTAATATTTCCGGAGCACATCTTGAATAATAAATCGGGAAGAAACCTCTCTCCTGATAATTCTTTTTTGAATCTGGTCGGGCAAACCCACATCCTTTCCGACCTGGTCCGAATAACTCGTGTTAGAGCAAGCTTTGTGAGAATGATCAATTAGAAGAGGTCAACTAACCTTAGATCCTTACTTGTTTAATAAGTTTGATCAATCACTTATTTATTATGAAGAGCCGTCTGTATTAATTGAAACCTTATGCCTCAAATGAAATTACTGCGTATAACACTATTGCTGCTTCTTGTTTTATCTCTCACCCCCGCAGCTTGCGCATATAGCTATGAAAGAATCCTTGATGAACCATGGGACCATTCTCCTATCACGGTTTTTATCGATGATGAAAACGTGCCTCTCCACTACAGCCCAACCTACTACACACAGGTAGAAAAATCCCTGGAGTACTGGGAAGAAGGAGGCAATGGGAAACTGGCTTATACGCCTGTTTTTGAGTTCACGAACTCCGAAAAAGCCGACATCAGAATCCGCTGGGTCGAAAACCTGGAAAATATCGAGGGTGCACCTGCAGGAGTGGCAGGGTATGCAAAGCCGCATCTTGTGAACGGGCGATTTGTGCGGGTGGACATTGTCCTGGAAGTCGGGAACTATCAGGGCAGGGGCTGGCGCCAGTACGGGGATGGAACAATGCTCGCCATCTCAAAGCACGAACTCGGACATGCGCTTGGGCTCGGGCACAGCGATGACCCCCGGGATATAATGTACCCTGAATACGAACTGCGGGACGATGTAAACCCACTTCTCCTCAGCAAGTATGCCTCTTTGCTCCGCACAGGAGCCCTGGCAGCTCTTGTAGCTCTGCTTTTCATTGGGATAAGCTGGCGTTCCAGCAGGAAAAAAAGAAAGAAACTTGAAGATAAATACCTGAAATGAAATTCCCTTAGGATTTGTCACAAAATAAATTAGGCATATAATTTAAGAAGTTAATTCCCAATTGATGACATTGATCTCGAAAATTAATGCATTCAATCGAAACCTGTGCATAAGTTGTTCTGTGACGAGTCCTTAATGAAATTCCCTTAAAATGAAATTCCCTAAATAACTCAGGGTAAGGGTGCGAAGTAATTATGTAAAAGGGTTAAACGGAGGACCTTGAAGCTTCCAGGCTTTCTATGGCATGCTCCTTGAAGAAATTCCTGAAATAGTGGGGAAGAGCTTCCATTTCTACTATCTTTTCTAAGGGGGTCCAGGTGTACTCCATGTGTTCATAACTCAACTGCACGTCTGCCATATTGAACCCGCCGTCATAGACAATGGCAATAACTTTTTTTGCAGGAAGCTCGAAAGTCACCTCTCCTGCAATTCCCCCCGGATTGATTGATATCCCGGTTTCTTCCTGGACCTCCCTTGCAACTGCTTCTTTAAGGGTTTCCCCCCGATCCACCTTTCCCCCCGGAAGGTCCCATTTTCCCGGGTTCGTGCGGGAATTTTCCGAACGCTTGAGCAGCAGGTACTCCCCTTTCTCATTACGGATAAGGGCATAGACCGAAATGACGTAAGGTTTCTTGAGTTTCATACCTTAATATTTAAGGTTCCCCTGTTTTAAAGGCTGGCTTCTTTAATATTTTCACGTTCTCTATAATTCTATCTTTTAACCCTTTTCAAATATTTATTTTTATCATTTTCAACTTTATTTTGATTTTTAAGGGTTTCTTTCAGAGGCGGAGAGGACAAGCATTTAAAATGGGAGGCGGCATAGGATAATAAAAATCCGGGGAAAGGAAAGTATTACCGGAAAAAATGAAGGGGATTTGACATGGAAAACTGGACAGGAAAAACCGTACACGTTGACCTGAGTTCCGAATCGATAAGGACTTCCCGGACAGATGGGGAGTTAAAGGATAAATTCCTGGGCGGCAGAGGGCTCGGGGTGAAACTGCTCTTCGACCTTACAGATCCCGGGGCTGATCCCCTTGGTCCGGAAAACCCCCTTATCTTTACTTCAGGGCCGCTGACAGGACTTGCTCCCATGGCAGGACGTTTTGTCCTGACCTCGAAATCCCCTCTCACCGGTACCGTGTTCAGCTGGAATGCCGGAGGAAATTTCGGGCAGGAACTGAAAAAAGAGGGCATTGATGCCCTTGTAGTCACAGGAATGGCTAAAAAGCCGGTCTATATTGAGCTTGGGGAAGGAAATGTTGCGATCAAAAATGCAGGAAAACTCTGGGGGAAAAATACGGAAGAATGTACCGGAATTCTGGGTAGAAAGGGAAGCGTTGCCTGTATAGGCAGGGCAGGTGAAAAACTTGTAAGGATATCTTCTTTCGTATGTGATTCCATTCACAGCGGGCGCGGGGGTTTAGGGGCCGTAGCAGGCTCCAAAATGCTAAAAGCAGTTGTTGTAAAAGGCAAGGGTAGTAAGGGTGAGGAAGGTGAGGGCAAAGGGCTTACGCCAGCAGATCCTGAGGGGTTCAAAGAAGCGGAATCAAAGGTTTTGAAACTTTTTGAGGCAAACCCCGTGCTGTCTAAAGGGCTGGCAAACTACGGGACCCCGGTGCTCGTTAAACTGCTCAATTACCTGGGCCTTATACCCTGCAGGAACTTTTTAAAGAGGGGCACAGTGATTGCGGACCGGCTATCGGGAGAATACATCAGAGCCAGATTCGAACTTGAAAAAGAAAGCTGTCCTGCCTGTCCCCTGGGCTGCATGCACAGGAT
The DNA here is from genome assembly GCF_000970045.1 of Methanosarcina sp. MTP4. Lineage (NCBI taxonomy): Archaea > Methanobacteriati > Methanobacteriota > Methanomicrobia > Methanosarcinales > Methanosarcinaceae > Methanosarcina > Methanosarcina sp. MTP4. The sequence continues at coordinate 532,528 of NZ_CP009505.1, forward strand.
CAAATCCACAAAACAGCTGGTTCCGGGCTACGATGGGCTCTGGGCATTCGGGTTGAACCTGGGAAACCCTGACTTCGAATCCGTGCTCAGGGCAAGCCGCATCTGCACGGAATACGGGCTTGACCCCGTATCCGCAGGTTCCGTCCTCGGGGCTTATGCGGAACTCGAGTCCTGCGTCCTTGATTCCCTGAAAATCGAAACTCTCCTTCTCGAAATCGGGGAGGGACAAAGTGAACTTGGGAAGGGGGCTCTGGAGTACCTCTCTGCGAGAGGCAGAAAAGAGCTTAGCATGGACGTGAAAGGGCTTGAAATGGCTGGCTTTGACCCTCGGGGGATCAGAGGACAGGCCCTCGCATATGCGACATCTCCCCATGGGGCCGATTACCTGACAGCCTTTATGGTTGGTCCCGAAGTGCTTGGAAAACCCCTTGGACTTGACCGCCTTAGCCTGAGCGGGAAATCAGGTGTCCTGCAGGTCTTTGAAAACCTGACAGCGTTGCTTGACTCTCTTTCCTTCTGCCCTTATTCGGTCTTTGCCCTGAACGAAGGGACCTGTTCCGACCTTCTGCTTTCCGCTACAGGAAAGCAGCTTTCCCCGGCAGAACTCCTGAAAATAGGGGAGGGGATCTGGAATCTCGAGAGGCTGTTCAACCTGAAAGCAGGATTCACGCGGGCAGATGATACCCTTCCGGAAAGGCTTCTGGAAGCCTTCGGGAAAAAAAGGGGGGGTAAAGGAAATGATGATGAAGAAGGAGATAGAACTGTAGCTCTGGAGGAAACTGTAGCTCCGGAAGGAAATGGAACAGGGATACCATTACCTGATTTTGAAACTGCTCTTCTGGAATACTATCATTTCAGGGGCTGGGATGATGATGGGGTACCTTTGGCCCGAAAATTGGAGGAAGTGGGACTCAGGAGTTGATGGGAATATTCATGGAGATGAACAGAACACTCTCCTGGCCCGGAACCGCTGACTTCTTGAAATAACGATCTTTTACATAAATTCCGGGTTTTGTCCTCAAAATGCCGGGAATTTTCCGAAAATCCGGGGGAATTTCTCCTGAATTCCCTGCAATTTTTCCGGGAGAAGGATTAATAACGGTGTCTCTCGCATAAGCATTATATAGTCTAGGATAATTAATCGTATTAGTTTTGATCCGTTTCTGGTTTAGATGGACCTCGGGTTTCCGTTACATTGCATTTAAACTGTCACAAAAGGCATGTAAATACATAAATATAAGGATAAAACCAGGGGCAGCATGTCTGTAAAAAGCCCTGCACAGAAAGCCTCTGTCGGGCATTCCCCTTGAAAAGTCCCACAGCGGCGTTTACGTTAACCAATTTAACCGTTACATTGCGAAATTTAAAGGAAGAATCATCATGAAAGAACAGGTAGAAGTTAAGAACCTCAAAGAAGGCAAATACGTAATCATTGACGATGAAGCATGCGTCATCAAGAGCATTTCCAAGTCCAAACCCGGGAAACACGGGTCAGCCAAGGCAAGGGTCGAAGCAATCGGGCTCTTTGACGGCCAGAAGCGCTCCTTTATAGGTTCCGTTGCAAACAAGATCTACGTGCCCCTCGTGGAAAGGAAGAACGCCCAGGTCCTCTCTATCACTGGCGGCATCGCCCAGCTCATGGACATGGCGGATTTCACGACTTTCGAGATCACAATCCCCGAGGATTTAAAGGACAAGGTTACGGAAGGGGAAGAAGTCTCTTACATCACCGCTCTTGGCAAGATCAAGTTCGACATCAGAAAATAAAATTCCGGAAAATAACTGCAAAAAACTCAGGTTTTTATCAACCTGAACCCCTCTTTTTTATTAGCGTCATTTTGTTGGCATAACTTTATCAGTAGAATTTAAGGTAGATCAGAATATGTTTTTTCCCAATACTTTTGTGGACTCCCTTGCAGATTATGAGTCCGCACGATATGTAATCTTCGGGGTGCCCTTTGACAACACCTCCTCGTACAGGGCGGGAAGCCGCTGGGCTCCAGATGCAATGCGCCAGGCTTCCGCGAACTTCGAAAGCTACAACCCAACCTTTGATATCGATCTTGCGGACCTGCTCATCCACGATGCAGGAAACCTCGATACCTCGGCATCTGTTGACGAAACCCTGCAGGACCTTTATGAAGACACAAAAGATCTCCTTTCCGATGGGAAACTGCCCATCATGCTCGGAGGTGAACATTCCCTTAGCTTTGCAACGGTAAAGGCCTGTGCCGAGTCAGCAGGGGACGACTTCGGGGTCCTTGTTCTGGACGCCCACTTCGACCTCCGGGACGAGTACCGTGGCTTCAAGCACAACCACGCCTGCGTTTCAAGGAACATCCTTTCGGAAGTCTCGAAAAACCTCGTATCAATTGGGATTCGCAGTGGTCCGGAGGACGAATGGGTTTTTGCAAAGGAAAACAAGCTGAAATATTACACTGCCGATGACGTGGAAGCAATCGGCATGGTCGAAGTCTTGAAAGAAGCCCTGGAATGGCTGGACTGCTCCCGGCTTTATCTTTCCCTTGACATGGATGCCCTTGACCCTGCGTACGCCCCAGGGCTCGGAACTCCGGAACCTTTCGGCTTGAGTGCCCGGGATGTAAGGACCGCAGTCAGGACTCTTGCCCCCTTCTCAATGGCTTTCGACATAGTGGAAATTGCCCCGGAATATGATTCCGGACAGACAGCAATGCTGGGCACAAAACTCATGCGGGAATTTATCGCCGCTCACGCCGCCAGTCATAGGTAATAATAAGAATGCCCAGTCACAGGTTCGAAAAAAGTTAAGTCTAAAAGTCAAGTCTGAAAGTTAAATGCAAAAACTACCGTCAAATATACTGAAATTTAAAATCGGTAGGAAAAGAACGAAGTTTCTTAACTTCGTGGCTTTTCCACTTCAAGCATAATCTCTTGAAAATACCTGTTATCTCTAGGTGAGATTTATTGTCTTCTTGAGAGATTCTGCCTATTTTTCTCATCAGTTTTTACACATGCCTTGCTCTTCAGCAAATCTCAGACCGATCATGCGCGCCAGAGGGCGATGATCTTGTCGATGGCTATGTGGGTATACTTGTCACCCTTTACAAGAGTGAGCACGTTGTCTGCGCAGGCTTCGACTTTTCCGTTGAAAACGTCGGGACCGCCACAGTAGACATCAATTACTTCACCGAGATGGTGTTCTACGATAAAGGACTGCATTGCTTTACACCTCTTAGATTTCTTCTGTATATTCTTCCATGTATCGGAGTTTTATCCGTTACGTTCGTTTTTCGTTTCTCTGTCCTTCCGCACATTTCGCGTTGGCTTAATGGTGGCGTTTTTGCACCTGTTAGCTGCTCTTTATAGGGTTGGCATTCCGGTCGATTTCCTGGAAACCCGTTTTCCCTTCTGTTTTCCTTTATATCTGTGCAGTTTCGGCGCTGGGAACTTGCCTGCCTTACCTGTACTCAAAAAAAATCGAAAACCTTAAATTATACTATCATTAAGTACTTTTAGGGATCCGTGAAATCCCTTTTGTATTGAAATTGTACCTTTTGCTAGCGACTTTATGGGATCACTGTGCCCATATGGCTATGACCTTATCAATGGCTATATGGGTATGTTTCCCATCTTTTTTGAGAGTAAGTACGTTATCTGCACAGGCTTCTATGTTTCCTCTGAATACGTCCGGTCCGCCACAGTAAACATCTACGACCTTGTTGAGGTAATGCTCCACTATAAATGACTGCATCTCGTTTTTTCCTCCGGTATATACATTTTTTACGGAATGCGGCAACTACTGTAAATCTACAGGTGCCTGTGATTTTAATTATCAAACTCATTCCTTATAAATTTGTTTAAAAACTAAATTTGATTTTCGGGGTGCAACGCCCTCTTCTATTCATTGGAAGGTTCTCTTTAGTGCCCGGAAATCTGTTTCCAGCGCACGCTGTCGTTTACCTGTAAAATCGAAAGAATAATATATACACGATTCTGTTCAGGTTTATTTGCGTTGGTAGACTCGGGAAAGTTAAGTTTACTTTAAAAAAAGACAGAATGACCATATTTTTGAAAAATCAGGTTAAAAATATGCCCTTTGTTGGGGAAACTATTTGTAGTGTCTCTTTTCCCCTCCCGTGTCAGGGCACTTTAGGCGAGTAAACAAAAACTTTTTACAGGGGAAAATATTTTTTCCCTGGATGGATTTTTTATTATTTTTTGTCTACTTTTTTCTTTTGAATTTCTATCCGGGAAAAACTTCTCAATTTCCAGCTTCCTCATAAAGTAAGATATCTTCAATTCATACTTCAAAGAGTCGGGTAAGTTTGTTCAGGTACATCGCGGCCATGCTCACAAATACGACACCTATTGCAAGTTACCTGATTCGGAAATACAGAAATGGATCTAAAAAAGAGATTAAGAAGAGGGGTTTTTACCCTTCTTCAAATGTTTGTAATGGTTCTGCCTGTTCAATCTTCTTCTTCAGATCCTACTGGCTCTGCCACCTGAGACTGGGATATGGCGGAGTTGGCTTCCGGAGCAAGGCTCGCCTCTTTTGTGAGAGCGGCAATCAGACAGCCTCTGGCAATTGCGTAGATCGGATCTCTGGAGTCGCCACCGTTTGAGGAGCTTATATACCTGGTCTTCCTGACGCTGGAAATCCTTATCGGCAGGTCTGCTTGTGCCAGCCTCTTTTCAAACATATCAACAAAGCCCTTGGCCCTGGTGCTCCCGCCGGCGATTGCGACCTGGAACTCTGCATCAGGAGGCGCGGTCTCGGAGAGTTTGCGCTTGAGGTGCTGGAGGACATAGGTTAAGAGGGCATCGTAGTAGACGGCAAGGGCTCCCTGAACGCTTCCGATCTCGTACTGAGATCCAATGGCGAAGTCCGTCTCCTTTATTGCGGTGATCCTTTCCTTTGCCATCCCGGTTGCGATTGCCACCTGTTCGTCTATCCAGTCGCCGCCGCGGGCAATGCTGAAAGAGACAATAGGGGTTGCCATGTAAGCCACGGTGACGTTTGTCATTCCGGCCCCTATGCTTACCCCGACACCGGTGAAGTTGGATTCGCTGAGGTCGGAGTAGACCACTGAAAGTCCTTCATCGATCAGGTAAGTGTTGTAACCTAGCTGCTTTGCAAGTGCCTCTACGGTTTTGCTGTGGTAGAGCACATTGAGCTGGTTGTCCACGGGGTTTGCAGGGACGGAAATGTACGCGATTTCACCCTTCTTTTCAGGAGCTCCAAGTACCCTTTCGATGATAACTTTGATCATCGAGATGGATTCCTTTTCCTCGGGGCTGATGATACCTTGCTTCATAGGTCTTCTGATGCTTTTGTTGAAAACATTGGAAAACTTGAAGGCATCCTCCCCCAGGATATTAAGGTTGTTTCCTCGGTGGGTGTAAAGTACCTTTCCATTGTCAAGCATGTGCTTTGTCAGGTCGTTGGATTCCATTTCAAGGAATGCATTTCTCTGTTGCGCAAAGGAAATCGAGCCGTTCCCTTTGTCCGCACAAATAATGTTCATGGTTCCTACATCAAGTCCTTTAGCCATTTTTGTGCCTCTTGAACATCTTCATTTTACTACTGAATATGCCTTTCTTATTGCTACTTTGCGTAGCCGGATCTGTATTGATGGCCTGAGCAAGCAGCATTGATGCTGAATCAAGCCCATCATCGCTAACTTTTAGCTTTCCGCTTCTTGCAAGCCGCAAGCTTTCAACTTCTGAAATGTCGTCCTTGACAACAATCCTCTTTTCTTCTGAGTCAGTAAGTGCTTTTCCGAGAATAAAGTCATAATCTTCTTTTTTAATTCCCAGGTCAAAACTTGAAAAACCGTCTCTTTCGGATAGGGATTCTTCAAGGGTTCTCTGGACCTCTCTTTCGATCTCTTCTTCACTATACTTCTGCGTATTTTCGGCTTTCTTCTCAAAAAGTTGTCTTGCTCTCTCTTCAATCTGATTCAAAACCGAGTTCGCAAAGGCGTTTCCTGCGAGCAAGCAGGTCCCTGCGACATAGGTGCCTGCTACGTAGGTAACGTTTGGATAGTGCCAGCCGCCGGGATAGAGCATAAGAAAAGCTCCTACCCCTACAAAATTGAGGACAAGCCCTCCTCCAATCACATAGTAGTGGTACTCCTTTGGTTCCTTGATCATCAGGTTAATACCTGTAAGGATGAGGGATAATCCTAAACCCATGGAACTATAGGTTACGATCACCCCCGGATCAGATCTAGTGAGGTGTACGGAGAGAGCATAAACAATGCCCGCTAACGCCAGAAGAAATCCTGAAAGCATGGTCACAGACGAAAAATAGTGGCTTAATTTTGATTTCATCGTATCCACTATGTAAAATAGTGAATGTAGATAAATATGTTTTGGTTTTTTTACTAAGACACTTTCACATATTTATAATTTAGTTAGAAGACTTACTATTTGAAAAAATACGCATTCTTCCGCTCTCATATATCGACATATGCTAAATCCATCTTCGTTTCGTATCTCCGCTACACCCTCATATCCTTTGATTTACTGTGCAAGTTTTCACTGAAAACCATCTTATTTAAACACATAAGTCTTGAAATAAAAGGAAGAACTTATATAGAATTATCTTTTGAAAGATATCTCCTCTTCAAGATCCCATATTATTTATATATTTTTTAAAGTTCCTGAATTTTTCTGGGGTAAAAATTCATCTTGAAAAAAATCACCTGATTGTCAGCTGGTCTGCTTACTTCTTTCCGGCAAACAAAGTCTCAAGTTCTTCTATTTTTTCTGGACGGCTGATGATGAGCAGGAGGTCGCCCGGATGAAGTACGGTTTCAGCTTTCAAGTCCGGAATTATCCTGTGATCCCTGGAGATTGCAAGGACTGAAACCCCATATTTTTTCCGGATATCAAGTTCTCCCAGGGATTTTCCTGCAGCCTGCGAACCTTCCTCCAGCCGTACACTTCGAATTCCCACATCGGCAAAATCGAGAGCAAGGTCACAGATCCCTGTCCTGCGAATTCCGGGGCTGCGGAGCATCCGGTAATGGTCGGTGCGGAGTTCGGAGCTGAGGTTTTCGATCTCATTTTCCGGGACAAGGTATTTGTGAAGCACTCTTGAAAAGAGTTCGATCGAACTTTCAAATTCGTCCGAGATAACATCGTCAGCTCCCAGCGCATATAGCAGGTCCAGTTCGCTCAGGAAATGGGTTCTTGCAATGACATGTACGGCGGAGTTCTGTCTCCTTATTACTTCAATGATCCTGCGGGTGCTGACAAGGTCTCCAGAAGCAATAACTACGGCTCTTGCAGTTTTGATGCCTGCGTGCTCCAGTACGGCTTCCTGGGCTGCATCCCCGTAAAGAATCGGCTCTCCCTTCAGTTTTTCTTTCCGGACAGTCTCCGGGTTAATATCGATTACCTGGTAGGGGATCAAAGCTTCCCGGGCAGCCGTTGCCACATTTTCTCCATTGATCCCGAAACCGATTATAATCAGGTGGTTTTCAGGCCTTTTTTCAGCTTTTCCTTTCTCCAGTTCCCCGTACCTGCCGTGTTTCAGCAACTCTGGAAGCGAAAGTCTCTGTGAAAAAGCCGCAACTCGGTGCCCCATTCCCATGGAAAAAGGGGTCAGGGCCATGGAAAGTACTGTTACGGCAAGAAAGTCCTGATATACTTCCGGCGAGATCAGCCCATTTGCAAATCCCACATTTGCCGTAATCAGCGAAAACTCCCCTACCTGTGATAGGGAAAAACCGACAAGGAGCATTGTATGGAGAGGGAATCCTATAAGAAAAGTTGTCAGGGCATTTATGACAGTTTTCAGGAAAATCACAATCAAGGTAGCTCCTATGACAAGAATGAGGTGCTCTTTCAATAAATCCAGGTTGAGGAGCATCCCTATGGAAATGAAAAAGATGCTCATGAACATGTCCCTGAAAGGGATGACATTTCCAAGAGCCTGGGCTGAATATTCGGATTCCGATATAATGAGCCCGGCAAGGAAAGCTCCGAGGGCGAGGGAGAGCCCGGCCAGAGAGGTCAGCCAGGCAACGGAAAGCCCGATTACCACAACACTGAGCAGGAAGAGTTCACTGTTGCGCGTCTTTGCCACCTGGTACATAAGAAAAGGTACCGCAAAGCGGGCGCTTAAAAAGGTGAACAGGATAAGCCCCAGCCCCCGGAACGCGAGTTCAATGAATATATTTCCAGAGGCCTGTGTCCCTGCAAGAAACGGGGTCAGAATGATGATCACCACTGCAGCAATGTCCTGGAAGATCAGGATCCCCAGTGCAATCCTTCCGTGAGTGCTGTATATTTCCCCTTTTTCCTGAAGAAGTTTCAGAACGATTGCCGTGCTGCTGAGGGCTATCAGGAACCCCATAAAAAGAGCCTCTTCCGGAGGATAAGCTACGAAGAAATAAAAGAATAAAGCAACGGCAAGCGAAGTTATAAAACCCTGAAGCCCTCCTCCGAGCAGCACTATTTTCCGGATTTGCAGAAGATCGCTCAGGGAAAATTCGATCCCTATCGTAAAAAGCAGGAGCACTACGCCTATTTCAGCCAGGAGCTCAATCTCTTCTCCCGACGTAATCAGCCCCAGACCAAAAGGTCCGGCCAGGATTCCTGCTATTAAAAAACCAACAAGAGGGGCAATCTTCAAACGGGAAAATGTATAGACTACCGGAATCGAAAGTCCAAAAATTATCAGTAGGTCCCTGAGCAGAAGAAATGTCATCACTTATAGATTGATTTTCAATTAATTATAATATGGCATCAATACCTGAATCCAATATTTAATTAAAATGAACTTGAATTTATATCTAATACATCTCAAATAATTGTGTAACTTATATATTGGATGACTTATCCAAAATTAAACTCATGTCTGATGTAATTTCTATGTACCATACTTTGATTAAATGTAATCCCTGTGGTACTTTTTCGGAATATAATTCCGGTGAAATATAATTTATGTGATATACTATTTGGGTGAAATCTAATCTCAGGTGTTGTTTCCCTATTTGATTGCCGGTTTAATGTGCCTGAAAAAGTTCATATAAGGTAGTTGGTCAGACTTTCACAGATCCTGTATATTTTAAAGCAATAAAAATAAGAATCCTCATGTTTTTTAATTTTTATAAACAATCAAAGGTGCATGAAGGGATTTATTCCCGATTCATCCCTGATAATTTGACTATTTTTCGATTAATTGGGTATAAAAAAATTTAGTTAGAATCCATTCTGTTTAACAGGAGTATTTTGGGATCAATTGGAGTTAATGGGAGTATTATGCATATAATTGGGTTTTATTTGGACATTATATGATTGCTTTGAAATAATGGAGTAATTTGAAGATTACTTGAATATAACGGGGACTTCTGAAGATTAATCATTTATAATTGGAGTATTTTAAGATTGTTTGTGGGTAATGGGGGTATTTTAATATTCTTTGCGAATATAGGGGGTATTTTAATGTTCTTTGTAGCTAATGGAAGTATTTGGGGATTAATTTGAGTTAATTGGCTTATTTTATGATTAATTGTGGGTAAAAGATGTATTTTAATATCTTTTCTGTCTAATAAGAGCTTTTCAGAATCCAGCGTAAATAAAAGGTGCTTTTAATTATCTATTTTTGAAAAATAAGCAATAATATTCCTCTATTTGATAAAAAACTATATATCAGATGTATTTAATGATTATATGGCCGATTTAAAACCTATTTTCTTTAACAGAAGTCGGAAAGATACAATATTTGTAATTAATATTTTTGGGGATTTTAAGGTTTAATTCACTTTCCGACTCTCACTTGAGGTTCTATTGTGATGTCAATAATCAAAGAAATTTATGGTGTAAACGATGAAGTATACGATGAAGTATATTCAGATTGGAAATGGCAGTATAAACACCGTATTACGACAGTTGAAGAGCTTGAAAAACTAATACCTCTTTCAGATCTCGAAAAAGAGGATATAAAGGAGGCTCTTGAAGTATTTCCCATGGCGATTTCTCCCTACTATGCCTCCCTTATGGATCCCAATGATCCGACGTGTCCTATCAGGCTGCAGGCGATACCTCAGGCAGCCGAACTCCAGACTTTTGCATGGGAGTTTGAGGATCCTCTATGTGAAGATGCGGATTCTCCTTCGGAAAAGAGCTGCATCACCCACAGGTATCCGGACAGGGTTCTCTTTCTCATTTCAAACCGTTGTGGGATGTACTGCCGGCACTGCACAAGAAAGAGGAGAGTGGGGAACCGCGAATGCGACTTTTCCGAGAAGATGATCCGGGAAGGAATCGAATACGTAAGAGAGCACAGGGAAGTCAGGGACGTGCTGCTTTCCGGAGGGGATGCTCTCCTTGTATCCGATGAGAGGCTCGACTGGCTTCTGGACGAACTATTTTCAATTCCCCACGTGGAGATTGTAAGAATAGGGTCAAGAGTGCCTGTTACCCTTCCTCAAAGAGTAACCCCTGAACTGTGCAATATCCTGAAAAAGTATCCGTCGGTCTGGTTAAATACCCATTTCAACCACCCGAAAGAAGTCACTCCGGAAGCAACAAAAGCCATAGAAATGCTTGCTGATGCAGGAGTGCCCCTGGGGAACCAGTCTGTTCTTCTGAGGGGTGTGAACGACTGTCCTTTTATAATCAAGAACCTCTGTCAGGAAATGCTCAAAATAAGGGTCAGGCCTTACTACCTTTACCAGTGTGACCTGTCCTACGGACTTGAGCATTTCAGGACAAAAGTTTCCAAGGGCATAGAAATCATAGAGATGTTGAGGGGACATACATCAGGGCTTGCGGTCCCGACTTTTGTAGTGGATGCTCCCGGGGGCGGGGGAAAGATCCCCGTGGGTCCGAATTACCTGATATCAAGCTCGGATACGAAGGTCACTCTCAGGAATTATGAAGGTGTCATCTGCGTATATCCGGAACCTGAATACACAGGGGAATGTCCCGAGAAATGCCAGATATGCGACGACAATCCTAAGCTTAAGAGCCAGGTCGGGGTTGCAAAGCTTTACGACGACGAGAACAATACCATTGCCCTTGAACCCGAAGGACTCGACCGAAAAAATCGCTTCTAAAATGGCTGAGATGCATCTAAATAACTATCTAAGAATTCATTCATTTCTAAATATGCACCTCGAAAAGGGGCTAAATAATCCTCTTTTTCGGCTTTTGGATGCTCAACTACTGAAATACTCAACCACCGAAATACTCAACCACTGAGATACTCACTACTGAGATACTCAACCACTGAGATGCTCAACCACTGAGATGCTCAACCACTGAGATGCTCAACCACTGAGATGCTCAACCACTGAGATACTCACTACTGAAATACTCAACCACTGAGATACTCACTACTGAAATACTCAACCACTGAGATACTCAACCACTGAGATGCTCAACCACTGAGATGCTCAATCACTGAGGTGCTCAACCACCGAGATATTCAACCATTGAGGCGCTGAACTTTTTAGATGTTCAAGTTTTGAATATTTACCTTTTATAATAAACACCGGCTTTAAAATGCGCCAGCCACCAATCCGAGGAGGAATTTTTTATCGAAAAACAAACACCTTTAACCCTAAATAAGGAAGATGAACTTCCGGGATACTGGAAAAAAACAATACTTAAAATTCCCGGACTTTCAGCAGACCTTGTTATTGATTATTACAGCAAAAGGATAAAAGTAATGAATTTCAGGGGACCTTTTAAGGTTCTTGACCCTTTCCTTAAAGAACTTGCAGCCCTGGAAAAGGCCGGGAAAATAATCGTATACACCCCTTCAAGAGAAGTGCATGCTCTCAAAGCTTGCGGATACAAAAAAGAAGGGATGATTACAGGCTATTTTGCCGGGGAGGACTGTCACATCTTCTCTACCTTTCCGGAAAAATCCAGAAAGGAATCTTACTTTCCCAGGAAAGAAAACCGGATCGTAGAAGAATGCCTTAAAAAATCCGGGTCCCGGGAAAAAAATGGGGAATGCAGGGGCATGAACACAAAAATAAATACCCTTCCGGAAGGCTATGTCCTCAGGCCCGCAGATGAGGCCGATGTCCCTGCAATGGCTGCCCTATATTCCGGGGGGTTTCAGCTATACCCGAGTCCTCTTCACAAAGAAAGCTATCTGCTGGAAACCATGGGTTCGGGGGTCTTCTACCTGGTGATCGAAAAAAGGGGGAAAATCGTGAGTCTTGCATCTGCGGAAACGGAAACTGCGCTGAAAAACGCCGAATTAACCGACTGCCTGACAGTTCCGGAAGAAAGGGGAAAAGGCCACATTAAATCGCTTATTCTGGGCCTTGAAGATGAACTTGCGGCCCGAAACTTTAAAAGCCTCTACACCTTGTGCAGGGCTCCCTCTCCCGGAATCAACCAGGCCTTTTCCTCCCTCTGCTATTCCTATACCGGCAGGCTTGTAAACAATTGCAGGATCGCGGAAGGGTTTGAGGACATGAACATCTGGTGCAAACCGCTTCGGTAAAGGGCCGGGGTCCGGACAGTGGCAGTCTGGCAAATAAATTGATAACCTCGGCAGGAAACTTCAGGGGATATCACGGATCTGATTTTGAAGCTGGTCGACAACATTCTTTGCCGCTTCTTCAGCAAGGTGCTTCCTGTAGGCTTTCCTGGAGACAATGCCTTTTGTGGAATCTTGCAGTTCCAGTTTCCCATCCGCCATTTTTTCTCCTTCCTGTGAACCCGTGTTTACGAATCTCACGGTGACGTTTCCTTCTTTGAATTTTTCAAAATATATGGTGTCTTCTCCTGTGGAGGTATAGAAATACATAATCTCAAGGTTTGAGGATGCATAAATGGGCGTATACATTCCTTCGGATTCCCTGACATTTACCAGCAGGGCCTGAGAATCATACTTTTCCTCGAAGGATTCGGAGTCCTCCACATCCATCCCTGCCTTTTCTAGTTCTGCCCTGATTTTTTCCCGGACAAATCCTGAAAGGGCTTCGTCACCTTCCACATAGAGATAGATCCTGCCCGGAAAGTCTATTTGAGGCTCTCCTGTAGAGTAAGCCGCTATCCGGGAATTTGCCCTGGTTTCGCTCTTTGCAGCCTTAAAGTCCAGAACAAAAAACGAAGAAAGGACTACTGCCAGGATGAGTACGGCAAGAAGTATTTTTTTCGTGTTTGCATCTTCTCCCATACTCTTTAAGTTTAAAGTTCATTTTTTAAAAAAGAATCGGGTAAAATGAGATTCGGTCTTTTATAATATACGTCTAAAAAGAAGCGGGGGAATAAGTGAAATAAATCTCGCATAAAAATCACACCTCTGAGTAATCACACCTCTGAAAAAAGAGAAATTCCGGAAAAGTTCCGGAGTTTCAGAGAAACACGATGAACAGCACATAGGCTAAGGTCATCATGCCAAGGGAGTACTTGAGCCCTGATGGAAGGCTTCCTGATCCCATTTTTCCGGCTACAAGCCCGGAACCGAAGCCCTGGAGGAGGGCTGCGTGGAAGAAGAGCATGGTATATTCGTTCAGGTCGAAGCCACCCATGGACATTGCCGGGTTGCTGGACCCGTCCAGGGCAGGGAGGAAGAAAGCCGCAAGCACGTATACGATGACCAGGAAGACGCAGAAGGTCACGAAGATGATGAAAACGTAGATGAACATCTCTGCAGAACGTTCTTTTTTCAGGTTTTTCTGGACATCGGAATCTTCCGCAACGATGCTTATTACCTCGTGGATGTTTCCTGTGGACTCGCTGGCCTGGGCAATGAGAGTCATGCTGCGGCGGGTAAGATTGGTCCGGATACGGGACTCAAAGCGCTTCAGGGCATTCACCATATTTGAGTTCCAGCGGATATCTTCAACCATTCTTTTAATCTCAGGTTTTAGCCGGCCCATGTTTGACTGGGCGGTAATGGCAATGGCATCAGCTAGCAAAATTCCGGTCCCGTTGATGCTTGAAAGCCTTTTGAGAAACTCTGGCACCTGCTCTTCGATCTGCCTGATCTTCCTGACTTCAAGTTCGTGGAAGATGATGTAAGGGATGAAGAGGATGAGGAGGCTCACGTATATGTGGTCGTCCAGAGCCGATGCAATTTCTATGAATCCTCCGTAGTAAGGGCTGTTCTTCAGGTATGCGGAGATAAAATACCCAAATGTGAGGGGGGCGCTCACGACAAAAGCATACAGGGGTTTCTGGATCATTGCCCGGATAGGGTGAAAGAGGGTATTTTTGACCCGGAAGAGCTTTTCATAAAACTCTATTTTCTTCATCAGCTCAAGGTCATGTTCCGTTTCCGGTTTTACCCTCACGTCACTGTAAGAATCGGGTTTGGTCCGGGTAATGATTTCCTCAGGCAGTTTTTCGGCATCTCCGGTAAGCATGTCCAGAAAAATAAGGAAAATGACTGTTCCGAAGGGAATTGCCCCATATACCAGAAGGTAGAGTTTGGTGGGACCCCCGTTATCTATAAGGTTCATCACCACAAGAATTATCATAAGGAAAAGGGGACCCACGACAAACACGGTGATGTATACCTCAGCTAGCAGCCCCAGGGTTTCAAGGAAACGCTTGTGAGCTTTGTTGGCTTCAGACTTGTAATGCTCTGTCTTATTTTTCAAATAGAGGGTTACGTCTCCTCCACTTGAAACGATGGAAATAAGCCCGTCGACCAGGTCCTTGAAATGCTCGGAAGGTGTCCTGTCGGCCGCATCCCAGAGGGAGTCCTGCAGGTCTTTTCCGAAATACTCCATGTCCCGGATAATGTTTCCGAACTCCCTGGAAGTGTTCCCGTAAAGGTGGGCATGCTCCGCCAGGGATTTCATGATGTCAAAAATCGTCATCCCACCCCCACGCTGCAGAACATAGAGGAAAGCGGTCGCGTGAGGCATGACGTCATTTATTGCCCTTTTCCTGTTGTCAGCTTTCATGGGAGGGTAGCTCATGATTAGCCCGTAGGTAAAAGCAGCAAGCATCAGAAATAGCAAAATCCCCCCTACAAATGTGAGGATCAGGGGGAGATGAGCTTCAATAACCCCTGGCGTTTCAACTGCCCGGGTAACCCTAGGAGAGATGCGCAGAGTCGAAACTATGGATTCGGGAGTTATGCCCCTGAACAGCAGCCGGCCCAGAAAGAGGCCTATAAACCCTCCAAAAAAACCCGCAAGCAGGGAATACAGGACAGCTGTAGATACGTACTGCTCCACAGGAAGGGGGATCTGTGCCTGCCTTAGCTTAACCCTGAACATCGAGAAACGGTCTTCATATTCAAGGATTTTTGCCCCAAAAATTCGGAAGGCAAATGTATCAATAGCGCTCATGCCACCGCCACTCCTCAGTCCCTGTGTAGGAACATTTCCCGCAAGTTACCATTCTCAACCGCTTCCATCACAAGCCCGGGATTGGTGGCGTACATGTGCACGATCAAAGAGATACTTACATAATCCCTCATATGATTCTCAGCCATGTATTCAAGGATCTTTTCCCTGTCCTGGAATTCTTTAAAGAGTTTGTCCGGGTTCCAGCCCCTTGCCCTCATAATCTCGTTCAGCACATAGGAATCCCCTGCCCGCTTGAAAGTGTCATGCTGGGGCTCCCAGCTATAGAGTTCGTTGATCCTGAGACTGCCGGTCCTCGCATCAAGCCCGGTTATTTCAACAATGGTCTTGGTTCTCCTCACCCTCACCTCATCCACGTAGGTCTGCATCTGGATGGAAATGACCCCAAGGGCCTGCATCATCACATGCGGGACATTGATGGGTTCGTTTTCAAGCCTGTTAACAACCGTCTGTACGTCACTTGCGTGCATGGTGGAATAGGTGGTGTGCCCCGTGGACATGGCCTGGAAAAGGGTCAGGGCTTCCTTTCCTCTTACCTCTCCCACAATGATGTATTCCGGACGCTGTCTGAGGGCAGCTTTCAGGAGTTCGTACATGGAAACTTCCCCGGTGCCTCCCACTGTAAAGGACTTTCGGGTAGCTCCTGCAATCCAGTTTTCATGATGGAGCATGATTTCTCTGGTGTCCTCAATGGATACGATCTTGGCAAGCCTGGGGATGAACAGGGAAATTGCGTTCATGAGTGAGGTCTTCCCGGAAGCGGTCCCGCCTGCAAGGAGCACGCTGGTATTATTTTCGATGGCAAGCCAGTAGTAAGCCATCATTTCAACACTACATGTACTGTAGTTTATAAGGTCAATAGGGGTAATCGGGTCTCCCTTGAACTTTCGAATGGTGTAGGAACTGCCTCTTGTGGTGACCTCCTTTCCAAGGGTTGCCTGGATCCTTGACCCGTCAGGAAGAGTGGCGTCCACAATCGGTTCCCCTATGGAAATATGCTTCCCGCTGCGCTGGCAGAGCTTGACCACAAGAGAATCAAGTTCTTTCTCCCCGAAAATAACGTTTGTCACAATGTTATTGTGCTTCATATGGTAGAGGTAAATCGGGATTTCAACCCCGGAACAGGAGATGTCTTCAATGTTTGGGTCATGGATCAGGGCGTTGATCCGTTCGTACCCTATAAAATTCCGCCGGATGAAATACATAATCTTATGGAGAGAGGGCAGTTCAAGGGTGTTGTAATACTGGTCAAAAAGGCGCAAAGCTTTGTTTGTGAGTATGACTTCCTTTTCCCTGCCAAGCCCCATGTCTTCCTGGGTCAGGGTATCCTCGAGGTTGTCCCGTACACGTTCAAGAATAGCTTTCTCATATGCGGAAAGGGTGGGTTCGACCACGTTGTAAAACTTCATTTCCCTGTTTTCGATAATGCTAACAAAAGCGTAGGGTTCTTCTACCCAGTAGCGCTCTACTTCGGCAAAACCCACAGGGATTTCGTATTCCAGAAGAGGACCATAGGTTTCCGGGTCGTAAGGAGGAAGGGTCCTTATCTCTTCTTCCCTCAATTTTCTCATTATTTCGGCAAACTTATTTTTTGCTCCTTCAGGAGTCTTTACTTCTTCCAGGAATTCTTTTACTTTATCTCCTAACTTTTCGTCTCCCTTTACTCCCGCAATATCATAAACCAATTCTTTGAATTTAAGTGACGATCCGGCTTTTTTTTCTTTCTTTTTCTCTTTTCCTTTCCTTTTCCCTTTCTTTTTTCCTTTTCCCTCCTTCTCAATTTCTTTTGCTTTTTCTTCCTTTTCAACTTCTACTTTTTCTCCCTTTTCAACTTCTACTTTTTCTTTTCCTCTCTTTTCTCCCTCCTCTTTTTCTTTTTCTCTCTTTTCTCCTTCTCCTCCTTCTTTTTCTTTTTTTTCTCCCTCTGCTTTCCTCTTTTCAGGGGATTTTTTCAACTTGCTGGGATTATTTACTTCCGTTTTCTCGCTCATTTTTTTGGGAACCGTATCAATTTTTGTTTTTTCTGCGGGATGCAGCTTATTTTCAATCTCGGGTTCATATGCAGGAGGAAATATTCCTTTCTTTTCGGTTTCTATAACAAGCCCGACTTCTATTCCAAGGCCGTAATTTTTGGAAAATGCGGATTCTTCTTCCGAATCAATATCTTCCCCGGAGATGTCCGATAATGGCTCATCCCCTTTATTTTTGGTTTTTGAATTGGGGGTGCCTTCCCCCTTATTCGGATTTTCTTCTGTTTGCGGTTCCGGATTTTCTTCTGTTTGCGGTTCCGGAATTTCTTCGGAATTCCGGGGAGTTTCAACTCTCGAATCAGCAACCAGAACTTTTTTATCGGGCTTTTCTTCCCGGATTTTTTCCTTATCTCCCCCTGAAGCCTCCTCTTCAAACCCGCTGTTGTCGGCGGCTTCTCCGGTCAGAAGAATTTCGTCGTTACTCCCTTCAGAAGAGTCTTCTTCAGAGTCCTTTTCCCCCTTGCTCTGTAGCACCACCGAATTTTCATCCGGAACCTCCTTTTCATCGGCTTTTTCAGCCTGGAGGTCTCTTTTATTGTCCGTTTCATCCGAGCTCTGATTTGAGCTTAAAGTATTTTCTGAGAGATTCTCGTTTTTATTATCCATTGAGACTCATCCCACTAAGACCTGTACCCCTATAATAAAATAATTTTTACATGTTGTAGGTATAATCTGTCAATAAAAATTTATAACCTTTTTGGTGAACTTTCATATGTAATTTTTATAAGTTTGTACCTTTTGGGCGATTACACTTTACTTGATATCCAAAAAGCAAATGTATATTATCATTATTATTTTTTTTAAACTTATATTCATAATTATATAAATAGTTTGACTCCGACATGGTTTACGTAGTCAAAAACAGTTGGCTTCGTCCGGATAAATACAATACTAAGTGGGTGAATGCAAAATTCTGTGGGTGGATATAAAATTCTGTGGATATATGCGAAACTGTGTAAAACTTAAAAGTTTATGTAAAAAATTATGTGGGAAATCATGTAATATATTGAGACGGAAAGTCGGAAAAAAAGAAAATGTGGTGGGATTACATGCTTACCAAAACAAAATTATGTAGAGCTACAATCTAAAAAAAGAAATATTATGTGGTGGCTAACAAGATAAATATTTAAAAATTGTGAAGATAATTACATGATCACGAAATGAATGGGGAAATGTGAATAAAGAAAGGAATAAATAAAAGTCTCAAAGTTTGTTTCCTTTTCTTATTATTATCGACTCCCCGGTCATTTCTGCAGGTTTCGGGATATTCAGCAGGTCAAGCAGGGTTGGGGCAAGGTCGCAGAGTTTCCCGTCTTTCAGGGTATCGACCTCGTCGTTGCCCACGTAGATGCAGCGCACCGGGTTTGAGGTATGTGCTGTGTGGACATCTCCTGTTTTCCTGTTTTCCATCTGTTCGGCATTCCCGTGGTCTGCGGTGATGATTGCCACCCCGTCCGCTTTTTGCAGGGCTTCAATGGTTTTTCCAACGCAGTTGTCCACGGCTTCCACTGCTGCGACCGCAGCGTCGAAAATCCCTGTGTGGCCAACCATGTCCATGTTGGCGAAGTTCAGGATAATTACGTCGTACTTTCCAGACTCGATCCTTTTGATTATCTCTGTTGTTACCTCGTAGACGTTCATCTCGGGCTGCAGGTCGTAGGTGGCGACTTTTGGGGACGGGATCAGGCAGCGGTCTTCTCCTTCATAGCACTTCTCGACTCCCCCGTTAAGGAAAAAGGTCACATGGGCATATTTTTCGGTTTCCGCTATGCGGAGCTGTGTCATTCCGGCTTTGCTCAGCACTTCCCCAAGTACGTTTTTCAGGGTTTCGGGAGGATAGGCGATTGGCAGGTCCAGGGTTTCGTCGTACTGGGCCATGCAAACGTAGTGCACTTTCGGGGTGGCTTTTCTGGGGAAGTCTTCGAAGTCTTCGTTTACGAAAGCCCAGGTAAGCTGCCGGGCCCGGTCAGGTCTGAAATTAAAGAAGATTACGGAATCATTGTCCCGGACGGTGGCCGTCGGGTTCCCTGCCGCATCGGTGATTACTGTCGGTTTTACGAACTCGTCGGACTCGTCCCTGGAATAGGCTTCGGAGACTGCGGCAACTGCATCAGGGGCATTGTAGGGTGCAAGTCCAAGGGTAAGGGCATCGTAGGCGAGTTTTGTCCTATCCCAGCGCCGATCCCGGTCCATTGCATAGTAGCGCCCTGATACGGTAGCTATTTTTGCAACTCCGCCTTCCCTGCAGAAGGCTTCGAGTTCTTTGAGGTCTTCCAGGGCTGCCCTGGGAGGCACGTCCCGCCCGTCCAGAAATGCATGTATATACACTTTTCTGAGCCCTTTTTCTTTTGCAAGCCGGATAAGGGCCTTTAGATGGGTCATGTGGCTGTGTACACCCCCATGGGAGACAAGTCCCATGAGATGCAGGCCTGAGTCATGGCTTTTAGCGTTCTCTATTGCATCCAGAAGCACGCTGTTTTCGAAAAAGTCCCCGTTCCTGATAGATAGGTTGATGCGGGTAAGGTCCTGGTACACGACACGCCCTGCCCCGATGTTAAGGTGTCCCACTTCCGAATTCCCCATCTGCCCTTTGGGCAGTCCCACGGCTTCCCCCGAGGCCTCAAAAAAACAGGACGGGTATTTTTCCACCAGGCGGTCAAGGTTCGGGGTTCTGGCTGCCAGGACTGCGTTTCCTTCCCCTTCGGGCAGGTAGCCCCAGCCGTCCAGGATCATGAGCATGAGAGGTCGTCTTGCTTGAGTCATATGCAGGGAATTTCCGCATCCGTCGATAAAAAGCTTGTTATGAAAATATGTGTAATATATTTATATTGTATTGAAAATATAATGGAAGTCCGTAAATATAAGTATTAATAATTACATAATTCCCCAAAAGGTAAAAACGGGATCGCAAATATTCTCGCAGAGTCTCCGTTAACATCTATATAAAAAATAAATTGTTTTCCCCGCGTAACAGGTAAGGGGATTATATCTCCGAGTAACAGGCAAGGAGGATTGACTATTATGAGTGAGGAAATTCAAGACATTATGAATATTACGCACGTAAAAGTCCAGGACTTTACTGCGAACCCGGCTCCCCTCGGGCTGATGGGTTTCGGAATGACCACGGTGCTTTTGAACATACACAATGCAGGTTTCTATAATCTCGGAGCAGTGATTCTTTCCATGGGCTTCTTTTACGGTGGGTTGGCCCAGGTAATTGCAGGGATTGAGGAATGGAGGAAAGGTAATACCTTCGGAGCTACTGCTTTCACTTCCTATGGGCTTTTCTGGCTCACCCTTGTTGGAATTGTCTTGCTCCCCAGATTTGAATGGGCGGAAGGTCTGGCTCCTGCCTCAACGGCTTTTGCAGCCTACCTCTTTATGTGGGGCCTGTTTACTTTCTTCATGTTCATAGGTACTCTGAAAGCTAACAGGGCACTGCAGGTTGTTTTCTTGACCCTTACAATTCTGTTTTTCCTGCTTGCCGCCGGTAACTACCTGGGAAGTGCAGCAATACTCAGAATTGCCGGATTTGAGGGAATCTTCTGTGGCTTTACAGCTATTTATGCGGCCCTCGGCCAGGTACTGAACGAGATGTACGGGAAAAAGATGGTTCCCCTCTAAAAACACCATTACCTTTATATTAAACAATTTTTCCGGGTCTTCTGCCCGGATCTTTTTCCACATTTTTTTCTACACCGTTTTTCCACATGCCATTTTATATTCTTTTTTACATTTTCCGTATCTTTTAGAAATTTTTGGAATCTTTTTTAGAAAATTATTTATCTATTAATACTTATCCGTAAATTTGTATTACGTGGGCTCATTTCGGGGAAAACGATTGAGGAAAGAAAATGGACACAAAGAATATTGACTGGAATGAAGTGTGGAAAGAAAAAATGGATGCCCAGAAAAGGGCTTGCCCCAATACCGGGCCCGGGAGCATCTGGCAGGAAAAAGAAAGTGCAAGGCGTTTCTGGGAGATGTCGCTAAAAAACTGGGGCCGGATGGAAAAATGTATGCGGGGGATGGCCTTAAGTCCCGAATCCCGGGTTCTTGACATAGGGGCGGGTCCAGGCACTCTTGCAGTCCCTCTCGCAGAAAAGGTTGATCACGTCACCGCTGTGGAACCTGCTGACGGGATGGTGAGCGTCCTCAGGGAGAATATCGAAGCTTACGGAATTGAGAATATAAATTGTGTACACAAAGACTGGGAAGCCGTTGATTCCGAAACGGACCTCTATGGGCCTTATGACGTGGTTTTTGCTTCCTACTCCCTCGGAATGAAGGATATCCGTGCTTCAATTCGGAAAATGATGGAAGTCTCTTCGGGGTACATCTATCTCTACTGGTTTGCAGGGGAAACTTCCTGGGACATGCACTCCCGAATGCTCTGGCCCTCTCTGCACGGATGTGAATACCAGCAGGGCCCCAAAGTTGATGTCCTTTACAATGTGCTCTATGGGCTGGGCATCCATCCCAATATGAAGGTTTTCCCCTTTGAACACATCCAGAGCTTTGCAAGCTTGGATGAAGCTGTTGAGAATTTCAAGCCCAATTATGCCATAATGTCGGAAGAACAGGAAGGGATTCTCAGGGACTATCTCAATGAGATACTTGAAAAAGAAAACGGAAAGCTTGTGCACAGGGGCTGGAGTACAAGGGTAAAATTGTGGTGGAAAAACCGGGGCCGAGATGACAATAAGCTGTGATTCTCCGGGGGGACTATCTATGTTTATTTCCTCTTGTTTGCATTTTTATGGTTTAATATGTATTAAATTTCCATATAAACATTCAATATCCATTTAATTGTTATCTCCATGGCCCATATCCCTTCAATCACTGTAGACCTTCAATTAAATCCGAGGACGGGGTTTCTCTGCTGGTTTTCACAGCTGTTATGCAGCTTTTTTTCTTCAAACAGGTTCTTATTTTTTACCCCCGTCCCTTCCTTATGTGAAAAATTCAAGCTCTTGAACGAAGCAGGGTTGCCTTCCAGCAGAAAGGGAGCCAGCATGGGGGATGTGGTGTAAATTTCTTCTCTTTTCTTCAGGACTTCGACGGAGACCAGCACGTCCAGAATCCTGGCCGTGAGCCGGGAGTCAGTCCCGAGTTCTTCTGCGAGGTTTTTCGCACTTTTTGGTTCTATCAATTTTGTGAAAATTCCAAGTTCTACTGCCGTCAGGAAAATTTGTCCTTCTTCATAGTTCATTGCAATTTCCCGCAGGAATTTTTTACTGTCTGCAGAAGACAGCATCCTCTCTGCAAGCTTTACCGGATTCAATCTTATCTACCACCTGGCTTTAATCGTTTTTTTTGGAAGATTCTTTACGTTTTACCCGTATTTCTTCCTGCCAAGACAGTTCTCCAATTTTTCAAAAATATCAGTTATGGGTTTTCTGGGGGTTATCTCGGTGTGGGTTTTTTGTTTTTTTGTTTTTATTTTTCGGGTTTCTAGGGCTCTTCCATTTATGGTCCTTTGGAGTAAACTGGTCTTTACGCTGGAGGACCAACCAACATTATATAAAATATGTTCGATGTCTTTATATTTTTTATGATGTGCTCTCTGAAATAAGGCGTTGTCAAAGATAAAACTTTCGGAATATTTTGTGCAATCTCCCCTATTTTTATACTGATTATTTTTTACTTTTGTTGAAAATACCTGCTCAAAAAATTGAAAAAACACTGCTCATTATTTATTGTTTGTTAGTTTATTGGTATAATGTTTTTTCCTGTTTCCAGTTTAATACATCGTAATAATATTTATTATACCATTGTTATAACCATTATCAAGGTCCTTTCTTAGTTGGTTTGTTCTCTACATGTTATACCATTCCTTCAATATTCTATTCGATTAATTATATCGAACTGTGATGCAGTATTAGCTTTATGAACTCTAATATATTTTTGGGAAGTTTTGAAAAGGTTTTAAGGCATAGAAAGACAAACGTGCCAGAATTCGGGGAGCAAAATGCTACCCTTGAGTTATTAAAAAGTTCTGTACTTGTTGCTTTTTCCGGGGCTCTCCGGATTCATTTAGCTTTTCTGTTATTGCACATAACGTCCAGTCTGCTTACCTGCTTTGCAGGTGGCCTTGTGATCTATACGGTCTACACCCTGGACCGGGCCCTGGAGTCCGCAGAAGATTCCGTTAACCGGAAGGAATTAAATGGTTCGAAGCGGGAGGTTGCACTTGCTGTTTCTCTTCTGGCTTTTGTCATCGGCGTTTTTATTCTTGCAAAAGAAGGGCTTTGTGCACTCGCGTTTTTGCCTTTTATAACCGGTTATCTTTATAGTAAAGGTATAAATTTCGGTAAATTTTCCCTGAAACTCAAGGGAGGACTCGGGGTCAAAAACCTTGTTGTGGGGGCTACCTGGGGGATTTTCATTGCCGGACTTGCCGGAGGAAGTTCCACTCATATGCTGCCTGTTATTCTGGTCTTTGCCTTCTTCGGAATCAAACTCTTCATTAACTCTGCAATCTATGACTTCAAGGATGTCAAGGGAGACACCCTTGCGGGCATCAGGACCCTTCCGGTTGCCCTGGGGGAACAAAATACCCGCAATCTTCTCATCACACTTCATTTGACTTCTCACATGGTACTCGGAGTTGCGCTAATTCAGGGATTGGTTGCATTCGAACCTCTCATCCTTCTATACAGCTTCGTATGCGGACTCATGTGTATCGAAAACTACACCCGGACTGAAGAAGAGGAACTTCCTTTCCGGAAACTCGAAAGGACCTTTATGGTGGACGGGGAATCAACATCAATTGTAGGGTTGAGGGCAGTCGCGGGGGCTTTCCTGGCTTAAAGATTTCCTTATCTGAAATCCGACCTTAACTGGCATCTGATCTATGCTGGTGGGATGATTCCTTTTAGAGATAAGATATCCCTGTGAAGGCTGCACTATCCTGTAAGGGATGGAGTGTCCTCATGAAGGAAAGGGGATTGACTGCTGTGACCGGAAACCCGGATAACATTCCCTTAATTTTAAAAATAGAGTTGGCAGAAGATCAAATGGTCTTCTGGCCCTGTCCTTTCTTCTTTCCCCTGCTCCTATTTCGGGGGAAAAGGAAACTTTTACAAGCTCCGGTTTTTAAAGGTTCTTTATTTCTACTGAGTTTTCTTTGTAGTGCTTGAAAAGGTCATCTCCCCATTTGATAGCAAGTGCATCGAAACCGACAAGGTCGTTTCGTGGGTCAAAGGTGCCGTTCTTATAGAAAAGGGAGAGGGATGTAAAGCGGTCTGTTACGATAAAAGCGACCCTGGCATTGTCGTAAACTTAAAAGCTCGTATTTTTGTATTCCAGGTATTCTTCGATTTCAGTGTTGTATTCGCTTTTCAGCTTGAAAAAAACATTTGGAGTTACGATTATGGAGATTGGGATGCCCTTACGTGCCACATCCAGGAACATCTGGGGGTAGTGGGGGAGGAATATTGACGCAAAACCCATGAGACGGGTGGATGATTGTACGTTTTCTATGAATGTTTTGTGAGAGTCATAGATGTTTTCATGTTCATCTCTTACAACCCTACACTCCTTGAGTTCCTGGATTCTGTTAAGCAGGGTTTCGGGAACCCCTGTAAGATCGTGCTCTTTCCAGAAGTTTTCATTTGCTTCTATGGCGGCAAGGGTGTCCAGGAAAGGTCTGAAATACATTGCTGAAACCTTCCCGAGAGGAGTCAGCCAGTACATTCCTTCCTGCCGGAAAATCAGGTTTGCATTTTCCATCTCCTTCAGACGGGGCAGAATCTCAGGAGACCTTACATCAAAATATTCCTTGATATCGGAAAGGGTCCTTGGACTCTCCTGAATAAGGAAGAGCAGGTCCTTTCGTTTTTCAGAAAATGTGAGGATACTTAATAATCCGTTGGATTTCACTTTGATCAACCCTCATTTCGTTAACTTTGTGATGGTAAATCCCGTCTTCCTGAATAAGTCTTCCAGGTGATATCTCTAAATTAAAGGGATTTTTTGTTTTATTCATCTCTTTTTCATTTCATTTGTTATATTTTTTCGCGGTGGCTGTTATATGTTAGTCGTATACTATTGCTAGAATGGTATATGAATTCAATCTATATTATCTTTTTTGGGAGTGTTACATATTCTCTGGTATTTTTTATCTTTCACAGATAATCTGAAGCGGTAGTCCCAAACTATTAGATTACATTATTATTATTTTTATATACTTCGTAACTAATTTTATTATATTATTGGTGTACAGTTATTTTACTGATATACCTCAATTGGATCTAAAAAAATGATTTCTCTCTCAAAGAAATCAGTGATTAAAACAGTTTTTTCATTTTGGATTTATTGTATATTCGGTATCTTATAAACGATTTTTAGGAAAAGACCTGTAATTGGAGTGCAAGGTGTGTGGAATGCTGTGTATTGAATTTTTTTCGAAAAAAGAGCTTTCGTTAAAATTTGTATGCTAAAACCTGTCTGTTAAAATTCGTATTTTAAAGCCATATTAAAATTCGTATGTCCAAAAATAGTGAAATGGTTCCCTGCCATTTCCGACAGGGAAGGCTGCATTTTGGATTTTGCAGCTTTTCGATTTTTAAATTTAATGAAGGAAGTGGCGCATACCGGTGAAAACCAGGGATACATTGAGCCGGTTTGCGGTTTCTATAACTTCTCCGTCCCTAATGGACCCGCCGGGAGATACGATATAGCGGATGTTGTTCTCTGAGGCATGGATTACGCTGTCGTCGAAGGGGAAGAAGGCATCTGAGACCATCACGCATTCGGACAGGATATTTTTACAGTACTCTTCGAAGGAAATACCCGGCTCTTCGCGCTCGTAGATAACCTTCAGGTTTTCGATTGCCTTTGTGGCTGCCAGTTTGCGGATGGAGTCCACGCGGTTCGGCTGTCCTGCGCCCATTCCCAGCACCATGAAGGAACCGGGTTCGTATTCGTGGGCAATTATGACTGCGTTAGATTTCGTGGCTTTGCAGGCTTTGAGGCAGAATTCCGATAGGTTGCGCTTTTCTTCGGGATAGGGGGTCTCTGTAACGGATTCCCACTTCTCGTAGATCCCTATGTCCCGGGACTGTTTGAGCATGCCTCCGATTATGTATTTGTAGGTGCAATTCGTCCCGAAACTTTCCCTTATATCGGGCAGTTTAAGGAGCCTTAAGTTAGCACTCTTGTTTTTCAGGTATTCGAGGGCATCGTGTGTGAAATCCGGGGCAAGGATGATTTCCACGAATTTCCCGTTCAGGAGCTGGGCAGCTTCAAGGTCGAAGGTTTCGTTTGTGCAGATAATGCTCCCGTAAGCCGAGATGGGGTCCCCGTCCCAGGCAGCCTGCAGTGCCTGCAGGAGGGTTTTTCCTGTGGAAAGTCCGCAGGGGTTGTTGTGCTTTACAATGGCAACAGCCGGGGTGGCATTTCCCAGTTCCTTGACTGTCTGAAGGGCGTTGTCGGCGTCCACGTAGTTGTTAAAGGAAAGTTCTTTTCCGTGCAGCTGGACGGCTTTTGCCAGGCTCGGTCCTTCCTGCCGGGGTTCTTTATAAAAACTGGCTTCCTGGTGCCAGTTTTCTCCATAGCGGAGTTTCGTGCCGTCGGTGAACTTCAGGCGTAGCACTTCTTCTCCGAGAAGAACTTTGCTCAGGTAGGTATCGATGGCTGCGTCGTAATCTGCAGTATGCCTGAAGGCCTTGACCGCAAGTCCTGCCCGGGTTTCATCGGAAATAACCCCGCTGGAACGCAGTTCTTTCAGGATATGCCCGTAGTCTGCGGGGTCAGAGAGTACTGTCACCGAGCGGTAGTTCTTGGCTGCCGATCTGAGCAGGGTAGGGCCGCCGATGTCGATGTTTTCGATGGCTTCCTCCAGTTCCACACCTTCTTTCGAGACCGTGACCTCGAAGGGATAGAGGTTTACGGTCACCATATCAATGAGGGAGATGTCTTCTTTCGACGCCTCTTCCATGTGTTCCTCGCTTTCCCTGAGGCATAAGAGGCCCCCATGGATCCTTGGGTGCAGGGTCTTGACCCGTCCTCCCATCATCTCGGGAAAGCCCGTGACTTCCGAAACATCAGTAACTTCAATACCGGCGTCGCGAATGATCTTCGCTGTCCCGCCTGTTGAGATAATCTTCACGCCAAGTTCTTCGAGCCCACGTGCGAATTCCACGATTCCTGTTTTATCTGAGACGCTGAGCAGTGCCCTTTTTACCAAGAAATCACCAATATACTTGGTTTAAAAATCCCTACCTATATAGCTTTTGGTCAACATATTTTATATAAAAAGAGTTTCCGCTCCAAGACAAAATCGGGGTACAATTCCTTTGATTTTTATTTCTGTTAACGTGAGTACGTGGATCTCTCCCACTTTAAGGATCTAAAGGCCTTTCTTAAAGTCTTTTTCTGAAATCTTTCTGGATTTTCATACAGAGCCTTTTCCTTCCTCATTTTATTTTTTTCCATTCGTCCCGTTTCCCACTATGGTTGTTTTCTTCTCTGGTTATTTTTTCCACCCCGTGTGTTTCCCCCTACGGCGGTTTCCCATTCAGTATCACCTTTAAGGAAAAAGGTTCAGGTGAAATACTTATTGTTTAGAAATAGAGGATAAAGTAGCTTTTCCGGAATTTTTGGTTTTTTTAAGGGGTTATCGAAGCAGAAGAAGGGGTGTCGGATGGAAAGGGACTACGATATCATAATCATAGGAAGTGGGGTTGCTGGCACAACCCTTGCATACAAAGTTGCGTCATCAGGACTTAACATTGCTATCATCGACTGCAGGGAGTATGGGGGGACCTGCCCGCTGAGAGGCTGCGACCCGAAAAAAGTACTTGCCAGCGCATCCGAGGCTACGGACTGGAACAACAGGCTCATAGGCAAAGGGGCAGGTACTGAGGGGCTGTTGAGCATTGACTGGCCCTCTCTCATCGGCTTCAAAAGGACTTTTACGGAGGACTACTCCCGGAAGATAGAGAAAAGTCTCTTTGAGATGGGGATCGATACGTATCACGGGCAGGCTTACTTCGAAAATGAAAACACCGTTGCCGTGGGGGAAGACCTGCTCCGTGGGGTATACATCTTCGTTGCCACCGGGACAAAACCCCGCAAACTGAACATCCCGGGTGAGGGGTACCTTACTTCAAGCGAAGAGTTCATGGAAACGGAACAACTGCCCAAAAGAATTGTCTTTGTCGGGGGCGGTTACATCTCCTTCGAGTTTTCCCATATTGCCCGGAGAGCCGGGTCCGAAGTCGTAATCCTGCACAGGAGTAAAAGGGTCCTGAAGAGTTTTGACTCTGACCTTGTGGATCCACTCCTCAAAGCTTCCAAAGCCGTAGGAATCGAGGTACTCCCCGAGAATCCCGTGATTGCGGTGGAAAAAGAAGGAGCCCATTTCCTGGTCAAAACAGAGTTCAAAACCGAAACCCACACCGGAACTCATACTTTTGTCGCGGATATGGTTGTGCATGGTGCAGGGCGGGTCCCTGACATCGAAGGCCTGGAACTGGAAAATGCCGGGGTCAGGATCAAGAACGGGGCAATTGAAGTTGACAAGCACATGCGGACTTCAAACCCACGGGTCTATTCAGGGGGAGACTGCACTTCGGAAGGAATGCCCTTGACCCCTATCGCCGGTCTCCAGGCAAGAGTTGCGGCGGCAAACATCCTGGACGGAAACCTTGCTGAGGCAGATTATACAGGCGTTCCGAGTGCTGTCTTTACAATTCCTACAATGGCTTCCGTGGGGATCACTGCGCCCATAGATAGTAAGGAATATAAGGTGGTCTTCAGGGACCGGAGCAGCTGGTATTCCACGCGGCGGACTGGCCTTGAATTTGCGGCATCAAAGGTAATTATCGATGAGGAAAACGACCGGGTCCTGGGTGCCCACATCCTTGGCCCTAACGCCGAAGAAGCGATCAACATTTTCGCCATGGTAATGCGGCTGGGTTTAAAAGCCTCGGACCTCAAGAAAATCGTGTATGCGTATCCCGGAATTTGTTCGGATATAGTGCACATGGTATGATTCAGTTTTCATGATATGACTTTCCCCGCAAACCTGTAAATACCAGTTCCGGAAATGGATTGTTAGCATATTTTGTTAGCATATTTTGTTAGCATATTTTGTTAGCATATTTTGTTAGCATATTTTGTTAGCATATTTTGTTAGCATATTTTGTTAGCATATTTTGTTAGCATATTTTGTTAGCATATTTTGTTAGCATATTTTGTTAGCATATTTTGTTAGCATATTTTGTTAGCATATTTCAATATTTTTTCAAACTTACTCGAAAATCAAGGTTCAATCCTGAAAGGTGCCGCTTCATGCCCTCAAAAAGCCGAAAAGAAACCAAAAACCCCGGTTCCGATGAAGAATTCAAAATTCCTGACAACCGTCACAACTTCAACAAAATCTGGTCTATTCTCCGGGAAGAATACCCGGATGCAAAGCCAGCCCTTAACTACGGAAATCCCCTCGAACTCCTGGTAGCCACCGTCCTTTCAGCCCAGTGTACGGATGCGCAGGTCAACAGGGTGACCGAAGATTTGTTTAAAAAATACCGGACTGTGGAGGACTACGCAAATGCGGATCTCGGGGAACTCGAAGAAGATATCTATTCCACGGGCTTTTACAAGAACAAGGCAAAAAATATTATCGCGGCTGCCCGGCTTATTCTGGAATGCTATAACGGGGAAGTCCCGGATACCATGGAAGAGCTCGTAACCCTGCCCGGGGTCGGGCGTAAAACCGCAAATATCGTACTTTCAAGAGGGTTTGGGGTAATAGAAGGTATTGCGGTAGATACCCACGTAAAGAGGCTCTCAGGGCGGTTGGGCTTTACTAATAATTCCGATCCCGTAAAAATAGAACAGGACCTTATGGCCCTTACCCCAAAAAATGAATTCGATTCGCTTTCTATGACCCTGATCCTTCACGGAAGAAAAGTATGTACTGCCCGGAAACCGAAGTGCTCGGAGTGTGTAATTAATAACTTGTGTCCTTCAAGTCTTATATTCATGGACCGGTGACTTTTCCGGACAATTTTTCGGATAACTTTTTCCGGATTATTTCTCTAGGTAACTTTGTGCTGTCGTTGAATCATTTCTCTCCCGGGTTTTGCCCGGAAGAGATAATGATTTTTTTCTCTTGTTTTGGGGGGTTGTAGGTCCAATTTATCGCAAAATTTATCGCAAAATTAACGGTTTAGGAAGTTTCAGGCTTTTTTGTTGAACACTTTCCCGAATCCGAAACTTATGGCAAGGACCGCAAGGGTTCCAATGGCAATTGCTGCCACTTCCCCGCCTTTGCCCATGCCCTCAATTGCATAGTCCGGCATGGGTGAGCCAACTGCAGGTTCTGCTTCTTCAAGTTCGGACATCCTGACTTCTTCTACCACGCCTCCTGCTGCGCTTTCCAGCCCGTCCGGGTCCGAGGAGGCAAGGAAAGGGGCAAGGGCTGAGAGCAGCAGGGCGATTGCAATCCCTGCGTAGAGGAATTTCATGTTTGAATTCCCGCTCATGCCGTGGCCTCCATGTCAAGTCTTTCGTTTCCTGCGGCAAAACTGTCTTCCAGAAGATCAGGGCGGGATTTGGCTATTGCAGAGATTGCAACTGCAGTGATCAGTCCTTCCCCGATGAAGCCTATGATCAGGTGATAGGTGCCCATTGCCATGAGGCCCGGAACCAGGGGAAAGGTCCCTGCAAGCCACATCTGGACTGCGCAGGCTATTGCCGAGATAAAGAGCCCTACCCAGGCGCCTCCGAAGGCGGCAATGTTCACATTCATATTCTTGCGGAGCATGACGTACGTATAATATCCGACAAAACCGGAGATTACACCCATGTTCAGGATGTTTGCGCCCATAGTGGTAATTCCCCCGTCTGCAAAGGCGAAGCCCTGCACGAGCAGCACGAGGGTAAGGACCAGGACGCCTGCCCAGGGGCTGGCAAAGACGATAGCCACAAGGGTTGCCCCAACCATGTGCCCGCTTGTCCCCATCCCGACGGGAATGTTCATTGCCTGGATTGCAAAGATTCCTGCTGCAAGGGCAGCAAGAATCGGTACTTTCATCTCGTCAAGTTCATTTTTTGCCCACTTCATAGACATTATGATAAAAGGAAGAGCAATAATCCAGTAAACTATTGCCTGGCTTAAAGGTATGAATGAATCAGGTATGTGCAAATTCTTCCCTCCATTTTTTTATGTACCCATTTTCAGGTCTGCCCGTTTTTATCCCGTTATTTAATTTTATCAGTGTTATCTTCACAGCGTTACTTAACACTGTTAATGTAGATTCGTATTACATAAATATCTTTTGATATTACTTCTTTCGATGATTAGTTAATTTACTCATATCCTGTAAGCCTGCAGATGGGCTCGGTATTAATATTCGGATGTTTTTCCAGGCGATTCTCTGAAAAAAAGATTTGAATGAAGGGGTGCACCCATTATTTTCTTCCTGAGTTGGGGGCTTCCAGTTTCGGATCTCTAGTCAAATAAAAAAGTGGATGCTCAGGACACAGCCGAGGCTTACAAACAAAAAAATTCCATCTTTAAGCCCTATTTTCATCCTGTAATATGCCTTCTCATGCCCGCTCCCGTATCCCCTGCAGAGCATACTAATGTAGGTTTTTTCTCCCTGTTCGTAGGAGCGTATGAAAATTGAGCTTATGCTGTGCCCTACCTGTTCAAGAACCCATTTTCTGGGCACATCTTTGTTCCAGATGTCAAAGAGCCGGGTCTGCTGGGCAATTCTTATGCGTTTCAGGACGGCCCAGAAAAGGAAGAGGTAGCGCACCATCATGCTCAAAAGCAGGGTGAACTCCCGGGGGACGCCCAGCCTGTCGGCTGCAGTTACCATATCCCGCATCCGGGTGGTGGAGGAAAGCAGGATTACCGCTGTTACGCAGACCAGGAATTTCATGAGAAGGGTGGTCCCGAAAGCCAGCCCTTCGTAGGTGACACTGAGCCCGAAGGGTAGGTCCAGTGGATAAGGAGTGTAGCTTTCCACGAAAGAGTGCCTGATGAATGGCTGGAAGAGGGCTATTCCGAGTCCGAAAGGCAGTACGGCAAGGATTCGCAGCCCGAAGTACCTGAGGTCCAGCCCCGCAAGAAGGACAAGGAGTAGCAGATACGTTTCCACTGACAGGAGGCGCACTATGTTTTGTTCATGGATTCGGGGCAGGCTCACGACGTAAATGATCACTAAAAGTGTGAATATCAATTTTATCCGGGGGTCGAGCCGGTGCACGGGGCTGTTTTTGTATGACTCGCGCTCGATATCGGTAAGGCTTACCATTGAGTTATTCTCCATCCGGCATCTTTTTTCAGGTCTCTCTCAAACTTTCATCTCTCTCAAACTTTCATCTCTCTCAAACTTTCATCTCTCTCAAACTTTCATCTCTCTCAAACTTTCATCTCTCTCAAACTTTCATCTCTCTCAAACTTTCATCTTATTCCCATGCTTTTAATGTCCCGGTCTCATGATCCGCAAGATCTCGTTTTTGGCGGATTCGGCTGTGATCTGTATATTTGCATTGATTCCTTCCTGCCTCAACAGTTCGAAAACTTCGGCAACCCTGGGAAGTCTCAGATGGGCTTTCCCGAGGAGTTCGGGGTCGCTGAATATTTCTTCCGGGCTCCCGTCGGCTTCAAGTTTCCCGTGGTGGAGGACGAACACCCTTTCTGCGAAATAGGGCACCACGTCCACGTCGTGGGTGGAGAGTAGCAGGGTAATCCCGAGTTCCCGGTTCATTTTCATTATCAGGTCCAGGACTCGGGTGGAACTTAGGGGGTCGAGGCCGGCTGTCGGCTCGTCGAGCACGATTACTTCGGGGCGCATGGCAAGGACCCCGGCGATTGCAACCAGTTTCTTCTGCCCTCCGCTGAGGTGGTGCGGAGCCCTTTCTTCAAAGCCGCTGAGCCCCACCATTTCCAGGGCTTCTTTTACCCTTGCTTCCACCTCGGCTCTGGAAAGCCCCATGTTGATAGGCCCGAAAGCCACGTCTTCTTCCACGCTTGGGGCAAGTACCTGGTCGTCCGGGTCCTGGAAGACGATCCCAACGGTTTCCCGGCAGTCCCGGACATTCTTTTTGGTAAGCTTCTCTCCCTTTACCAGCACTTCCCCTGAGAGCGGTTTCAGGATCCCGTTAAGGTGCTTGAAGAGGGTGGACTTCCCTGCCCCATTGGCTCCCAGTACCGCGACCCTTTCCCCTCTGTATATCTTCAGGTTTATGTTGTCAAGGGCGTTTTCGGAAAGGTGAGGGTACCTGTGGCAGAGCTTTTTTATCTCGAGGACAGGAGTCCCGTCTCTTTTCTTGATTAAGTTATTCATGGGATCTTGTTTTTGCTTCATCGATAACTTCCTGTAAGTAGTGTCCCGTAAGTGCTGTCCCGTAAGTTGTGTGCCATTAGTGGTATATTATAAGCGGAATCCCGTAAGCTGGAACTCGCTGTTAACTTTTTGAAAAACAGTGTTAACACAAAAGAGGTTATTGTTTTTATTTATTATGGTTTGTGTTTTGTTGCTTTGTTTTTAAGAACTTGAAGGCGTTGACAGGCAATGACGGATAATTATACAAAGCTTCCATGCATTTTTTCTTTCAATGCAGCGGATCGTTCTCCATGTGGACATGGACTCTTTTTATGCCTCCATCGAGGAGCGGGAAAACCCCGAGCTCCGGGGAAAAGCTGTTGTGGTCTGTATGCTCTCGGGGAGAAGTGAGCTGAGCGGGTCGGTCAGCACCTGCAACTACATTGCCCGGGAGTCCGGGATCAGGTCCGGGATGCCCTGTTCAAGGGCAAAGAAACTGAACCCTGATGCGGTGTTTTTGCCGGTCAGGAAGGATTTTTACAAAGAGGTCTCGGACAATGTCATGGAAATTCTCCGGAGCTATGCGGATTCCGGGGAGAAAGGGGATGCCTTTGAGCAGATAAGCATTGACGAGGCGTTCCTGGAGGTTACGGAACGGGTCGGAGGAGACTTTGACAGGGCTTTCGAGCTCGGGGCGCGAATAAAAGCCGAGGTCCGGGAAAAAGAGAAGCTTACCTGTTCCGTGGGTGTCGGCCCGAACAAGCTTATTGCAAAGATGGCTTCTTCGGTGAAAAAACCCAACGGGATTACGATGGTGAAACCGGAAGGTGTTGTCGCTTTCCTTGGTCCGTTGAAACTTACGAAGCTCTGGGGACTCGGGGACGTAACCGCAGATAAACTCCAGGAAATGGGGGTTTCCACGGTAGGGGAACTTGCAGAGTATGACGTGATCGGGCTGATCTCGGTTTTCGGGAAGGTCAGGGGGACCTGGCTCAAGCAGTCTGCTTCAGGGCTTGACGATTCTCCCGTAAAGGAGCGGGAAGGTTCCGAGCAGATAGGAAGGATTGCAACTCTTTTCGAAGATACCCTGGATCCCGAGCTGATCTATCCGCTGGTGGACCGGCTTGCCGAGGATGTTATTGCAAAACTGGATGCAAGGGGACTGGCTTTCAGGGTCGTTACCATAACTGTGATAAATTCGAACTTCAGGACGCACACGAAGAGCCGGACCCTGAACCATCCCGTCTCGGAAAGAGCAATTCTCCTGGAGACCGCCCGGGAAATTCTCGACGCTTTCCTTTCGGAAAGTTCCATCGAACTCCGGCGTGTGGGGGTAAGGGTTGGGGGGCTTCAGAAAAAGAAGGGTCAGACCAGCCTTTTTGACTACGGTGCCTGATTTTTCAGGTTTCGTCCACAGGGTGCCTGATTTTTCAGGTTTTGTGCCCAAGGAGCCTGATTTTTCAGGTTTTGTCCTTCATGGGTCTTGAGCCTGGTAAAGTGCAGCTTAAAGGTCCTGAGGTTTACCTACCAAGAATTTTTGAAATTCTGACTCCCCCGGGGCAGGACTTTTTGTTTACCTTTTTTTGCCTATGGCAGGGTGGATATAAATTCATAAATTAATATTTCAATGCTGTTTATATATGCATCTGCAACGGTTACAAGTTGCGTTTTATATTTTATACTTCCTTTTTTATGTTAACCCCTGTGAAATATTTTTTCACAAAATTTATCACACAAGAAATCCAATATCTATATGGATTAATGATTAAAAATTGCGTCCATGACCTGAGTTTCCATTCCCATATTTTCAGATGTGGCTATTTTTACTGTAGATCCTATCTGCATGCGAATTTCCTGTAAAATGGCAAACTATAAGGATATTCGCTCAGGAATGGCAAAGAACGTATCAAGTGGTACAGGGAAGGACGGATTTGTTAGTAGACTGTTAGGAGAGGGAATAACATGCTGAGGAGACCGTTTACCATCCAGTTCCCGGAGAATCCGGACACGGGTTTTGCCTGGGACATAGCAACGAGCAACGGCCTTGAGGTTATGAGCGAAAGATACGTCTCCAACGGCGATGTAGCGTTGGAAGGCGGCTACCGCATATGGGAAATCCAGGTGATCTCCTCTGGAAGCCAGAAAATTACAGGAACATGTCGTAAAGGAAACCAGATTGTAAGCTGTTTTGAAATCAATATAGACGCCGAATGAAACCCCACAAAGGTTGCTCAATATTACTTTGAACCGGAACAGTTCCCTTTGCCGGATCAGTGACCCCTGATCGGAAAATAGCTTCAGGTGCCCGACCTGAAGCTGAATGCTCATTTTTACATTTTCCTGCTCTTTCACATTAAGCCTTAATTGCTGCTGTTTTTCTATTCCTTAGTTGGGATATGTTATCTTTTTCTTCATACTGATCAGCTTGCATGTGATCAACTTACATGAATTTTGCAAGTGGACAGACTTCAATGCAGTTTCCGCAGTGTGTGCAGGTGTCCTTGATCTCTGCCCTTCCGGCTTTCATTTTTATCGAACCGTGTTCGCAGTGCCCTACGCAGATCCCGCAGCCCTGGCAGAGAATTGCCCTTCTCACCGAGAGTTCCATCTTCCTCATCAGTTTTTTCACGAGTTTTTCGTTTTCACTTCTCCCGTTGACGTTTCCTGATGCAAATACCTGGGCTCTGGACTCTCCGGCTGCGACCGAAGCCGCACCTTCGATGTAAGATGCCTTTCCGACGGCATTTAGCATCCCGCTCTCTTTCAGGCTTTCGATGTCCACGGCCTGCCCGAAACTCCCGTCCGCAGAAATTCCTCCTACCTTGCAGGGCCTGTAACCCGTGGTGACTTCAAGGTGGAGTTCTTCGGGGGTAGCCTGTTTCGGGAGCAGTTTTATTCCTTTTTTCTCCGCAAGTTCCATGAGGACTTTGGGATACCGTTTATAACGCCATAAGCCGTACTTCACCCATTCCGGGGAGAGGCCCATGCGCTCAGCATAGGCGAGGAGATGAAAGTTTAGCTTCTCCGCAAGTTCGGGGTGGCTTTCCTCGAGCTGGAAAAAGTCGGCAAGGGATGATGAGGGGCAGAGCCAGCAGCCCATCCGGTCGTAGCCTTTCTCGTAAGCGGGATTGTAAGGGGCTTTTGTCCTGAAAAGGTAGAGCCAGATGTGCAGGGCGGTCCATTCCTGGATTGGGGTGGCTCCCACCTGGTTTCCTACCCAGGGGTTTTTCCAGACCTTCTTGCTCATGGCGCGGGCATGAGATTCGTATTGCCTCTGCCCGATGAAGCTCAGGCACCCATTTTCGTAATTCTCGTCGATAAGCCGAACTATGGGGCCCAGTTTGCAGATCTTGCAGCACCAGCGGGTGTCCATTGTCGGGGGGCCGAAAACCCCTATGGAGTCCCAGAACGCGTCCCCAGCACTGGTGATCTTGAGGGGTTTTCCGTAGTATGTGCCAACTTCCCGGACGTTTTCCAGGGTCTCCGGGAACTCAATCCCGGTATCGGCAAACAGGATTTCGTAATCTTCAAGGACTTCGTCAACAAGCTGGAGCACGGCAAGGCTGTCCTTCCCTCCGGAATAAGATACGCTGACTTTCTTGTCAATGCTTCCGGCAACGTTTCGGATGAATGTGTGGGATTCTTCTATCATTGCGTCCAGAAGCTTTTCATTTGCCCTTACTGCGTCGTCCCAGCTCTGTCCTCCGGCAGGGATCTTTGCCTCAGCCGGGGCTTCGCTCCAGCGCGGCTTCACGGCATTCCCGCGTTTTTCATCACGCATCTCCTGCCCTGCCATCCGGGCTCTTCCGCAGCAGATAACGTCTCCTGTGGGGGTAAGCACCACCACTTCATCGTCTTTCCGGATCCCGGGGTCCGCGTCCAGCACCCCCGGGGCAAGGACACTTGCTCCTTTTTCCAGGATGAAGGGTACCACTCCTTCGTCTATGATGACCCATTTCTTCAAATTTCCACTCAAACTTTCCGGGTCCCTTCCATGGAAAAGCCGCCTTGCCCCTTCGAGGCGGGGGAGGATGACCCATTCACAACTCTCTATTTCAAACCTGATGGAAGCCAGGACTTTCCCGTCCACTATGATTTCGTCCATCCGGTCATCGTAAGGAGCCTTGTTCAGAACCGTGAGGTGCCCCTCGGGGATCAGGGGGACGTTGAACTGTTTTTCAGAAATAGTATTTATGCGCTTGATATCATAATCAAAAGCCGGGCGGATGTCTCCGGGAGGGGTGACCTCGACTTTTTGAGTCTTTTTGCCGCACCCACACTTTTTTCCAAGCACGGGCACATTGCAGGCCTCGCACCAGTGCAGGAGCATTTTGCCAAGGTATGCTGGTCTGGACATGTCACGCTGATTGAGAGCAGTCCACCTTTAAAAGGCTTTGGCTTTAAGCCCGGATTTCCGGGGCTTGACATCCATAATTTTTCAGGCTCGGAATCCTTGATTTTTTTGAATCCTTGATTTTTTTGTTATTTCGATGTACTCACTGTTGCGTTATTCCCTTTCCTTGATACATACTATATATACAATAAAAATCAGAATTATAACATACAAGGGGGGATTTTATGGTAATCGTTAAGGAAATAGACCCGGTTGCATACGGCAAGATCCTTGCCATACTCTACGGGACAATGGGTTTAGTCTTCGGGCTTTTCACAACAGTCACCGCGTTTATGGGTTTTTCAATGCCCGATTCCCTGGGAATTTTTTCCCTGATTTTTGGGAAGTGGGCGATAGTCAGCCTGCCCGTTTTTTACGGGGTCTCGGGCTATTTCATAGGGCTTATCACCGGGGCACTGTATAATGCGGTCGTTGGTTCGAAAAAAGGCTTTCGTGTGGAAATCTTGCACTGACTTCCGGGTACTTCTGGCACACTGGAAACCTGAGTTCTCTTAAAAGGATAGATATTCCGGCGTTTCCGAATTCCTGGCCTTTCCATTTTTTTGTCGATTCCTAAAAGAATTTTGACAGGAGGGAGGAGCTGGAACTGCAATGTTCGGCAAAACTGCAGTGGTCGCAGAGTTTTCCTTCTTTCTTTTCGGGCATGAACCCGGCTTTTATTTTTTCCACGCGCCTGGTGATTTTCAGGACTTCCCTGCGGTCGGCACTGCGGACCGTTACCCTTCGGAGAAAGCCGAATGCCGCATACTCTACAAAGGCAAAGGGGACTTCTTTTTCTGATTCGTTTTCCAGTAAGAGGGTGAAAGCTGCCGCACGCAGCCTGTCCGAGGCCCATACGCCCTGAGTGGGGCAGTTCCCGGGCCTGATGATGGAGGGGACAAGGGTGTCTTCGAAACAGACCAGTTTTGAAGGTACGCCCTTCAGGTTCAGGCGGGCGGAGGAGAGTAAAGACTCGGTTTTCACGGGAGTGACTGCCGCAAGCAGGGGTTCTCTCCCGTATTCTTCCAGGGCCAGGAGAAGGTTGCTTGTAATTTCCTGAAGCCGGGCTCTTGCAGCTGCCGCAGCTTCTTCAAGCATCTCCTGCCCCGTTTCCTTGAGTTCCCCCGGAAACAAAAGTGGCAGGTCTTTTTGAGCTCTATCCAGGGAGGCATCGAGTTCATGGTAAAGGCTATCGGCATTTAACGAACACTTATTCAGAATTTCCGGATACGTCAGGGCAAGCTCTTTCAGGAGCATCCTTTCAATTCTTGAAGCATTCATTTCGGCAATAAGTTCAAAACCCCGGCTGGCAAAGTACACCCGTCTTGGGCAGCTAATATATAGTATGAGGTCAGAAACGCTCATTTCCGGACTTCGGGAATCTGCAGGCATTACATATTAATTTATGATGAATGTAATATAAATAATTGAAGGAAGATTTGACTGTAAACCGGATATGTCTTATAATCTCGAGCGGAGATTTTTTTGTAAATCAGGTACGGATAAATTCCCGACAATTGACGAAACCACATTCGTTAAATATATATGGGACTGTTTCATCATAGGGTATGTGAGTCATGACATCCAATGAATCATCAGAAAATCTTCGAAACCGCCTGGCGGAAAAAATGGCTGGAGAGATCACTCTTTCGGATAAGCCGGGAGAGTCACTGAAAAAGTGGAGGTTGAACTTTGAGATCTCTCAGACCGATATTGCAAATTACCTGAAGGTTTCCCCCTCCGTTATCAGCGACTATGAAAGCGGGAGAAGAAAGTCCCCCGGGACTCTTATCGTCCGGAAAATCGTGGAGTCCCTGATCGAGATTGATTTAGAGCGGGGCGGAAAGAAGATCCATGCTTACGAAACAATGCTAAGTTCTGAAAACAGCTCGAAAGCTATTTACTCTACATACGAATACACTATCCCCATACAGCTTGCAAAATTGGTTAACCTGATCGAAGCTGAAGTGGTCTATAAAGGATCTGAGAGGCCTCTTTACGGTTTCTCCGTGATCGACAGCCAGCGTGCAATCCTGGAACTCTCTTCCCACGAGTTCCAGAAACTCTATGGCTGGAGTACGGACCGGGCTATGATCTTTACCAAGGTGACAACCGGGAAATCTCCCATGGTAGCTATCCGGGTCACCAATCTCAAACCCGGGGCAGTTGTGCTCCAGGGGCTTCGAAAAGAAGAGGTCGAGCCTGTTGCCGTTAAGATGGCAGAGGTCGACCGCATCCCTGTTCTTGCAACTACCATGGACCTTGACCAGATCATCCAGACACTTAAAAAATACAGTAAGTACCACGTGAAGGAATGACCTTCTCCGGTAACTTTATTCCCTGAATTTTTTCCAAAAACAGGTGAGAATATGACCATTGGAATCGTATCATACGGTGCATACGTCCCGAGATACCGTATAAAAATCGAGGAAATCGCCCGGCTCTGGGGCGATGACGCAGAGGCCCTGAAAAAAGGACTCATGGTATATGAAAAATCCGTTCCTGATGTTGATGAAGACGCAGCTACCATTGCAGTTGAGGCTGCAAGGTCTGCGGTGGCAAGGAGCGAAATTGACCCCTCAAGAATCGGGGCTGTTTATACGGGTTCTGAAAGCCACCCCTATGCTGTAAAACCCACCAGCACGATTGTCGCTCAGGCTATCGGGGCAACCCCGGTAATGACTGCGGCAGACTTTGAGTTTGCCTGCAAGGCAGGGACTGCGGCAGTCCAGGCCTGCATGGGGCTTGTGAGTTCCGGGATGATCGATCTTGGCCTGGCAATCGGGGCTGACGTTTCCCAGGGAGCCCCCAGTGACGCGCTCGAATACACTGCAGCTGCAGGCGGAGTTGCCTGCATTATCGGAAGCAAAGAATCCGAAATTGCTGCTATCATTGAAGATACTTACTCTTTTACAACTGACACCCCTGACTTCTGGAGAAGGGAGGGAATGCCCTATCCGGAACACGGAGGACGCTTTACGGGAGATCCCGGCTATTTCAGGCATGTTACAAACGGGGCCAGAGGGCTTATGGAAAAGATGGGGACAAAGCCCGAAGATTACGATTATGTGGTTTTCCATCAGCCAAACGGGAAGTTTCCGACCAGAGCTGCAAAGATGCTCGGTTTTAGCAGAGCCCAGATTGAGCCCGGGCTTGTGGTCCCGAAGATCGGAAATACCTATTCCGGTTCCTGCCTTATGGGCATTGCGGCAACCCTGGACCAGGCAAAACCCGGGGACCGGATCTTTGCGACGGCTTTCGGGTCCGGGGCAGGGTCCGATGCCTTCAGCATAACGGTCACCGACAAAATCGAAGAGATCCGGAACAGGGCGCCGACGGTTTCCGAACTTATCAAGGACCCTATATACATTGACTATGCACGATATGCCAAGCACAAAGGCAAGATACGCCTGGCCTGAAAACGGGGTGAGTATATGAGAGACGTAGCAATTATCGGAGTAAAGAACACGAAGTTCGGGGAACTCTGGGAACGTTCCCTGAGGGATATCGTGGTAGAAGCCGGTATCGGTGCAATTGAAGATGCAGGTGTGGGCGGAAAGGACATTAACGCCCTTTATGTAGGTAACATGAGTGGAGGCCGTTTTGTCGATCAGGAGCACATCGGGGCCCTGATCGCGGACTATTCAGGACTTTCCAGGAACCTGCACGTCCCTGCCACGAGGGTTGAAGCTGCCTGTGCTTCCGGAGGGCTTGCTCTTCGCCAGGCGATTATGACCGTCGCTTCCGGTTACGGCGACATCGTGGTTGCGGCAGGAGCCGAAAAGATGACGGATGTCGGGTCCGAAGAAGCTTCCTCAGCCCTTGCAGCAGCAGCTGACCGGGAATGGGAAGGCATGGCAGGAGCAACTTTCCCGGGACTCTATTCAATGATCGCAAAGCTGCACATGCACAGGTACGGGACTACAAGCGAACAGCTCGCCGAAGTTGCGGTGAAAAATCACAGGAACGGCTGCCTGAACCCCATTGCCCAGTACAGGAACGAAATCACGGTCGACCAGGTCCTGAACTCTATAATGGTAGCAGACCCCCTGCACATCTTTGACTGTTCCCCCATTACGGACGGAGCTGCGGCCCTTGTACTGGCTCCGGCTGAAGTAGCCCACGAGTACACCGACACTCCCATTTACATCAAGGCCACAGCCCAGGCAAGCGATACCATTGCGCTTCACGACCGCAGGGACATAACAACCCTGGACGCGTCGGTGATGGCTGCAAAGCGGGCTTATGAGATGGCAAAGCTGGGCCCCGGAGACATTGACCTTGTGGAAGTGCACGACTGTTTCACAATTGCTGAAATCTGCGCCGTGGAAGACCTCGGTTTCACAGAGAAAGGCAAAGGGGGAATCTTTACCGAAGAAGGTGAAACCGCAATTGGAGGCCGGATCCCTGTCAATACCTCAGGCGGTCTGAAAGCCTGCGGACATCCTGTTGGAGCCACCGGTATCAAGCAGGCTGTGGAAATCGTAACCCAGCTGCGCGGTGAAGCCGGAAAACGTCAGGTAGAAGGTGCAGAGTACGGGATGGCCCACAATGTCGGAGGGTCAGGAGCAACAGCAGTAGTACACATATTTTCGAGGGAGAGGTGATATTCAATGTCAGTACCCAGATTCTGGAGAAATCTTGATAGCCGGTACAACCTTGAAGGCACTCACTGCACGGAGTGCGGTGAATACTTCTATCCGCCCCGCAAGACCTGCGTGAACTGCAGGCGTCTTGGGCAGATCGAGCCTTACAGGTTCAAGGGCACAGGTGAAATCGTTACTTATACGGTTATCCGCACCGCTGCCGAAGGCTTTGAAGAGCAGGCTCCGTACGCCCTTGCCATCATCAAACTGGATGAGGGCCCGAGCCTCACCGCCCAGGTGGTCGGCTCCCCCGAAAAGGTGCACATCGGGATGCGTGTTAGTTCCGTCTTCCGGAAACTTGGCGAAGGCGGCGACCGGGGCATGATCTACTACGGGACCAAATTCATCCCTGCTGATGCGTGACCCTGTCAGATTTCGGTTCCGGGTTTCTGTGGATTGAATCCGGTAACTGATCTAACATTGGGGGTCGAATCCCAGGGCCGACCTAACATTGTGGACTAACTATTGTGGACTAACTATTGTGGACTAACTATTGTGGACTAACTATTGTGGACTAACTATTGTGGACTAACTATTGTGGACTAACTATTGTGGACTAACTATTGTGGACTAACTATTGTGGATAGTTTAACATAGTGGATTGAATCATGTAACTTTAAATCTCGTGAAGAATTGAACACAGTGGATTGAACTGGGGATATCGAGAAAACATGATTGAAGTGGAAATCAAGGCAAAAGCGGATCTCTCAAAGGTCCGCCTCATCCTTGAAAATATAAGGGCAGTAAAAATAAGGGTTGAGGATCAGTCCGATACCTATTTCGCTGCTCCATACCGGGATTTTGCAAAAACCGACGAGGCACTGAGGATCCGGAACCTGGACGGAAGGGCTGTGTTGACCTATAAGGGGCCTAAATTGGACAGTGTCTCTAAAACCCGGAAAGAGTTTGAAACTGTTGTGGACGAAAAAAACACCACCGAAATCCTCCATGCCCTGGGTTTTTCGGAAGCAGGGGCTGTTAGGAAAAGTCGGGAAGTCTTCAGGGCCGGGGACATTACCGTTTGCCTTGATTCCGTCGAAGGTCTCGGGGAATTTCTTGAAGTGGAAATTGTTGTCGAGGAAGAGCAGGAACCTGGCCCGATCAGGCTTAAGCTTTTTGAGTTTTTAAAGCAGTTTGGGATAAGTGAGGAGGACTCAATCCGTACTTCCTATCTTGAAATGGTGCTTGAAAAACTGAACACCTGAATTTACTTTCTTTTTCTTTTTGGAAAAGCTAAAATAGCTTAATTTTTCAATGGGCAGTTATTATCAATGCCCATTTTTTTATAAATGTCTTAACGATTATATAAATGTATCTATCTATTCTATCTAAATATGATTTTCATGTGTTAAAAATGACTTTCAGATCAGGGGATGAATAATTGTGACTGCAAGCGGGGTTTTTAGGGACAAAAAGGCTATCTCTCCTGTTGTCGGGGTTGTTATGGTTACTTTACTAACCATTATTCTTGCAGCTGTGGTCGGGACCAGTTCTCTCACAGGGATTTTGCAGGGCTACTCTACAAACCTCGGTATAGGCAGGATTGACGGAGGCAACCTTGAAGGAGATACAATAACAATCAGCCACAATGGAGGAGAACCCTTCACCTTCAAAGAAAATACAAAAGTGCTTCTCAATGT
The DNA here is from genome assembly GCF_000970045.1 of Methanosarcina sp. MTP4. NCBI lineage: Archaea > Methanobacteriati > Methanobacteriota > Methanomicrobia > Methanosarcinales > Methanosarcinaceae > Methanosarcina > Methanosarcina sp. MTP4. The sequence continues at coordinate 576,813 of NZ_CP009505.1, forward strand.
CGAAGGGAATAACCTTGAGCTCAATATTTCCCATTTGTACGGAAGCACCCTCAATGCGGGTGAAACGGTAGACCTTCACCTTTCTCCTGCAAACCCGGAAGATACAGGCAAAATCGATAATATTAAACCAGGGGATAAAATCTTCCTGATGGTCATTGACGGGGATCAGAAACTTGTGATTTTAAGGCAGGAAGTTGTGGTCTGAGTACTTTACGTTGTAATGTATAAGGGGCAAAAAATACCAACCAGAGGTTAAACATACCAACCAGGAGTAAACATACTAACTTCTATATTTTTTTAGCACTCGATCTTAAAAGTTATATATCCTGAACCACCTATACTATTTGAAAACAATTTTAGTATGTGGAACAAGTTGTTTTTATATCGGAAAAGTGGGTTTATGTTTGCAAAAATGGTTTTTATGTGGGGTGAAAGTAACGGCAACAGGCATTCTTAAAGATAATAAAGCTATCTCTCCTCTTGTTGGGGTTGCCCTGGTTACTTTATTAACTATTATCTTTGCAACTGTAATTAGTTCCAGTTCTCTTACAGGGATTTTGCAGGGTTATTCCACAAATATTGGAATGGGTAGGCTTGACGGGGGCGATCTTGAAGGAGATACAATAACCCTGAGCCACAATGGAGGGGAGCCCTTCACTTTCCAGGACAACACAAAGGTACTTATCGAGGTCGAAGGGGAGAGCATTGAACTTAATATTACCGGTTTATATGGTACAACCATCAGAGCAGGCGACACGGTGAATGTGTGTCTGACTCCTCTGGAACCTGAAAACACGGGCAAAATAGATTCGATTAATTCAGGGGATACCATCTTCCTGAAGGTCGTTGACGGAGACCAGAAGCTTGTGATATTAAGGCAGGAAATTATTGTATGATGATTTTAAATTCTGGGATGGATATCGAAAACTTCCTTTAATGCCTTGAATCGAAGTACTCGTGAATAACAAAATATTCGTGAATAACAAAATATTCGTGAATAACAAAATATTCGTGAATAAAAAAATTAATACTTCTGATTCGCTGGAATCAGAAGCTTTTTTCAATAATCTTCCGGCAATTCCGGATTCTTACCCTGGATTCTTATTCTTACCTTATCCTTGAGCCGGGTTTGAGCTCCTTATCCGGCATAAGGGCCGCGACAATTTCCCCACCGTCGTCGGCTGCGAGCATCATGCCGTTGGACTTGACTCCGCAGAGTTTGGTGGGTTTCAGGTTGGCAAGCACGATTATGTTCTTTCCTACCAGTTCCTCGGGATCGTAGTAGGGGGCCATGCCTGCGACGATCTGTCTGGGTTCGGGCTCACCGATATCCACTTCGATCCGCAGGAGTTTCTTTGACTTCTTTATTTTTTCGACCACAAGGACTTTTCCTACCCTGATGTCGAGCTTTGCAAAGTCGTCGTACTCGATCTGGGGGAGGTTTTCTTCCTCTTCTCCCTCTTCTTCGGGCTTTGCCTCAGCCTTTTCTTCTGTTGCCGGGGGTTTGCCTTCGGATTTGGCTACTTCCTTTTCTTCTTTACCTTCCTTTGGACCGGTCTGCTTTGCAATGGCAATCCTGACCCTCTCACTGGAGATTTCTTCCATTTCCCCTATCTTGTCGTCTTCGAGCTTGGTAAAGAGGATCTTCGGTTTTGCAAATCCGCTGCCAGCCTTCAGGGGTACGAGGGCATCTGAATACTGTGCCTCGTGCACGTCTCCTTCCAGGCCGAGGCCTTTCCAGGCATTTTCCATGCTTCCCGGGAGTACGGGCTCGAAGAGCAGGGTAAGGGCCTTTCCAAGCTGGAGGCAGTTGTAGAGCACCTGCCCGCAGGCTTCCTTATCTTCTTTGATAAGTTTCCAGGGCTCGTGGGATTGGAAGTATATGTTCCCGAATGATGCCAGGGCCATAGCGGTGTCCACTGCTTTCTTGAACTCGTACTCTTCCATGGCGGCGTTGACCTCGTTGATCGCAGTTTCGATCTTTTCCTTAACTTCCGGCTCGATCTCCCCTTCAGGGATTTTCCCGTAGTTCTTGAAGGCAAAGAGCATTGTCCTGTACAGGAAGTTTCCGAGTACGGCCACGAGCTCGGTGTTGATTTTTTCCTGGAGCACGCGCCAGGAGAAGTTCAGTTCCTTGGTATGGGAAGTGTAGCTTGCCAGGTAGTAGCGCAGGATATCCGGGTGGAAGCCGTGGTCCAGGTAGTCTTCCCCGACCCAGACCACATAGCCCCTGGTCTTGGAGAAGGTCTTGTCCTCGATCTTGACCATGCCTGAGGCCACAACGTCCGTAGGTACGGAGTAGTCGGCACCTTTGAGCATGGCAGGCCAGAAGATGCAGTGGTGGTAGGTGATGTCTCCTCCTATGAAATGGATTATCTCCCCGTCACCTTTCCAGTACTTCTCCCAGGAATCGTTGGCCTGGGCAGCCCATTCTTCCGTGAAGGCCATGTACCCTATGGGTGCGTCAACCCAGACATAGACCACCAGGTCGTCGTGGCCGGGGAACTTAACCCCCCATTCCAGGTTTCGCGTGATGCACCAGTCTTCCAGGCCCTGCTTTACCCAACCAAGCGCGTAGTTCCTGGCGTTGGTGGTGCCTCCTAGCTCGTTTGAAAGGTAGTTCATCAGGTAGTCACTGAATTCGGAAAGCTTGAAGAAGAAGTGCTCCTGCTTGCGGTACTCGGCAGGCCCTCCGCAGATGGTACAGACAGGGCTTTTGAGTTCTCCGGGTTCCAGGTGCTTTCCGCAGCCCTGATCGCATTCGTCCCCACGTGCGGTTTCCCCACAGTGGGGGCAGGTCCCTTCCACATAGCGGTCAGGGAGGAAACGGTCGCACTTCGGGCAGTAGGCAATTTCGATAGTCTTTGGGTAGACGTAGTCCTTTTCTATCAGCTTGTTGACTATTTCCAGGGTTCTGTTATGGTTTTCAGGGTCGTCAGTGGTCCCGAAGGCGTCAAAGTTAACCCCCAGCTGCTTGAAGGTCTCGTCAAAATGTTTGTGGTATGTTTCTACAAGTTCCCCGGGAGTGATCCCGAGCTGCTCGGCGTTAACGACAATGGGAGTGCCGTGTGTGTCCGAACCGCAGACGAAGGTAACGTCCCTCCCCTCCTTCTTGAGGGCGCGGACAAAGATATCTGCGGGTACGTAAGTCCGAAGGTGGCCTACATGGGCCTTTCCGTTGGCGTAGGGCAGGCCGCAGGTAACAAGTACGGGTTTATCGGATGATTTTGACATTCTAATCTCCATGTATTATTTTACGGATATATCCCTCTTGGACGTCTGCAATTCTAAAATATATTTCGCTTATTGCAGGTTTAAAGGGAAGCTTTTTGAAGGGATAGTTTATAGTTTTATGTGTAAAAAGACGATTTCGGTGCTTTTGGCCGGGATGTGGAATCCTTTCAGACCTGTTTTAAGACGGGTATAATGCCAGGAAAATTAATTTATCGGCATGGTCCTATGAATTTTTTATTAAATTCTTCGGAGGAAAGGTTCCCTGAACTTATATTTCCGATGTATTACCCTCGATTACCCTCGATTACCCTCGATTAGTATCTTCGATGTATTACCCTCGACTTAGCATCTTTGATGTATTACCTTCGACGTAGTATCTTCGATCTATTATCCGGAAGTGGTTTCAAAAGGGGTCTCGGAAAGTAATATTAATAATGAATGCCGAAAAGAACTCCTATTCGGATGTCCTGGTGACAGAGGGTTTTATTCCCGATTTCCGCCCTTTCCGTTTTGCTTCCGGAAAAATTCTCATTTCCTTAAGTCAGGGGCTTGAATACGTAATTGATTCGTAATCCAAAATCGATTCTTAATTCCAAATAGGTTAATATTGATGTTTAGCGACGCGAGAGTTAAATCATGGATTCAAACACCTCTTCTTCCCCGGTACCTGAAAAAAAGAAACGCAACCACATATCTTACGTGGTCGTGGTAATCGCCCTGCTTCTGGTCATAGGGGTAAGTATGATGGCAATTTTTTACGGCTTTGGCTTTGAAGGGGACTTGGGTACCTCGGATAAGGTGGCCGTAATTTATGTCCAGGGCACCATGCTTACCGGAAACATCCCTTCCGGGCTTGGGTATGCAACCTCCGAAGAAATTTCTGAAAATATCCAGCGGGCTGTGGAAGATGAACAGGTCAGTGCCATAGTGCTCCGGGTCAACAGCCCCGGGGGGTCACCCGCAGCTGCCCAGGAAGTTGTAGGCGAGATCCAGAAGGCCCAGGAAGAAGGCGTCCCTGTGGTGATCTCTATGGGAGATATGGCTGCCAGTGCTGCTTACTACATCTCGGCTCCGGCGGACTACATTATTGCAAATCCTTCCACAAGCACCGGGTCGATCGGGGTGATCTGGATCTTCCAGAACATGTCTGCTTTCTATGAGGAAGAGGGAGTTGAGTTTTACATCTCAAAGTCCGGGGAACTGAAAGACATGGGCGGCTCCTGGCGCGGACTCACTGATGAGGAAAAAGAACACGCTGACAGGGTGGTTCTCGAAAGCTATGAAGACTTCGTGGCCCAGATTGCCGAAGGACGGAACATGACGCGGGGTGATGTAAAGGCCATTGCCGACGGGCGCATATATACGGGGAAAACGGCTAAGGAACTCGGACTTGTAGACGAAATGGGAAACCTTTACGACGCCATTGATAAGGCTGCCGAACTTGGAGGCATCGAAGGGGAACCGAGGGTCGTGTATATGAACAGAGCAACCCTCTCAAGACTGCTCCTGGGCTCGGAATCGTCGAGTTCCGATGCTTCGAGTTCCGATGCAGTCCGGCAGTTTGTTAGTTATTATGAAGAAAGCCCCTACGGGAAAATCCAGGCATGAAGTGTTAAAAAGATCTGGAACTATAGTCCTGGACGTAAATATTTACACTTTATACTATAACCACGGAAGACACCGAAAACACGGAAGGATTGTGCTCCCATATCCTTTATTCCGTGTTTTCTGTGGTTAAAATTTCACTTGAGATTGGTGAAGGAATTTGGGTCATTGACTATAAATGAAGTACCCATATTTTTTCAGTTTTTACTCCTCTTTTTACCGATTTTGTCCCGTTTTTCCCCTTTTCAGCCTTCTTTTTTATTCATCTTCAGCCTTCGGCCTCATTTCCGGCTTTTCTCCTGCAGATTTTGTCCAGAAGGAGGATGTTGTCAAGCATAAGGGAACAGCTCCAACCCAGGGGAATTGCCCAGGCAGGCCTGCCTGTAGACTTGTCCACCTGTTCGGGGAGGAGCCCTGCACTGGTCGTGCCTGCAAGACTCCATTTAAGGAACCTGATCCCTTCTTCGGTCAGCTTTTTCCGGGTCTCTTCATACTGGTCTTTTTCTTTTTCGTAAGGAAGGGCCAGGGCCAGGGCAAACATGGCTTCCGAGAGCCAGAGGGTTGTTACAAGCCAGGGGTTCCCGTTGATGTAGCTGTCGTTTTCGTAGCGTCTGATCCCATAGTGCCGGTTTACCGGGCTGGAGAGCTTTTTCTGGATGTTTTCTATAAGGAAGAAGATCATGTCCCTTTCCACCGGGTTTCGCGGGGAGAGCATCCCGAAAGGAATATAGGTGGCAAGGACGCTTGCATCCATAGTCTTGTCCAGCTTTTCGTTTATAACTCCCTTTGCAAAATAGCCTTCCTGGAGCCAGAAGCGGTCGATGGTAGCCTGCTTTATAAATTCAGCCCGCTTTTTCCAGCGCCGGGCCATTCCCGCCTCTCCGTTTTCCTCAGCCAGGTGGGAAGCTCCCATGAGGCCTGCATAGATCGAGGCGTTCGTATAAGTGAAAATTCCGTAGTATGTTTCCCAGAGGTCCATGCAGCTTTCATGCAGCCCCGTTTTTGTCCTTTTCATCAGGTATTCGGCAGCTCGCAGCACCGAAACCCAGACTTCCTCCAGGAACTCTATTTTTTTCAGGCCTTCCAGGATCCTGTAATAGACGTCCATGGCATAGAGGGTGGAACCGGTTTCGTCGATCTGGGTGGAATAATCAAAGTTACCCCAGGAAGGAGCCTTACTCCCGTCCAGCCAGTAGCGCTGGAACCAGGAGCCGTTGGGGAGCTGGGTCCTGATGCACCACTTGAAAAACCTGTCACAATATTCGGGATAACCCGAATGTTTCAGGGCGAGCACCAATTCGGAACTGTCACGGTTCCAGCAAAAACCGTACCCTCCGCATTTCTCAAAGTTGGAATCAAATTCGGGGGCAGCCACAAAGGAGCCATTTTCGTGGTCGTTCATAAGGTAGAGCACGAGCAGGGAGCGGTTGTAGGCGTTGAAAAGTTCCTGGCGGAGGTTGTTATAACCTTCGAGGCCCGGCATTTTCAGCACCTGTTTTTTGGATAGCCACATAACCCAGTGTTCTCTTGTCTTTTCGAAGATCTGTTCAAGGGGCAGTTTTGAAAGTTCCTGCATCCTTTTGTAGAGGAGGTTGCGGGTAGGAGCTGCGCCAATGAAAATCACAAACTCGTTGGTGCCATCAGCTTCCAGTTCGAGGTCCCAGCCCGCAGCGTTGTTTATGTTCCCAATGTCCTCCTTATTATTCTGGAGTTTCCCGTCTTCCATGTCGTACCTGGAATTCGTCCACCAGATGGTGTCCATCGCTTTTCCTACCTGCCATTCCGAAAACTCTGGCATGGAGTGGATTCCGATATAGTAGTCTTGCCAGTACTGTACTATCAGGCGGGCTTTTGAGTCGCAGTAACCTGAATTTTTCTTTGAGGTCTCCCCTACGTTGAAGTTCGAATAGTAATAAAACTTCCCTGATATTTTTTTCTGGGACTGGATCTTGAACCTGCGGATAAGAACCGGAACATCAGGGTGAACCAGGTCCAGGATCGAAATCCGGATTCCCGAATCATGGTAAAGCTTTGTGGACACGATGTTTGTGTCCTCTATGTAGTTCTGAATTGATTGCCAGTCGTTGCTGTTTGTCCAGAGGAGAGTTTCTCCAGTATGGATGCAGGCAAGAGACTCATCGATATGCTGGGCGTGGTCTCTTCGCGGGTAAAAAAAGCCGAAGAGTTCCCCCTTCCTGCCCATTGTCACGAGCAGTTCTGCATTTCCCAGAATGACATTGGGTTGTTTGATCACCTGCTAACCCCTCTTGTGATCACATGTTCCTGGTTTTCACCGGATGGGGCCGGGGAGATGATATGTTCGCAGACCTCATTCCCCGTGGCTTTGCAACTAACTTCCCTGACCCTTATGTTCTTCCCTGAGTATTCGGTCAGGTAACCTGCGAAGTATCCGCTCATGTAGGCACATACCGGCTGGTCCGTTTCCCCGTAGACGTCTGCAATGAAAGATTCTTTGACAATGATTTTTCCTTCAAAGGTTTCCGGGTCGCAATCGATTTCCAGGATGCCCCAGCCAACGGCTCTGTAAAGTTCTGCCAGGATGCTGGCGAAGTTTTTGTCGTCAAGGGGCATGATATTCCTGAAATACTTTGCAGCGTGGATCCCCCCCCGCAGGCCGGAAAGGGTGAGCAGGCCCTCGGCATGTGGGGCGCTATCATTCAGAGTCCTGATGATATCTACAAGGGTGGGTGCCCGTGCAATGATTCCCCTGACTCCGATCACATTTAATGGGAAGTCCACCAGATGGATCATCCTGTGTTCCGAAATCCCATGTTCGACTTTCTCTACAGCTTCCAGTCCCCCTATCTTTCTGGCAAGGTCGTCAACGTCTACGTCTTTTCCGATTTCCGTAAATATTGAGTACTCTCCTGTTTGCTGTGTGATGTTGTCGAGGTGCCCGAACTTGGTCTGCACCTCATGGCTTTCCATAAAATTGATTATTGATGATAACGAGCCAGGATCTTTTGAGTAAGAGATCTTAAACCACGCGATCTGCGTATTTTCATTACGGCCTGCAAACATGCACAAGTCTCGAACCATAGACTTTGCTCCCTTGAATTAGTTATGTATACATTTGATTAAGCTATTGTGCTGAGTTTTCTGAACACCCTGGCCTTGAAGTCCATCAATGCGGCCATGAAATTCACGCCGGCATCATAGGGGGTCGGGTGTACGCTGAAGTAAGAATGAACATCCCCGTCCCCGAGCCATTTTGTGCACATGTAGTAGTAGTGGTCCGAGGTCAGCAGGTGTTTCCAGATGTTCAGGAGTTCCGGGTCCCCGGTTTTTTTCACAAAAGGTTCAAGGAGTTTAATCTCTTCAAAACAACGTCTTTGCATATCGTTTCCCAACCAGGCGCTGGTGTCGCGTTCCATGTCCGCCCAGGAAATGGTGGAAAAGTCCCCTACATCGATTTCCGCTACCGGAGTATATTTTTTCACAACTTCCGAGGGGGTGTCGAAAGTCAAACGAGTCTCTAAGACTTTCTCCGGGAGATTTCTCAGAAACGCAAAGATGCCTGTTTCTTCCCACTGGTGCTCCCCGAAAGTCTCATAGTCCATAAAAATGTTGATGCAATCTTCCCTGATTCCGGAAGCCCATTGAGCCCATTTTTCCGCAGTCAGGGGGTAGCCGTCCCACCAGCGGGCCGAAAAACGGTACCCTATATCGTCGCTCAGCTTGTAGTTCCTGACGAGTATCGGTATTCCCGATCCCGTTGCTTCGTACACAAAGTTCGGGGACCTCCAGCCGAGCATGTGATCCGCACCTTCCGTAAGGACTGCTTTGTATCCGAGATCCAAGGCAATTTTCCCTATCGTGTTATTGTAAAGTAGCTCTGTATTCCGGAACACTTCGGGTTTTACTCCGAGAAGGTCTTTCATGAGCCTGCGGTGTTCCCTTATCTCTTCAATAAATTCCGTTTTGTCCTCAAAAAGGCTTGAGATTGAATGGTAGCAGGTCTCGTCCAGGAACTCCACAGCTCCGGTTTTCGCCATCTGCCTGAAGTCTTCAAGCACATCTTCCTCCCAGAGTTCGCACTGCTCCAGATGGGTTCCTGTCACCGAAAGGGCGAATTTGAATTCTCCCCTGTGCTCGTCCAGGGCCTCCAGAAGGATCCTGTTGGCAGGCAGGTAGCATTTTTCTGCCACTCTCTTGAAAATCTCGCGGTCTCCCCTTTCATCGAAATAGCGGAAAAAACCTGTCCTGTCATCGGGCCAGAACCAGCGCAAGCGAAATGGCTGGTGTATCTGGAAATAAAGGCAAAGGGAGGTCATGCTTTCTCCTCCCCGACAGTCCTTTTCTCCTGAATATCTCTCTTCCCTTGACCCTCACTTTTCTCCTGAATGTCTCTCTCCTCTGGAACGGGACTTTCTTCTGTAACTGTTCTCTTCGCTGTAGCAGTCTTTTTCTCCGGAATTACCCTTTTTTCCGGAAAATTGCTTTCCTCCAGGACAGCTCGCCTGAAATCCGAGAGTATGGAATAATAGTTAACAGCCTTCTCGTATCCTTCCCTTATATTTTCCCCGGATTTCATGGAAAAGAGGATGTCGCCTTGCTGGAGGTAGCCGAAAACCCTCTTCAGTTTTCCGTAGTTCGGGCTTTCTTTCCTTCCTGCCTCTTCAAGTTCTTCCCCCACCTGTACGAGTTCCCTCAGATAGAGCTGCTGGGCCTTATTCCCGAGAGCATTGTGCATCCCGTAGCGGATAGTCTGCTCGGTTTTCAGGGTGGGAAGTTTTACGGGCTTAAAGCTCTTTACAACTTCCGAAGGTGTAAGCATGCTGATCCCCCTTTCTTCTAGTTTTTCCGGAAGCTCCCGGATAAAGTCGGCAACCAAACTCTTTTTCCTGTGGTGGAAATAGAGGCTACTGTAGTTGAAATAAAGTGTAAGGACCTCTCCATCCATGCTGTTTATCCAGTCCGCGAACTTTTCCGGGATCAGGGGGTAGCCTTCCCAGTCTTTTTCCGAGAAACGGAGTTCGAGGTCTTCACTCAGGTTTATATGCCTGAGCAGGATCGGGAGATCATTTTCGTAGACATATGCCGGGTCATATCCGTTAGTTAGATTTGAAGAGCCTTCGGAAATAAGGCATTTGAATCCCATTCCCGAAAGTAGCTTTCCCACTTTCCCGGAAAACAGGAGTTCGGTGTTTACGAAAGTCTCAGGGGCAGCCCCAAGCATTTCCTTGCTTATTTCTCTATGCTTCAACACTTCTTCCCTGAACCAGGTCGGGTTAGGGTAAAGGGCACTCAGGGAGTGATAGTAACAGTTTCCTGTAAATTCCACGCCTCTACTTTCTCCGAGGTCGCGGAAAGAATCAACAAGTTCCGGGTCCCACCTGCATTGTTCCAGGAAAAGTCCCGAGAGGTTCAGGGCATACTTGCCTCCCCCTTCTATGGATTCCAGCAGCAGGTCGTTAAGGCGCAACAGCTCCCTCCCTGTTTCCTGAAACCGCATAAAAATGTGCTCCATATCGAAGTATCGGTTGGGTTCAGGTGTCCCTGAAAAACCTTCTACAGGCCAGTACCATTTAGGACTGTAAGGCAAGTGCACCCCCCCGCACACGCATACCGCTTTCATAACATAATCATGATGTACGGTTGAGGTACTAAAACCTATTGTTTCCCCTGCTGCCGGGTTAGAGGGGGGCAAAAGTCAGGTGCCCTGGATAAAATTAGGAGCAAGCACTGAAAAATGATTCTGGTCAAAATGATTCCGGAAAATGATCCTGTGGAATACAACCCGGAAAAAACGATCCTTGGCAAAATGATTCTGAAAAATGATTCTGAAAAATGATTCTGAAAAATGATTCTGAAAAATGATTCTGAAAAATGATTCCGGATAAAAAAGTAAGTTTGCAAAAAATTATGAAATGGGTGATGGGAGTTATCCCATCATAAAATCGGTCAGGCTTTTGTATGCTGCAGTGAGTTCTTCCGGGGAAAGGGATATTTCAAAGTCCTTTCCTTTGATCTCCAGGGCACCCTCGCTGACAGTCCCGATTACGGTGTAGGGCACGTCTTTCAGGATTTTCTGGAGAGCTTCCGGCTCGGAAGTGGCAAGGATGGCTCTTGCAGGGGTTTCTGCAAAGAGGAGTTCATCTGCCTGCAGGTCTCCGGAAATTTCGCTCAGGTCCACTTTCGCCCCGAGGATTTTGCACATCCTGGCAAGGCCTGCTGTAAGCCCTCCAAGGGAGAGGTCATGGGCAGAGCTCAGTTTCCCGCTTTTCACAGCCTTGATGACAGCTTCTATTAATCTCGGGGCATTTTCCGGAACTTCCGGAGCTTTTCCGGCTTCCTGGGCTCCGAGGCAGGAGTAGTATTCGGAAGCTCCCATTTCGGGAGTTGTTTCTCCTACCAGGACAATGCTGTCCCCAGCTTTTGCAAAGAAGCTTGAGGGGAGAGGGGTTTCAAGATCCATCTTCCCTATCATTCCGATGGACGGCGTTGGGGGAATTGCGGTTCCCAACTCGTCGCTTTCGTTGTAGAGGGAAACATTTCCTCCCACAACAGGGATCGACAGTTCCCTTGCCGCGTCTCCGAGGCCCAGGACTGCTTGCTTGAACTGCCAGTAGATTTCCGGGCGTTCGGGGTTTCCAAAGTTCAGGCAGTTTACGATAGCCAGCCCTTCAGCTCCTTTTACGGCAAGGTTCATGGCGTTTTCGATAATCGCGGTCTTTCCGCCTGCATAGGGGTCAAGGAGAGTTGCCCTGGGCTGGCAGCCGCAGGAAAGGGCTATTCCTTTCTTGTCGGTGATCCTGAGGACTCCCGAGTCTTCTCCGGGAAGAACCACAGTCCTGAGCTGAACCTGGTGGTCGTACTGCCTGTAGATCCATTCCTTTGAGGCTATATTGTAAGAGGAAAGGACTGTCAGGATCGCCTGTTTCAGGTCTGCAGGACTTTCAGGTTTTTTGCCTTCTTCCCGGGCTTCCGGAGCTTTTGAAGGCCTCTCAAAGGTCGGGGCTCCTTCAGTAAGGAGGTCGACCGGGATGGTGGCAACGGTTTCTCCCCTGAATTCAATTGTGTAGTTCGGCTCTTCGGTAAGCTCGCCGATAACTGCGCCGTTAAGGTCATACTTCTCGATCAGGGCAAGCACGGCGTCCACATCTTCGGGAGCCACTTCAAAGAGCATACGTTCCTGGGACTCTGCAAGCAGGATTTCATAGGCGTTCATGTTGGGTTCGCGCTGGGGTACGGCATCTGCAATGATCCGGGCTCCCAGCTTGCCTTTGGCAGCCATCTCCGAGCTTGCTCCTCCGAGACCTGCGGCCCCGAGGTCCCTGCAGGACTTTACATAACCCTTTCCGGTGGCTTCAAGGGTCATTTCAATGACAAGTTTTTCGGTATACGGGTCGCCTACCTGGACGCTTGGCCTGTCATCGGCTTCAGCAGATTCCGAGAGGTCCCTTGAGGCAAAGGAGGCTCCTCCAAGCCCGTCCTTTCCAGTGCTTGACCCCGCAAGGACCAGCTTGTTCCCTGCTTTTTTAGCTATGGAAGTTATGACTTCCTCTTCCTTGCAGAGCCCCACGCATACCACGTTTACTAGGGGATTTCCGCTGTACTGCCGGTCAAAGAAGGTCTCACCATTAACCACCGGAACTCCGATACAGTTCCCATACCCTGCGATTCCCTTTATGATCTGTTCAAAGAGGAAGAGGTTTTTCGGGGTGTCAAGGGGGCCGAAGTAGAGCGGGTCCATGAGGGCAATCGGACGGGCTCCCATGGAAATAACGTCTCTTACAATGCCTCCAACTCCTGTGGCTGCCCCGTTGTAGGGGTCAACGTAGGACGGGTGGTTGTGGCTTTCCATGGCTATGGAGAGCACGTACCCGTCTTCGAAATTAATAATCGCAGCGTCGTCTCCCGGGCCGATCAGGACATTTTCGCCCGTGGTGGTGAAGGTCTTCAGGAGGGGGGCGCTTGAACGATATGAGCAGTGTTCACTCCACAGGTTTAAAAAACAGCCCTGCTCTACCAGGTTAGGCTCACGCCCAAGTTCTTTTTTTATGATCTTCAGGTCTTCTTCAGGTAACATTGCCTTGCCTCTGATTCTTAAAGCCTCTTTCGGATGTTCCAGGAATGCCAGGAACCGGGACCTTCCGGGCTGCTGACGGACCGATTCAGGTCTGGTTTCCGATCCCTTACTAATACTGGCTTCTTTTCCTGGTTCCCTGCAGGTTCGTTTATTAAGGTAACCCGAAAATTGAGGTTTGTTTTTTATAATCTGTCCCTGAGAATACAGGGTTTTTGATTGGTATTACTAGACTATGCCGTCATAAAGGGACAGGGATTAGATAAAGATTTCTTTGCGCCTGATAGAATGAGTCACGGATACCCTGTTGGCTTTAAGAAGAAACCGTTGTCTGTAAAAGCCTGGTGAGACAATGGGTAACTAAACCTTGCCTTCAATAGGTTATGTCCGCCAGCAAACCTTGCAGCTAAAAAAGTCTGTAGATCCGGTCGACCAAAATTGTCCGTAAAACCGGTCTCCAGAAAATGTCCGAAGATTCAATCAATATTCAATCAATATTCAATCAATATTCAATCAATATTCAATCAATATTCAATCAATATTCAATCGATCAAAATTCTCCGTAAAATCAGTGGCCGGAATAAATCTGTAAGGCAAACTACCAAAACAGTAACTTTTACCCTGGGTGATAACCGGGCCTCAGGTAAAAAAATAAAAATTGATTTTCTCTGGAGTATATATGATGTTATGATGTTTAGATTTGTTGGATAATTTTTTCCACTTTTGCTCCATTTTCGGTCAGGGAGTAATTCTCCTCCTTTTTAGAGACCAGTTCTTTTTCCTCCAGTTCCCTCAGGGTTTTTTCCATGGCTGGGTATACGATGTGCAGTGTTTTTGCGATGCGTTTCCCTTCCATTTCTCCCTTCGAGGCGAGCAGGGAGAGTACTTTTTGCCGTGCATTGCTTCCGTTCACAAAACCTATTAACTCGTTCATTGGGCACCTCCCGAATATACCTGATCTTTTTGTCCCATTATTTTTTCCCACAATTTTTATATGGTCATTTTTATATCTTATAAATGCATATGTTCGTAAATATAATGGACTATATAAATCTATGGAGTTTAAGCTATATTTAGCTTTTCGCCGCTGAAGCGTGTTTTTTCAAGTGGAAAGACAGTTTTGGTAGATTTTCTTTGCCGGGATGTTTTCTTTTTGTTGCGTAGATTGCTCGTATGATGATGTTTTTTACTTTGCAGACAGGTGAAAACACCCGTTAGATCCCCATGTAGCGTTACATAACGTAAAATAACATGATCAATAATATAATATATTGGAGTAAACAATAAAACCATAAAGCTCCGGTTCAGGTGTTATGCTTTTTGTAGATCTTACAAATTTGTACTCTGTGTGCAAAATTCGGCATAAGAATGCCTGAAAATACCATTAGGCTTTAATACCTTCATCGATAAGTACTTTACATCCACTCATTAATTTTTAGATGTAATGTACATATATATTTATTACAAATTTGGAGGATATACCAACAAATGAGCAGCGGAATGTGCCCGGTTTGCGGGCTTCCAAATGAACTTTGCATTTGCGAAGAGGTTGCGAAAGAGCAGCAGCGGATCACAGTGAAAGTCAACAGAAGAAGATATGGAAAGGAAGTTACGGTTGTAGAGGGTTTCGACGCCAGTGAAATTGACCTTCACGAACTGTCCACTTACCTTAAGTCAAAGTTTGCATGCGGAGGTACCGTAAAAGGGAATACGGTCGAACTCCAGGGCAACCATCTGGCCCGCATGAAAGATGTACTTATGGAAAAAGGGTTCACTGCTGAACAAATCAAAAATTAATGGCTGAATTTTCGCTCTTCAGGGCTAGAGCGGGCCTTCTGATAAAGCAACTTCTCCGATTACCGGAGTTGCACACATATTTTTTATCGGTTTTTTTCGGCAACTTGCAGTGCCCTGGTGTTGCAGTAAGGAGAGTTCAGGCTCTTCCAGAAGAACTATTTGAATAAATAATATGCAGTAGTTGGGAATGCCGATATCCGTATTTAGCCTGTGTAAGTGAGGTCTCTCATGAAAACAACATGTGAAGTAATGGTACAGAAAGTACTGCCTGCTATCCGGGCTGAACTTTCGCGGGTATTGATTTTCGAACATGGCTGCACTCAGCAGGATGTAGCGGAGATTCTGGAGCTTTCACGAGCCGCAGTCTCCCAGTATGTGAGTGAAAAACGTGGAGCTGAGGTTGATTTCTCGATGGAGACCCAGGGAGAAATCCGGAGGTTTGCAGCAGTTCTCCTGGACAAAGAGTTGTCCTCTCAGGAAAAAATCCAGGGGATGTGCAACGTATGCAAATTTGTCCAGAAATCCGGCTGGCTGTACAAAAATGCGCCTGGGGTGGAATCCTGTAGCATTTGTGGAGACATTGATTCCGAGTGAATGCCAAAACCTGTAGCATTTGTGGAGACATTGATTCCGAGTGAATGCCAAAACCTGTATCAAATGCAAAGGTAAGGGTCTGTGCGGGCGTCCTCGATGTCCTATTCTTGAAAAATTCAAGTCCGTACAGTCAATCTCTTCCGAGATATCCGGAAACTCCGTTTTCGGAGCTTCTCCCCCGGCTCTTTTTGTAGGTAGTTTCGGTTACCCCAGGGTATCTGCGGGCCCCCTGATCCCTCCCTCTGCACAAGAGGGGGATTCCCTGCTCCTTGAGGACCCTGCCAGATGGGCGAACATGCAGATAGAGGACATCATATCAATGCGTTCCCGCCTGGTAAGGGCAAACACGACCCTCCATGTAAAGGATGCCCGGGGCAAGGAAAATCCTCTTCTGGCAAAGGCGCAGGAACTTGCCCTTTCCAAAAACCCCGTGGATACGGAAGCCTGGTTTTTCAAAGCCCCGAAACAGGAGCTTAAATTCGATGCGGTCCACACTCCCATGGGCCCTTCAGGGCTTGTAAAGAACTTCGAGCTTGCCGAAAACCCAAATGTCCCAAAAAAAGTAGACTATCTCGTCTACGATACCGACGCCCTGGCAAAAGATGCAGTACTCGAGCTTTACAAAGGTGACGTTTCAGGGGAACAGATAACCCGCCTCTTTTCTATCGGCCTTCTGGGAAAAGAGCGAAAAGTCGTGCCCACCCGCTGGTCCATCACCGCCGTGGACGACATGGCCGGAAAGGAACTGGCGGACAAAATCCTGGACTACCCCTGGGTTTCCGAAATCACGCTCTTTAGCGGGACCCATTTCGGGAACCACTTCGAAATCCTCCTCCTCCCGAGAGTCTATTCTTTCGAACTAATCGAGGCCTGGCTCCCAAAGACTGTCTGGTCCGGAGAATCGAGCTGGGTAGGGGAAGACAGTGAGGGGCTGGACGGAAAAAAGAAGTATTCTTCTCTGGCAGGAGGTTACTATGCGGCAAGGCTTCCGGTACTTGAGTACCTTGCAGGGGTCAGAAGGCAGGCTTCGGTCTTCATCCTCAGGGAAATCACTCCCGATTATTGGGCTCCCCTGGGAGTCTGGGTAGTCCGGGAAGGGGTAAAAAACGCCCTCAAAAACCCGCCGCAAACCTTTGATTCCCTTGAAGCCGCAGTTTCGGACCTTACAGGAAGGGTACGCACCCCCAGGGACGAATGGATGCAAAAAGCCAGGATGCTTTCGGATTTCCGCTTCCAGACTACACTGAATTCTTTTTTTAAAATTTAAATTCAAAATGTAAACTCAAAATCTGAATTTCAAAATGTAAACTCGAAATTTGAATCTCAAAATGTAAACCTGAATTGTAATATTCTGACTGTAAATCCCAAAATGTAATATCCTGACGTTAAAGCCGAAAATGTGAAGTTTTTCTTTTTCAAGTCCCCTAAAAAATAGTGCTGGTGGATGGGGCATCCACCTAAAAATCAAAAATAAAAATTAGTTTTTTGCACTTTATTCGAAGATTTCGGGGACGATGCGCCGGGCAACTTCTTCGTAAGCCTTTGAAATGTCGCCTTTATCGAACCTGAAGACGTCCTTGTCCATGGACTGTTTTGTTTCTTTGTCCCAGAAACGGCAGGTGTCACAGGATATTTCGTCGGCAAGGATGATTTCCCCTTTGCTTCTCCCAAACTCGAGTTTGAAGTCGGGGAGCAGGATTCCCCGCTTGTCCAGATAGGGCACAAGCAGTTCGTTTATCCTGAGGGCAAGCTTCCGAATGGTGGCGATTTCTTCCCGGGTAGCCAGGCCAAGGGCCAGAGCTATGTCGTCATTGAGCATGGGGTCGCCTAACTCGTCGCTCTTGTAGTCAAAGACCAGGACAGGAGACTCGAAAACAGTGCCTTCTTCTATGGGATATTTCCTTGTAATGGAACCTGCGGCAATGTTCCTGACAATAACCTCTATTTTTATAATTTCTACTTTCCGCACCAGCATTTCGATATCGGAAAGCATCTTTATATAGTGGGTGCTGATCCCGTTTTCTTCCAGCATCTCAAAGAGTTTTTTTGAGATATGGGAGTTGTAATACCCTTTCTTTTCCATTTCCCCTTTCTTTTCTCCGTTGAAGGCCGTTAGGCTGTTTCTAAATTCGGAGATGAGGACGTCGGGATCATCAGTTGTGTAGATGGTCTTTGCTTTCCCGGAATAGAGCTGTTCTCTTTTCATGAAGTGATCCTCTCAGGATTATTCTTTATTCCCGGAAACAGAGGGACTTCCGGACAATAATAGAATTTTTAATGAATTTTTATTGGTGATAACAAGATTTGTCTTTTCAGGAGCGTTTGAAGCATTTTCATATACGAAAAAGTTATTCGAAACGAATGCCTCTGGCTTTTCCCATAAAGATGGAGTAGACGATAATGTCTTTCTGCTAGATAAATGTATCATCAGGGAGCCGTTTTAAATCCTGTATTCTGTCTGCCGCTTAGTAAATTATATCATGGAAGAAAACCTATTACAGGGTTTAGCCACTTAAACAAGGACTTCATAACTCACCGCACTTAAGGGCTCAGCACTTGAGAGTGAATTATCCTAAGCACGTAACAGGTAAAAAACATGCCAGGTACCATAATTTCTATAGTAGAGCTGTTGCTTACCGCAGAGATCTATAACCGCTACTCTGAGCTTGACGTGAATGATCTTCCAAAAGAGATCCGGAAACACTACTGGAGCAGCGCGGAAAAAACCGTCCCCAAACCTATTCTGGTTTCAATTTCCAGGGTTGAAAAATTATACGGCATTGAAAATGTTGAGAAAAATGTCAGGAATGTGCCGTTCATAGTTACCGACAGGTCCAATTTTGAAATCCGTTTGAGCGCTTTTGACCTTGCAGTGGAATGGTTCGAAAAGCAGGACGAAGCCCCGGGGCAAATTGAAAATAACCCTGTTCTTGCTTACTACTTTGGGGAAATCAGGAAACTTGAAGCTGCAAGCTATGTCGAGGCAAAGGCGAAGGCAAGGCCAAAAGAAGTTGATCGGGAATGGATCGAGTCCCTGATTGCTGAAATCCGGAAAGAGGATAAGGGCGAAGACATGCTCAAACTGGTGTCTATCATCGCCCCGGAAGACGTTAAGCAGAAAGTCAAGGACCTTGTCCTCACAAAGGAGCAGGAAGAAGAAGTCGAAAAGGTCCTGAAAGCGATCAAGCACCGGGATTACCTCCGGGAAATCGGGCTGCATGATATAGGCAAGCTCCTGTTCGTAGGACCCCCCGGGACCGGGAAGACCTCTGTTGCAAGGGCGCTTTCCGAGCGGCTTTCCATTCCTTTCGTGGAGGTCAAGCTCTCCATGGTCACGGACCAGTACCTTGGCGAGACTGCAAAGAACATTGACAGGGTCTTCCTGCTGTCCAAGAAACTGAATCCATGCATTCTTTTTATCGACGAACTGGACTTCGTGGCAAAGGCCCGGACATCGGATGAGAACGCCGCAATCAAGCGGGCTGTCAACACCCTCCTGAAAGCAATTGACGAGATCAGCCTTGTAGAACACGGGGTCCTCCTGATTGCCGCTACCAACCACCCCCGGATGCTTGACAGTGCTGCATGGAGACGTTTTGATGAAATCGTTCACTTCCCTCTACCGGACATCGAGATGCGCAAGGAAATTCTGGATCTGGTGACCAAACATATCGAAGGGGAACTGGATACAAAGGAAATCGCGGAAATGACCGAAGGTTACTCTGGCTCGGACCTGCGCATGGTAATCCGGGAAGCTGTCCTGAGTGCCCTTCTGGAAGAGCGTAAGGTGCTAAATCAGCAGGACCTTCTGGAAGCCGTGCTTGACTTTGATGAAAGGGCAGGGCTCAAGTCCGAGCAGTACGGTGAAGATTAAGCGCGGAACCAGTAAAAAGATACCGGGAAGATAGGGCCTGAAAAATAAGCTTCTCAAAACGATTAATGGAAGATAAGGCTTGAATAATTAGTTTCGCAAAATGAGGTTTGAATAATGAGTTTAGGTAAATGAGGTTCGAAGAATGAGAATAACACTTCTTGGAACCGGGGATGCCATCGGTACCCCGAAAATAGGCTGCACCTGCCCTGCCTGCACGGACGCCCGCAAAGGGGGCAAGAGCCAGCGTCTGAGGTTTTCGATCCTTGTGGAATCTTCCGAGGGCAGGATACTTATTGACACGAGCCCGGACCTGCGGCAGCAGTTCCTCCGGCAAAAGATCTCCTGTACGGACGGGACCTGTGTGGACGGGGTAATCTGGACCCACGGGCACTATGACCATTATTCGGGGTTCGGGGAGTTTTACAGGGTTCAGCATAAAGTCGATGTCTACGGGATTCCCGAAACCCTGGACTACATCAACCAGTTTGTCTATTTCCTGAAACCGAGGTACCATTACGTGAAACTCTACGAGCCTTTCGAGCTTATAGGGCTGGAATTTACCCTTTTTCAGGTCAACCATCCTCCTGTCGACATTCCTACCGGGGTTGTTATCCGCGAAGGGGATACGAAAGTGGTGGTAACGGGGGACACTAACAAAGACATCCCCAAAGTAAGCCTTGACCTCATGAAAGACCCCGACCTCCTGATTGCCGATGCAATAGTTCCCCCTCGCATCCACATCAAAAAGCACATGAATTCCGAGGAAGCCATGGAACTTGCCAGGGAACTAAATGCAAAGGAAGTCGTGCTCACGCACTTAAGTCACTTCTTCCGGCCTCACGATATCGAATCGATGTTTTTACCTCTGGGGTACGATGGGCAGGTCTTTGAATTCCAAGGCTGAAAAATCACTCCTTTTTTCGCTCACTTTTCCTTCCCTCTTCAGTTACTTTTCAGTTACTCTTTATTTTCTTTTTTGTTTCCTCTTTTCCCTTCCCCATTCCTCATTTAGTTCCTCTTTTCTAGCGTTACTAATCCTTCTGGCATCTCTTTATAGAAGGGGGAATTAAAATTTACCATGAACCCTAAAAGGATCCGGACTCTTAAATCCGGGGAACCCGGAAGCGGGCCTGTTGCTTACTGGATGAGCCGGGACCAGAGGGTGGGGGACAACTGGGCTCTCCTCTTTGCCAGGGGAATAGCAGAGGACGCAGGTGTACCTCTGGTGGTTGTTTTTTGCATGACGGATGAGTTTCTGGGGGCCGGACTAAGACAGTACCAGTTCATGCTGGAAGGGCTGCAGGAAGTCGAAAGTTCCCTTTTCCTGAAAAATATCCCCTTCATATTCCTCCGGGGAAGTCCCGGGGAAGAAATCCCTTCTTTTACGGATAAACACGGAATTGGTACCCTTGTTACTGATTTCAGTCCGTTGAGACCCAAAAGGGAGTGGACAGAAAAAACTGCATCGAAGCTTGAGATTCCCTTTTACGAGGTGGATGCCCACAACATCGTACCCTGCTGGGTTGCTTCAGGGAAACAGGAATATGCAGCTTACACTTTCCGTCCGAAGGTTAACGCTTTGCTTCCCGAGTTTCTGGTCGAGTTCCCGGAACTGGAGCCTAACTCCGAATTCCCGGAAACTTTTGCCGGGAAAAAAGTCAGAGGGAAAAAATCCCGGGGGAAAAAAGCAAGAAAGGAGGTTGAAGAAAGTTCCGGGAGCAGGAATATGGTAGAACTCCTGCCTGAACGGTTAAAGGTTGCAGATGCTGACCCTTATTTTGAACCCGGTCACTTCTTCCCGGGAGAAAGCGCCGCCCTGAAAGCACTGGAAACTTTCCTCAACGAACGCCTGGACTCTTACAATGCTCTACACAACGATCCTACAAAGGACGTATCCTCGGACCTCTCTCCTTATCTGCACTTCGGGCAGATCTCAGCTCAGAGGGTTGCTCTCGAGGTCGAAAAAACCGGGGTAGACGAGGAATCGAAGGCTGCTTTTCTGGAACAGTTAATCGTGAGACGGGAACTTACGGATAACTTCTGCTACCATAACCGGGCGTATGACAGTTTTGAGAGCTTTCCTGCCTGGGCAAAGGAGACTCTGGCTGCTCACAGGCAGGACCGGCGGGAATACCTGTATACGCAAGAAGAACTGGAGTTTGGAAAGACCCATGATCCTCTCTGGAACGCAAGCCAGGTCCAGCTGCTCCGTACCGGGAAGATGCACGGGTACATGAGAATGTACTGGGCAAAAAAAATCCTTGAATGGAGTGAATCCCCGGAAAAAGCGCTTGAAACTGCCATTTATCTCAATGACAGGTACGAGCTGGACGGCAGGGACCCCAACGGCTATGTGGGGATTCTCTGGAGCATCGGGGGGCTCCACGACCGTGCCTGGAGGGAAAGGGAGGTTTTCGGAAAACTCCGCTACATGAACTATTCGGGTGCCAGGCGGAAGTTTGATGTGGACGCTTATGTGGCTATGTATCTTCCCGATGAGTGACTTAAGAAAAGGGGGTATGGACCTTCTGAAAACAGTTTCCGAAACTTTTTTTGCTTCATTTCGGATAAGAAGAGTTCAGGGTTCATGAATAACGATTTCTTCTTTTTTCAGGTGTGGCTGCCGAAGATAAGTCCGGAATAATTGAGTTTCTGGCATTTATAAATATAATAAATATCATATTTATATTTGTATTTTTATATTAGTTTGTACTAATCAGAGTCAAACAAAAGGGAGTGGTTATCATGGTAGAGAAAACTGCTATTGACTGGATTGCACTGGTGCTTGTCATCGTGGGGGGCTTGAATTGGGGCCTTGTTGGTCTCTTCGGGTTTGACCTGGTGGCAGCTATCTTCGGGGAAATGAGCACAATCTCCAGAGCCGTATATTCGCTTGTGGGGCTTGCGGCACTTTATACGATCTACTTTGCAACGAAAAAATGAGAACTGAAAAATCGGGGTGGAACTAAAAAATTCAGATGGAGCTGAAATCCAGGTTATAACTGAAAAATCCTGGTTTTTTCCTTTTTTGAGCTGCGCAACGTCTATAAGCACTTTATTCCGGCTCCTGTCCTGTTTGTATATCCCTCCCCGGGATTTCAGCAGGTCGGAACAACAGTTAGAGAGGGGCGGGAAGATTTTTCACTGCCCTTTTAGAACCCTGAGTTCGGAAAGCACTTCTTCGGCGTGGCCCTTCACTTTTACGTTGCTCCATATCCTGGCGATTCTGCCTTCGGGATCTATCAGGAAGGTCGTCCGGACCGTGCTCATGAATTCTTTTCCCATGAAGTTTTTCATGTGGAATACATCATATGTTTTGTGAATGTCAATTCCCGTATCGGAGAGCAGGCAAATACTGATGTCTTTTTTCTCTATGAATTTCCGGTGCGATTCCTCGCTGTCCCTGCTGACCCCCAGGATTACGGCATTTTCGGCTTCGAAATCTCCTTTCAACCTGCTGAAGTCCATGGCTTCCAGGCTGCACCCCTGAGTGTTATCCCTCGGGTAAAAATACAGGACCACCCATTTTCCTTTCAGGTCTTCCAGACAGTTTTTGTCCCCGTCCTGATCGGACAGGCAGAACTCCGGGGCAGGTTGGCCTGCCTCTAAAGATGTCTTTGCCATATTTTTTCCCTCCAACCTTTGTGCGATTCAGGTCACACCATCCGTGATAACAGTAATAATAATTTAAAAATTATACACTTTAAACTTATCTATCAAGTTATATTTTATATGTGTTTTACCACATTGGCTCATCCTTTCTTATGCATCCTTCATTATGCTTTCTTTCTTATGCGTTTTTATTGGTTCACTTTATCATTTCACCCTTTTCGCCCCCAGGCTAAGAGTCCTGCCTCAAGTGCCAGGACTGGCCCGACGATCCATCCTGCCCAGAGCAAAAACCCTCCCAGTCCCAGGATTAAGAAATACAGGGGGTCTGCAGCCCTTTCTTTTCCGTATCCCTTCTCCCTGAGGCTCAGGTAAATTGCAGATGCTCCTAGCCCCAGATGTGCAAAGGTCATAAAGAGGGCAATAATAATTTCGGGAGTATAGGCGCTCTTGCTCAGTGAAACCAGCATCTGGAAGAGGAAAGATATGCCTGTGCCCAGGAAGAGGAGCCCGGCAAGAGCTCCTGACCACCGCCCCGGATCGTAATCAACCACGTCTGCCTTTGTGCGGAGAATAATCAGGAAGCCTACAGTGAGTGTGAACAGCAGGGGGGTGAAGATGAAGAGCAGGCTCTGGCCTTCCCAGCGGTAGATCCTGATCTGGTTCAGGGGGATGAACAGCCACTCCTTAAGGGAAAAGCTTTCCAGGTAGCCCAGGACCACGCCGTAATTCCCTCCTCCGGGCGGGGAGTTGACTGCCGCGTAATAGGTCCCGCTTTCGGGGGCTTCCAGGTCGAGCCTGGCAAGGGAATAGAAGGCGCTGGGGGTGAAACCCTCGTAAGTTGCGCTTTTAGGTTGGCTCCCCGGAACTATCACTGCCCCGTTTCCTTCGGGAATTTCCACGTTTTCGGGCAGTTCTGATGCCTCTCCGCTCTCTTCTTCATCCTCTTCTCCACTCTCTCCTCTGCTTACAATTCCCGGCCCCATCAGGACGAGGTCAGGAAAGCCTCTGGTCCGGGGTTCGACAGGGATGATGAGTCCCAGCAGGATTCTTTCTCCCTTCTCCATCTCAAAACTGTAATACCGGACATCTCCTCCCCCGGAAAGCTCCCCGTAGAGGACGCGGGATTTCAAAGGGTCTTCAACGAAGATAGCCTCTTCAAGGCTTTTTCCTTCCCCGTCGAATACAGGCACGTGCGCAAAAACCGGTGGCAATAGGAAGTATGCGCTTAGCAGTACGGTCAGCAACACGGTCAGCAGCACAAGTACAGGTCTTCGTAAAAATCCGGAATTCCGGGCTCCCCACTTTTTCATATATAATATTCTTCCGGAAGATGTAAATAAGTATCAGAAAAATAAATGTCTGAACCGGGATACTGAAAATAATTATGATTGAATTCGTATACTGAATATAATTATGACTTAGTCAAGATACTGAATATGATTATGATTGAATCTGGATACTGAATATTATTTTTTATAAAAAACACTTGAAAATTGGGTTTGAAATCCCCTTTGTACTCCGCAAATCCTCCCTTGATAAATTTAGAGGTCATACTCATGAGAATCTGGGATATTCCCCCTGAGAAAATGTGCAGGCAGCACCTTCTAGGCGAACACCGGGAACTGCATGCCCTGTGGTCCATAATAACCAATAACAAAAAAGCATATTCCAACCACCCGGAGACGCTTCGCTGGAAGGGGAAATTAAAGGCCCTTTACCTGAGGCATGAAGCGCTGGTAGAAGAGATGTCG
Source organism: Methanosarcina sp. MTP4 (assembly GCF_000970045.1). Taxonomy (NCBI): domain Archaea; kingdom Methanobacteriati; phylum Methanobacteriota; class Methanomicrobia; order Methanosarcinales; family Methanosarcinaceae; genus Methanosarcina; species Methanosarcina sp. MTP4. The sequence continues at coordinate 601,330 of NZ_CP009505.1, forward strand.
CAGAGGGGCTATAAACACCATTCCCCTCTGGACCCTACCCTGGCAACCGGAAAAGCTGTACAGGACGAGTTTGTATATTCTTATGAGGAGCAGGTCAAAACCCTGAGGGAAAGAGGATGTGACTGCAGGGTCTGAACCGGTTGTTTTCTAAGTTCGTTCTTTTATCTGCTGTGCAGGTCCATACCCAGGATCTGTGTGCCATTTCCATTTTCTCTTTCGTGTTCTATTTCTTTTACGTCCTCTTTCTGTTTTCGGGCTTTTTTATTTTTATATTAATCATTTACGTTAACTTTATATACTTTTAATTTA